>AP019755.1:1200000-1800000 GCA_006742785.1 Nitrosomonas stercoris | reverse complement strand
ATCAGCATTTCGCAAATGGCGTAAATAAATAGTCAAATCATCACACCCTGCAGGAGGCGGTGTTAAATATAGCTGCCCAATATCCGCTGGTGATACTTGTTCCAGATGTAGTGGGCCATGATTTTCCATGGTAATAATAAAGATGAACAACGGCTTTTTTGCGGTTGCCAATAAAGCACTAGCTTGCTCGGCAACTGCTGCATCACCAGTATATGGGCCGAAACGCATGGTATCGGTAAATAAGCGAATATCCAGGAATTCATCAAATCCTAAACGGGGATATACACGAGCTCTTCGATAAAAACTGGCTGGATAAGGATGGATACAAATAGTGTAATAACCCATTCTTTTCAAGAAAGAAGCAATAGAAGCAATTTCCCAGCCCGCGGCTAATGCTCGGTAAGGGTTAAAACGATGCACACCTAAGGTTTGCTCATTAATACCGGAGAGAAAAGCAAATTCAGTACGTACTGTATTAGCACCCCAAGCCGGTACTTTAAGTTTGCCACGCAATAAGGCATCTGCTCCCAGGCGATCAAACTGCGCTAATATGTCTGGCTGAATACCGGCATAGAGTGAACGTGGATCAAAAAAAGATTCACTTTGCACAGCAACTAAATGCGGTAATTCATTCGGCTGCCGTTCAGGCAAAGTAGTATATTCAAATGTAGCTGGTGTCTTGGGAAATTTTCTTTCTGCTTGCGCATAACGCCAGAAGCTAGCTAATAACCCTAACTTAACTACATCTTGCTGCGGGTCAAAAGTAACAGCCAACCGTTGGTAATCTCCCAATAATAACAACGATATACTCAGCATCAGCAGCAGTAAAATACCTCCGGCTTGGCCAGATAGTATAAAGCGTTGATCAGGAACAGATTCTCCCCATAAACCAATAGATATCGCTAGAACAAAACCAGCGGCGGCCCCAAGAAATTTCCACCAACCCAGGAAAGGAATATAGAGGCGTGGATAGCGCATAGTATCCGTAAAATATTCATAATCCTGAAAAACAAAGGGTTCGCGCAATGAGTTAAATTTAGCATTATTGACCAATACCACCATCAAAATAAGCGCTAATACAATCGCAGCTGAGAACCACGGGCGTCCTAGAATTAACGTCATCAAGGCATAAAATACCAGCCATAAGCCACCATGCAACACCCAGGCCGCCCAAGGTCTTGCCAACGTAGATCGCGGCACCATTAAGCGCTCAATCAATATGGATAATGCCAATCCTATTCCAGCAACTACAAGGACAGCTATGAAACTTGCTTCAACCATCACATGTTCCAGTGACTATTTAATTGCGTGTTCTTCACGCCAAAAACCAACCAGCATCATGCCAAACCCCACACACGCTGTCACACCAATTGGAATCAGAAAATAATTGCCCTGCTGCACCGCAGCCCATAGTGTTACCGCCGCATAGCTAAACGAAAAACCCTCTCCCCACCATAAAATCCTGTGAATTGGCGGCCTCCGCACTTTTTCCTTGTGCTCACCTTTGGGCGTGCGATGGAAATCACCATGAATACCCAGCAATGCACGCACGCCACCAACAAAGTAATACCAAGCCATGGGCAAAAACAAAGCAACGTACAGATAAGTTTCCCATAGCGTGCGCAAAATACTTTGTTGTTCTTCAGCACGCATCCCTTTGCGAGCGGCAAAAATATTATTCAAGCCCCATAATGCGACAAAACCAAAAAATAGCCACGCTACCCACTGAATTTCAGAATTATGCAAATCAATTAAATAATTAAGTGGTAAACACAACAGCAACAGCACATAAATAGAGGCTAGCAGCAATGATGAAAACATCATAGCAATTGCATGCAAGCGCTTCATGAGCGACATTTGCTGTTGGAACATGAGGCGTGCATGCTTAAATGCGCTATGAATTAACCCTCTGCCCCAACGTTCTCGTTGTACACGAAATGCACTGGTTGTTTCCGGCAAGACTGACATGGATACCACATCGCGTATATAAGCGTATTTCCAATTGCCAAACTGGGCGCGATATCCCAAATCGACATCTTCAGTGATAGTGGAAGCATTCCACCCGCCCAACGATTCAACACATGCTTTACGCCACACACAAGAACTGCCTGACAAAGAGGCCATATCTCCATCTGCACTTAAGCCAACCGTGACATACTGCTGATGTCCCATTTCTTTTGCCTGAAAGCGTGTCAGAAAAGATGCGTCACGATTTTCATAGCCGATGCCGGTTTGCAAGAAACCCAATTGCGGATCCTGAAAATAGGGAATGGTTTTGAGCAAAAAATCTTCTGGTGGCACAAAATCTGCATCAAAAATGACATAAAACTGTCCTGATGATTGGCGAATACCATTGAGCAAATTACCTGCTTTATAGTCTTTGTTGGTCGAACGTTTAACGTAATGCACCGGGATTTTTCGTTGTGCATAATAAGCTACTCGTTCCTGAGCAAGCGCCGAAGTATGATCCGTTGAATCATCCAGCACTAAAATTTCAAGCGCAGAAGTTGGATAATCTAACCGACAAACCGCATCAATCAGGCGTACCACTACTGCTGATTCGTTATAGATGGGTAGCAGTACAGAGACACGAGGCCAATTTGCTAAAGTTGGCAAATGGGTCGCTAACTCTGTTAGCTTATGCCTTTCCACCTGACGGGAAATCCCAAGAACACGTAACTCTAGCAGTGCATACAAAATAAAGCACACCACCACAAGCAAAAAAACAGCTTGAACAGCATAGGAAAAAATGAGCAACATCGCGATACCTAGAATTTCACAATATTGCTCAATTCACTCAAGCGATGCGCCCAAGTATGATGTGCACGCACATAGCGCGCTCCGGCTTCGGCTCGCGCCATATCATCTGTCGACGGGCCATTGCGTAATCTCACAAACAGCTCGCTTGCTTGCTCCGGCGTATTGATCACGTGACAAAAATCTCGAAAATGACGCTCAATTGCACGACTGGGGTTGGTCACGGCAATACCACCACACGCCAATATCTCCAGCAGACGACGCGACACCATGGTGTCGGAGCCGGTCACTGAATTAACATTCAATGACACCACATGATTTTTATAAACGTGAGCAGTTTCGCGATGCGCCACTCGAGGATGCAATTCCAAATGTTTATGTTTAGGAAAACGAAATTCCATGAAGTTTGATAAACGGTCATGATTGCGATCAAAAATATGTAATTTCATTCCAGATTGCTCGGTTACATGGAATACCATATCCAGAAAACGCCGACGCTCATTCAAAATACGTCGATAATAACTCCCTAGAAAGCAGACTGAATGGCTACGAAAATGAAATCCTTCAAAACTATGGAAACGCGGTTGATAAGGCATCATCAATACATTAGCAGGTACATTTGCTGGTAATGCATGACGATAACGCTCCAAACATGACTCATCCGTTGTAAAAACAAAATCAAACGCTGCTGCCAGATGGATAAAAGCATCAAAAAAAGCACCATCATCCTTGTTCCAAAATACGGTGGGAATACCTCGGGAGCGAGCATGTTTCACTAGTTTGAAAATGGTACGTGGCTGCTTCAAACGTAGCCAACGGGGTTGTTTGGCCAGTTCATACCGCCAACTCCCTCGCACACCATGAAAAGCGGATTCTACAAATACCAGATCTGGCTGCCAGGAATTAAGTATCTCCAGATAATTGGATGGTGTCAGATTCATCACTCGACACTCCATAGACAAACAATCTGTCGTGAAATGATCCGCTACTAACGCAATCTTGAGCTTGGCAAATGACCCTTCTGGCTCAGTATCTTCCGATGAAACTGGATGTTTGTAATAAAGTGAGCCTATTGTGCGAATGACACGCCCAATCATGCTTTTTCCTCAAAACAACCCATTATTTTTCCTGATCAGCATATCTACGATAGTAATTCAGCGATTGGAGCAACAAATTTCTGCCAATTACGTTGCGACACAACATAATTGCGTGCCCGTAATCCCAGTGATCCCAAATGATCTGGATGACTCAATGCTTCAGCAGCCACTCGCGCTAAATCCTTCACATTCCCAGCCTGAAAAAACCAACCTGCTGGTTGATTACCCATTTCATCCCGAAATACAGGCAAATCTGGCACAATCACTGGCTTACCCATGGCCAGCGCTTCCACTAACTTAATTGGAGGTACGATTTCACATACGGTATAAGGTTTACGCGGAATGCAAACCAAAGCGCAGCGCGCAATCATCGCTTGTACTTGATTGGGTAGAATACGACCCAGAAATTGCACCTGCTGCCCCAATCTCAAACGTCGCGCCAACGCTTCTAATTCGGGACGCGCCTCCCCATCACCTGCAATGCGTACCTGCACCACTTTACCTTGGTCTGCCAAAATAGCCACTGCTTCCAGTAGTGTATCTAGCCCCTCATATACGATTAGCGAACCTGCATAGCCGATTACATCTGGTTCTACCAGAGCGGAATCAGCTACTGGAAAAGTTTCCGGATTCACGCAATTGGGTAACAATTTGATACGCTCTGGTGAAATACTCCAGTTATTTTGGGCATAACATCCTAGCTGTTCTGAAATCACAAACAATTGATCTGCATGGCGAGCAACCAACGCCTCCAACGCCAATCCTTGCTGATAAGCTTGTGAATCCTTGAAATCAGGTTGGCGCGATATACGAGTCAACTCCCATAAACCACGCAATTCATAATGAAAAGGAATTCCTAACCGTCGAGCAGCCAGCAACGCTGGCAATGCGTTCACATGATTGGAAGCAGCATGAATTGCAGCGACCCGATGTCGTTGAGCTGACTCAGCTACCGTTTTTGCTCCCTGCAAAGCATATAGTAATACTGGACGGTTATTTGCAGGATACTTCGCATGATAATAACGGACATGATTTACTGCTGTTTCAGTCTCTGTGGTATCACATAACCGATCTTTGCGATCCCACGGATAACCAGGACGCGTATGCGCATACACTTGAATCTCAGCTTCACACAAAGCTTGTATCACTTCATGCGTACGCGTGGTATAGCCACTAATGTGGTAAGGGCGAGTACTCGCAGCAACATACAATAAGCTACGTGACCGTGGCACATAAGCTGGCTGCACAGCTGCTGTTGTACGCAATTGCTGAGCAAGGACACGACAAGTCACCTGGCGACTCAATGTCAACCACGGTTCTACTACCCAAGACTGTAATAGATCAGCGCTCATTTTTCGCTTTGTGCTTTGGTTTTTTCTTCTTTTTAGGCGGCGGTTGCCATTCTGCTAAAGCCAAATCTACCTGATCAGGAGTGGTAATCATCCCTCGAGCATGTAAATCCAGAAAATCTGCGGTGGTAATAATGTCATAATCTTTACTTAGTCGCCGTATAAACTGGCGATAACCTTCAACGCGCGCATCATCTCTGTACTCACCATGCCCATTCTCATCCCAATACAGCAAAGACCAGGAATGCAACAGTAATACAGCAAAGTCTGGGCTATCACTTACCGTATTAAACAGTAGCGGCCCCCACCAAGGGCTAAAATGGAAATAGTCAGATTCAGGGTAAGTTAAACGCGACCACCATTGATCTTTGCCTAACATAGGAAAGATCGATTTTTCTGTCATAGGCACTTCAATAATACCGTTCGACCAAGTAAATGGTTGGTTCGTTTTAACACTGTAAACACATTGCCCTAAATGTAATGCCCGCATGGAGTTATTAAACGAAAGTGGTATATTTGCAGCGTGAAGCGCGTGAATTGTATGAGCATTCCAACGGAAGGAGCCGGCGCGATGAGCCAGTACAGGTTTATGTGTTATTGCGGAAAGCAAATCAGAAAAATGCTGAATCACAAATGTGGCACGATCACCATCCACATATAAATTCATTAATCGTGGTCTAATGGCATAGCCATGCTCTTCCCAGAAACATTTAGGTAGATATTCCGGATGCGTATGCAGTTGCACATCTTGCCCGGCCTCATCCAGCCAGCGGATCACTTCACTGACTTCATCTAGGTGAGTGTAGGCACCGCACAAATCGACAAAGTAAATGTGCTTGGCGCCAAACTCATCACCAATTGCTGCCATCTCACGAATACCAGCTGTACCCTCTGCATGCTCTCCCCACATCAAACGCTTAACATGCTCTTTTGCAGCGCGTTTGGGTAAGGCTTCCGTATCAACAGTTAGCAATAAATAACGATTCTTACCAAACATTAATTATTTGAAACCCACCTGTAAGATCATCTGCCACTCTTGCGGACTCGCTATTCCTGCGGCCACAGGTACAACCAGCGCATCTCGGTAGCGCCAAGCCAGATATTGGCGTTTTTTCTCTCGATAAGATGCTGACAAATCTTCTTTATTTATTCCATTGCTCATTTCAGGCAAATATTCCACTAGCCATCCTAAATGAGAATAAAAAGTAAAATCAGCGACATCCGTTACCAAAACAGGTATGAAATTCTTATGCTGTGCCAGGTGCTGTTTAAAGCCATGACAATATTCACGAATTTGCTGCAACTCTACTCCTTCTGCCCATATTAATAACGTAGCAGTAGCAGTAGCAGTAGCAGTAGCAACATTGTTTGTGTGTTTTAAACTGGCTGACCATCGCTGTCGAAAATAATAAGAACGACTTAATCCTACAACACGTAACCATCTGCCAATGCGATAACTCCACTCCCGATGCTGGGGCAACAATTCGTAGCGTACTAACAACGCCCAATCAGGACGGTTGACGAGCTGCTCGAACTGCCAGCGTAATTTTTGAGTTGTTTCAATCAGTGACACACACTGCCCCCATTTCTCCCAGGAAAAGTAAATCAATATAATTATTCACTCAGCAATCACCAACACGGAATAAAATAAACCACATTGCCACAAAAATATGGTGCGAAATTTGCAAGAGTTATTATCAACCACCTATTTTACTGAAGAATTCGCACAAATATGCTCTAACTAAATTATCTGGTTGTATCTGGTCAGAACGATCATCTATCTAGAAACAGCGTGCTATGATAAGAGCTCATTTTGTGACGTATGTTCTCTGATGTTAAATATTGATTTACATAGCCATTCAACAATATCCGACGGAGTTTTATCTCCTTCTCAATTATTGATTCACGCCGGGAGCCGTGAGATAGATATATTAGCGTTAACAGATCATGATGACACCGCTGGCTTGAAAGAAGCACACCAGCAAGCACAGCAGGAAAACATTACGCTAATCAATGGGGTCGAGATTTCCGTTACATGGCGCAATCGCACGTTACATATCTTGGGACTGGATATTGATCCTCACCATCCTCCACTCGCGCACGGACTTAAAAAAATTCGAGATGGGCGTCTTGAGCGTGCGCAAGCAATTGCAGCACACTTGGAACGATGCGGCATTCGTGGTGGATTTGAAGGCGCACGCAAACAAGCTGGTGAACGAGGTTTAATTGGCCGTACACATTTTGCGCGTTTCTTAGTCAGCCATGGATACGCAAAAAATGTCAAATCCGTATTCAAAAAATTTCTGGTCAAGGGCAAGCCGGGTTATGTTTCACACATATGGGCTGGCCTGGACGAAGCAATTGCCTGGATTCGTGGTAGCGGCGGTCAAGCCATCATTGCCCACCCTGCCCGCTATAAGCTCAGCTCTCATTTACTAGAGCAATTACTCAACGAATTCTGTGAACTGGGTGGAAAAGGTATAGAAGTTGTCACTTCCAGCCATACCCCAGAGCAAACCCGACAATTTGCACAGCTTGCTGCTCGTATGGATCTATATGCTTCCTGTGGATCTGATTACCACGGCCCAGGAGAGAGCTATTTTGATCTAGGCCGTTTACCAACACTTCCTCCCGAATGCACTCCGATATGGTCACAGTGGGATCTCCCAGTGTTTCATAAAAAAATTACGACCCCCTCTTCCAATCAACCAACCGTATAATCAGATTTTCGCTTCTTTAAGCATTGTTCTGGAACACGAAATTATTGCGTATTTCATATTAAACAATCATCTTAAAAACAATTATGGCTCAATTTTTTTCTATACATCCTCAAACACCTCATTTACGATTAATACGTCAAGCAGCCGATATTATTCGCAAAGGCGGTATCGTTGCTTACCCAACTGATTCCTGCTACGCATTGGGTTGCCAAATTGGTAATAAGGAAGCACTGGATCGTATTCGTTCTATTCGCAAGGTAGATCAGCATCACAATTTCACACTGGTATGCCGGGATCTGGCAGAAATAGCCACATACGCCAAAGTGGACAATGCGCAATACCGTTTGCTTAAAGCAGCTACCCCAGGTAGCTATACTTTTATTTTAATCGCAAGTCGTGAAGTTCCACGACGCTTGCAGCATCCCAAGCGACATACGATTGGTTTGCGTATCCCTGAACATCCGGTGGCACAGGCATTGCTGACTGAATTAAATGAGCCCATATTAAGTTCTACGCTAATGCTGCCGGAAGATGAATTTCCACTCAACGACGGAGAAGAAATACGTCAACGTCTGGAACATGAAATTGAATTAGTAATGGATGCCGGTTCATGCGGCACCAATATGACGACGGTAATTGATTTGACGGAAGCTACTCCCAAAGTGGCGCGCCTTGGCAAAGGAAAATTATCGCCTTTGGGAATCACGCATGAATGACATCATTCAAGGTATCGCCATTTATGCTCTACCCGTTATTTTCGCTATTACGATACATGAAGCGGCGCATGGCTATGTCGCCAAGTATTTCGGCGATCCAACCGCAGAAAAAGCGGGGCGCATTAGTTTAAATCCACTGAGGCATATTGATCCCTTTGGCACCATCTTATTGCCTTTAATGTTGTTTCTGGCAAGCAAATTGCTGATGGGTAGTGGTTTATTATTTGGTTGGGCCAAGCCGGTGCCAGTTGATTTCAACCAACTACGGCAACCCAAAAAAGACATGTTGTGGGTAGCCGCTGCCGGGCCAGGCGTCAATTTGCTTATGGCTTTTTTCTGGGCAATGGTTATCAAATTCGGCATCAGTGTACCTGATGGCATTTACGCCAAGCCCATGATATTAATGGGAATTGCCGGCATTGAAATCAACGTAATCCTGATGGTATTGAATCTTTTACCCATTCCACCTCTTGACGGAGGGCGCATCGCTGTTAGTTTGCTGCCTAATAAACTTGCCTGGAAATTTGCACAAATCGAACCTTATGGCTTTGCAATTTTGCTCATATTGCTTTTCAGTGGCGGGCTCAGTGTCATATTGTGGCCATTAATCACCATGACCAAACAGATGCTTGTTGTGCTGTTTGGACTTTATATATAAATAATTTTCTTCCAATTCCACGCTATTCGGAGTTTTGTAAAAATGTTTGCTGACCGTGTTCTATCAGGTATGCGCCCAACAGGAAATCTGCATCTGGGACATTACCACGGCGTATTGAAAAATTGGCTCTCTTTACAACAAAAATACGAGTGTTTATTTTTTGTAGCGGATTGGCACGCGTTGACCACTCACTACGATTCGCCTCAAATTATCGAACAAAACAGCTGGGACATGGCGATCGACTGGCTAGCAGCAGGCGTGGATCCTGCACAGGCAACCCTGTTTATTCAATCAAAGGTGCCTGCTCACGCTGAGCTGTACTTGCTACTATCTATGATTACGCCGCTAGGCTGGCTGGAACGAGTACCAACTTATAAGGATCAACAAGAAAAACTGACAGAAAAAGATCTCAGCACCTACGGTTTTCTAGGTTATCCACTGCTACAAAGTGCCGATATACTGGTTTATCGGGCCAATCTTGTTCCGGTGGGAGAAGATCAAGCACCGCATTTAGAATTCACACGTGAGGTATCACGCCGCTTTAATCATATCTTTGGTAAAGAACCAGATTTTGCAGAAAAGATCACCCAAACTATCAAAAAAATGGGGGCTAAAAAAGGTAAACTCTATAACGAACTGCGTAATCGTTACCAAGAACAAGGAGATGAGCAAGCCTTGCGTGAGGCAAAATCATTACTGGAAACACAGCAAAATCTTAGTATGGATGATCGTGAGCGATTATTCGGTTATCTGGAAGGTAGGAGCAGAGTAATCTTGCCCGAACCGCAAACCCTACTTACCAAAGCTTCAAAAATGCCTGGGTTAGATGGTCAAAAAATGTCTAAATCATATGGTAACACCATCGGTCTGCGTGAAGATGCTGACAGCATTGCCAAAAAAATTCGTACTATGCCTACCGATCCAGCTCGTGTTCGTCGCAGTGATCCTGGTAATCCAGAAAAATGCCCAGTCTGGCAATTTCATCAACTTTATTCATCTGCAGATACTAAACAATGGGTATGGGAGGGTTGCACCACAGCGGGGATTGGTTGTCTGGAATGCAAACAACCAGTCATTCAATCCATCCTAGAAGAGCAAGCACCGATTTTGGAACGTGCAAAAATGTATGAAAATGATCCTGCTCAAGTCAAAAAAATCATCATGGCAGGAAATGAAAAAGCCAATCAATTAGCGGAAGAAACAATGCGAGATATTAGATTAGCATTGGGAATTGGCTATCCAACAATATAATTCATATAGCTCAACCAACCTTAACATTATTGAAAATATAGCTACCACATTATGTCAGACGGCGCCATCGATGCCATCGCAACCATACAAGGTGTTCCCTTACGCGAAGTACCACAGGATCTGTATATCCCACCAGACGCACTGCAAGTTTTTCTGGAAACTTTTGAGGGGCCGCTTGACCTGCTGCTCTATCTCATTCGTAAACACAACCTGGATATCCTTGACATTCCAATGGCGGAACTCACACAACAATATATTGCTTATGTTGAAACAATGCGCGCTGATCAATTTGAGCTAGCTGCTGAATATCTGCTAATGACAGCGCTGCTAATCAACATTAAATCGCGTATGTTATTGCCACAACCAACTATTATCCAGGAAGAAGAGGTTGATCCGCGTGCAGAACTGGTTAGACGCTTATTGGAATACGAACAAATTAAACAGGCTACCGTGCACATACACAATTTACCAGTCGCTGGCGAAAATTTTATGTTGACACATGTCTGGACAAATTTTATTGCTGAAAAACAGCTTCCTGACGTTAATGAACAAGATCTATGTCACGCTTGGCTGACACTGGTTGAGCGTTCCAGATTGAATAGCAGCCACACCGTTTATCGCGAGACGATTGCTATTCATACCTGCATGGATGAAATCCTGAAAAACTTACAAACTAGAAATAGCGTCACTCCTTTTACAGAATTATTTGCAGGTGTTTCCAATATTCACAAATTAGTCGCTAGTTTTATAGCACTACTGGAGCTTGCTCGTGCCGCGTTGGTTGATATCACGCAAACAGATCACTTTGGAATAATTTATGTCCACCCTACCCGATTAGATTGAATTGACCACGACTAACTTACTTTTTTCACAAGAGCAAATAACCAACGTTCTGGAAACTGCATTGCTGACAACTTCCGGGCCCTTATCTCTCAATGAACTCAACAAACTATTTGAGGGCAAGGTTGACAACAAAACATTGCAAGCAGCATTAATATTTCTGGATAAAAAATGGCATGATAGTGGAATAGAATTAGTTGCAGTTGCAGGTGGATGGCGCTTTCAAAGCAAACCAGAGATGCAAGTTTTTCTGGATCGGCTCGATCCACAAAAACCACCACGTTATTCACGCGCTGTGATGGAAACGCTTGCGGTGATTGCTTATCGCCAGCCAGTTACACGTGGAGATATTGAGGAAATTCGTGGTGTTGCGGTTTCCACTCCTATCATCAGAACACTGGAGCTGCGCGGCTGGATTGAAACTATCGGCCAACGTGATACACCTGGCAGACCTTATTTATATGCCACTACTCAGCATTTTCTTGATGATCTTAATTTACAATCACTGGAACAACTACCTTCTCTGGAAAGCTTCAAATCCTTGGAAGAGCCAGCAGATAATCCACTTGATCACACAGCAATAGAAGGTACCCAATTAACCTAGCACATAAGAAAAGAAGCAAAAAAACTAATCCAAAGAATCTTCTAAAAATATTGAAACAGAATCAATTCAAGGTAAAAATTAATAAAAAACGAACCGTGCGTAACAAATAAATATTTTGAGCTGATTTTTAATACCAAACAGGCAGTACAGATATTTTTTTAGAAATCCCGCAAATTTTCTAATCCCGGAGAAACTATGTATCAACATATTAAAGTGCCAACTACTGGCGATAAAATTCAAGTTAACAACGATTTTTCTTTAACTGTACCCAATAATCCAATTATTCCCTTTATTGAGGGAGATGGTACTGGCATAGATATTACGCCAGTAATGATTAAGGTAATTGATGCAGCTGTTAAAAAAGCGTATGGAGACTCCAAGAAAATTTCTTGGATGGAGATTTATGCAGGTGAAAAATCCACTCGTATTTACGGACCAGATACCTGGCTGCCAGAAGAAACTTTGCAAGCTGCTAAAGAATTCGTGGTGTCTATCAAAGGTCCTCTCACCACACCAGTGAGTGGCGGCATCCGCTCCATCAATGTTGCATTACGACAATTGCTAGATTTGTATGTCTGCTTGCGTCCGGTGCGTTACTTCCAAGGGGTGCCCAGCCCAGTTAAACAGCCAGAGAAAGTGGACATGGTGATATTTCGTGAAAATTCGGAAGATATCTATGCGGGCATCGAGTGGGAAGCAGGAACAGATGCGGTTAGCAAGGTAATCAATTTTCTGACAACAGAAATGGGTACCTCAAAAATACGCTTTCCGCAATCCTCTGCAATTGGTATTAAGCCTGTTTCTAAAGAAGGCAGTGAGCGCCTGATCAGAAGAGCTATTCAATATGCAATTGATCACAACCGACGTTCTGTCACGCTGGTGCACAAAGGTAACATTATGAAATTTACCGAGGGTGCCTTTAAAACATGGGGTTACGAATTAGCTGCCAGAGAATTTGGGGCAGAGTTGTTAGATGGTGGGCCTTGGATGAAATTACGACACAATAACGGTGAGATCATTATCAAAGACGTGATTGCCGACGCTTTTCTCCAACAAATTTTACTGCGTCCAGCTGAATACGATGTGATCGCCACACTCAATCTCAATGGTGATTACATTTCTGACGCACTGGCTGCGCAAGTAGGTGGAATTGGAATCGCACCAGGTGCAAATTTAAGCGATAGCATTGCCATATTTGAAGCCACACATGGTACAGCACCCAAATATGCAGGTAAAGATCAGGTTAATCCAGGATCAATCATCCTATCTGCCGAAATGATGCTAAGACATATCAACTGGCACGAAGCTGCAGCTGTTGTTATCCATTCAATGGAAAGAGCAATTCAAGATAAGATCATGACTTATGATCTGGCCAGGCTAACACCCAACGCCAAACAAGTCAGCACCTCAGAGTTTGGTAATGCAATGATACAAAGAATGTAACAATACGACTGATGGGAGCAGATTTACTTATTTATATTACCAATGCTTATAAGAAATCTTCTGTAGGAACTGCCTAAGTAAGTATTTAGCACTTCTGTACTTCCTGATCTGCCAATCTATTATCAGAAATAGCAGATCAGGAAAATTAGCCTGGATAAAACCAGCCAATTTTATTTAGACTGACAAATTACTCTGACTGGATATTTGAAGCCTGTTTGCCTTTTGGCCCTTGTGTTACTTCAAAGCTTACCTTCTGTCCTTCTTTCAGGGTTTTGAAGCCTGTCATATTGATCGCTGAAAAGTGCGCGAACAAATCCTCACTCCCATCATCCGGTGTAATAAAACCAAATCCCTTAGAATCATTAAACCACTTTACTGTGCCTGTTGCCATTTCTACTTCCTATAAAAACTAAAAACTGGGCCGGATACCCTGATACTATTGAATTTCAAGACCGCAAACGGCTCTAACCAGTACTGCAGAAAACTTGAAGCCAAACGCCGGTTGCAGTTTTACGCAAAATATGTCTCAAGTCAAGCAAATATAATGTTAATGCGATCAATTATTAACTACGAAATAAGGCCAATAATGCGCTAACCAATTACTTAAGAAAAACAGAAATATTGTCGTAGCTTACCCTCAGAGAGGGAAGAAAGAACAAAAAACCCCAAAATACAAACAAGTATCCATACCCGAAAAGGCTAAGTAATGGTTAAAATATACAGGTTTGCATTGTTAAATATTTTTTCTTATAAAATATTAAACTTGGTACATCATAGAATATAGAAATATAAACCATGGCTTCAAACAGTAGAAATCCGGAAAATGTTATTGAGAAGAGCAAAACCAAATTAGCTCCCCCCCCTTTATATAAGGTCATACTGATTAATGATGATTTCACTCCTATGGATTTTGTGGTGAAAATATTACGCCATTTTTTCTTCATGGATGAAGAAATGGCAACCCGGATCATGCTGCAGGTTCACACAGAAGGAGCCGGTGTATGCGGCACGTATCCTGGAGATATTGCTGCAACAAAAGTACAACAAGTTAATGAATTTTCGAAACAAAATCAACACCCACTCATGTGCGTGATGGAGAAGGAATAATATGATTGCGCAAGAACTGGAAGTAAGTTTGCATATGGCTTTTGTCGAATCACGGCAAAAACGTTATGAATTCATTACGGTTGAATACTTGCTGCTGGCGTTATTAGATAACCCCAGTGCTGCAAAAGTATTACTTGCCTGTGCGGTTGATATTGAAGATTTACGCCAATCCCTACAGGATCATATCTCTCGTTATACGCCGATAGTTGAAGGATCTGGAGACGTTGATACGCAACCCACCTTGGGTTTCCAGCGTGTGATTCAACGTGCCATCCTCCATGTTCAATCTTCCGGCAAAAAAGAAGTGACGGGAGCTAATGTGCTGGTTGCAATTTTTGGCGAAAAAGATTCGCATGCCGCCTACTTTCTACAGCAAAAAGGCATTACACGACTCGATGTAGTCAACTACATTTCCCACAAAATAAGTAAAACCACTCCGGAAAATGAATCTGAAAAAAATGAGGGAAAAGCAAATAGCGAGGAGCAGCGAGATGCCAGCAATCCACTGGAAAATTACACGATCAATCTGAATAATCTCGCCAACACCAATAAAATAGATCCCTTAATAGGACGCGCAAAGGAAGTAGAGCGCGTTATTCAAATACTGTGTCGCCGTCGCAAAAATAATCCTTTGCTGGTTGGAGAAGCTGGTGTGGGAAAAACGGCAATCGCTGAAGGGTTAGCCAAAAGAATTACTGAAAACCGGGTACCAGATATTCTGACCGATTATCAGGTTTATGCGCTAGACATGGGTGCACTACTGGCCGGAACAAAATACCGGGGTGATTTTGAACAGCGCCTCAAGGCAGTATTAAAGCAGTTGACTGATAATCCTAAAACTATTTTATTTATCGATGAAATCCACACTTTGATTGGGGCAGGAGCTGCATCAGGTGGAACATTGGATGCCTCTAATCTGCTTAAACCTACTCTTAGCTCTGGTCAGCTTAAATGCATCGGTGCTACCACTTATAATGAGTATCGTGGTGTTTTTGAGAAAGATCATGCGTTATCACGCCGTTTTCAAAAGATCGACATTGCCGAGCCTGATATTAGCGAAACAGTCGAAATCTTGCGTGGATTAAAATCTCGCTATGAAAAACACCACAACGTCAAATACACCGAAACGGCACTCACAGCAGCCGCAGAACTCTCTGCACGCTTTATTAATGATCGCCACTTACCTGACAAAGCAATTGATGTCATCGATGAAGCTGGTGCTGCTCAGCGCATTTTGCCTAAATACAAACAACGCAAAACGATTGGTAAGCAAGAAATAGAGTACGTGATTGCTGGTATAGCCAAAATACCACCACAAAATGTCTCCAGTGATGATCGCAACAAACTGAAAACATTAGGCCGCGATCTCAAAGCAATTGTTTTTGGCCAAGATCCTGCTATTGATGCATTGGCTTCCGCTATCAAAATGGCACGCAGCGGATTGGGCAATACAGGCAAACCGATTGGCTCTTTCCTGTTTTCTGGGCCAACTGGGGTAGGAAAAACCGAGGTTGCACGTCAACTTGCTTATACCCTTGGCATTCCCTTGCACCGCTTTGATATGTCTGAATACATGGAACGCCATGCAGTCTCACGACTGGTTGGTGCGCCTCCGGGTTATGTTGGATTTGACCAAGGAGGATTGCTGACAGAAACAGTGATTAAACAGCCACATGCTGTGCTGCTATTTGACGAAATTGAAAAAGCACATCCTGATATTTTCAATGTTATGCTGCAAGTTATGGACTACGGCACACTGACTGATAACAATGGACGCAAAGCAGATTTCCGCAATGTGATTATTATCATGACAACAAACGCCGGCGCAGAGGCACTCACCAAGGCTTCCATTGGTTTCACCAAAAATACACAACCTGGTGATGAAATGGTTGAAATCAAACGATTGTTTACGCCGGAATTTCGCAATCGTCTGGATGCTATTATTTCATTCGCTCCGCTAAACGAAGCAATTATATTGCGCGTAGTGGATAAGTTCCTGATAGAGCTGGAAGCACAGTTACAAGAACAGAAGGTAGACGCTGCCTTTACCGATAATTTACGTAAATATCTTGCTAACCATGGCTTTGACCCACTGATGGGGGCACGTCCTATGGCGCGCCTGATTCAGGATACGATTCGCCGTGCACTTGCTGACGAGCTGCTATTTGGACAACTAGCCAACGGTGGCAAAGTAACTGTAGATATCGATAAAAATGGCCAGGCCATTCTTACCTTTGACAATGAGGAAAAAACAGCAGCACCAGTTGCTCCTTAAATAATAAAAATGATTTTTCTGGCGCGCATTCGTACACTATTTTATGTATTCCTGATCTTTTCACTTCCCCTATCTGCCAATGCTGACGCCACTTACCAGTGGCGTTTAGCTATGTCTTGGCCAGAAGGAACGCCGATATTACACAACGCGGCCAAGCGCTTTGCTGACAATGTCGAAAAGATGTCAGCAGGTCGGATGCATATTACAGTAGATGCACCTGGCCGCCATAAATCAGCGCTAGGTATTTTTGATTTCGTAAGAATCGGCGCTTACGAAATGGGACACACAGCCTCCTATTACTATAAAGGCAAAGATCCGGCTACTACATTCTTTACCACTATGCCATTTGGCATGACACCTACCGAATTAAACGCTTGGTATTACTACGGTGGTGGTTTGGAATTGCTGCACAAGATTTATGCTCGGCATAATATTGTCGCTTTCCCAGCCGGCAATACGCACATTCAGATGGGTGGCTGGTTCCGAAATGAAATCCACTCTTTGGCCGATTTGCAGGGACTCAAAATGCGTATCCCCGGACATGCAGGCGAAGTGGTAAAAAAAGTTGGTATGAAGCCAGTCAATATTCCACCTGGCGAACTGTATACCGCGCTGGAACGTCGCACAATTGATGCAGTTGAATGGCTAGGCCCTGCCAATGACGAAAAAATGGGTTTTCAGCAAATTGCCCCTTACTATTACACCGGATGGCACGAACCTGGCGCGGAGCTACACTTGTTTGTCAATAAAACCAAGTATGATGCATTGCCAGAAGATCTCCGCACTATCATTGCCGTTGCTGCCAAAGATGCTTCGCTCGATATGCTGTCCGAATCCTTTTATTACAACGCATTAGTATGGGAAAAAATGCAGAAGGAACACGGTGTTCATATCCGCACTTTTCCAACTGATGTATTACAAGCTTTTAAACAAGCGAATGCGGAGTTACTGCAAGAAGTCGCTGCTAAATCTCCTTTAGCACGTGAAGTGATTGAAAGTCAGCGTTCATTTCTCAAAACAGCAAGGGAGTGGAGCAAGATTACCGATCAAAACTATCTGGAACTGCGGTAATCTCTACGAGCAAGCAGCACCACTTAAACAGCCATCATTGGTGTAAAACCTCTGAAAAATAATGATAAATTGAGGTAAATCATCATCAATACAATCCATCTATGACAGATCCCAAGCAACAGTTTATTCATTTTGCTCTTCAACATAACGTTTTACGTTTTGGCCAGTTTAAAACTAAAGCAGGACGCCCTTCCCCCTATTTCTTCAATGCAGGCTTATTTAATACCGGACAAGCACTACAGCAGCTAGGGCAATATTACGCTCAAGCTATTCTTGCTTCAAAAATCCACTTCGATGCTCTGTTTGGCCCAGCTTATAAAGGTATCCCGCTAGTGAGCACCATTGCTATCGCACTAGCCGAAGCAGGACACGACTATCCATTCAGTTTCAATCGTAAAGAAATCAAAGATCACGGCGAAGGAGGCAATATTATTGGTGCTCCAT
Organism: Nitrosomonas stercoris; assembly: GCA_006742785.1. Classification (NCBI taxonomy): domain Bacteria; kingdom Pseudomonadati; phylum Pseudomonadota; class Betaproteobacteria; order Nitrosomonadales; family Nitrosomonadaceae; genus Nitrosomonas; species Nitrosomonas stercoris. The sequence goes on along the minus strand of AP019755.1, from coordinate 1,781,668 downwards.
TGGCTGGCCGCGTGCTGATCGCAGATGATGTTATATCTGCCGGTTTATCCGTAGGCGAATCCATTCACATGATTCGTGCAGCTGGCGCCACACCCAGTGGTGTTGTGATCGCGTTAGATCGGATGGAAAAAGGCACTCAGGAGCACTCCACCTTGCAAGAAATCAGATACCAATACAATCTTCCGGTTTTTTCCCTTATTACGCTTGATGATATTGTTCATCATTTACACGCCAATCAAAATCTTGCTTGTCATCTTCCAGCCATAGCCGCCTATCGTGAACGCTACGGCGCAAGCATGCTGGATACACCTGATTGCTAAACTTCCTGCATCGATAAAATTAATCCAACTGATCGCGCATATCATCGACGAGCCAAGCTACTTGGCTTGACCAATTTTTTCCCGTCACATCAAATTGATCATCACGACTGGCTTTTTCTAGAAATCTAATTACAATACCCATAAAAGAGAACAATCAGTCTACTTTGTTGGTATGAAATATTTAAACGGGAGTATTTAAAATGATAAAGAATTTCTTTGGTCGTCCAATTAGAAAGCTCCTCACTTCACCCACACACCAGGCAAATAAGAATGTATTTATTCCTGGGAGACGTCGCTTCTTGTGCGCTTGTGGCTGTGGTCTGTTTTATACCACTGCTGCCGGTACTGGATTATTAGCCGCTGCAACACGTGCTGAAGCAGCGATAAGAGGCGCCATCATCCGTGTCGGACATTTGCCAGCTGGCTGTGTTTCTCATTTGTTACTCGCTAAAGTAAGAGGACAATTTGCCAAAGCAAAACTCAATGTTGTGTTAACACAATTCAATAGCCCTGGAGATGCGATGCAATCTCTGGTGGCCAACAATTTGGAAATGATACACAGCCCTTGGACTATGACTGCTGCTGCTTACACTGCTGGCACAACTGATCTGCGCATTATCGGCGGTTCTGGCCAGGCTGGCATAGAGCTAGTGGCTCGCAACGGCTCTGTTAAATCAGTAGCGGAATTCATTGATGCTGCTGGTCAGGGATTACGCGTTGGTACTTTACGACTAGATACATTGGAGCTGGTTGGCTATGGCACCATGTCACAACATGGCAAATCCTATGACGATTACCGTATGACTTTTTTCCCCAGTATGATCGGTATGGGAGAAGCTATTGCTAACAAGGCCATGGATGTCTGCACGTTAGCACAACCTTATGCTGAACACGTGGTGGCTGAACAGGGTGCTGTATATCTAACTGATTCCAATTCGGTTTGGGGACCCGAAGCTGCCGATTGCGTTGTCACCACCAAAACGCGCACGATTAACGAGCAACAGGAAGTACTTAAAGCCTACCTCAAAGTATTACAAGAATCTGCACGCGCCTTCACTGAAGATTACGAAGCTGTGCTGGATGATCTACAGCCCATTTACGGTGTCCCTCGCTCCATATTGGCAGTTGCGCTCAAGCGCCAATTTCCTAATCCCGTTATCAGCCAGGCTGGTGTGAATGGTTTGCGCCAAGGTACAAAATATCTTGCTGAGCTGGGCTATTTACAGCCAAACGTAATTGATGCCGTATTGGATTTGCGCCACCAACCTGCTTAATACAATGTCTCATCTCGCTCCAGAAAAATCTGGTCAAAAACCTACGCTCGGCAGACAAATCTTGCAGCTGATTTTTAAATCCAATCTACTGTGGTTTTGTTTGGCTTGGTCATTAATCATCCTGGCCTGGGAATTGGGAGCTTGGATGGAATGGCTCAATCCACACATCTTGCCTCCTCCCAGTGAAACAATTCCTTATGCTTTGTCTGGCAATATCACGATCGGTTTTGGCCAGCAAAAAACCGGATTATTCGAATCCTCTGCCGTCACACTTGGACGCGTCGGCAGCGGCATGTTGATCGGCCTCCTGGTATCGTGCTGTCTGGCCATTTTGATCACCGAGCTCTCTATTTTACGTCGATTAATTTTACCTATTGTGCAAACATTAGCACCGATTGCACCGGTTGCCTGGATTCCATTTACTATTGTGGTTATTGGTATCGGTGGACCCGCAGCGGTATTTATTGTCTTTATGGCCGTTTTGGGCATCATGACACTCTCACTGGTTGCCGCGCTAGATGGCATTCCACCTGAATATCTGAAAATTGCCCATAATCTCGGCACTTCACGTAGTCGCATGTGGTGGTACATACGTTTACCTGCCATTATTCCTGATGCAATGACCGCCATTCGTATGTCATTTTTTGGTGCCTGGATGGCCGTGTTGGCCGGAGAAATGGCAGGGCTTAATTCTGGCTTGGGATACATGATTATTATGGCGCAACAAATGTACAATATGAAGCTGGTTATGATCGGTATCCTTGCCATTGGTTTTATCGGATTTGCAATCGATCGATTGCTATTGCTGATTAATGCCAGATTATTACGCTGGGCCCAATAAGTTATGCACACACACTCTCAGCCAATTGGTGCCCGCCTGGAATTCAGTAACATTCGACAAACATTTAGCGACACGGTCTCCATTGAAGCAAACAAGCTTGTGATAGAACCAGGCAGCTTGACGGTATTACTGGGTCGTAGCGGTTGCGGTAAAACCACCCTATTAAATTTTGCTGCTGGTTTAGTCTTTCCTGATCAGGGTCAGGTTCGTTATGATAACCAAATATTACAAAGCCCTGCTCCTTCAACTGCACTCATTTTTCAGACGCACAATCTGTTTCCGTGGATGACTGCTATAGAAAACGTCGCTTTTCCCTTGCGTAATCAGGGTATGAAAAAAACAGCGGCATTTACACATGCCAGACACTATCTTGAACAAGTCGGATTAACCGCCTTTGCACAACATAAGCCAGCCCAATTATCAGGTGGTATGCGCCAACGTGTTGCACTGGCACGCACCATTGCGATGCAACCTCGGCTGTTGCTGCTGGATGAGCCTTTTTCCGCGTTAGATATGCAAACTCGCCGTATGATGCAACGTTATTTACTGCGTATCTGGCAAGATTCTGCTGCTACCATACTTATGATCACACACGATCTGCATGAAGCATTGATGCTGGCTGATCGCATTGCGCTGATGGCCTCTTCTCCAAATGGACATATTGCTCAAATTCTGGATATTGGATTGGAACGCCCTCGTAACCCCGAAGATCCGTTATTTCGTACCATTCAGCAGCAGCTCGACCGTTTCCTGGAACATGAAACTTTACAGGCGGAACATGCTCCTGCCCCTGAATTAACTGATTCCCAAAGCAAATACACCAGAAAATAGTTACTACCAATCCCTACCGATCAAACGATCTAGCACGCCTCTTTCTTCCCAGAAGATAGAAATAACCTGCGATTAGGTGATTATTCACCTGATCGATGCCTCAGAAAATTCTCCATAATGGCTCAGCATTAATCAACATCTTCTCAGGAGAAATTATGAGTGAGGCGACTGCACCAGCCAGCGCAGGCAACAAAAGCAAATTACCCCTATTTATTCTGATTGGAATGCTATTTGCAGGAGCAGGAATAGGAGGAACCTGGTATTTCATGAGTCAACAACACGGTGCAGGATCAAGTGCCGTAGTTCAAAAGAAACCCACTACTTTTATTAGACTGGAATCCTTTACTGTCAATCTGCAAACTGAGCAAGGAAAATCCCGTTTCTTACAAACGGAACTCTCTCTCAAGGTGAATGAAACAGGAATAATCGCAGCCATAGAAGACAATAAACCTGAAATTCGCAATCAGATTTTATTACTATTATCCAGCAAAAAACCTTCCGAAATTAGTACCTTGGAAGGGAAACAAACGCTCAGCCAAGATATTGCACAAGCCATCAAATCCAAAATTGAGAGCGAAGCATTACAAGACGACATACTGGATGTTTTGTTCACCTCTTTTATTATTCAATAAATTTAACAGATTATGGCCGAAAATTTTCTTACTCAGGATGAAGTCGATGCTCTGTTAAATTTTGACAGCGGTAACAAGCATCAGCCAAATACCCAGCAAGAAAATGAAACAATCCAGCAGGGAGGTGTCCGTCCCTATGACATGGCCAATCAAGAACGGATTGTGCAAGGGCGCATGCCTATGCTGGAAATTATCAATGCGCGCTTTGCCAACATGTTGCAGATAGGGCTTTATAACTTTTTACGGCGAGCAGTAGATATTTCCACCGATTCCCTAAAAATCACTAAGTACAGTGAATTTACTCGTTCACTGATCATACCCGCCAACATTAACATAATTAGCATTAAGCCATTACGCGGATCTGCATTGATCACAATTGATCCCAATCTAATATTTTTGATTGTTGACAACATGTTTGGTGGGGATGGTCGTTTTCACACCCGGGTGGAAGGGCGTGAATTCACTCTGACTGAGCAAAGTATTATTCGACGTTTGTTGGATGTGTTTTTTGAGAATTATGAAGAAGCTTGGAAAAACCTTCATCCAATCAAGTGTGAATATTCGCGCGCAGAGATGAATCCACAATTTGCCAATATCGTCACGCCCACCGACATGGTGGTCGCCAGTACTTTCGAACTCAACCTGGGTGGAAGTCGCGGAGAATTCAACATCTGCATTCCTTACTCAACCCTGGAACCAATACGTGACTTGCTCAATAACATCCAGGAAGAAAACGCAGAAGTTGATAATAATTGGCTCAAATCACTCACTAAACAGGTACAAAGGGCAGAAATAGAAATTATTGCCCATCTGGGTGAATCTCGCGTGACATTGCACCAAATTCTCAACATGCAAAAAGGGGATGTCATTGCACTTGATATCCCGGATACCGTTGTGGCGACAGCAAATGGGGTACCTGTCATGGATTGCCATTATGGCATTCTCAATAATCATTACGCATTGAAAGTTAAAACCGTACGAACCTCAACTGATATTGATTAATCACTAACACTGAATACCGGAGCAAGCTATGAATGAACCAATATTAACTGAGCCACAGACTGAATCGGATGATTGGGAAGCCGCCATGGCAGAACAACAGGCAGCTGAAAATCAAGCTACTTCTCCCGCAACGCCTGAAACATCCGAGACATCTGAAACACGAGTAACATCTGAGGCTGCTGAGGTATCTGAACCATCCGAAATACCCGAAGCTTCAGATGATGAAGTTGAATCTGTCACACATACTGCTACTAGCGAAGAATTGACGAAATCAACGCCTGTTTTTGAAGAGTTTTCCAAGAACGAGGTACTCAACGATACTTATAACGATATTGACATGATCCTGGATATCCCAGTCCAACTCACTGTTGAACTAGGTCGCACTCGTATTGCTATCAAAAGCTTACTGCAATTGGCACAAGGCTCTGTTATCGAGCTAAATGGCATGGCTGGTGAACCCATGGATGTACTCGTCAACGGTTGTTTGATTGCTCAGGGTGAAGTGGTCGTTGTCAACGAAAAATTTGGCATTCGTCTGACTGACATCATTACCCCCAGTGAACGCATTCGCAAGCTTAATCGCTAATACTCCATCTGGAGAATCTCATGTCCAAAGCCCAAATCACTATTTGGATGAGCAGCTTGTTAGGATTGCCCGGATGGTCACACGCCGAAACAACCCTAAACCGTGAATTCGCTTCTCCTATTTCTGTCGAGAGTATGCTGCAGCTACTGGCAGGCTTATTAATTGTGCTGGCAGTAATTATACTTATTGCTTGGCTGTTCAAAAAAATTGGATACCCTACGCAGCGCACTAATTTATTGAAAATTGTTTCCTCTGCTAGTGTTGGTCAAAAAGAAAGGATTGTCATCGCGGAAATTAACGATACTTGGTTAGTACTGGGAGTTGCTCCCGGGCAAGTTAACCTACTACACCAAACAAACAAAGCAACGCTAACTGACAACGAAGCCACGCACTCTTCTTCTGCTCACAGTCATTTTAATGAACAATTGCAAGCCAATCTGGAACAAGCTCATGTGCACCCAAATACACACACGCCAATCTGTGCAAAAAACAAGTAGTTGGCAGCACTTCAACCGTTATCGCATTTTTCTACTGGTACTAAGTATCGGTTTCGTTGATGCAGTGTATGCACAGCAAGCAGGCTTTCCAGCTGTCACTAGCACCTTAGCAACAGGAGAGCAGGCAACTTATTCACTGAGTCTGCAAACCTTATTATTCCTTACCTCGCTGACTTTTTTGCCGGCTATTGTGTTGATGATGTCTAGCTTTACCCGCATCATCATTGTGCTGTCATTGCTGCGCCAAGCACTGGGAACTCAATCTTCTCCTCCCAATCAGGTATTGCTCGGCCTGGCATTGTTTCTGACTTTTTTTATTATGGCTCCAACAATTGACAAGATTTATACGGAAGCCTATCTGCCATTTTCCGAAGAAAAAATCAATATGATTGAAGCGTTTGAAACAGCAAGTGTGCCCTTAAGAACCTTCATGCTACAGCAAACACGCGAAACCGATATTGCACTCTTTGCGCAAATTGCCCAAAGCGAAGCGATAGAAAGTCCTGATCAAGTACCACTTAAAATTCTGGTCCCCGCTTATGTGACCAGTGAGCTAAAAACAGCCTTTCAGATTGGATTTATTGTTTTTATCCCTTTCCTGATTATTGATATGGTTGTCGCCAGTACATTAATGGCTATGGGGATGATGATGCTATCGCCCATGATTATCTCGCTGCCGTTCAAACTTATGTTGTTTGTGCTAGTAGATGGCTGGCATCTGTTGATTGGATCACTTACTCAGAGCTTTTACACTTAACCTGGAGATATGCTATGAGCCCCGAACAAGCCATGACAATTGGTCGCCAAGCATTAGAAATTACTTTTATGATTGCTGCACCACTATTAGGCGCTGCCCTGGTGACAGGCTTGATCGTCAGTATTTTTCAAGCAGCCACACAAATCAACGAAATGACGCTTTCATTTATTCCCAAGTTACTTGCAATCTTCCTTGCTTTAGCATTAGCTGGCCCCTGGATATTACAAATCATGATGGATTATATCGAAAAGCTTTACACCAACATTCCTTGGATTATCAACGGTGGATAAATAAAGCAACTATCCCATGTTCAGCATCACTGCCGAACAACTCAACAGTTGGCTGGTTACTTTAATCTGGCCACTAGCCAGAATTCTTGCATTTGTTGCGGCTACACCCTTATTAGGCAGTAGTAGTATTCCCATTCAGGTCAGATTGGGATTGGCTATATTTATAACGCTCATAGTTGCTCCACTACTGCCGCCACTGCCTATGGTTGAACCTGGATTTGGAGTAGGGTTGATTATCTTGTTGCAACAAATTGTGATTGGACTCGCTATCGGCTTTTCCATACGTATTATTTTTACTGCAGTGGAAATGACGGGTGAAATCACAGGATTACAGATGGGGCTGGGTTTTGCTACTTTTTTTGATCCTCAGCAATCCAGCCAGGTCCAATTGGTTGGCCGTTTCTACGGATTACTTGCCACATTGATGTTTTTGGCCATCGATGGTCACCTGCAAGTAATTGATATATTCGTACACAGTTTCACCACGTTGCCAATAGGTATGCATGGAATGGAGAGCACCTCATTTACAGCAATCGTTAATTGGGGTGCTGAAATCTTTAAACTGGGGTTACATCTAGCGCTACCAGTATTAGCTGCTTTGCTCATTACCAACCTCGCGTTGGGCATCCTCACACGTGCTGCACCACAGCTAAACATTTTTGCAGTGGGTTTTCCACTCACACTAGGAATAGGTCTGCTAGTGATGTCATGGGCACTGCCCTATTTCACACCGGTACTCATGCGCATGTTTCAAGCAAGTTTTGATGTCATGCGTGCACTTGCAGAAACCAGCAGCAATCTCACTGATATGCACTAGTTTTATTGTAATACATTAATAGTTGCTCGTACGTCTCTTGGATTAGATAGACTTTTCTCTCTCTTTTTGACTAATCATCATGACATTGTGATTGATAAGGTATGCTTCATTTCTTCATTTCATACTTCTCTTGATAAATAATATCCCCATGTTATTCAAATCCCATCTCAAATCAATATTGAATATGTCACCCCAACCGGAAGGTGAAGTTGAGCCCAACGTCATACCGATCCATACCGGCAAGGCAATTCCCAACCGCGGAAATAATGCACAGGATACCCTCCCTTTTAAGGCAGAAGTACCACATGTGGCTGATGAAGAGAAGAGTGCCCCATCACATCTGGAGGCTGAAAACATTGCTATTCACGAAGCCAAACAACGTATTGAAACTGAAGCTCGTGCACGCGTTACAGCAGAAGCACGTGCACGTGTAGAAGCCAAAGCCAGATTGGCAGCTGAAGCACGTATTAAGGCAGAAACGGCTGCAGCTGAAGAAGCACGTGCACGCGCCCAGGCTGAAACTTTAGCTGCACAGGAAGCACAAGCACGCCAAGAGCTGGAAGCAAGATTGCGTCAAACTATAGAAGAAGCCTTGCAAGCTGAAAAGGAAACAGCTGCTGCCTTACGTGCAAAAATACAAGCTGAAGAAGCAATTACCGAAAAAGCACGACAACGGGCACAAGCAGAAACACTGGCTCTAGAAAAATCTCAACAGAAGGAATTGGCAGAACAAAAGGCCACAGAAGCGGCGATTGCTCGTAAAAACGCAAACGAAGAAGCACTCAAGATCGCACAAGCAGCAGCAGAAGCTGAAGCTAAGGCAGAAGCGCTGGCACATGCCAAAGCTGAAACAGACAAACAAAGAATCACGCTAGCCAATGCCAGGGCAGAAGCCGAACGTTTGATACTTGAGGAAATCCAGTTACGCACCGAAACTGAAGCTGAATTAGCAACACAAGTGCAAGAAAAACTGCAAGCAGAAATTGCTGCACGAGAAGCTGAACAAGCTAAATTGCACGCTGAGAAAATAGCAACAGAAGCAATAAAAGCACGACAAGCACTTGATCTTGCAGCAAAATCAGAAGCAGAAGCACGTGTTAGCGCTGAAGCTGAGGCAGCTGCTGCTGCACAGGGCAAAATAGCAGCTGAGCAAAAAGCTAACAAACTAGCACAGCAACTCGTACAAATCGAGCAAGAAGCCGAACAAGCTGCGCTGAGCCGTGCTCAGGCAGATGCACTATTGATAGAAAAAAACCAAATCTGTGTCGCAGCTGAGAATGAAGCTCGCACTGCAACAGAAGCTCGCATACAAGCAAAAGAACAGGAAATAACGATATTCAACGAAAAAGCACAAACTGATCAGGCAATTACTGACGCTATTCAAGAACGTATTCAAGCTCAGGAAACAGCAATTAAACATGCGCGCACACGAGCCACTGCTGAGGCCACTGCCAAACAAACTGCTGAAGATAAGGCAGCAGCAGAAATTCAAGCTAGAAAATTAGTCGAAGAACGCATTGCACTGGATAAGCAGATTGAAAAAGAAGCAAATGAATTGGCAGAAATGGAAGCCAGCTTGATCGAACACAAGAAAAAACAAATCGCTGCTATCCAACAAGCAAAAACTGCAGCCAAAGAACGTATCACGATAAAATTAAAGTTGACTGAATTGGCAGCATCCATTGCTCAAAATCGCATCACAGCAACGGCAAAAGAAGAGGAGCGACTTCAAGCAGCTGAAACAGCAGTAGCTACTATGTTACACAAAATTCAGACAGAAGCAGCCGCTTTGATGACTATACAAACTCGCATCGAACAAGATGCACTGGCTATCGAGCGGGCTATCGCACGAGAAGCTGTTGAAGCCATGGCTGTAAAAGCTGCACAGGCTCGTATTCAAGCAGATGAAGCAGCAATAGCAGCCAACACCCAGAAAATAAGGAATGAAATCAAGGCAACACTGACTACTCCAAATAAGATTGAAGAAAACAGCGACATTCAATCTCAGCAAGATGGTGAAGATATTGAATCAAACTCAGATATTTATCATTCACCTTATGATGACAACATGACTGATGAACAAGCAATTAAAAACTGCTATCAGTGAAAATGTCACGTCGTGATAAATCCACCAACTCGGAGAAAACAAGAATAATCCACAACAAATATGATTGACTCATTGGAAATTCAGGGATTGCAATGGATCAAATTTATAACAAACGCTACCAAAGTAGCATTTATAATAAAATGAACTGTACGTCTTCACACAAAGACCTTATAAAAATACAAATAATAAACATGCAAAAGAAACTTACTACAATTTTACTACCACTGCTACTTGTAATAATTAGTACCACTGGATTCGCTGCACACATAGAAGAACAAACTATCCCCATCGACAATCAGCAACATCTTGGCATCACTATCTACAACGAGAATCTGGCTCTGGTTAGAGATGCACGCAAAATTCCACTAGAAAAAGGAGTCAATAAATTAGCTTGGCGCGAGGTTTCTCCACTGATACATCCACAAACAACTTTGCTGCGCGTACCGGGACACCCATCTGATTTCCAGTTATTAGAACAAAGCTTCAACTTTGATCCGCTCACCCCTGAAAGTCTGTTAAAAAGCTATCTTGGCCGTTCCATTAATGTCATTTACACTCATCCTACAACTGGAGAGAAAACAACAGAAACAGCAACAGTACTCGCAGTTACCGGGGGACTGGTGTTACAATTTTCTGATCGGATCGAAACCAACCCAACGGGCAGCATCGCTTTTACTGATATTTCCAAACAGCTGTACGATCGCCCTACTCTTTCACTGATATTAGATAATCCTGCACCCGGAGAACGGCAACTCGAATTATCTTACTTGACCTCCGGTCTCTCATGGCAAGCTGACTACGTAGCCGAACTGAATGCAAGTGACAGCAAAATTAACCTGACCGGATTAGTCACATTGGTTAACCAAAGTGGGGCTTCCTACCATAACGCCCATTTGCAACTCGTTGCTGGAAATGTCAATGTGGTTACCCCCACTTCTACCACACCCCAACCTAAAATTATGGCCATGGTCGCTGATGCTGCGGAATATCAAACCATCAAGAAAGAATCTTTATCTGATTACCATCTGTATACGCTCCCTTCAACTTCCACATTAGCAGATAATCAAAGCAAACAAATTACATTGCTGGCAGCCAAAGATGTACCCGTCAATAAAGAATTTTTATTGCGAGGTTCAGGTAATTATTATTTTGGGCGATATGACAACCAACATAGCCAATCAAAACCCGAGGTGTTTTTACAGTTTGAAAACAAGGGGAAAAAGCTAGAAATGCCCCTGCCAAAAGGCGTTGTACGTGTTTACAAAAATGATTCACAGAGCAACATACAGTTTCTTGGGGAAGATCGTATTGATCACACAGCAAAAGATGAACTTGTTCGTGTCAAGCTAGGTGAAGCACTGGATATTACCGCTACAAGAACCCAAACTGACTTTCAGCAACTGGATACTCCTTCACAACGCTTTACAGAAACTGCACACAAGATTGAGGTTCACAATACTCGCGCGGAAAATATTATCCTTCATATCCAAGAACCGATTCCTGGTGACTGGGCGATCATTTCAGAGTCTTTTCCCCATACTAAATCAGCAGCTAATTTGGCCAAATGGCTGATCACTGTTCCTAGCAATGAGAAAATAACATTGAGCTATCGAGTCCGCATCAAACATCAATAACGGAATGAGCGAATCCTATTAAAAGATAATTGCTACTTAGTATGATAAAGACGTTGATGATCCTATACTTCCCTGGTCGACACATTGCCTTCGTCTTTAAATTTCAATAGAAAATTCCGCACTAAACTAATCTGCGCTGCATCCATTAACATAGGCGCATGACCGATACCAGGTAACTCAACAAGCTGCACGTTTGGTTTATGTAGCATCTGCTTGACGATATCAGGAGATAACACACCTGATTTTTCTCCCCTCAGCACCAACACTGGTAGATCAAGTTTATTCCAATAAGCCCACAGATCGAGATCTTTCAAATGAGCTGTATGAAAACCAGATGCAATTGTCGGATCATAACGATAACCAAATGTGCCATCCTCATATTCGCGCGCACTATATAGCGCCATATGTTGCCACTGTTCCTCTGTTAGTGCGCTATCAGGCAATGCGGTATGGCGCATGTGCGCTTCCAATTCATCCAAACTATGAAAGCGAGGATCTTGCCCAACTGTTATCGAAAATATCGATAGAATATCAGCAGATACAAATGGGCCAATATCACTCATCACCAGCGCTCTAAACTGACAGACGGCAGGTAAACGCTGCCGAGCAGCTAGTAGCATACCAACTAACCCACCCATGGATACCCCAGCCCAATAGAGGTACAAGCAACGATGATCTGTTTGTTGATAAAGGTGTTTGAGTACGCACTCCATATCTGCCAAATAGGTTGTAGCAGCATTGTAATCCTTAGCTCGTTCCAGCCAATCACTACGCCCTCTTCCCGCCAGATCCACACAAATCACTCTAAAATCCTGTGCTAAGGTGGCGGCAAGAAAATCGAAATCTCTGCAGTTACGAGTTAAGCCATGCACACATATCACTACATGACGATTAGTTGGATCCCCCCAGTCTGTGTAAGCAAGTCGACGGTTCTTTTGATTTGATCGACCAGGACGAGCCGGTACAGATAAATACTTCCATGATATTTCTGAGAATTTTTTCATAATACGCCTATGGAAACACCGCCCAGCTAGTTAAGAAAACTTGAATTAGTTATAAAAATACAACGGTACCAGACATCGCACAAGACTGGTGGAGGCAATAAAACAAGATAATCAGCAAAATCAGCTGATAAAAATAGAGATAGAGCAGCGGGAATAATAAATAGCTGCTTAAAAAGAAAAAGGAAGGGAACCCCCTTCCTTTTTACAAACATGGTGTGTCCGCTGCTTTAGTTCCTCTGATGAAGTTTTGCAATTCTCATTCGTAAAGCATTTAATTTGATAAAGCCCGCGGCATCTGCCTGATGATAAGCACCCGCATCGTCTTCAAAAGTCGCAATCTCAGGATCAAACAATGAATCCGTTTGAGAGTCACGTCCTACTACGATGACATTGCCTTTATAGAGCTTCAGCCGAACATGTCCATTAACATGTTGTTGGGATTCATCAATAAGCACCTGCAACAATTTTCTTTCTGGACTCCACCAATAACCATTGTAGATTAAGGCTGCATAACGCGGCATCAAATCATCCTTTAAATGGGCCACTTCCCGATCTAGGGTGATGGATTCAATAGCACGATGCGCGCGTAACATGATTGTTCCGCCAGGTGTTTCATAACAACCGCGCGATTTCATGCCAACATAACGATTTTCTACCAAATCAAGGCGGCCAATTCCGTGCTTGCCACCCAGCTGATTGAGTCGCGTCAATATTGTTGCAGGGGAAAGTTTTTCACCATTTAAAGCGATAATATCACCGCGCTCATACTCCAAATCTAAATATTCAGGTTCATTGGGCGCCGCTTCCGGAGAAACTGTCCAACGCCACATGCTTTCTTCCGGCTCAACTGCTGGATCTTCCAGAATGCGTCCTTCATAGGAAATATGCAAAAGATTAGCATCCATGCTGTAGGGAGAACCTTGTCTTTTCTTCATTTCAATGGGAATCCCTTGTTTCTCAGCATATGCCAACAATTTCTCACGTGAATTGAGATCCCACTCTCGCCAAGGAGCAATCACATGAATATTCGGCTGCAATGCATAATAACCTAGCTCAAAGCGCACCTGATCATTCCCTTTACCAGTAGCCCCATGAGAGACTGCATCCGCACCGGTTTGCTGGGCAATTTCAACCTGCCGTTTTGCAATCAGCGGACGAGCAATACTGGTGCCGAGCAGATATTCTCCTTCATAGATCGTATTGGCGCGAAACATCGGAAAAACATAATCACGCACAAATTCTTCACGCAAATCCTCGATAAATACTTCCTTGACTCCGAATTGCAGAGCTTTAGCACGTGCCGGCTCAATTTCCTCACCTTGACCAATATCAGCGGTAAAAGTCACCACTTCACACTGATATGTATCCTGCAGCCATTTCAGGATAACCGAAGTATCTAATCCGCCTGAAAAAGCCAATACTGCTTTTTTAATCTTATTCATATTTTTATAGTTGAAAATTTCCAGTCGGTCAAAGATTACCGAACATTGACCTCGCCCAACAACAAATACTCCAATAGCGCTTTTTGTACATGCAATCTATTTTCAGCTTCATCCCATACTACTGATTGTGGGCCATCAATCACCTCTGCCGCTACTTCTTCTCCCCGATGCGCAGGTAAACAATGCATAAACAATGCTTCTTTTTTTGCACCAGCCATCATCTCCGCATCCACACAAAAATCTGCAAAATCATTTTTTCGCGCGGCTGATTCAGCTTCAAACCCCATACTGGTCCATACATCTGTTGTCACCAGATCTGCTTCCTTCACTGCCTCATGCGGTGAAGTAAATTGCTCATAGTGGTCAGTACCATATAAACCAGCACGTTCAGGCTCTACTTCATATCCTGGTGGAGTGGATACATGTACATTGAAATCAAAAATTTCAGCAGCTTGCAACCAGGTGTTGCACATATTGTTTGAATCTCCAATCCAGGCAATTGTTTTGCCTGTGATGCTGCCGCGATGTTCAATAAAGGTAAAAATATCGGCCAGAATCTGACAAGGATGATATTCATCCGTCAAACTATTGATAACTGGCACCCGTGAATTTTCCGCAAAACGCTCAATTATTTCATGACCATGCGTACGGACAGTAATAATATCAACCATTCTTGAAATGACTCTGGCGGCATCTTCTACTGATTCTCCACGCCCTAATTGGGTGTCGCGCGTCGATAAATAAATCGCACTGCCTCCCAGTTGATGCATACCCGCTTCAAAAGAAAGACGCGTGCGTGTCGAATGTTTCTCAAAAATCATTGCTAGCGTACGATCGGCCAATGGCCAGTAACGACGATATTGTTTGAATTCATTTTTAATCCAGCGCGCCCGATCAAACAAATATTCATATTCCTGCCGATCAAAATCTTTGAATTGTAAAAAATGCTTAATTTGCATAAATGATTCTTGTTAAAAATAGCTAGAAATACATAAATCTATGATAGACAAAAACAGCGCATACTCATCACATGGAAAATCTGTTCAGAATAAAAAAACGAACAGGAAGCTTACCTCACTGATTATTCTTTATGATGCTCAAGAAACTGGACGATCAACTCGGCTGTTGCAGCTACAATCTGCTCCGCTTCTGCGCGTTGCATATTCAAAGCTGGCAGCAAGCGCACTACTCTGTCGGAGGTTACATTAATCAACAAACGGCGCCTTAATGCTTCTGATACAAGTTGTCCACAAGGAACAGGTAGTTCAATACCAATCATCATGCCTTGGCCACGAATTTTCACCACATCTTGCCAGGCATGCAATCTTTTTCTAAATTCTTCTTGTATAAAATTACCCACACTCACCGCATTAGCCATCAATCCTTCTTCTTCAATAATGTCTAATGTTGTTAAGGCAGCGCGACAAGCCAATGGATTGCCACCAAAGGTAGAAGCGTGATTACCCGGCTTAAACACATTTGCTGCTTTACCACCTGCCAAACAAGCGCCAATTGGCAAACCTGATCCCAATCCTTTAGCCAAAGTCATAACATCTGGCAAAATATTACTATGCTGAAAAGCAAACCACTTACCTGATCGCCCTAACCCGCATTGCACTTCATCCAGCATCAACAACCAGTTATTTTGATCACAAATTTTACGCAACCCTTGCAAATAACTCGCTTGTGGAAAATGTACTCCCCCTTCTCCCTGATAGGTTTCCAACAGAATAGCCACCACTTCCTTATTGGTTGCTGCAACCTGATTAACCGCTTCCAGGTCATCATAAGGCGCTCGCACAAACCCCGTTAACAATGGTCCAAAACCAGCGCGCGTTTTGGGGTTAGCTGTCGCGGTAAGCGTTGCGATGGTCCGACCATGAAACGAATGCTCCATTACGATAATCGTTGGTAGTTCTACTCCTTGGTTATGCCCATACAATCGTGCCAGTTTGATTGCTGCTTCGTTCGATTCAGCACCGGAATTGCAAAAAAACACCTTCTCCAAGCCAGATAAATCAGCCAGTCTATCTGCCAGCTGTTCCTGATTTTGGATATGATAAAGATTAGAAGTATGCACTAGTGTCGCAGCTTGTTCGCAGAGCGCTTTTGTTAACCTCGGATGACAATGGCCGACACCACATACAGCAATGCCTGATAATGCATCCAGGTAGCGATTACCCTGATCATCCCACAGCCACACACCCTCACCTTTGGTAAAGGTAACCGGAAGCTGCGCATAAGTATTCATTAAGTGAGACACAGACAATACCTTATTTTTCTTGTTCTGAAATAATGTAGCGGCGCAAACCGCTACGCCTGGAAACACACAACATTTGTTGCTTGGAAAACTTTAAGTACCTGCACTTCTCTGCTGATTAATAGTTACTATGGCAGCGAAAACCGGATCAAGATACTTACTATTTTAAAGCTAATCTTTCAATTGATAATTTTTGTACAGTTATCAAAAACTAACTATGCCAATACACATCACGCTAACACATCTCATTTGCATATTATTTTTTTTGCCAGGAGCCGTCTGCCTGCTGATACCACCAGCCGGGTTTAGCCCATTTTATCCAACGTTGAGCAAACGTTGAACGGATATCATCCTCCCATTCGGGATGATCATTGGCCAGTGCAATTTCACGATACAGTGCATTGCGATCCTGATTCTGGGCAGCAATCAACGTATTAATAGTTTGCCGTTGCGACAGGGGAATACTATTGGCATCACGCAATATAATTGAGCCATCACGAGTTAATCCGACGGCACCACTATCGTAAAAAGGGATTAATTGACGATGCTGCTGCTTAATGCTTTTTTTCAGTTGTTCGATCGCAGGAGAACTGGCTCTGAAATCAGCAGCGCTTGCCAAGCTGGTATATAAAAAACAACCTAGCAACACTATTGCTACATACTGAACCACCCGTTTATACATAGGGAATCCCTATCCTAAAAAATTTTCTAAACTGAAGCATCTTTGCAAAACTATTTGCGTTGTCGTGATGACCTAAACAATTAACGCTCATTATGCATAAACTGTATTTTTCTGATTTCTTGCCCTGAGCCAACAGCTTTCTCAACCTATTAATCATCTTGCACATCATCATTTTTTAATGCTTTCCCCGACTGATCTTTACTGTCTGTTTTATCATCATCAATCTGCCAGACTTCATCAATAATCTTGTCCACAACTTTTTCAGCAGCAGCTGCAGGAAAATAGATATTAATCGTCACACAAGCTGAAGCGAAGAAGCTAACAACAACCAATAACAGCAGATTGAAATTATAATTCATCATTATCTTTAGTGAATAACTGGAGCACCCGTTTCAATCGCATGTTCCAGACGTTTCAGTAATTCAGGCCAGTCCACCTCGGAATTATAGCCGGTAATGGTAATCGCAGGTATGCCACTGCCCTTGATCAAGGTATACCCTTTAAAATCCCGAGAAGTTGGTTCAATGCCGCCCATATAACAAATGTGCCCACGTAGTTTACAACTCCAGCCTATTTCAGCATAACGAAATTGATCGAAAAACCCAAGAAAACTACTTTGGATAGCAGATACCGCGGAATTCCCGCCAAGCGCAATGATATTCTTAACAGCCGCCTGACTAATGCGCCGCTTGTAATCTCCCTTGCTACTTGCCAATTTGGCATCAAATCTAACTGGCTCCCAGTTAACCAGCTCCAACCCATTGACTTCAATATCGATGCGCCCTTGTATATTGCCAAATGAATAAGCACGCGTCAGCAAATCCAGATCCATGTGGTGGAGTGCAACATCAGCCTCTAAACGCGGCATCATACTGAATGGTTTGGTTAATATCAGATTTCTAGCTACTGCCACCCCATCAAACACTCCCGAAACCAGCTCACCTTGCATCGACACAACTGAGTTGGCATAACTCATCTTGGGAATTGTGCCTGATAATGTTCCAAACATTGGTTGTATTTGCAAAGATTGCGTCAATTTCTCCATGGAAATTGGCAACAATTCCCCATTAAACTGCCACTGCCAACCCGATGCATGCTGCGCTGCAGAAAAATCTCTTATGCGCAGCTCTCCATCCAATATTGGTATTTCCGCATGTGAAATATCAATTGCCAACCCTTGAGTAGCTAACGCAAGTGTCGTTGTGCCCAGCGGCACTCCCAAAATCTGTCCGTTATCAAATTGAATCGCTCCATATTGTCTCTCGCTACCATCCCACGGCAAATAGACATTCAGCTTATCCACAGCAAAACGCCCATGTGCATCAACCAATGTCGCATCCTGTATATTCAGCGTCAGTGATTGATGATCCTTTCGATAACGTCCCGTGATACTTACTTGTCCGGATGCCTCAGTTTCAGCCAAGGCCGTTTCCATTGCAAGAGGTCGAACGATGTCGGCAAACAAAGTAGACAATACGATATTTTTAGCCGAGAAATCAGCTTGCCGTAGAGTGTAATTTTTCCTATCAATCACGGCAGAAAAGTCAGCCGCACCTATTCCTGTCAGGTTAAGTTCAGCCTGCGTGACACGTACTTGCTGATCACGCACTATTCCTCTGGCAGTCAGTTGATGGCCATCCCCAGAAAAATAAAAGGGTTGCCAGAATATCTCGCCATCTGACCAATCAAAGCGACTTCGCCACAACCAACTGTTATTGTGCCTACGAATCTTCAGATCAAGATTGCCTGCTACCCGCTCACCTGCATGCTGGCCACTAGCATCATTAAAAGACAGCTCACTGGCACGCAATTGAGCATGCACAGTGGTTACAGCGGCTTCATTGCCATCAACGCGAATACTGCCATTTAACTTTGCTTGCTGCACCTGTATCTGTTCTACTTGCTGGGGCAGCAAATTTGCCAGAAACTTACCATCCCCATTTACTATTTTTAGTACACTGCGCCACTGTTTTGCTCGCCAATCAATCACTAATCGCCATTTTCCGCTCGATTTCTTAACAGACTGTGGGTATATCTCCAGGACAAACCTTTGATGCTGTCGCAATAATTGAAAAGAGAGAGGTAAAGTTTGCTCACCAAGTTGCAGATGCCCCGCAGAGCAATCAACCAGCTGCGTATTGATATGTACACGATCACACTTCAATTGCAGGTTATGCCATTTCTTATTTCCAATAGCTAATTCGCCTAGATTAATCTCAAATGTGGGCGAGGGAACAGCAGACAACTGAATATGTGCTGAACGTATAGAAAATACAGGATGACGAATATCATCCAACACAAAATCAAGCAGAGGAACAGCTGCTACAACCGGAAAACAAGCTACCAGTAATATCCAAAATAGCCACAAATGCGGAATACATTTATGCTGAGAAAAACTATCAAGCAACTATCTCGGCCTCATGCTCCCGAAAAAGGAAAAACACCCGTTGATAAATAGCGATCTCCTCGGTCACATACAATCGAAACAATAACTGCATTTTTCACTTGGGCAGAAAGTTTTAAGGCAGCAGCCATTGCTCCACCTGATGAAATACCAGCAAATATTCCTTCTTCAGCAGCCAAACGACGTGCCATCTCTTCTGCTTCCAACTGGGACACCAGCAAGATACGATCAACTAGATCGGGCTGATAAATCTTGGGTAAATAAGCTTCCGGCCACTTGCGAATTCCTGGAATTTTTGCGCCTTCTTGTGGTTGTACACCAACAACTTCCACTTTTTGCTGTTTCTCTCGGAAATAGCGCGCGCACCCCATGATCGTGCCGGTGGTTCCCATGCTGCTAACAAAATGAGTCAGCTTGCCAGCGGTATCCTGCCATATTTCAGGACCGGTACCTTCATAGTGTGCCAACGGATTATCCGGGTTAGAAAACTGATCCAAAATAAAACCTCTACCTGTCTTGTATAATTGTTCGGCCGTATCTCTGGCCAATTCCATGCCGCCTTCTTGCGGAGTCAAGATTAATTCAGCACCATACGCCGTCATTACTTGTTGACGTTCCACACTCTGATTGTCTGGCATCAGCAAAATCATGTGATAGCCCAAGGCTGCTGCAGTCATGGCCAATGCAATTCCAGTATTACCACTGGTAGCCTCTATTAGGGTATCTCCGGGACGAATAACACCTCGCTGCTGAGCACGCATGATCATGGAATAAGCAGGTCGATCCTTGACTGATCCAGCAGGATTATTACCCTCCAGTTTTGCCAGAACAGTATTGCTGGTTTTACCTGGAAGGCGCTTGAGCTGAATCAGCGGCGTATGGCCAATACAGTGTTCGATTGTTTTATTCATGATGCACACATATTACTGCAAATAAAATGAAATTGTCTCATGACATGTAAAAACCCCTTGCGAATTTCTCCACAAGGGGTCGAAACAACATACAACTAAAAATAACAACTATTTGTTACGTGGTTTGCTACAGGCTCTCAAACAATTTTTGAGCTTCATCTCGCTGTGAAAAAGGTTGATCACCGCTCAACAATTTTTCCAATTCTTGACGTGCTTCTGCTGTATTGCCAGATTGCTGCAAGCCAACTGCATAATGATAACGAAATGCGGCTGCTTCCGGCGCTGCTGCTACCGCCTTTTGCAATAAAGAAGTACCACGTTCAATTTCACCTTTTTCAACCAGAATCCAGCCCAATGTATCCATGATAGAAGGGCTATCAGGTGCTTGCTTGTGTGCTTTTTCAGCATATTCCAGTGCAGCAGGATCTTTCTTTTGCTGATATATCCAGGCAAGGTTATTCAACGTTGCCGCATCTTCTGGATGTTGTTTCAATATCGTTTGGTATTCCTTGATTGCAGCATCATATTTTTCAGCTGCCAGATAAGTACCTGCCAGATACATGCGTGCAGCTGCATCATTAGGGTTATCTTTCAGCCATTGTGCTATATGTTGATCAGCTTGCTTGGCTTTGCCACTTTGGCTCAGTGCAGTATGCAGCTTAATCAAACGTTGATTGTTTTTCTGTTTAGACCAGGCCTTTTCATAAGCAGCGGCAGCGGCAGCAGTATTTTTCTGTCCCATCTGCAAATCCCCCTCCAGTTCAAATCCAACTGGCAACTTATCATGCTGCTTTTGCATTTCTTGCGCGATGTTAAGTGCTTTATCCACCTGACCCGCTCCAACTGCTAACTGCGCCTGCATCAGCTTGGCTTCCCACATATCCGGCTTAATTGCCAATGCTTTTTTCAATGCCTTAGTTGCTGCCTTGGTATCCTGCATAGAAGCATAAATTTGTGCCACTTGTAATTGAGCAGGTGCTGAGTCAGGTAACCTGGCAGCAAGTTTTTCAAAATTTTCCAAAGCGGCATTTTTATCGCCACTTGCCAAATACGAACGCGCCAATAGCTCTGTTACACTCAGATTATCAGAATGAGTCGCTTGTAATTTTTTAGCCAGCGCCAGCGATTTCTTAGGCACATTGGTCGTTAAATAATGTGCGCCTAATTGCAGAGCGGGTTGCAACTCGTTCGGATTTTTCTGCACCGCTTTTTCTAGCCATTCCGTTGCTTTTTCCTTATTCCCTTGTGACAGTGCAAGATTAGCCAATGCATTCATTGCCTGCACATTCTTGCTATCTCTTTGTAACAAGTCTTCAAACCGTTTTTGTGCAACCTCGGGTTGTTTTTCCTGTAGATCAATCCTGGCTAAATTAGATATAGCTGGAAAATAATCCGGCTGTAACACAAGTGCTTGGTTAAAGCTAGCACGTGCCTTGGCTAAATCTTTTTTACCCAGATAAACACCTCCTTCCAAATTATGAAGTAAAGGGTTATCTGGTTGTTCTGCAAGCTGTGATTTAACTGCTTCCAACGCTTTATCAAATTCCCGTTGCTGCAAATGCGTCAAAACCAACATGACACCAGCACGACCAGATTGATCATCCAGCTGTACCGCATGTTCTAGATCAGCAATGGCACTTTTATTTTCCCCCTGTCCCATTTTGCTGATAGCCATAGCGGTATATAACGCAGGATTATCGGGAGATAATTCGCCAGCCTTTTCGAAATATTCTGTTGCTTTTGTAAACTCCTTAGTGCGCATATACGCTTCTCCAGCCAATGCAAATAGCTGTGGATCCTGTTGTACAGCTTTCAATGCAGGAGATAAAGTAGCAATAGCTTGTTTCGCCTGGTTATTTTTTATCTGAATAGAAGCCATTAATTTAATGGCATAAAGATTATTGGGAATTTTTTTCAGATATTGCCCAACATGCTGTTCAGCTTGTGACAACGATCCCAAAGCAAATTGCGTTGCGCCTGTGAGTAGCACACTGGGAAGATGGTCAGGCGCTGCGCTTAACACTTGTTGTAAAATTTCAAGTGCTGCTGCATGCTTACCCTGACTAAAATCCAGTAATGCTTGAGTATATGCAACAGGCAAGCTTCCGGGGATAACTTTACGTGCGGCATCCAGATCAGTTTGTGCTGCTTCAAACTTCTTGGTACTAATAGCTATTGTTGCCCGGTTAATATAAGCTGCCACTGCCTCAGGATTCAGCTTGATCGCCTGATCGTAATCCGCCAGAGCCTCATCAATCTTGTTCTGGGCACGCAATAAGTCACCTCTGAACAATACTGCATCACTACTTTCCGGGTTGAGCTGAACAGCTTCTCCTGCAAAATTCATCGCTGATTCAATACCATTACGCGCCAGGGAACATCTAGCCATGCCAATTAATGCATCTGTGAACCCTGGTTCACCTTGCAACGCCTGTTCAAATAATGCCTTGGCTTCCTCAATCTTGTTAAGTGCCAAAGCAGCATTGCCTCGCAAAGTCAGCAATTCCGCAAAATTTCCTTCGTCTGATAATTGCTCAGTTTCATCCAATATCTTCTGAAACTGACCCGTACCAAGCCAAGCACGGCTCAGCCCAGGCAATACCTTGACCGGATCCATACCAAGATCAAGCGCTTTATTCAGCTCCTTTTCAGCAGATAGTACATCCCCACTTTTATCATAGAGCGTACCCAACAAATAACGAATTTCAGGATCATTTGGACTTTGCTTAAGTGCATTCTTTAATTGAATGATGGCAGCTTTATTGTCTCCCTGCTGCTGATACTGTTTGGCCTCTGCTACTAAAGCCTGAGCATCCATAGGCTTTCCGCAAGCAGACAATATCAGCATAACTGCTAGTACGGGAGCAAGAATAGTCGTTGGTTTCATTCGAGTAATCGTTTTACCTGAACAGTGCATAGTTACCCCTAATTAAGATTAAGCACACAAATTTGCAAAGCACTACTTACCTTGAATAGTTTAAAGCAGTCACTTCTATATTCAAACATCATTTAAAACGATAGTTATAACACTATTAACAACAAACAAACCAATGAAATCAGCCTAAATTGCAGGTTTAAATCTAACAATGCTCAATTACTCGTTACCTATTGTTAGCTTCATCTTCTTCAGAACTTATTTAGCTACCCCAAGGGGATTCTTGACAATGATCCTTAAATATAACATCATGCTCAGCTTCTCGGGCATACCTAAAAACTATTGACGCTACATACAATAGTAAATGATGGAATGCTCGTAAAAAGCGCCCGTAGCTCAGTTGGATAGAGTACTTGGCTACGAACCAAGGGGTCGTGGGTTCGAATCCTGCCGGGCGCGCCAATAAAAATTATGCTAGTAAAATATGCGTTTTACTGCTGATTTCTAGGCCAAGTAGCTCAGTCGGTAGAGCAGAGGACTGAAAATCCTTGTGTCGGTGGTTCGATTCCGCCCTTGGCCACCACTGTCTTTCTCTCCCTAATTACCACGACCACTCTTCATTTTCTCAGTAATCCGATCCCGATTATTCGTTACTACATACGCTCTTGATGTACATAAATAGCTGTAAAACCATCTCTTTTACAACTGAAATAAATATTATTGCGCTACAGTGCGCCTCTTGGATGATGGCGAGTATGTAATTGCTTGAGACGTTCACGAGCAACATGTGTATAAATCTGGGTAGTAGAAATATCACTATGGCCCAGCAATAGCTGTACGACACGTAAATCAGCACCATGATTGAGCAAATGTGTGGCAAATGCGTGTCGTAACGTATGCGGCGACAACGGTTTCACAATGCCCACTTGCTGCGCATAGCGCTTGATCAAATACCAAAACGCCTGTCTTGTCATAGCACTGCCACGTGTTGTCACAAATAGCATATCGCTCAATCTCCCAGATAATAATGTCAGACGTGCCTCACGCTGATATCGATCCAGCCAATACAACGCCTCTTCTCCTAACGGAATGAGACGCTCCTTATTGCCTTTACCCAGGATACGTACCACACCCATATCTATACGCACCTGCGATACTGTCAGATTGATTAATTCAGATACACGCAATCCAGCAGCATACAATATTTCCAGCATAGTACGGTCACGCAACCCAAGCGGGAGCTGTATGTTAGGAGCCGCCAGCAGCTTTTCTACTTCAGATTCTGCCAAACTTGCCGGCAAACGATGGGAAATCTTTGGACTATCAATATTTGATGCGGGATCCACAGCAATTTTTTCCTGCCGCAGTAAATAACGATAAAAACGTTTGATACTGGTTAATTCTCGACAAGTTGTGCTGGTTTTCACACCTTGTGCAATTCTGCCAGATAAAAAAGCCAACAAATCTGCCTGAGTAATGGCAGTCAATTGCATGTTTTTTCTATTTTTCTGATCAAGCCACTTAACCAATCGCACTAGATCAGCCCGATAGCTCGTCAAGGTATTTCGAGATAAGCCATCTTCCAGCCACAATGCGTCAATAAATTCATCCAGCTGCTGTGTATTGACTTCAGTTGCGCTCATGCCACTAGCAACATAGAATATCAGCGACTAAGAACAATTTCCAATACAAATTTACTACCAATATAAGACAAAATCAGCGCAATAAATCCAGCCAGCATCCAGCGTATGGCGGTTCGACCACGCCAACCATACAAATGTCGACCGGCAAGTAACGCCGCAAAAATACCCCAGGAGATAAAGCCAAATATCGACTTATGGGTAAAGGGTACCGACTGCCCAAATAACTCTTCTGAAAATACCACCCCGCTTAGTAAAGTAAGGCTGAGCAAAACAAATCCAACCCACACAATGCGGAATAGCATTTTGTCCATGACAAGCAAAGGGGGAAGCTGCACAAATATTAAAGATACCAGCGAATGATGCAAACGACGCTCAAGCAACATCATTAACATTGCATGCAAAGCCGCAATAATAAACAAGCTGTAGGCAAGCATCGCTGTCAGCAAATGTGCTTTAAACGCTGTCATGCCAGCATGCGCCAATGGATGAACAGAAGGCAGTATCAGAGGAATCAACACGGCAATTGCCGCAATGGCAGAAATAGGTGCCACCAGATTTTGCAATTCTCGCAGCGAAGTAAAAAAACCTGAACTCCAGTAAATCAAGGCGGTCAGCCACACAATCGTTGAGATGGCATTCCCCACCCCAAAACTCAGCATATCATCCATAAACACCAATTGGTACAGCACCGCGCCATGCAATGCTAAGGGGACCAGCATGACAAATTGCTGCAGCTTTACATTCGGCTCAGCCTTGGTGCCATCCATATGCAATGCTGGTGCTGCTGTATGCAATGCTTTCCAAAAATACCAGCCGGCAATCCCGTAAAGCAATGAAGCTGTGAGATAAGTTAGAATACTGGACATCGATAATTAATCTAGGCAATTGATGAATAGGCAATCAGTCTACCCTTCGTTTAGATAAAGCTGAAGTACTGTTTGACAGATTTCATAAAGTTTAACATAGAGCACAACGTTCACCAGCCAACCTCATTTCTACAGGAGCCTGCATGTTTGACAATTTAACCGAACGCTTTTCCAGTGTCATAAAAACACTGCGTGGAGAAGCACGTCTGACAGAAAGTAATATTAAAGATGCTTTGCGTGAAGTGCGCATGGCGTTAATTGAAGCGGATGTTGCCTTACCTGCCATCAAAACATTTATTGAGCGCGTCAAGGAACGCGCTGTTGGTCATGAAGTCATGGATAAACTTTCACCTGGCCAAGCACTGGTCGGTGTCGTGCATGAAGAGCTGGTCGCCATTATGGGAGGAGACAAGGCAGAAATTAATCTGAATGTCACCCCTCCTGCTGTCATTTTAATGGCAGGATTACAAGGTGCTGGTAAAACTACCAGCAGCGGTAAATTGGCCAAATGGCTCATGGAACAAAAAAAGAAGAAGGTGCTGCTGGTATCTTGTGACGTTTACCGCCCCGCTGCAATTGAACAACTAGCCTTGTTAGCTGAACAAACTGGCGCTGATTTTTTTTCGGCCAAAACTGGCCAAAAGCCAGCGGAAATCAGTACGGCTGCATTAGACTTTGCTCGCAAGCATCACCATGATGTCATTATTGTTGACACCGCTGGACGCTTGGGAATCGATGAAGCAATGATGCAGGAAATCAGCCAATTAGAGCAACTACTCAAGCCCGCTGAAACATTTTTTGTAGTTGATGCCATGCAAGGGCAAGATGCTGTCAATACCGCCAAGGCATTTTCAGAAGCACTACCGCTGACTGGCGTCATTCTCACCAAGCTGGATGGCGACGCGCGCGGCGGTGCCGCTCTATCGGTTCGTCATGTGACCGGCAAACCAATCAAATTTGCTGGTGTCGCTGAAAAACTAACCGGATTGGAACCCTTTCATCCGGATCGTATGGCTTCACGTATTCTCGGGATGGGTGATGTACTCGGCTTGATTGAGGAAGCACAACGCAGTTCTGATCAGAAAGATGCAGAACGCCTGATGAAAAAAATGAAATCGGGCAAAGGCTTTGATCTCAATGATTTTCAACAGCAATTTCAGCAAATGAAAAAAATGGGGGGCATGAGTGCCATGCTGGATAAATTGCCACGCCAACTCAGTCAGGCAGCACAAAATATGAATGTGGATGAAACGGTCATCAACCGCACCGATGGAATTATCAATTCGATGACGCCACAGGAACGCGCCAAACCAGAAATTATCAAGGCTTCTCGCAAACGTCGGATTGCTGCTGGTTCCGGTGTTACTGTACAGGAAGTCAATCGGCTGCTTACACAGTTTGAGCAGGCGCGCAAGATGATGAAAATGATGAATAAGGGAGGAATGGCCAAAATGATGAGAGCAGTCAAGGGAATGCTCCCCGGTATGCGATAGAACTAACGTGTTTAGTCCTGGTATTTGATGGCATAAACATTTAGTCATCAATGAAGCCTGTTCAAGCTGGAGTATTAGCACTTCAGCCCCCTTTAATGGCTTTGAGCCACTTGGCAAAGTTGTAGGCCATCAAGAACGTATGCAGATGTTTCTTCAACTCGTCATATGACTGATAATAGTACTTCTTAACAATCGTATCCTTGATCGTCCTGTTCATATACTCGACTTATCCATTCGTCCAGGGATGCCCTCACTTGGTGAGGCGATGTTCAATACCATGCTCGTTGCGGCACTGATCGAACATACGTGTGATCCACTGTGCCATTGCGGTATGCAGAATTAGATGCCACTGTCGATCAGGAGGGTGTGGATTTTATACGGTACGATGGCGATGAGATTGCGCAGGAACTGCGCTGCTTCCAGCTTGCCGTATTTGGTCAGCGGCTTGGCATCAGCCGTGGAATGCTCGATTGCAGCGTGTATAGGCAATCATCCGGCGATAGCAACATTATCTGACGGAAGGCAACGATAATGATTTCTTCTTCCACCGTCGAACGCGGGTTCTTCGACCCTATCTGCTCATCATGAGCAAACTTGCGGCGCTTCCACTTGTGAACTGTCTTCGGGTTCAGGTCATAACATCATTCGGCCAGCGACGCTATGCTCTCTTCACTATCTTGTATCGATCGACGCAATACCTCTGTCGTGCAGGCGCACTTGTGCAATATCTGTCCATAGCTTATCCCTCCTTATGCGGGTATATCGTGAGACTAAACATCTAGGAAACAAGGCAGGTGGTAGCAGTTTTTGCTGTCAGCCTACCGTGTTGGTAATGGCTGACACTTGAACACACAAACGCAAATAGTTATCATTTGTGTAATTATTATCATATAAATCATGAAAAATAAAAAAGGATTTAATTAAGGATGAATGATCGGTAAATCATGCTTTAGGTACCAAACTTACCGTGCGTCACCAGACTTTGTGACAGCTTCTTGAATCCATGCTGTTTGAGAACATTTTTAATGTGTTCGGAGAGATTGCTATCAACAGGTTATTCCGAGTACGTCATTAAAGCGGTGAATGCCAATGGCAAATTTGTCATTTATCTGGCCAAGGGAGTAAGGACCGTCAGCAAGAGCAGTAGGATCAAGTGAATGTGCTATATAACCCCCCCGGGGTTCTGTCTGCATCCTTATATGGTTGACAAGTTTAGCCGGGGGGTTAGTTGCAGAGGTGGACAAGCCCCATTTTGGTGCGAGTTTCACGCGCCCTGCGAGTCACATCAGGGATCTCCTGCAACCCGATAAAACACTTATCAATGGGTAGATTCCCCTGTGTGGCTCACATCATGCCATACGAGTGCATGGTGCCCGGCGCCGAGCAGTCATACCAAACAAGCCTAATAGCAGCAAGGCGACGGTATCAGGCTCAGGTACAGCACGGGTAGTTTCCGCTGTGAGATAAATGGCTCCCGCTCCTGCAGTGGACAATATACCGTTATTACTTCCTAAACTTCCGACCGACAGCGTATAGCGTAATTCGATGTCATCCGGCACGGTGAATGCGAAGATTTGATCAGGTGTCAGCCCGTTGAGGAATGTTGGCGCCGCAGTGGCGAGGAACAGAGGATTATGCTCGTAGCCCCCCAACATCAGCTGTAAAGGGATCACAGGTGCATTAAAAGAGGCCAGGGTTGCCCCAACTGCAAGATCATTCAGCAGATCGTCAGTGAGATTAAGCAGCAGGATTTGATCAGTGCCGAGCAGATCAGGATGCCCGGGTAAATTTTCGACACGCAACAATGCAGCCAGCGCGCCATCCGGCGCCTGATTGCGCAAAGCATCGAACATGACATCTTGAGCACTGAGGCCGGCAACGATACCGAATGTATCCGGCCCGGTAGTCAGACCGATCATTGGAGCGGTATCGAAGCGGAAATCTCCGTTCATAGAAGTATCACTCGGAGCAAAATCAGCCAGGCTATCGGGAACATAAATATAGGGATTATGGATCTGTGGCCCATCAAAATTTTCGACATTGGCACCTTGAACGTTGAACGAAGCTGAGCCATTGGAACCCTGGGAGAGAATAAATCGCCCCTGAGTAGCCTCTGTATCGTTACCGCCGGAAGCATCCACCCTTGGAGCATCGGAGCCGACAGTAGCAATCGTGGTACCCGCAAGCTTGATAGTACCGCCGGCACCGTCACCGCCGGTACCGCCCGATCCACCATAACCTCCATGGCCACCGAGTCCGCCACGCCCGCCATAGCCTCCGTCAGCACCATCTTCAGCTGACACATCCTTCCCCGGTGCGCCGCCGTAACCAGCCGCACCGTTATGGCCATATTGGCCACTCCAGTCGAAAGAATAATCTCTGTTGGGATATCCGGCATCACCCCGCGCGAGGAATGTACCGCCCACCTGCATAGTGCCCAGGGCAATGATTTCCAGCGCACCGCCACCCCCGCCTCCACCACCGCCTATACCTCCAGTGCCACCGTCACCACCACGCCCACCGGCGCCACCACCACCGCCGTGCCCGCCATCACCACCGTCTCTATAAAAATCAAGACTCCTACCGCCGCCGCCACC
This sequence comes from Nitrosomonas stercoris, assembly GCA_006742785.1. Taxonomy (NCBI): domain Bacteria; kingdom Pseudomonadati; phylum Pseudomonadota; class Betaproteobacteria; order Nitrosomonadales; family Nitrosomonadaceae; genus Nitrosomonas; species Nitrosomonas stercoris. The sequence goes on along the minus strand of AP019755.1, from coordinate 1,751,903 downwards.
ACCTCCCTGGCCACCGGCACCAGCACCACCGCCACCCTGTCCACCAGCACTACCGCCACCGCCAGCACCACCACCACCCCCCGAGATAACTTCACCTCTGGCCAGATTTGTGCCATCAGCACCATTGTATCCTCCATCCCCCTCACTGCCCCATCTCCCATCAGCACCGTTAGCGCCAGGAGTACCTTTATTAGGTTCTTTATCTCCTGATGGCCTATTATCATTACCGCCTAACCCCCCAGTACCACCTAATCCACCCTCACCACCATTATAAGAGCCCGTTTACGATCTCATCATTATTCCTTACGATACGTGGATGAAGAGAACAAAATATGCCGGTGATATTAGCAAAGAGAAGTTTGCCGAGATAGAGCCGCTATTGCGTAGCGTGAGGCGCAGCACCAAACCCACGACAATAGATTTGTATGAAGTATTTTGTGCTGTGCTGTATCTGCTGCGTACTGGTTGCCAGTGGAGATTTTTGCCCGGAGAGTTTCCCAAATGGCAGAGTGTATATGCCTATTGGCGCAAATGGAATGAGCCTGACCAGCACGGCGTGAGCGTGCTGGAGCAGGCATTAAAAAAATCAGGTTGGCGCGGCCCGAGAGAAACTGGGGCGCAACGCTTGCAGCACGTTCTTGATTGTGGACGCGCAAAGCGTGAAGAATACAGACACGGCTGACCAGAAAGGCTATGACGCCGGCAAGAAGGTGTCGGGCATCAAGCGCCATATCGCTGTTGATACCTTGGGGTTGCCGCACGCCATTGCAGTGACGACAGCGGAAGTGACTGACCGTAACGGTGCATTGCAGGCCTTGAAGCGTTGCAGATCGAGTTTGGGGCAAGTACAAGGTTTGCTGTGTGACGGTGGCTATACTGGAGCACCATTTGCCGAAAGTGTGCAAGAAATTCTGGGCAAACCTGTCACCGTGCAGATCGCCAAACGCAGCAAACTGCATACCTTCAAGGTTATGCCCAGGCGCTGGATAGTGGAACATAGTTTCGCCTGGCTGGAAAAGTGCCGAAGATTATGGAAAAACTGCGAACGTAAACTTGATACCAGCTTGCAGCTCATTCATTTGGCTTTCTTGGCACTATTACTCAGAAGATCGTAAACAGGCTCTAAGGAGTCGTTCTCATGATACCCGGAGCTCCACCTGCAGCAACCGTATAGTTACCAGTACCAGAGCCACCATCCTGCCCAACAGCACCAGGATTTCCCATGTGACCAGCCAAACCATCAGCGCCATCGATACCCTTCTTGCCGTTTTCACCCGGGCCTATCCCTACCTCCGAATTAGTGCCGTCTTCACGAATATAATCAGATCCAGGGCCTCCATTGCGGTTTATCTGCTCCAGCTTATGCTCTGCACCACCCGCTCCCCCGAGGCCACCTGTTCCACCCAGACCCCCATCACCGCCAGTACCACCACCGGGACCACCCGCTGAGCCGAGGTAGCGTTTAGGTGTTTCGGCGGCAGAAACATCTATGGTAGTATTTTCTCCAATGTGAACATCACCCACCACCAGCAGGGAAACACCTCGATCACCGGTACCTTTCACCGTATCAAAGGATGATAAATCAAGATTTCCTCCAAAGATGAACTGCCCCAGCCCTTGATCAGTAACGTGATAGTTAAAACCTGTTCCATTGATACTGCTGAGCGCTGCACCATCCAATTTTGCGATGCCATTGGTAGTATCGAAAATCAGCTCACTGGCAAAACCGGGTGCACTCACCCCGACAACCGTTGCACATAAAAAACTACTGGCTGCTCTGGTAAAACGATATTTCATTACCTGTCTCCTCGTTTCTGGGTAATCATTAAAAAAGCATTGCCCGGCTAAATACCCGACATCGTATTATTGCGATAGATAGCGTGCGATCCGCTGGTATGACATTGTGTTTTGATGGTCCCTACCGTCATACGTCGTGCAATATCAATGTACTCACCGGAACGTGGTGATCAGCTTCCCGTTTCAGACATGTCCGGATAATTTATTAAACTCTTCCCGGATACTCTCCCGGCATTTTGTCAGTTACATCACTTCCGGAAGTCACGGTCATTCCTGTACATTCTGCTAATTATTCCAGGTAGAAGATTCAACAGAGACCAGATAATCTCATAACAATTGAATAGGGTCAAACGAGAAGCTTATGTATGCTTACTTACAATACCTTTCTAGATACTGCAAATAACGATAGAAATTTTTTATGTATGAAAGGCAGAAACTGGCCTGTTGTCAAACAGATAGTATCCACACCTGTGACGGCTCGTATGGTAATACGTATATTTTTACCATATGCTGCCGGAATTTATGGCTTCTATAGTCCGATCACCCACTTTGATCTTTCGTGCTGTAAACCAACCAGAATTCATTTCAAGTGCATATCGTGCTGCACTGACCGAGCAGTGTGGAATAAGTGTTTCAGGCACCATTTCAGCAAGATTGATGATCTTTCCCATTTCATCCAGGAAGGCGACACTCAGAGGAATAACGGTATCTTTCATCCACATGCAATGAATACCGGGAGCTGGAAAAATAAAAAGCATACCGTCATTTTCCGGCAGCTTACGTCGATGCATCAGCCCAATCATGCGAGCTGATGCGGTATCCGCCAGCTCGACGGTGATTACGTGATCCAGAATACTGAGCTTCATGATTGGTAACTGTTGATTTTCGGCGCCAGCCGTATTCAATCCGCTGATTATCAACAGTACAGCGAAACAGGCTCTCAGCATTTACCGGTACTACCGAATCCCTGCTCTCCGCGCTGACTCTGCTGAAAATCATTCACCACATTGAAGCTGGCTTGTATTACCGGAACGATGACCAGCTGCGCAATTCGCTCCAATGGTTCCAGTGCAAATGTGGTCTGCCCTCGATTCCAGCAGGAAACCAAGATTTGTCCCTGATAATCCGAATCGATCAGCCCCACCAGATTGCCCAGCACGATTCCATGCTTATGTCCCAAGCCGGAACGTGGCAGAACCACAGCGGCAAAACCGGGGTCAGCTAGATGAATTGCTATTCCAGAAGGAATCAGCAAAGTTTCACCTGGCTGAATTTTAATCTGCGCATCAATACAAGCACGTAAATCTAATCCCGCTGATCCGGGTGTTGCATAATTAGGCATACAATCCTGCAAGCGCGCATCAAGTAATTTGATATCAACTTGTTTCATCATGATGGAAATGTTTCTGGTAGTTATTCTTGCGATTATCGTAAAGGTGGGCAATGTGCGCCATTACCAGTCTGGCCTGCACACTTTTATCAACTTTTGGTAGATGATGCGTTCCCTCTTCATCCAGCAACATCAAAGTACTTGCATCAGCACCAATTGCTTCAGTAGCATGATTGGCAACAATCAACGGTAATTTTTTTCTGCTTCGTTTTTCTGCTGCATACTGCTCAATATTATCTGTTTCTGCCGCAAATCCAACACAAAACGGTGGGTTGGGCAAACTAGCTACATAGCGCACAATATCAGGATTAGGCACTAATGTTAGCGTGATATTCTGCTCTTTCTTTTTGAGTTTGGAAGCATGGTATTCAGCGGGACGATAATCTGCGACCGCCGCGACACTGATAAAAATATCACTGTTGTCCACCTCATTTTTGACTGCTGCCAACATTTCCTCAGCACTGACGACTTGGACAAATTTATGAACAGCTGGCAATGGCAGGCAAATTGGGCCACAAATCAATGTCACTCGCGTGCCCGCTTCAAGTGCGGCTTGCGCCATTGCCAGCCCCATTCTTCCAGAACTGCGATTGGTTAATCCTCTCACCGCATCTATTGCCTCAAAAGTTGGGCCAGCTGTTATTAGTACTCGTTTACCTTCAAGGTATTTCGGCTGGAAGAAACGACGAACAGCTGCCAACAAATCAGCTGGTTCCAGCATACGACCTGCACCATATTCTCCACAAGCCTGTTCACCGCTATCTGGCCCCAGTATTGTGACTCTATCCTGCTGCAGGAGAGCCACATTACGTTGTGTCGCGGCATTTTCCCACATTTGCCGATTCATCGCCGGCGCGACTAGCAATGGACAGTTGCGTGCCAAACAAAGCGTTGAAAGTAAATCATCAGCCAAACCATGGGCAAGTTTAGCCATGAAATTTGCGCTGGCTGGCGCAATTAACACTGCATCTGCTTCTCGTGAAAGATTGATATGCGCCATGTTATTGGCCATATCTGCATCCCACAGCTCAGTAAACACTTTATGGCCAGTTAATGCCTGAAAGGTAGGCGCACCAACAAATTGACAAGCAGCGGCAGTCATCACTACTTGCACAAGCGCACCCTCTCGCACGAGCAATCGAGATAGTTCCGCCGCTTTATACGCAGCAATACCACCAGTCACCCCCAACAACAAGCGTTTTCCTGCAAGTGAATTCACTGACATTTTATTTTAACAAACCGATAAAAACGAACATATTCCTCAATAAAAACAAACCACTATCAATCTTTTCTCATATTGGCCGTTCACTATGTGATACCACTCACTAAAACAACTCATTTCTACAGGATTCATTTAAATATGGCAATTTCAGATTGGCCAGAAGCTGAGCGCCCCCGAGAAAAATTGATACAAAAGGGAGCAACCGTTTTGTCTGATGCTGAATTACTGGCTATTTTTCTGCGTACTGGCGTCACTGGGAAAAGTGCAGTTGAACTCGCACGCGACTTGCTTACCCATTTTGGTAGCTTGACAAAGTTGTGCGCTGCAAATCTGCATGAATTTACCAAACTACCTGGTATGGGTCCCGCCAAGTTCGCACAACTGCAAGCAGTGATGGAAATGGCTAGACGAGCGCTCGCAGAAGAACTAAAAAGTGGCGCTATTATGGATTCACCACAATCTGTACGCAATTATCTCCGCCTCAGCCTGGGAGAAAAGCCGCATGAAGTTTTTGCTGGTATCTTTCTGGATGCCAAACATCGCATTATCATTATCGAAGAACTATTCCAGGGTACGCTCACTCAAGCCAGTGTTTATCCACGTGAAGTGGTCAAACGCGCTTTATTTCATAATGCCGCAGCGATGATCTTTGCACATAATCACCCTTCAGGAGCGGCTGAACCCAGTAAAGCAGATGAAAAATTGACTCAATCACTCAAACAAGCACTGGCGCTGGTAGAGGTGAAAGTACTTGATCACTTTGTTATTGGCAACAACGAAGTAGTTTCATTTGCGGAACGCGGTTTGATTTGATTGAAGCATTATACCTTTACAAGCTATAATACTTGGCTTAGGAATTTTAAAGACAGGAGTAAATAATGGCGCGTGTATGTCAAGTCACAGGAAAGCGTCCTATGAGCGGCCATCGTGTCTCTCATGCAAATAACAGAACCAAACGTCGCTTTCTGCCTAATCTTCAATCACACCGTTTTTGGTTAGCGAGTGAAAGCCGCTGGATACGTTTACGTCTCACCAATGCTGCGCTACGTACCATTGACAAAAATGGTATTGATTCAGTTGTTGCCGATCTACGCGCGCGTGGAGAACGTATCTAATCGATATTCAGCAAGATAAGATGAACTGATAAAGGTGCATTATGCGTGAAAAAATAAAACTGGAATCTTCAGCTGGTACAGGACATTTCTATACTACTACCAAAAACAAACGTGCCAACCCGGAAAAACTGGAACTTAAAAAATTTGATCCAGTGGCAAGAAAACACGTTATATATAAAGAAACAAAGCTTAAATAATTGCTCAAACCCATATAAAAAAACCGCTGATAAAACAGCGGTTTTTTTATTGGATTCTAATTGCTAAACACTACGCATAGCAACGCAATCTGCGAGAGAAATTCTCCAACCACTCTATGCCACTTTCCTCTGCGCGACGACACCAGTCTTCAAGTTGTTTAAGCAACTCGTCTTTGGTTGCAGCTGACCGCTCCCATATTGAAGACAACTCTTCCCGCATACGGTAAAGTGTATTTAGTTTTTGAGTACGGCTCAGAGCTTGATCCAGCTTAGCCCGCTCTTCTTCTTTCAAAGTTTTAGCATCGGCCAGTATCCAATTTCTTAACGTTGCTCCATCAACCCCCAATTCAGCTGAAGCTTGTTGAATGTCTGCCAATTCGTTCTTGAAAGCAACTCTTAAAGATTTAGCATACTTTGCCAACACTTCATAGCGATGAGAAATAACCGCCTGCAGTGTTTCTAAATCACACTCTGTTTTACCTTTGTTCAGTTGTAATTTAGGAGCTACTTTCTTCACTCGCGCCCAGCCCACCATTTCCATTAACCGGATATACATCCAGCCGATATCAAACTCATACCATTTATTGGATAATCTGGCAGAAGTCGGATAAGCATGATGATTATTATGTAGCTCTTCACCACCAATCAATATACCCCACGGAACGATATTGGTACTGGCGTCTTCGGGGCGGAAATTACGATACCCCCAATAATGACCAATACCATTAATCACACCTGCTGCAAAAACAGGCGTCCACATCATTTGTACTGCCCAGATTGTCAAACCAATTGCACCAAATAATATAACATTAATAATGAGCATCAACACAATACCCATCACACTGTGTTTGGTGTAGACATGCCGTTCCATCCAGTCGTCCGGTGTACCGTGCCCATAACGATCAAGGGTTTCCTGATTCTTGGCTTCAATCTTATACAGCTCGGCACCTTCAGATAGTACTTTTTTAATTCCAAAAATCTGTGGGCTATGAGGATCATCAATCGTTTCACATTTTGCATGATGTTTGCGATGAATAGCTGCCCATTCTTTAGTCACCATTCCTGTTGTCAGCCACAACCAAAAACGGAAAAAATGACTAGGAATAGGATGTAGATCCAACGCACGGTGTGCTTGATGGCGATGCAGGAAAATAGTAATACCGGCAATCGTTATATGCGTAAAAACTAACGCTACAACAATATACCCCCACCATGGCAGATCAATAAGCCCGGTTAACAATACCGATGCAATATCCATATCTGTAAATACCCTCCTTTAAGGACATAAATAACTTCATAGCAGTCAATCTAAATACATGTCACTTATTAGTCAAGAAGTTTTATAAAACCAGCCAATCATTAGGATCAAATTTCAATCTTCTAACTCACTCAAACATAAAGCTAATGTGCTTGATCCCAATTTTTTCCGAAGCCAATCTCAACCTTTAGTGGCACATCCAATTTGAACGCATTTTCCATTAACCTTGGTAGATTCTCCTGGATGAGCGATAGTTCATTCTCAGCAACTTCTAATACCAATTCATCATGCACCTGCATAATCAACTTGCTGTTCAATTGCTCTGTCTGCAGCCACTGCTGTACAGCAATCATGGCCAATTTAATAATATCTGCCGCTGTACCTTGCATTGGTGCATTAATTGCCGCTCGCTCAGCACCCATTCTACGGTTATGCTGTTTGCTATGAATATCCGGTAATTGCAGTCTTCTCCCCAGTACTGTTTCAACATAACCATCTTGTTTTGCCCGCTCCCGAGTGCGTTGCATATACTCAGCCACACCTGGATAGCGCGCAAAATAACGCTCTATAAATGTACGCGCTGCACTGCGTTCAATCCCCAATTGAGAAGCCAAGCCAAATTCAGACATGCCATAAATTAAGCCAAAATTAATCACCTTGGCGTAACGACGTTGCTCCGCGCTGACTTGATCAGCCGCAACACCAAATACTTCCGCCGCAGTAGCACGATGCACATCTATTCCTTCAGAAAAAGCTCGGATTAAGCCTGCATCCTGAGAAATATGTGCCATGATACGTAGCTCAATCTGCGAATAATCAGCCGACACAATATGCCAACTATCAGGCGCAATAAACGCTTCACGAATCCGCCGCCCTTCCGGCGTTCGCACCGGAATATTTTGCAAATTAGGATCATTACTCGCCAAACGCCCCGTAACCGCAACAGCTTGTGCATAATTGGTATGCACCCGGCCAGTTTGTTTATTCAGCATTTGCGGTAATTTATCAACATAGGTCGATTTAAGCTTCGCCAAACCACGATAATCCAGCAAAATTTTGGGTAACGGATAATCCAGTGCAAGCTGCTGCAAAACCGCTTCATTGGTGGAAGGTGCACCCTTTGGTGTTTTTTTGATGACGGGTAACTTCTGCTGCTCAAATAAAATTTCCTGAATCTGCTTGGTGGAATTCAGATTAAAAGCATGCCCCGCCGCTGCATGTGCCTGCTGTTCCAGCTCAATTAGTTGCTGTGTCAACTCAACACTTTGTGCTTGTAAAAGATCGGTATCCAACAGCACACCATTTCGTTCTATTTGAAATAGTACCTCCAGCAACGGCATCTCAATCTGTTGGTAAATATAATCAAGCTGCGCATTTTGGTGAATGCTTGGAAATAGCAAATGATGCAAACGCAGTGGAATATCTGCATCCTCAGCAGCATAAATGCCTGCCTGCCGAATCTCTACTTGCTCAAACCCAATCCGTTTCGCACCTTTGCCCGTTACTTCATCATAATTAACTGTCTTGATATTCAAATGACGTAGCGCCAGACTGTCAAGATTATGTGGCAAATGAGATTCCACTACATACGATTGCAACAACGTATCATGCTCAATACCATTAAGCGCAATTTCGTAGTTGGCAAATATATGTCGATCATATTTCAGATTCTGCCCTACCTTGGATTTGTCGCTATCCTCTAACCACGGTTTAAGCCGTTGCAATACTTGTTGACGGTCCAGTTGTTCCGGCACTCCCTGATAACTATGTGCCAATGGTATGTAGGCAGCCTGGCCCGGCTCGATACACAGTGAAATACCTACCAGCTCAGCCTCCATTGAATTCAAGCTGGTGGTTTCAGTATCAATAGACACCAATTCAGCAGATTCACATCGCAGCACCCATTCTTCAAGCTGAGGAGTTGTCAAAACAACTTGATAATCACGCTCGTCTGGATTTGGAGCTTGTACTTCTGCTTGCTGAACAGCCGCCATTTCAGTAGAAGTTTGGCTCAGTTCACGCAACCAGCCTCTGAATTCAAGCTGCTCATACAACTCAGTCAACTTGGCTGTATCGGAAGGTAACGCAACCAAATCCTGCCAATCTGCAGCAAGCGGCACATCACATTTGATCGTTAATAATTTTCTTGAAGTTGGCAGCCAATCCAAAGCAGCACGCAAGTTGTTACCTACCACACCTTTAATCTCGTCTGCATGTGCCACTAAGTTATCCAATGATCCATATTGATTCAACCATTTCACCGCTGTTTTAGGCCCCACCTTCTTCACACCAGGCACGTTATCCACACTATCGCCTACCAATGCCAAATAATCGACAATTTGTGTTGGCAGTACTCCAAATTTCTGTAGCACGCCCGCTTCATCCAGCGACTCGCTATTCATGGTGTTGATTAACTGCACGCCCGGCCCAACCAGTTGCGCAATATCCTTGTCACCCGTCGATATAATGCACTGCATCTGCTCATCCCGAGCGCGCTTCGCCAGCGTACCAATCACATCATCTGCCTCAACGCCTTCTTCCACCAGCAGTGGCCAGCCCATCGCACGAATACAATCATATAAAGGCGCAATCTGACTCACCATATCATCCGGCATCGGGGGACGATTGGCTTTATATTGCGGATAAATATCCTCCCGGAATGTTTTGCCTTTTGCATCAAACACACACACGCTATAATCTGGCCGGTATTCCTTGTATAAGCGACGTAGCATATTCAGCACGCCATAAACTGCACCCGTAGGCTCATCAAAACGATTACGCAAATCAGGCAGTGCATAAAATGCACGATACAAATAGGAAGAACCGTCAACCAGTACGAGTGTTTTCATCAAATAAGGACCTTTATGAGTTTGCAAACTAAGTTGGGAGATGCCCTTTCCCTGGAAAAACCCTGGTCTGCCAGAGAATCATGGCGGGTTTTTGGTATTATGGCAGAATTTGTTGAGGGCACCGAACGACTCGAATGCATTCAACCGGCGGTCAGTATTTTTGGTAGCGCCAGAACGCATCCTGATCATCCGTATTACATACTGACTGAAGCCATTGCCAGACAACTATCTGATGCGGGCTTCTCAGTTATATCTGGCGGAGGGCCCGGCATTATGGAAGCTGCCAACAAAGGCGCTTTTTACGGAAAATCCCCCAGTATTGGACTGAATATCCAACTCCCTCATGAGCAACGACACAATACCTATCAGGACATCAGCCAAACCTTTCATCATTTTTTTGCCAGAAAATATATGTTTGTCAAGTTTGCCACAGCTTATGTCGTTATGCCTGGTGGCTTTGGTACATTAGATGAACTCATGGAAGCATTAACCTTGGTCCAAACCGGGAAAACCCGTAAAATGCCGATTATTCTGGTTTGTTCGGACTTTTGGCAAGGAATGATCACTTGGTTTCGCCAGGTACTCGTGCAAGAGGGCTGCATTTCACCAGAAGATATGGATCTGATTCAGATCGTTGATGAGCCTGATCAAGTTATTGACGCAATCTTTCGTTATTATGAAACATCCGGCTTCGAGCCTTCAGCAGCCGAACAAAATATGCAACTTAACCTTTGATTCTGAAACACTACTGCACCAGACAATTACAATCAGCGCTATTAACATACTCTACCCATTACCTGGATACTATTAGCATGAGGCCAGCAATTCTTTTATTTGTCTGTAGCAGTCTAGCCTGGACAACCTCTCCGATATTGGCACAAAACCAGCCTGACAACTTGATTCCGCTACCAGAATCAGAAACTCCTGACGCCGAGGAACTAGATCACCTTCCACCTGAACTAGAGCTGGATCCTTCTTTGGAGCCAGAAATTACCATTCACGAAGGCAAAGAAGAAACCATTGAAGAATATCGAGTTAATGGTGAACTTTACATGATTAAAATTACTCCGCGCATTGGCAAACCTTATTATCTCCTGAACCGACGCCCTGGCGGAACAGTGCATCGTGGCGACATGGAATCCGGTGTAACAGTTCCGATGTGGGAAATTTACCGCTTTTGAGTCAATCTTTTTAGCGCTGGTTAATTTCAGCCACAACATTTATTGCTTACTCTTTTACCAACTGTCTTTTTGATGTACACCATTCATGTCTGTTTTTACCCCTGTCAGTAAAGAACAGTTAGCCACCTGGCTACAGCATTACTCACTTGGTACGCTGGTCGATCTACAAGGAATATCATCCGGCATTGAAAATACCAATTATCTGGTTACCACCACGCAAGGCAAATTCATCCTGACTCTGTTTGAAAAACTCACCAGCGAAGAACTGCCTTTTTATCTCAATCTAATGGCGCACCTCTTCGCACAAGGTATTCCCTGTCCGCAACCGATTGAATCCAAACACCATACCTCTTTAGGTATGCTCAATGAAAAACCAGCTTCCATTGTTACCTTTTTACCTGGTCAATCTATGGTGCGAGTTGAACAGCAACAATGCGCGCAAATTGGAACAATACTGGCCAAAATGCATCTAGCTGGACTGAACTACACGGGTAAAAATGAGAATCCACGCGGATTGGCATGGTGGCAAAACACAGCAAAAACAGTCGCGCCTTTTCTTTCTCAGACAGAACAAATTCTGCTCACGACAGAACTGCAGTTCCAGATAACACATAACACCGGTCATGCTCTTCCGCAGGGCACCATTCATGCTGATCTTTTCCGTGATAACGTTTTGTTTACCTCTTCCGGGGTCGGCGGCATTATTGATTTTTACTTTGCCTGTAACGATGCTTTGCTATACGACTTGGCCATCACAGCCAATGATTGGTGCATGTTTGCAGATGGCAGCATGGATGTAGTCCGCACCCACGCGCTTGTAACCGCCTATCACACTGTTCGGCCACTGTTAGCTGAGGAGTTGTGTGCTTGGCCAACCCAATTACGGGCAGCCGCATTACGCTTCTGGTTATCGCGTCTATACGACTATTATTTGCCGCGCCCAGGTGAGTTAGTACATAAAAAAGATCCGGATCACTTCAAACGGATTCTGGAACATCATCAAGCCAACCCGAACACACTCGCCGCGCTTGAAACCTGACATCAAACGGATATTACCAACATTCTCTTAACATAACGCTCCACAAACAACTAAAATTCCAAGTGGGCGCACTTTAATTATTGGAGAAACACAATGGAAGCACGATACGTACGTGGAATACAAGGATTGCAATGGATCTTAAGTGGTTTCTACTTTTTCCGCCTGTCGCCCCTTAACTGGATTTTTCTGTGCTTTACCTATCTACTCATTATCACCACATTAGGATTAGTTCCTTATCTGGGTGGATTGGCTGGCGTATTAACTGTCCCCGTATTCATTGCCGGCATCATGGCAGCATGCCGACAACTGGATCTGAACAACAAGCTAGAACTGGAATATTTGTTTTACGGTTTCAAGAAACATACCAAAGCACTGGTCACAATCGGTGGTATTTATCTGATTGGAGATGTTTTGATTACCGGATTTTTCATGCTAATGGGGGGAGACGCACTCTTTGACATGCTGCTGCGGGGCAAACGGTTTGATGGGGTCGAGTTTGAGCTGCCCAGTGTCACTAATGACATTCTGTCTGCAATTTTATATTCGCTGTTGCTTACTATTCCGCTACTCATGGCTGTCTGGTTTTCTCCTATGCTGGTCATCTTTGAAAAGATGCCTCCCTTAATCGCTATCCGCAAGAGTTTCTTCGCTTGCCTGAAAAACCTGTTTGCCTTTCAGATTTACTTTATTGCGCTATTCGTTCTGGCCATACTTGCTGCCATCCCCTATGGCCTCGGCTACATTATCTGGTTTCCAGTCGCATTTGCTTCAGCTTATTTCAGCTATAAGGATATTTTTCATTACGAACAAGAAGATGAAGACATCCAGGACTCCCAGGAGGAAGAAGCGATACAAGAAGATGTTAAGCAACTTGAAGACAACAAGCCTGAATAACCTGTGACTAAATCCTACAGAGGAGTCAGTTTGGCGTAGGCTAGCGCAAGCCATTTTGTGCCGACCTGGTTAAATTTCACCTGAACTCGCATATCCGAGCCATTGCCTTCACAATTTATCACCGTTCCTACACCAAATTTGGCATGTGATACCTGCTGGCCAATATCTAAACCTTGTTCACCAAGATTTTTCGCAGCTAATTTACTGATCGTTGGGGTGGTGGTTTTTCTTCGTTGATCTGTATAAGTGTCGGCTTTATATCCGATTTCAGCAGCATATTGTCCATAGCTGCGACCTGAAAAATGAGTGATACGCAAGTTTTTGAGTAATTTTTCCGGAACTTCATCCACAAATCGGGAAGGTACATTCATCCGCACCTGCCCATGCAACATACGACTTTCCGCATAGCTGAGATACAAACGCTGCTGGGCACGCGTCATGGCGACATACATTAAGCGCCGCTCTTCTTCTAATCCATTGGGTTCGTTACGGCTATTATCATGTGGAAATAAGCCTTCTTCTAGCCCGCTGATAAACACCGTATGAAATTCTAATCCTTTGGCCGCATGCACCGTCATGAGTTGCACCGCATCTTGCTGGTTATCTGCTTGATGTTCACCGCCTTCCAGTGAAGCATGCGCCAGGAAAGCAGTGAGACTGTCATCTTCTGCCTCATGTACAAAACTGGTTGCTGCATTGACCAGTTCCTTGAGGTTTTCTATGCGTTCACTTTCTGTTTGTTTATTTTGATAATGTGCGATTAATCCACTATGGTCCGCTACCCGCCGAATGATTTCAGGTAGCGGCTGCCCTTCACACTGCTGTTGCAGTGTTTGTATCAAGTTAACAAAACCAGCTATCCCTTTCGTACTTTGGCTTTTTTCATGTGTTTTTAAGGCTGTCTGCCACAGGCTGGTATCCAGCATTTTAGCTTGATCTTGTAATTTTTCCAACGTACGAGTACCAATGCCTCTGGGCGGAAAATTGATGATGCGCAGCAGTGCATGATCATCATCAGGCAGAATCATTAGTCGTAAATAAGCTAACGCGTGCTTGACCTCCTGGCGATCAAAAAAACGCATACCACCATAAACGCGATAAGAAATCGCAGCATTGAATAAACTATGTTCCAGCACACGTGATTGCGCGTTAGAGCGATACAGCAATGCTATTTCGGAAAGCGCTATCCCTTCAGCATGCAGCGCTTTCACTTCATCCACAATGAAACCCGCTTCATCCATATCGGTGATCGCGGCATACACTCTGACTGGCTCTCCTTGTCCGGCTGCTGTCCACAAGTTTTTGCCCAAACGTCCTTTGTTATTGGCTATTAACGCATTGGCTGCATCCAAAATATTGCCCTGAGAACGGTAGTTCTGCTCCAGCCGAATAATCTTTGCTATGTTGAAATCTCGTTCCAGAGCACGCATGTTGCCAACATAGGCACCGCGAAATGCGTAAATACTTTGATCATCGTCACCCACTGCAAAAACAGCAGCAGGTTGTTGAGCATCGATTCCTGCGAGCAGTTTGATCCATTTGTATTGCAGCCGATTCGTATCCTGAAATTCATCTACTAATATATGCTGGAAGCGGTTGCGATAATGGTCACGCAAAATTTCATTGCGGCTTAATAATTCATAGCAACGCAACAATAATTCAGCAAAATCGACTGTTCCTTCTCGAATGCAGATTGTTTCATACGCCAGATAACATTCCGCCAACAGTTGATTAAAGCTGTCATCTGCAGGCATCTGCGAAGCACGCAACCCTTCTTCTTTGGCATGATTAATAAACCATTGTAATTGTTTGGGCGGCAACGCTTTGTCATCTAATTGCCGTGCCTTCAGCAAACGTTTAATAACTGCTAGCTGATCGGCCATATCCAGTATCTGAAAAGCCTGCGGCAAACCGGCATCCTGATAATGCGCGCGTAACATGCGATGGCATAAACCATGAAAAGTACCAATCCACATGCCACGAACATTCACTGGCAGCAGCGCACTAATGCGCGCCACCATCTCGCGCGCTGCTTTATTGGTAAAAGTTACCGCCAGAATGTTGTGTGGCTGAGCATGTCCTGATTGCAGCAAATAGGCAATTCGTGTCGTCAATACCCGGGTTTTACCACTGCCCGCTCCCGCCAAAATTAAAGCAGATTGGTGTGGCCAGGTGACAGCCTCAAGCTGCTCCGGATTGAGATTACTAAGTAGAGCAGTCATAGAAAAGAAACAGCTGAAGTTTCTATCCACCAACTAAAATAGTTAAGGCGGATAGAAACAGGAGAAAGATTATTTTCTGCTTTTAGTAACTAGATCCAAAAGCAGCGGTGTCAAAATAAGTTCAATTGCCATACCCATTTTTCCACCAGGCACAACAATCGTGTTGGTACGAGACATGAAGGAGCCGTCTATCATACTCAGCAGATAGGGAAAGAAATCAGCACCGTGATCATCACGAAAACGAATCACCACCATACTTTCGTCTAGCGTTGGAATATCACGTGCGATAAATGGATTGGAGGTATCCACTGTCGGTACCCGCTGAAAATTCACATGGGTACGTGAAAATTGTGGGGTAATGTAATGCACATAATCATGCATACGGCGCAAGATGGTGTGTGTAACGGCTTCACAGGAATAGCCTCTGGCTGCGGTATCACGAAAGATTTTCTGAATCCATTCCAAATTAACAATTGGTACCACCCCTACCAGCAAATCTACATACTGACCAACATCTGCCGTGTCACTTTTTACCCCTCCATGCAAGCCTTCATAAAACAATAAATCTGTGCCTGGCTCAATGGTTTTCCACGGAGTAAAGGTACCTGGCTTCTGGTTATAAGGTTTGGCCTCTTCTTCATTATGCAAGTACAGGCGTGTTTCCCCGGAACCACTTTCTCCATACGTCCTGAATAAAGTTTCCAACTTCTCAAACTCATTAGCCTCTGGTCCAAAATGACTGATCGGCCGCCCCCCTCCTTTTTCCGATTCCGCAACAGCTTGCTTCATGGATTCACGATCATAGCGATGAAAACTATCCCCTTCTACTACCGCAACACTGAGTTTCTCGCGTCGAAAAATATGTTCAAAACTTGCCTTAACTGTAGAGGTTCCTGCTCCGGAAGATCCAGTTATGGCAACAACAGGATGTTTCTGCGACATTTGTTTTTATCTCCTAAATAAAAAATAATCTCCAAGAACCAGCAAACAACTATTCTGTAGTGATAATGTCAAAAGCTCTGACAATATCAATAGTAGCTAGCAGGCTTAAATTTCTATTTAACACAATGCGGTCTTTTTCCAGCAGCGTGTGCCTGCTGTTGAAACTGCTGTGCTTGAGGCAAGCGTGTCCGCAAACTCTCAATACGAGAGGAATGAGAAGGGTGGGTAGAGAGAAATTCTACTGGCTGTGCACCCTGACTTGCCTGATCCATTTTTTGCCACAACCTGATACTTTCAGCTGGATTAAACCCGGCTTTGGCCATCAAATCTAATCCGATTGTATCGGCTTCGGATTCCTGTAATCTGCTGTAAGGCATGATAATGCCATATTGTGCTCCAACACCCAGTAAACCAATTGCAGTTTGTCCCAGCGCTGATTGTGGAGCAGCAACTGCCTGAACGAGTGACACGCCCATATTTGTACCTACTTGTTGTGATAAACGCTCATTGCTATGGCGCGCAATCACATGTCCGACTTCGTGCCCAATGACAACTGCTAGCTGATCCTGATTATCCACTAAATCCAATAAACCAGTGTGAACACCAATTTTCCCACCAGGTAATGCAAAAGCATTCAAAGTTTGATCTTCAAACACCACTACTTCCCATTCTCCACCTACTTCTCGTGTAATGGCATTTGCCACACAATTCACAAATTGATTGCTGGCTGCATTACGACTCACCGGATTGTCTCGTTTCATGGTGTCAAATGCTTGTAGACCCATGCTATTTACTTCTGAATCAGGCATAAATATCAATTGTGTTCGGCCTGTAGGCGAAGTCGCACAAGCAACCAACAAGCTGACAGATAAACAGATGAACAGTAGCTTTGCTATTGTCAGTCTCATATTTTCCTCATTTTCTACTATCCGCATCCACAGAGCACTCATCAAAAAAATGCCGGTGCTAATTATCAACCAATAAAAACATACGCGCACACATTATTTTTCTGCACCCAATGCCAATGCGCGCGCACGTGATTGTGTGCTTTCTTCCTCCAAGGCTTGTTGTTCCATCCAACCCGATAGATGAGTTTGAATAATATTACCTAACGTCTTAATCCATTCTGGGTGTTCGTTCAAGCTCGGAATGTAATGGAATTCTCCTCCCCCAGCCCCGATGAATATTTCTTTGCCTTCTATGGCAATTTCTTCCAGGGTTTCCAGGCAATCTGCAACAAAACCAGGACAAACAACATCAATACGCTTGGTTTGCTGCTGCCCTAGTTCTTTTATCACTTCCGCCGTATAAGGGCTGAGCCATTTGGAAAAACCGAAACGAGATTGAAAGCATATTTGATATTGATCATCTGTCAATGCTAATGCCGTTGCTAATAATCGCCCAGTTTTCTGACATTCACAATAATAAGGATCTCCTTTCTCTAACGTTTTGCGTGGCACACCATGAAAACTGATGATCAATTTGTTAGGTTTGCCATATTTTCCCCAATAATCGCGGATATTTTGTGCCAAAGCAGCAATATAATCCGGATGATCATGATAATGTTTAACCGTACGAATATCAGGAATATTGCGCATTTTACTCAGCTCGGTAAAGACACTCTCCAACACGCAGCCACTGCTGCTGGCAGCATATTGCGGAAATAACGATAACACCAAAATACGACTGCAGCCTTGCGCTTTCATGTGCTGCAATTGCTCAGCAATAGATGGCGTACCAATAATCATGGCGTATTCCACCACCAGTGGGATGCCAAGTTGTTCTTTCAATAAAGCAGCAACCTGCTCGGTCTGTCGTTCTGTATGAATCTTGAGTGGTGAGCCTTCCGGTAACCAGATTTGAGCATATTTCTCTGCTGATTTTGCTGGCCGGATAGTCAAAATAATGCCATGCAAAATAAACCACCATAACCAGCGTGGAAATTCAATAATGCGTGGCTCACTCAAAAACTGTTTCAGATAGACTCGCAAAGACTTGGCATCCGGCGCATCTGGTGTACCTAAATTAACCAACAACACACCAATTTTATCTATCGAGCCATGCCGATAAGCTGGCTCAGGTAGCATATTTTGTAACATAAAATAGAAATAGTAATTTATGACAAATTGCTGGATAACAAACGAGCGGTAATGTCGACAATCGGAATAATGCGATCATACGCCATACGCCGTGGTCCAATCACGCCAACCGTCCCGACAATTTTTCCGTCCATGGCATAAGGTGCTGTTATCATACTGATTTCCTCCAATACAGTTTCATCAGATTCTCCGCCGATAAAGATTTTCACACCACGCGCCTGATGACTTAATTCCAGTAATTGCAACAACTTCGATTTACGCTCAAATAATTCAAACAGCTGCTTTAGGCTAGATAGATTGTCTGACAGGTCATGAACATCGAACAATCTGTGTTCACCTGCAATGACAACCGTTTCGCTGCTTTCCTGCAAGGCATCATTACTCATTTCTATCGCTGCGCTCATCAGATCAGCCATATTCTGACGCAGTTGTGTCAATTCTGACTGTAATCCGGTATGAATTTCTTCTAACGTGCAACCTGCATAGTGTTGATTCAGAAAATTGCCCGCTTCAATAAGATCAGATTGGCTATATGCTGTTTCTGTCATAATAATACGGTTTTGTACATCTCCATCTGGCGTTACCAGAATGAGGAGAATACGCTTGTCAGACAATGGCAGAAATTCAATATGGCGAAAAACCACTCCTCCCACTCGCTTGGGAGTCACCACCACACCAACAAACTGCGTCAGCTCCGACAATAAACGTGAAGTAGCATCCAGCAGACGCAACGGATTATTCGGATGCAGTTGATTTTCCAGCAAGGTTATCTGCTCAATATCTAACGCCTGCACCACCAATAACGTATCCACAAAGAAACGATAACCAAGCGCAGTAGGCATGCGGCCAGCTGAAGTATGTGGACTGGCAACATACCCCATTTCCTCCAGATCAGCCATCACATTACGAATCGTGGCTGAACTCAGATCCAACCCTGAAAATTTGGCCAGCGAACGCGAGCCAACCGGTTGACCTTCATGAATATACTGTTCAACTAAAGTTTTAAGTAAAATTTTTTCACGTTCGCTAAGCATCTATTTATTTTACACGATATCCATTTCATCACAGCAACAGTCACCCAAGGCAAAAAGTATCAATTTTGCATTGCCTATTTACTTTTTTACCATAAGCTGCGGTAATATCCATAGCTAACAATCACTTGAATCCAGTTAATTCATCCGAAAGAGCAAATATTTTTATCGTTCCATCTTTTTTCATCCATGAGTGGCACTCTATTTAAAACAATCGCACTAATCGGGAAACACAAAAATCCCGACATCATGACTCCTTTGCTGAATTTGGCTAAATATCTGGCCGAAAAAGGCATTCGTATCGTGCTGGATGATCTGACAGCTACTCATATTGATAAAAATCAATATGCCACATTGACGCTAGAAGAGATTGGTCAACAAACAGATCTGGCAATCATCTTGGGGGGAGATGGCACCATGCTAAATATTGCGCGCACACTCGTCTCGTTTAACGTTCCGCTCATCGGTATCAATCAAGGCAGATTGGGTTTTCTAACAGATCTGACAGTCGACACCATGTATAAAACGCTAGATGATGTATTGGCAGGTCAGTTTATCGTCGAAAACAGAATGTTGCTCACCACAGAAGTCACACGCCATGGAAAGAGCGTCTTCAAAGAATTAGCCTTTAACGATGTGGTACTGCATCGCGGTATTAGCAGCGGCATGATCGAACTTGAAGTACATATTAATGCTGAATATGTTTACTCTTTAAGATCAGATGGATTAATTATTGCCACCCCTACTGGTTCAACTGCTTATGCACTCTCTTCTGGCGGTCCTATTTTACATCCTGGACTCAATCTGATGTTATTAGTCCCCGTTTGTCCACATACGCTCAGCAACCGACCGATTGTTATTGGAGCGGATGCTGTCATTGAAATCAAGGCACACTACACTACCGAGACAAAAATTTATACAGATAGCCATTCCTGGTTTGATCTGGGAGAACATGATCAGGTATTGGTACAACGCTGTCCAAAAACAATCAAACTTTTACATCCCGCCCACCATAGCTATTACCGTATGCTACGCGAAAAACTTGGCTGGAGTAGCATTCTTCAAAAAACCAGCCGCTAGAATTTATGCTGCAAAATTTGTCGATTCGTCATTTCGTCACAATCGATTATCTAGAATTGAACTTCAAGATGGGCTTTACTGTGTTGACTGGCGAAACTGGTGCAGGGAAATCAATTCTGATCGATGCACTGGGATTAGCATTGGGAAAACGAGCTGATATCAGCCAAATTAGGCATGGTTGTGAACGCGCTGAAATTACTGCACATTTTTCTATCACCAACATTCCGGAAGCACAAACCTGGTTGCAGGAGCACGCATTTGAAGAAGAGGATGACACATGCCTATTGCGCAGAATTATAGAAACCAATGGGCGATCACGCAGTTTTATTAACGGTCATTCCGCCACCCTGCAGCAACTACGCACAATGGGCGAATGGTTAATTGATATTCACAGTCAACATGCACATCAGCAGCTCACACAAAATCACAAACAATGCGTGTTACTGGATAGCTGGGCTGGTGAACTGGCATTAGCCCAGCAAGTTGCTTCCTCTTACTGGAATTGGCAAAAGCTGCACCAGCAACAAGTACTACATGAACAACAAAGCCAACAAAACCAGCAGGAATACGAACTGCTTGCTACACAATTACAGGAATTAACCGCACTTAACTTTTCATCCGAAGAATGGGATGCGTTACAAACAGAACATAAGCGACTTTCACATCTGACTAGCTTACTGGAAACAACCCAAGCCAGTTTAGAAGCCTTGTCAGAACACGACACAGCCATGCTGTCACAACTGAATACCGTAGCCTCTCGCCTGGAAGAACTAGTCACTATTGATAAAACTCTTGAACCTATTTGCAACCAGCTACAATCTGCACAGATACAGTTGCAAGAAGTAGTATATGAATTGCAACACTATGAACAACAGCTGGATATTGATCCACACCGATTACAGAAAATCGAAGCGCGTATCACGGCTATTCATACCACGGCCAGGAAATATCACATCACACCAGAAATGCTCACAGAGTTTCAGGAAACCACTCAGCAACGCCTGGAAACACTTGAACAACTTACAAACAAACAAACGTTAATGGAAGCAGAGCAAGCAGCTCGTGCTCAGTATGAAAATCTTGCTGCCAAACTCAGCCAAGTACGGCAACAAGCAGCAGAGCAATTATCTAAACAAGTCACTGAATCCATGCAAATACTGGCAATGGCAGGGGGTCGTTTTAACGTGGCAATTCAACCAGTGCCAGCAGGCAATGCACATGGAATGGAGCATATCGAATTTCAAGTCGCTTCCCACGAAGATCTGCCATTGCATCCTTTACACAAAGTGGCTTCGGGCGGAGAACTATCCCGTATCAGTTTAGCTATCCAAGTTATTACCAGCAAAGCAAACACCATTCCTACTCTCATCTTTGATGAAGTTGATACCGGCATAGGTGGTCGCACCGCTGAAACAGTGGGGAAACTGTTACATCAACTGGGGGCAACACGCCAGGTGATCAGTATTACACATCTGCCACAAGTAGCAGCCAAAGGCGACCATCATTGGAGCGCATCCAGAATTGCTCATGCGAAAAAAGATAAGCAACTCCCGGAAAGTACTATCGTAGAGCTTGATAAAACAGAAAGGGTTGAGGAAATTACTCGTATGCTGGGAGGGGAACAGCTCACCGCAACAGTGCGCCGACATGCCAAGGAAATGTTGGCTCATCACGGCGATTCAGACAACAGTTAAGCAGAACTATCCCCCTTCTTCTGTTTGTCCATTGTCAGATGCAACATAGGTGATCAGCTTCTCTGGTTGTGAATTTTCATTACAAACCATCTTGCCGTCAACCACAGCACCTTGATGAATTTTAATAGTCTTGTAGTAAATATCCCCAGTGATTTTTGCGTTGGGTTGTAATTCTATATTTTCACTGGAATAAATTGGCCCTTTTACGGTGCCATTAATTACCAGATAAGGCACTTCTATTTTCCCCTCAACTATGCCTTGCTCACTTAACACAAGCAAAGCATGTTGTTTGTCATTTTTTGTCGATGCCGAAATACTGCCTTTAACGTACCCATCAACGCGCAATCCACTCGAGAACTGCACATCACCTGTAATTTTAGTCACTGAACCGATTAAGGTATCAATTTCACTTACTAACTTACGTTTTTTTCCGAACATCTCCCGATTCCTTCTGGGATAATTGAATCGTTTTTGTCAGCACAGCCTTATTCGCACCATTTTCATAAATAGAAACTTGCAAATTTTTTACGACCGTATCAGCTGGTATCTGAAAACTTTTTTCCAATCTGTGATAGAAGCGAAAGGTTACAGGAAATGCCTTAGATGCATTTTCATCCACTAACGCAATGGATTTCTCTTCACCATTTTGCAACAAACCCACCACAAATTCTAACTTGCCATTGAATTCCTTGGAATATTGGCTCCCCTGAGCAAGCAATAGTGTATAGAGATATTCACCAGGTAACTGGCCTGGTTCAAGCGTAAAGCGGTGAATAATTAATCCAGCATCAGCAGGCAAATTTTCATTACCAGAAACCATTTGCTGGAACAAACTGAGATCCTCCCTTAAGCGCTCGTTTTCTTCATCTAAGGTTTTAATCTGCTTAACTAGATCAGAGCGGGTTGCATTACTAATTTGTAATTGCTTAACTAGCTCTGCAAGCTGTGAGCAAAGGACAACATCATATTTTTCCAAACAGCTATCCGACTCTAATATTTGATCCAGAGCTGAATTAGCACTCGCGTTATCAATTGAGTAAGCAACAGCAGATTCCTGCCCAAAAACGTACATGCCATAAGCAAGCAACGCAACCAAGGATAAGCCTATCACTGCTGTTAATAGGCGCTGGTACCAGGAAACATGTGGGCGAATGACCACTTTGGGAGCACTAATATTTTTTTTATTGTGCAACATTTATTCCCCTATTTATCAGAATGCTTCGGGAGCGTATAACGGCTACGCCATATCCTTATAACTGATAACCCACACCTTAATATAACCACCTTACAGCAGCAATTAAGGCAACAACGGAATATGCTGAATACCCATTGTTTCAGGTAAATCGTACATGATATTCATATTCTGAACGGCTTGTCCGGCTGCTCCTTTAACCAGATTATCAGTAATAGAAAGTATCACCACTGTATCCCCATCATGCGGTCGATGCACAGCAATCCGGCAAAAGTTTGAACCGCGTACAGATCGGGTTTCCGGATGGCTGCCAGCCGGCAATACGTCCACAAAAGGTTCATCAAGATAACGTTGCTCGTACAAGGATTGCAAATCAACTTCCTGCGCCAACCTGGCGTACAGCGTAGCGTGAATTCCCCGAATCATAGGAGTAAGATGCGGCACGAAAGTCAGATCAATTGATTGAGTTGTCCTAGCAGATAATCCCTGTTTAATTTCAGGTTGGTGACGATGGCCAGCCACTGCATAAGATTTAAAATTATCTGACGCCTCTGCGTACAAAGTGGGTGTGACAGCTTTACGTCCAGCTCCGGATACACCGGATTTGGTATCGGCAATCAGATGATTGGTATCAACTACCCCTGCTTCAATGAGCGGGATAAAACCCAATTGTACTGCCGTCGGATAACAGCCTGGATTAGCAATCAAGCGTGCGCCTTTAATCTTGTCGCGATTAACTTCGGGTAAACCATATACCGCCTCGCCCACCAAATCAGGCGCAACGTGTTCCATACCATACCATTTCTCCCACACTGCAATGTCTTTAATCCTGAAATCAGCTGATAAATCAATGATCTTCACACCAAGTTCAAGTAAGGCACGTGCCTGATCCATCGCAATTCCATGAGGTGTTGCAAAAAAAACAACATCGCACTGACTGAAATCTGCCTCGGCAGGATCACTGAACTGCAGCGCGATCTGGCCACGCAAGCTCGGAAAGAGATCATCTACCCTTACCCCTGCTTTTTGACGTGAAGTAATGATCTTAAGCTCAGCTTCAGGATGTTGCGCAAGAATACGTAACAGCTCAACGCCTGTATAGCCCGTTCCACCGACAATACCAATATTAATCATTTATAGAGAACAACCAAAAATTAATTATTAATTGAAAATGGTTATTGTTTTATATGCGCCAATACAAAAAAGCCGCCTAGCAAAGCAGGCGGCTTTTTTGTACGAATCCAATAATAAAAACTATCGTTTTGAAAACTGTTTACGCCGTCTTGCCTTACGAAAACCAACTTTCTTTCGTTCCACTGAACGCGCATCTCTTGTTACAAGACCAGCTTGACTTAAAACTGGTTTAAGCGTTTCATCATAATCAATCAATGCACGGGTAATACCATGCCTAACAGCGCCTGCCTGCCCAGATTCTCCTCCGCCATGTATATTAACCATAATATCCAGATTATTGGTATTCCCGGTTAATTCCAACGGCTGCCGTATAATCATACGCCCCGTCTCGCGAGAAAAATACTCATCTGCAGGTTTGCGATTAACCGTAATAACACCGGTACCGGGTTTGATAAATACCCGGGCTACAGCACTCTTTCTACGTCCGGTTCCATAATTATATTGAATAGCCATAAATTTATAAGATTAAGTATTGATTTCCAGTGGCTGAGGTTGTTGTGCTGCATGAGGATGCACATCACCCGCATAAACTTTTAATTTCTTTATCATTGCATAGCCGAGCGGCCCTTTGGGCAACATGCCTTTTACAGCTTTTTCAAGTGGTCTGGTAGGAAAACGCGCATGCATTTTCTCAAAAGTTGTTTGATAAAGGCCACCAGGATAACCACTATGACGATAATATATTTTGTTTTTTGCCTTATTTCCGGTGACTCTCAGTTTATCTGCGTTGATCACTACAATATAATCACCTGTATCGACATGCGGAGTATAAATAGGCTTGTGTTTACCACGCAAACGATGAGCAATAGCGGCTGCCAGTCTACCGAGCACTTTATCGGTGGCATCCACTACAAACCAATCATGCTGCACTTCGTGTGATTTGGCAGAAAAGGTTTTCACTGAATTTCCTTTAGTATTAAAACAAGATAACAGTGAATTATGATTCAGTGCATAAAGAATGTCAAACCCACATCCCATCAGGGTAGATTCTAGAAATCTATTCTGCAAAGTCAGAGTATAATGAAGCTTTTGCTGGCCTTTATGAAACAGTTTATTCTTCTCCTGTTCTTATTAATGCCCATTTTTCCGGCATGGTCGCAACAACCAGAACTATCAATCGCGGCTAAATCTTTCATTCTGATAGATTTCCATAGTGGGCAGACACTTGCCAATGCCAATCCACACGAGCGGCTTGATCCTGCATCTCTCACCAAATTGATGACCGCTTATGTTGTCTTTTCAGCGCTCAAACAAGAGCGTATCAAACTGGATCAAGTAGTGCCGGTATCTCCCAAAGCATGGCGCACAGCAGGATCACGCATGTTCATTGAGCCCAACAAACAAGTGACGGTTGATGAATTGATACACGGCGTCATCGTACAATCAGGCAATGATGCTTGTGTCGCCCTGGCTGAATTGATCGCTGGCTCGGAAGAATTATTGGTGCATATGATGAATGAGGAAGCAAGCCGTTTGGGCATGCACAACACACATTTTGCCAACTCAACCGGTCTAACGCATCCCAATCATTACAGCACTGCATATGATTTAGCGTTGTTATCTGCAGCGATTATTAGAGATTTTCCAGAATACTATCCGCTCTATTCAATACGCGAATATACTTACAACGGCATCACTCAGCAGAATCGCAATCGCTTGCTATGGACAGATCCTAATGTGGACGGCATGAAAACCGGTTGGACAGAAGCAGCAGGATACTGTTTGATCACTTCCGCAAAACGTGATCATCGTCGATTGATTTCTGTCGTCATGGGAACTGCCTCAACCAATGCACGCAGCATTGAAAGCCAACGTCTGCTGAACTACGGTTTCCAGTTCTTTGATACAGCTCATCCGTACAAGAAAAATCAACCTGTGGCCAATATTCAGATTTGGAAAGGTGCACAAAACAAGCTCAAAGTCGGCTTTAATCGGGATATCTATTTCTCACTTCCCAAAGGCAAAGTTGAAAGTGTCAAAGCGCGTATGGAATATCATCAGCCTCTTGTTGCCCCGATTAGCCAAGGTCAAGAAATAGGCAAGGTGAAATTTGTTCTCGACGGTCTGGAAATAGCTACTTACCCTCTCGTAGCACTGGAAGCTGTCGATGCTGCCAATTTTTTTGGGCGCGCATGGGATAATCTAAAAATGCTAATTAATTAATATTATCGAGATCAAGCATGATTTATCTCAACGGAAAATTCTTGCCTATCGAACAAGCAACAGTTTCAGTGCTAGATAGAGGTTTCATCTTCGGAGATGGCGTCTACGAACTGATTCCAGTCTATTCGCGTAAACCATTCCGATTAAACGAACATCTATCTCGTCTGCAACACAGCCTTGACGGGATACGCCTGTCCAATCCACATACTGAAAAAGAATGGACGGATTTGATCATACACATGATTAAATCAAACCAATATGATGATCAGTACCTTTATCTGCACATCACCCGCGGTGTTGCACAGCGCGATCATACTTTCCCTCACGGTGTGACACCCACTGTCTTTATAATGAGCAACCCTTTGCTACCCCCTTCAGAAGAATTGCTCATAGCTGGTGTTACTGCTATCACTGCACAAGACAATCGTTGGGGGCGCTGTGATATCAAAACTATTTCGCTGCTGCCCAATATATTACTAAGGCAGCTTTCGGCAGATGAAGACGCTACAGAAACTATTCTGCTGCGCGATGGTTTTTTAACTGAGGGGGCAGCCAGCAACGTTTTTATTGTTAAAAATAACCAGCTGCTTACCCCGCCCAAAGACCATCGCATTCTGCCAGGTACGACCTATGATGTCATATTGGAACTGGCAGTAACACACAATATTCCGCACGCTATAAAAGATATTTCAGAATCTGAACTACGTGCTGCACAAGAAATTTTGCTAACTTCCTCAACCAAGGAAGTGCTTCCGGTCACTCAACTTAATAAACAACCGGTCGGTAATGGTGTTCCCGGTCCAATTTTTCAGCAACTCAACCAACACTACCAAACCTACAAGCAAATGATCATGCGCGGATAAACAAACTATCCTAAGTAGAACCAACCTTATGACAGAAGAATCACTTATTGAATACCCATGTGATTTCCCAATAAAAATCATGGGAAAATCACAACCAGGGTTCACGCAGTCCATGCTAACCATTGTCAAAACACATGCTCCCGATTTTGATGATGCTATGCTGGAAGTACGCACCAGCAAAAATGGAGCCTATTTGAGCCTTACCTGTACCATTCGAGCTACTTCACGCATACAGCTGGACACGCTCTATCAAGCATTACATGCACACCCCATGGTAACCATGTTGCTATAACCAACAACAAACCAGTGAACACCCTTCAAATCGAGCCGCAATCACATGAGCAATCTTTACCTCAGGCTATCGATTACAGATCTGCCATTACGACAAAAATACTGGGAACAGTAGAATACGTACCAACCTGGCAAGCTATGAAAAATTTCACCCAGCAGCGCACAAGCACAACACCGGATGAAATATGGTTGCTGGAACATCCGCCCGTTTACACGCAAGGTATCGCTGGAAAACCGGAACACTTGCTTTCTCCAACCAACATTCCCATTGTCAAAACTGATCGAGGGGGGCAAATCACTTACCACGGGCCAGGACAAGTCATTATGTACCTACTGCTCGATTTACAACGCCGACAACTCGGCATCCGACAACTGGTCAGAAAAATGGAACAAGCCGTGATAGACTTGCTGGAAGAATACAATACAGCTGCCAATGGAAGTAAAGATGCGCCTGGAGTCTATGTCGATGACGCCAAAATTGCTTCGCTGGGATTAAAAATAAGACGAGGAGCATGCTATCACGGCATCGCCTTTAATGTGGATATGGATCTCACCCCTTTCTCTATTATTAATCCTTGCGGTTATTCCGGTTTACGCGTTACCCAGACCAAAGCACTTAGCATATCGGATAACAAAGAAATACTTGCAGTTAAACTAGCACAGCACTTTGTCACACAACTAATTAATAAAGGATAATCGTCACTCATGGCTACTGATACACACCAAAGAGGCGCCGCTAAAACAGCACGTAATCCGATCAAAATTGATCTGGAACAATCCGAACAGTTATTGCGCAAACCTTCCTGGATCCGAGTACGCTCTCCCAATAGTCAGCGATATCACGAAGTAAAACGATTGCTGCGCGAAAACAAATTGCATACTGTTTGTGAAGAAGCTTCTTGTCCCAATATTGGTGAATGTTTTGGACGTGGCACTGCTACCTTCATGATACTAGGTGATTTATGCACTCGACGCTGCCCCTTCTGCGACGTTGCACATGGGCGTCCGCTTGCACCAGATCCCAATGAACCTATGCATCTGGCCACATCGATTGCTGCACTCAAGCTAAATTACGTCGTTATCACCAGTGTGGATCGTGATGATCTCAGAGATGGCGGCGCACAGCACTTCGCTGACTGTATTCAAGCAATCCGCGCCCAATCTCCCCAAACACGTATTGAAATACTAGTACCGGATTTTCGTGGCCGATTGGAGAAAGCATTGGAGAAATTATCAGTTGCTCCACCAGATGTTATGAATCACAATCTGGAAACTGTGCCTCGCCTGTACAAACAGTGCCGGCCCGGTGCAGATTATGTACACTCACTACGCTTGCTTCAGGATTTCAAGGCAGCTTTCCCACACATTCCGACAAAATCTGGCTTGATGTTAGGGTTAGGAGAAACAGATGAAGAAATTATTGAAGTGATGCAAGATCTGCGTGCGCATCAAGTTAATATGTTGACTATTGGCCAATACCTACAACCCAGCAAGGGCCATCATCCAGTCATGCGTTATGTTTCACCTGAAGACTTCAAATCATTTGAGCGCATTGCAACACAGCTCGGTTTCAGTCATGCCGCCTGTGGTCCTATGGTACGCTCCAGCTATCACGCTGATCAACAAGCACATGAAGCTGGGATTGAATAATTACGGATACTAGAATTTTGAACGATCTACTATCGAACGTTATATCTCATTATTATTCAATCTCTCTTCCCACGAAGATGCGAGACTATCATCATTGACTTGTGCCGTTGCTGGAATATCAGGAAAAATCTCCTCGTCAAATGCCTTATCACCCTCTTCTGTTGCAATTCCATGTGGCTTGATGCCAACAAAATCATAACGCTTGGTATCAGCCAAATGTGAAAGTTGTACGTTTTGTAGCGCGGTAAACATTGTTTCAAGTCGACCAGGATGTTTTTTATCCCATTGTTGCAACATCTCCTTGATGACCTGTCGTTGCAAATTGGGTTGAGAACCACATAAATTACAAGGAATAATAGGAAACTGGACCAGTTGAGCATATGCAGCCAGGTCTTTTTCCTTGCAATATGCTAAAGGTCTAATCACAACATGATGACCATCATCACTGACTAACTTGGGCGGCATGGTTTTTAACTTGCCACCATAAAACATATTCAGAAAGAAAGTTTCCAAAATATCGTCACGATGATGGCCTAATGCAATCTTGGTTGCTCCTAGCTCAGTGGCAACCCGATACAATACTCCTCTACGCAGTCTCGAACACAAACTGCAAGCAGTTTTTCCCTCAGGAATCACCCGTTTAACAACACTATACGTATCTTGCTCCACGATACGAAAAGGCATGTCTATTTTTGACAAATAGTCGGGAAGTACATGCTCAGGAAAACCCGGCTGCTTCTGATCCAGATTGACAGCAATCAACTCAAAATCAAGTGGGGCATGCGCTTGTAAATTACGCAAAATATCTAGTAATGCATAGCTATCCTTGCCGCCAGACAAGCACACCATGACCCGGTCGCCACTTTCAATCATATTAAAATCAGCAATCGCAGTTCCGGCAAGACGTCTTAGCCGTTTACGCAATTTATTTGCGTTATATACAGATTTTCTAGATAAAGTATCTGTCAGCATACCCATTTGTAAAACGAAAACACCATTGGAATCGTCGCAAACCTCTCTATAAACTTCCCATAAACATAAACAGCAACAATCAAAACGACATCACATCACTCAACAAAAATGATCGACATCATATTCCAGCTTCTTGCAGTAGCAGATCCTTGATCAAATCAATCTGCGCTTCAGCACGTACCATTTCTTCTTGCATCATTTGTTGACGAGACGCCAGCTCTGTTTCGCTTGCTTGGTAGTTTTGTATTTGTTTCTGCAGTTCACCAATTTGCTTAAGTCGTGCAGCAGCCAGTTTGTCAGCTTCTTCCAGCTGTTTTGTCGAAGCAATTTTCTCCTGCTGTAATTTTTCAACTTCACTATCACGTACAGTTATTAACTCTCTAGCCTTTTCATGATGTTTAGCTAACTCTGCTCTCTCTAGCTCTAACTGAACTTGCGTTTGCCTCAATTCTCCTACTTCTCGATCACGCTCACTTATCAACTCTCTGGCCTTCTCATGATGCTTCGTTAACACAATCTTTTCTTGCTCCAACTTATTTTGGATTTGTTTTAATTCTATTATTTCGCGATCGCGTGCGCTAATTAATTCTCTGGCTTTTTCATGATGCTTCGCCAGCACAACCTTTTCTTGCTCCAATTGAGTTTGCCCTTGTTTCAATTCTCCTATTTCGCGATCACGCGCGTTTGTTAACTCTCTGGCATCCTCATGATGTTTTATCAGTACAACTTTTTCTTGTTCCAGGTGGGCTTGTATTTGTTTTAATTTTTCTATTTCACGGTCACGTACTGCCACCAACTCCTCGATCTCTTTCTGTTGTTTTGCCCAGGAATTTTTTTCTTGTTCAAAACGTTTTTTGTCTAAATGGAAGTGTTCCAACTCTTCTTGTGCGCGATGAAGCTGAGTAAGCAACAGTTCATTTTCTTCACCTTTTTGTATTGTGCTTTGTTTGAACTGTTCAATTTCTTTTACTAATTCGGCCTTTTCTTTCCGCAATATCGCCAAGTCATTGTTATACGATTCAACCAGTTGTACTGCTTCTTTATGTCGCTTTCCTAAACTTTCTTTTTCTTGCTCCAGTTGCGCTTGTTCGCGTTGCAAGGTTTCAATCTGCTGCTGACGTTCTATTGCTAAATTCGTTTGGGTGGCATGCTCCTGTCGTAGCTGTTTAAGTTGGCTTTCAACAGCTTGTCGACGATGATCAAAATCTGTTTTTTGTTTGGCTTCACGCAAGCGAATACTGCTGGCTTCATAACGAATTTGATCTTGTTGTCGCAACTCAGAATCACTAAACGAAGTATCTTCTGGCAATAACGCGAGCATAGCGTCTGCTTCAGCAATCTCCCCCGCTTCATACAAACGAAAAGCCAGCCATTTCAAGCGATAAGGACGTGGATCTTCTTCGTAAGCCAAACGAGCCAGCCGAGCCGTCATTTCCCAATCTTCATTGCGTAGCTGCCGCGCTAGCAAAGTATAAATATTCGCTTTAACCACGGGAGCATTGATACCGGTAAGCAAACCATTCACTGCTTCCAACCCTCCTTTTCGGTACACAGCAATCACTTTATCACCGCTTTTTCCACCCAAAGCAGCCGGTATTGCATCTTTTTCAGATTCACGCCAGATTTTCAATAACTTGCCAGGAACAGATAATAAACTGCCCCCTTGAGAGGCACTTTGTATCAGCATATTACCCAACCTAGCATTTAACGCACGAGTTGACTCAATGCGCTGTAAATAGGTTTGTGTAGTGAGTAAAGTATTCAAACGTGCGGTTTCTGCTAATGTTTCTGGCACTTGTTCATCTACCCAGCCATGCACGGAAGTGGAAGCATTACTATTTATATTTAATGCAACCCCCCTCTTTTCCAGTTCCTGATTGCGCAGATAATAGCGCTCTAATTCTTCTTGTACTTGATGTAGTTGCAGTAACAGCAATTCATTTTCTTCTTCTAGCTCTTGCAAGCGATGCTCATTCGTCTGTGTATTCATGGTTATTTTCTTAGCAAATTAAAGATGATCAATTTTCCTTATGTGACCAAATAAATTAATCCACATGATCCAAAATAATGGCTTCCAGTAATTTTAAAATCCCGGATACGATCAACGCCAATAGCAAGGTAACAAATGTATTGTAAACGCGACGAGGTTCCATCGGATATTCTGGCAAGGTGGGGGACTGCAATACTGAAACCTTCTCCAGCAAGCGAGTAGCATCAATGCGCCCCTTCTCAAGGGCTGCCAAGGCTGTTTTATAAATTTCCCGGGTAAATTCAACTTCCATCTGTAAATACTGGAATTCTTCCAAGACAGTATTCAACGTAGTGTCACTGGTTACGTTGTTAGTTAATCTGGCTTTCTCCTGTTTAATCTGGCGATCAATAGCTGCTAAAGATTGTTTCAGCATGGTAATGTTGGGATGATCTCGATCCAGATTTTTAGGCAGTGCTGCCAATTGGGTTTGCAGCTGAGCACGTTGCTCTTCCAACTTGAAAATCAGCGCGTTGATTCCTTCAGCAGTAATTTCCGGAAACAGCAGATTTTTTTCATTCTGAAATTTGAGCAACGTCTGATTTGCTTCCTGCAAACGCTGCTGCGCTTCCTTGACCTGGGTAACCAAAAAATCCACTTGAGCCTGTGCCAATTCATGATCTAGCTGATTCATATAGCGCTCACCTTCTGCAACCATCATACTGGAAATAGCTTGTGCTGTTGGCGCATCATAAGCTTGTACCTGTACACGCAGCACACCAGCAAAATCATCATATTCAACGCTGGTGCGCGCTAGAAAATGACGATGAAACCATTCCATGGAAACATCTCTGAGCCACATTTGTGACACTACATCATGTTGCCAATCACTGTAATGTGAGCGCAGATCAAGCGCTGCATCCAGTATTTTGAGCATGTCTACTGACAAAAGATATTCTCGCAACAAAAACTGATCAGCTCGATCTGTACCAGAAAGGCCTGCCATTAACATAGAAATATCCGGTGTGGGTGCGGCAATCGAGTCTGTTTTGCGAATGATAATATTAGCTTCCGACACATAGCGATCTGAGGCAAATAGTAGCCAATAAATAGAGGTGAATATTGCCGTTACGAAAACCATGCGCACTGCATAATGAAACAAAGTAGTAAAGGTTAAGCCTTTCGTCATTTTTTAGTGCTGTCCTTGTAGGCTTTTAGAGCATCTTCAATTCGATCAAACCAGTACGCTTTGCCTTGGTGAATCCAGATACCTTGCTGGCAAAATTGCTTCAAAGTACCTTCGCTATGCGCTACCATAATCAATCCAGCTTTATGCGCCATGGATTTAAATGCTTGAGCAGCTTTTTTGCGAAAAGCGGCGTCTCCCGCTGCAGTCACTTCATCGGAAATATAGACATCGAAATCAAACGCCAATGACAAACCAAATTGCAAACGTGAACGCATGCCAGATGAATAAGTGTATACAGGTTTATCAAAAGCGTCTTTTAATTCAGTAAAATCCTGGATAAAAGCCAAACGATCAGCCAGGTCACTCTGATGCCCATGCACCCGGCATACAAATTTGGCGTTCTGTCGTCCAGTCAGAGTAGCTTCCAGTCCACCCTGTCCCATTGGCCAGGAAACCCGGCAACGCCGCTTAATCTTACCTTTATCCGGATAATCAATACCACCAATCAAGCGCAACAAAGTTGATTTACCGGCACCATTCGGACCCACCAAACCAATATTGACACCTTTAGGAATCGTTAAATTAATGCCAGATAGCACCCAGGGCCCTACACCATGTCTTGTGCGGTAACGTTTGTGTACATTTTGCACCACAATCATTTCATTATTAACTGCGCATCAAAACGGCGATACAGCACCAGCCCTACAAATAAACTGACAATGCCACAACCATACAGATAACCTAAATCAGTGCCAGGTATAACATAGTAACGTGCAACAAATCCAGCACGTACCAGCTCCACACCATGCGCGATCGGGTTAATCATGAGCCAATCCTGATAAGGCTGGGGAATGAGGTGCAGCGGCCAGATCACACCGGAGATAATATAGAGAGGCAACATCAAGATTTTCAGAATGTGCTTCATTTCCGGAATTAAACGCATAGCAACCGAAGCAATCAAGCCATAGCTAAAACCAAACAGCCACAACCCTGAAAATGCCATTAAAATCAATAATATATCATCTGGAGGAGCAAAATGGCCCAATAACGCAGCAATAGACAGGATGATAATAGATACAATCAGCATCAGAAAACACTCCAGCGCAGCACGCATAAAGGCGGCATCAAATGGCTTGACTTGTCGATACGCAAATAATGGCTGGTTGGAATCCACTGCATGGGTTACTTGGTCTGCTGTGCGTCGAAACAGGAAAAATCCTAACATACCCACTACGATCCAGATGACAATATCAGCTCCTCCTACATCACGCATTCTGATAACCGAATAAATGAATGCGTAAAACCCCATATGCATCAATGGCTCCATCACTAACCATAGCCACGCGGCGCGCATATCAAATAATCGCTCAAGCGCCTCACGCAAAAAAATCGCCTTCCAAACGGCAAGTGTAATCGCTATCGGGTTGCGCGCAGTTGAAGAATCAGCCATTAAGGTAATAACAAGGTTCTGTTGGCAGTGACTGCTGGATTGAGCGTCACCATCAGTAGCCGCATAAATTTCTCAAACTCAGCCGCTGGTGAGTTAGCCACATAAATCACATCCCGATTTTGCACCGGGAAATTCTGTATGGTAAAAAAAGAAGTTGGATCACGCAGATCAACCTGGTACACCACCGGCACTGTGCCTCGTATCGCATCTTCAATTGCACTACCAGATGTAACTAAACTTGCATCTTCAAAGCGGAATACAAATACGCCACGAGCATCAGCACGATTGTCAATCAGTCCACCTGAACGTGCTAAAGCCTGCGCCAGAGAAATACCTTGTGCTTCAAAAAATATCTCTTCGTTCTTGCCGGTTGCACCCAGCACGGAAAAACTCAGTGGCTGAAACAGTGCAGTAATCACATCACCAGGTTTCAGAACAATATTTTGTTGCGGTTCGCGAATTACTACATCGAGCGGCATGGTAGCGGTGTGATTATCCCGAGAAAGTTGGATGGCCATGCGATTAATAGGTTGATTCACACCTCCACCCGCAGCCAATGCATCTAACAAACGTTCTCCTTTGGGAGTCAACGGCATCCGAGTACTCTGATTGACCTCTCCCACTACAGTCACATTGGCGGTATTGTTCTGAATAATACGCACCAGAACTTGTGGTAAATTGGCTTTGCCAGTGAGCCGCTTCACAATATCTGTCTCGATTTGCTGAGTAGTTCGTCCCAGCACAGGCACTCGACCGGCAAATGGCATGGTAATGGTGCCATTCAATGTCACCATCTGCTCAGGAAAGGTAACCACACGTGTGGTAGTCGCTCCCGCTTGCGGATCAAGTACCACTGCACCAAACAACATGGCAGGTTGTGCTTCCCAAACAGAGACTTCAATCACATCACCAGGATTAACAATATAATCACTGGCCACTTCAGTCGGATACACATCTGTAAACCGATCTAGTACTTTAGCAGCAGCAAGTTGCTGTGCTAATTCATTATTGACATCGATCAGTTGGATACCTTCAACACTTTCAGCTGTATGGCTTTGCTGTATCTGTTCACGACTAGCACCACTTGACGACATCCAGCCTGGAAATGTAGAGCAACCCGATAAAATCAGTACAAAGCTCAATACGAGAAGTAACGATAATCTTTTAATCAGGATTTGCCTGGTTTTCATACTGCAGTCAGATTAGAGCAACTTTCCTGCTGTTTCACACACATGCTGAATAGCTTGTTCGGTATGCATTGCTGATAAAAAGAATCTGAGCCGCGCTGCTCGCTCCTCAACCGCCGGATAGATAATCGGCTGTACGTTGATGCCTTGTTCAAACAATTTATTGGAAAGTTTAGTTGCTTTAATTGAGCTACCAGTAATCGCAGGGATGATCGCAAACCCTTGTGAGGAACCGGTATTGAATCCGTTCTTCTTGGCTGTCTCCAAAAACAACTGGCCATTCTTTTGTAAACGCGTCACTCGATCAGGCTCTTGTTGCATGATACGCAATGCGGCCAATGAAGCTGCTGCTAGCGGAGGTGCCATACCAACACTATAAACAAACCCTGGCGCGGCATATTTAAGATGTTCTACCAAAGCACGTTCGCCAGCAATATAGCCGCCACAGCCGGCTAATGTTTTGCTTAATGTACCCATCCAGATATCAACTTCCTTACCGGATACAGCAAAATACTCATGCAATCCTTTACCGGTTTTTCCCAAGACCCCCAAGGAATGCGCTTCGTCCACCATTAAAAAAGCTTGATGGCGTTGCTTGATGGTAACCAGAGCTGGTAAATCAGGAAAATCGCCATCCATACTGTAAATACCTTCCACCACAATCAAGACGCGTTCAAACTGTCCACGAATTTCTGTCAAAATCTGATCTAGTGCATCCACCTCATTATGCGGAAAAGAGCGGCGCGCTGCCCCTGATAGTTGGATACCTTGCAGCACGCTATTATGAATAAGGCTATCGTGAATCACCAGATCCTTGGGTCCAAAAAGATAGCCAATTGTGCTGACATTAGTCGCATGACCACTAACAAAAGCAATGCAGTCATCCACTCCATACAAATTAGCCAGTTCTTTCTCAAGCTCGCGTTGAATAGGACGTTCGCCCGCGACGATTCGACTAGCAGAAGCAGAGGTACCATAACGATCAATTGCTTCTTTAGCTGCCTCATTAACCGATGGATGCCCTGCTAAGCCTAAATAACTGTAATTTGAGAAATTAATATATTCACGCCCTTGAATGCGTGTGGTAGCACCAGCCACCCCTTCATGTACTCGAAAAAAGGGATTAGTCAGCCCCAACCGTTCTGAGGCCGCTTTGGGAATCAACATTTTTTCGTAGCCTGGATGGCGATCAAAACGAGTAAAAGCATCCGGAACTGAAGAATGAGCTCTTCGGGAAGAACGAATTTTTCTGTCCGTACTATTTGCTTTTACCTTACGTCCCAAAATACGCTCAATAAGTTGTTTTTTATTTTTCTGTGTAAAATCAGTTGTATTCATACAATCATTTTTGTTCCTGTCCTGGAAAGTTTGTATACCTCCTCATCCAATGCGTTAATTTCATCTGACGTCAACTCTTCTCCATGCTGCTGAACAAATTCGGCCACCTTGTGTGCAGATGAGCTTACTTCTTCGATTACATCGGCACTACCCTCTATCAATTTTTCAGCAATCCGAGCGGTGACGTTATTCACATTGGGTGCATCGTTCAGCATCATTACCGGCAACTGGATACCAAAACGTTGCTCCAATCCCAGTGCAAGTTCTACAGCCATCAATGAATCCATTCCCAGGTCATGTAAGGAACGATTGACTTCAATTCTATCGGGATTAATACACAGAATTTGTGCAACTTCTTGTGTCACCAGGTCACGCACAATATCCGTCACTTCCTTCGGAGTTTTGTCAGCAATCAACGTCTGAATATTAATTACATCTCCTGCCTGCGTAGCATTTTTGTACAATCGATTAAGTATTGCAAAACGGCTACTAGTAGCGGAAGGCAGTAAATGCGCTAATGTATTCCAATTGAAATTAGCAGGTATAACCAAGCTGGTGTTATCGCGTAACGCACAATCAAGTTGCTGTAATGCTTCAACAGTAGTAAGGGGTGGCTTACCCAAGCGTTGTTCCAAGCTATTTTTAACCGCCTCATTGCGCGTTAAATAACCCGCATCACCAATCGGCCCCCAAGCAATGCAGGTGGCAGGTAACCCCATTTGCTGGCGCATGGCAGCCAATCCTTCTAACCCAGTATTCGCTGCGACATAATTGGCTTGCCCCGGGTTACCAATAGTAGTAGTAATTGAGGAATACAGCACAAAATATTTTAATGGAATCGCTTGTGTCGCCCGATGTAAATTCCAAGCTCCTTGTAATTTAGGCTGTACAACACTTTTGATGCCCTGAGTACCAAGTTGATCGAGCAATTGATCATTAAATACTGCTGCCGCATGTAGCACGCCAGTGAGGGGAGGCAATATCTTGTCTATTTCCTGAATCAAGGTTGTCACAGCAGAATTATTAGTTACATCACACGCGTGCACAAATACTTTTGTTCCCTGCTCAGCAAAGGCATCAATCACTCCTCTGATTCCAGGTGTATCCATGCCGCGCCTACCAACCAGAACAAGATGCCCCACTCCCCGCTCAGCCAGCCAGCGAGCCGACTCCAAACCAAACCCGGCACATCCACCAGTAACCAACCAGGTACTATTTTTGGCAAATTTAACAGGTGCGAGAGATGGCACACTTTGTTTGATAGCAGGCTGTGCTCCTGCCAGAGACACCACAATTTTGCCAATATGACGTGCCTGCTGCATAGTACGGAAAGCATCAACAATACGTTCTGCTGTAAATACTCGGTAAGGTAAAGGCGCCAAAGTTCGTTCGTGAAACAAGGCCATTACTTCACGAAAGAGTCGAGCAGCAAGCTGAGGACGAGCAATTAACAATTGATCAGCATCAATAGCAAAATAGCTGATATTGTTTTTGAATGGATACAAACCAACTGAAGTGTTTTCAAAAAAATCCCGTTTACCTAACTCAAGAAAACGACCAAATGGTTTGAGCACACCAATACTACGCCGCATGGCTTCCCCTGCCAGCGAATTGAGTACTACATCGATCCCTTCTCCTGCTGTCACAGCAAAAATGTCATCTGCAAATGTCAAGCTACGCGAATCAAATACATGATCAGCACCCAATAATCTAACAAAATCTCGTTTTTCATCTGTGCCAGCTGTGGCATAAATTTCTGCACCTAAGTGGCGCGCCAGCTGAATAGCTGCAATTCCTACCCCACCTGCTGCACCATGTATTAAAACACGTTCACCTGGCTGCAGATTAGCCAGTTGATGCAAAGCATAATAGGCAGTAAAAAATACAGTGGGGATAGTCGCTGCGGCTTCAAATGACCAATTCGCAGGAATACGAGTAACCGCATCAGCACGCGTAACAATGTGGCTGGAGAAACACGAAGCACCAAATCCCATGACTGCATCTCCAGGTTGCAAATCTCGCACTTGTGCTCCTACTCGATTCACGATACCCGCAAACTCAAGCCCTAGACTGGCACCAGCAAAACCATTTTCAACAGCTTCATCTGGCAGCAGTCCCATGAGATACATGACATCACGAAAATTCAATCCTGTTGCCTGAGTGCATATTTCGATTTCGCTGTCACCCAACTGAGCTTTATTATCTGCTCTCCAAACAAGATTGCGTAATTGGCCTGGCACATGGAAATCAAGACGAAAACGCTTATTCTCTCTATCGAAATGTTGGGTGGTAAGCAATTCTGCTTTTTCTTGCATCACTAAATGATGACGTGCGGTTTCAAACAACACAATTTCATTGCTGCCATCAGGATGAAGCAATTCATTTTCCAAGCGAACAGGCAAGTCAGACATAGCAGGAGAA
This sequence comes from Nitrosomonas stercoris, assembly GCA_006742785.1. Classification (NCBI taxonomy): domain Bacteria; kingdom Pseudomonadati; phylum Pseudomonadota; class Betaproteobacteria; order Nitrosomonadales; family Nitrosomonadaceae; genus Nitrosomonas; species Nitrosomonas stercoris. The sequence goes on along the minus strand of AP019755.1, from coordinate 1,712,014 downwards.
CAAGCCAGATCAAGCAATGTACAGTCAAGATGAGGGTATTCATTCATGACAACACGTCCAAATCCCCATAGTGCAAACTGTGCCGGATTGGATGTCGCTCCAATCGATTGTTTAGAAACAGCAGTCCCACCATATGTAATCAACCAGAGTTTTTGTTTTTTTTCTGTTTGAGTTGCTAATTGATGAACATCTTTCAACAGCTTACTAAGTGTATCTGCAGCCATATCCGGATGATCATGCCACCCCAGCATATAAACAATATGATCCGCTCCCTTTCGTTGCTCAGCAGATATTTGGTTAGCCAACACAATTTGTTGTCCTTGCGATACTAACTGATTGCCTAATGAATTGGCCAACCTCGCTGAGGCTTGGTCTGTTACCAATAGCCATGATGCTGCATTAGATGCAGCTTGTTTAGCATCAGTCATAATCCGCACTGGCTGTTTCGCAAGTAATAAATAAGCACCCTCAGCCAATTCCGCAGATGATGCCTCAGAAACTATTTCCACTTCGACAAAGCCAGCATCTTGTAATGCGTGCTGCCACGCTTGTGGGGATAGTAACGGAGAAAGGGGTATATCTGAATCTTCAGCTTCATGCCACCAGTTTGGGTCGATTCCTTCTATAAAATTGGCACTCCAATCTGGGTGGCGTTCGGCTAACAGCAATATGCCATTTGCAGCTAACCAGTGCCGTATTTGAGTAAATGCAACCATAACGTCAGGACAGCGATGTAAACTATGCCGCAAAATAACCACATCAAAAGCTGAAGGCACAACTTGCTCCGTCAGTAGCTGCCAATTTGCAAACTCCAACGTCGATACAACAACATTGGCATGCTCTTGATATTCAGCCAGCAGACGTGTTTGCATCGCTTCATTGGGTAATGCAAGCACATAATCAAAACGATCTTCCGGCAATAAATCAATCAGTGTTTTTGGTAATTCGCTAAACCCGGATGTGATTTCCAGGACACGCAAACGACGCGAAGCGGGCCAGTTTCTAGCTAAGTGGCGCAGCGTGCTCTCCAATGCAAGGCGCAACCCAAGATAAACAGGGTCATCATGGTAAAGTGCTTCAGCAATGGGTGAATGGTGCAACTCATTCAACAAGTTATCTCCTTCCACTTCACCGCGCAACAAAGCCGGGAGCTGTTTACCCACTCTGCCAAGTTGGGTGAGATAAGGTAAATAAGTTGGGTAATTATGCAAAAGCATACGCCAAAGAGTCTCTGGTGTTGGCAGATTTTCATCCGCTACGAGCTCGTACTGATCACCTTTTTGCCGGAGTAATCCTTCCTGACTGAGTAAATTGGCTAACCAGCGCCCACTAGGGGTTGTCAAAACATGTGATAGAGATTGTGAATCCAGCTGCTGCCAGGCAACATAAGCAAACGATAAAGTGAGAGCCTCAGTTAGTGGCAATGTTTCTGTAAACCAAGTATGGCGCTCCTCCTCGACAGTAGCCCATTGGGTTTGAATTTGCTGCGCAATAGTAGCAATAGCTGGCGTTTCAGTTGTCAAACCGTTACGAGGATGAGGTTGCAACCAAGAAGAAATTTCCCAGTTTGTCACTACTGATTGGTTAGTATGCATGATATGCGCCGCTCGGAAGCGACACCCTGTAGCACAAGCAACCAAATCACCGACATCATTGAATAATTCAAAATCAGCCAATACAGAACGGGTACTCTGCTGACGTAACTTGGCACGCAACCGATCCACTTTACCTGTACCACAAAAATCAATTTTTCCAATTTTTACTGGTAATAAAGTAACACCCTGCCCAGCCTTGATCGGCTCACTAAAAAAATCAACCAATGATTGAAAACACACATCCAGTACCGCTGGATGTAATAAATAATCATCCAAAGAAAGTGTTTTAGGTGAGCTTAAACGAACTTCAAGTCTATCCTCCCAAACACGTGCTTCCCGCAAACCTTGGAAGATTGGACCATAATTAAGCCCCAATTTTGCGGTTAGTTGATAATGAGCCGTGCGCCTAATCCACTTGGCCTTTGTCGTTGGCAAGTCAATATTCGATGCTGGTATATGATCAGTAGCTGCAAGCACACGACCAACAGCATGCAATATCCATTCATCCTGACTAAGTCGCTGACGACTTTTAATTTGGAATCTGCCATCATGCGTAGCTAGCACAAAACGTATAGTCTTGGCATGATGCTCGTCAAAAACCATAGGTGCAATGATATTCAGTTGCTCAACGACACAATGTTCTCCACCCAGCCATTCACGCGCAGCAGCCAATGCCATTTCGGCGAAACCTGCTCCCGGATAGACAATTGCTTCGCCCACCTTATGATCTGCCAACCAAGGTAAAACAATTGGGTCAATAGTGTTTTCCCAGGTGATATCTGTGTCCAGCAGGTGCCAACCTAACAAAGGATGCACACGGTGTCGTTCAATAATACGCTGGCTTTCGCTGGTTTGCTTGTACCAATGATGCTCCCGCTGCCACGGATAGTTAGGCAAGCGCACAGATCTGCCAGGATGAGGAAAAAAGACTTCAAGTTGTGGTCTATCAGCCAGCAAGTGTGCGCGTAAAGATGTTTCCACGACTTTCTGTACACCATCATCATTACGGCGCAATGTTGGAAGCACTCGTCCTTGCATATCAGCAGCAGTCATACATTCATTGATATAGCGCTGTAAAATCGCATGTGGTCCAATCTCAACTAATGTATTACAACCTAGCGCAAGCAATTTCGTCACCGCGTTAGAAAACTGCACAGGTTCTCGTACATTACGCCACCAGTAATTTGCATTCAAAGCGGCACCGGAGAGTACATCTCCAGTAACAGTAGAAACAAAAACCACCGCTTCATTGTGTACAGGAACGAGATCAACTAGATTACTATTGATATTGTCCGCAATTGTATCCATATGTGGACTATGGAAGGCGTAGTCAAGATCCAGTAAACGAAAGAAAATACCTTGTGGTTCCAGAACCTTTTGAATACGCAGCAGATCCTGTAATTCTCCAGAAAGTGTGACATTATTTGGGCTATTGATACCGGCAATTTCCACTCCCGACACCCCTAGTTCAAGCATGGTCTGTTGTATCTTCTCGGCGGACATTCCTACAGCAGCCATACGCCCTTTGCCACGCGTCAAACCTTGCGCCTGACTACGTACACAAATCACCTGCACCGCCTGCTCAAGATCAAGTGCCCCTGCTGCCCAAGCTGCTGCCACTTCTCCCACACTATGACCAGCCACCGCAGTTGGTTCAATCCCTTGTTCTCTCAACAACAGTGTCATTGCAACCTGGATGGCAAATAACAGCGGTTGGGCAACGGTAGTATCACTCAAATCACACGTTTCACACGTAACATCCTGGAGTGTTTCAACAAGCGAGAATCCCGTTCGAACTTGCATGAAACTATTAATTTCTGCCAGAATTTCTACAAACCGCGGTGATTCTTCCAGCAATCTACACCCCATACCTGTCCATTGCGCGCCATTACCTGAATATATAAAAGCCAGGCCATTATTCTGTGGTAATTGATCTTCGATAATTATCGCGTCAGGAATATTATCTTTCGCATAGTGTTGAAGAATCTCGACATGTTCCGCAACTGAATTAGCACACAACGCCAACCGTTTCTCCATGCGTTCACGCTGATAGGCTGCTGCATGAGCAATATCATAAAATTCTTCGGGAGATTTATTTTCTAATAAAACTGCGTAACGCTGTGCCATTGCTCGCAAAGCTGCATCTGTACGCGCAGATAAAAAAAGTGGAGGCAGCTGTTTTTCAGCCATCTGAACCACTGGTTCTGTTGGCGAAATGAATTCTTCTAGTAATACATGAGCATTTATTCCACCAAAACCAAAGGAATTAATACCAGCAACTAATGGTTGATCTTTGTGTCTGCTGAGGGATTGATAATTTTTAACTAGTTTTAGATTGAGCGCCTGAAAATCAATATTTGGATTAGGAGTGCGCAGATGTGGCATGGGAGGCAGCGCATGATGTTTAAATGCCAAGATCGCCTTGATTAAGCCTGCCATTCCAGAAACAGGTTCAAGGTGACCCATGTTAGCCTTGATTGAGCTGATGGGAAGTGGTTGGGTACGCTGCTGCCCGTAGATGGCACCAATTGCAGATGCCTCAATGGGATCACCTACTACTGTCCCTGTACCATGTGCTTCGATAAAGTCAACATCTTGTGGAGCCAAACCGCTACGAATTAACACCTCATGCATCAATTCCGCTTGACCTTCACTACTAGGAATAGTGATACCTGTTTTGCGACTGCCGTCTGCATTTACACCACTGCCGAGGATAACGGCATGAACATCATTACCATCGGCCAATGCGTCTTGCAATGGCTTGAGCAACATTACAGCCCCTCCTTCAGAGCGCACATAACCATCACCAGCCGCATCGAAAGGCTTACAACGTCCTTGGCTAGACAACATGGAAGCTTTGGTAAATCCAATAAAAGGATGTGGATGTAGCAACAAATTAACACTGCCTACTAAAGCAGTAGAAATTTCTCCATTACGCAAACCATTACAGGCTTGATGCAAGGCAACTAACGAAGAAGAGCAAGCTGTATCAACTGCTAGTGAAGGACCACGCAAATCAAAAATGTAGGAAAGACGATTAGCAGCAATACTAAGCGTATTACCTGTCATGGAATGCGGGGATATTGCAGAAAGATCATCAAGTGCGCGCAAGCAATAATCAAAGCCGGAGATACCAATATAAACAGCACAATCCGTCCCGGCTAAAGAAGAAGGCAAAACACCTGCATTTTCCATAGATTCCCACGCCAACTCCAGCAACATGCGTTGCTGTGGATCAAGTACTGCCGCTTCACGTGGAGAAATGCCGAAGAAACTTGCATCAAATTCGTCTATATGTGAAAGCACACCTGCCGAAAATGTCACACTCCGACCCGGCTCAGAACGTTTATCATGCTGCAGTTCATCAACCGCCCAGCGATTTGCCGGAATTTGCGTGATCAAATCACGTTTTTGCTTAAGTGCATCCCACAAATCAGTTTCGTTATTTAAATCTCCGGGGAAACGAAAGGAAAAACCAATCACAGCAATAGGAGTAGTAAACCGACTCTTTTTAACTGAATTAATATTTTTTTTGTTACTGTCGCTTAATATTGTTCGTGATTTTTTAATTTTCATTCGCTTGATAATTACGATTAGAGATCCCCAGGATCACTTTGAAAAGCAATCGCTGCTATCGGATAAAAATTGTGTTTGCATCGTTAAGCTTAAGTATATCCCAAAGAGATATAGCATTATCTATCCAAGTTTTCGAAGAAAATAAGACAACAATCATTGACTGTGATAGAAAATAAATCATTCTCTTTTATTTACTAGGCCTATTTTTACCTGGATCTGGAGTTTCTTATCTGTATTCTATTTTGCTTAGCGTCACCAATTTTTTCGGTACTTCTTTATCAGATGCAAAAACATATGCATTCAAAGTTGCCACCAAGTTATAAGTTTGACAGATACATAATAAATACTTCATAAAGAGTCGTTTTATCTAAGAGCCTGTTCAAAATCTTTTAAGCAAAAGAGCCAGGAATGCCAGCTGAATGAATTGCAAGCTGGTATTGAGTTTACGCTCGCAGTTTTTCCACAACCGTCGATTCTTCTCCAGCCAGGCAAAGCTGCGCTCCACCACCCAACGCTTGGGGATAACGGCGAAGGTATGCAATTCACTGCGCTTGGCAATCTGCACCGTAACCAGTTTTCCTAGAATTTCTCGCACGCCTTCAGCAAATGGTTCTCCGGTATAGCCGCTATCGCACAGCAGACTTTGTACTTTTCCCAAGCTTGGTCTGCAGTGCTCCAGGGCTTGCAACGCCCCTTTGCGGTCAGTCACTTCTGCCGTCGTCACCGCAATGGCATGCGGCAAGCCCTGGGTATCAACTGCGATGTGACGCTTGATACCAGAGATCTTCTTGCCAGCGTCATAACCCTTCTGGCCCGCCGTGTCCGTGTTTTTCACGCTCTGCGCGTCCACGATCAAGAACGTGCTGCAAGCGCTGCGCCCCTGTCTGGTACGAACCGCGCCAACGGATTTTTTTTAACGCCCGCTCCAGCAGGCTCACTCCCTCCGCATCTGGCTCACTCCAGATGGCCCAGTACGAGTGCACTGTGCGCCACTTCGGAAAACTGTCCGGCAACAGACGCCACTGGCAGCCACTCTTGAGCAAATATAGCACCGCACAAAACACCTCGTACAGATCCACGGTGCGCGGACGTGTCTTCTTCCTCGCACCCTCCAACAACAGGCGAACCTGCTCAAATTGTTCTCGACTAATGTCGCTAGGATAGTATTTTCTCATCCAGAGAGTATCTACCAAAAAAAAGATTTTGAACAGGTTCTAATAGATATGCAAATCAACTATATTATTAGTGAAGTGTATCTGATTTATTTCAATGGTCAGTTATACCTTAAGAATAAAGCCACTTTATAAATTTGGCAGTTAAAACATCCTGATCAACAACTGTAGAGTACCACCGATAAAAATATGCATACAGCATTATAAACGAATGTCTGGATCCTTAACTTTGATGATAAAGAATATTATTCGAGCACCATCTCAAAATAACAGAACAGCGTTCAGACTATAAATCCAGAAAAATCAAGTTTTATTCCTGGAGACCATCCATTTTTTCTTAAGTGTATGCGCTTCCAAGAACAGTTTCTGTAACGATTCGCCATCACTTTTACTCAGCATAGCTTGCAATATAGATAATTCCTGCTGATAAGCTTCGATTTGCGCTAGCAACGCTGCTTTATTTTCTAGACAAATATCACGCCACATTTCTGGCGAACTAGCAGCAATGCGCGTCATGCCTTCTAAACTTGTACCGGCTAGTTGCAACATTTCTAGTGGATCACCATTACTTAAGGATAAGCTTTGAGTTTGAATATGTTGCATCAGTGAAAATGCCAACATATGTGGTAAATGACTAATCACGGCAAGCATTTGATCATGCTGTTCCGGTGACATAGACGAAATCTTGGCGCCACAGCGCTGCCAGAGCGCTTCAACATAATCAACAGCGTGTTGATCATTTTCTTGCAGAGGTGTTAAAACCACTCGTTTATTTTGAAATAACTCTGCAAAAGCAGCTTTTGCACCATTGAACTCTATTCCCGCAATTGGATGGGCAGGAATAAAACGATTGATATGTTTATCAAGGTAAGTACGAGCAACTTCCACCACACCTAGCTTGGTACTACCCACATCAGAAATAACCGCGTAATTTTCCAGATGAGGTGCTATTTGCTGCATAATCCGGGCAGTCTGTTTAACAGGAGCTGCCAACAACACTAAATCAGCACCAGAAAGCGCAGCAACTATATCATTGGAATATTCGTCGATAATACCCAACTCAAGTGCTTGCCGCATATTTTCTCGACTGCGGCCAATACCAACAACATAATTGACTAAGTCAGCCCGCCGCAGTGCTAACGCAAAAGAACCACCAATTAGGCCTACGCCAATGACAACCAGTTTAGAGAGCTTAGATAGAATCACAAGAAATAGTTATCTTGCATAAAATCAATGGGATTCAGGTTCTTTTAATGCTTGTTCCAACGCATACAAGAATTTCTTATTCTCCTCTTCAATACCAATTGTGACTCGCAAATGATTAGGTAATCCGTAATTTCCTAGCGGCCGTACAATGACCCCTTGATGTAATAAACTCTTGTAAACATCTAAAGTATCTGCTTGCTGACCCTCAATCTGGATACTAATAAAATTGCCATGGGAAGGGATATAACCAACACCCAGCTGATCCAATCCAGCAACCATTTGCTGCATACCAGTTCGATTGCTCATATAGGAAAGTTTGACAAACTCAACATCATTGAGTGCTGCTTGAGCAGCTGCCAGGCCAATGCTATTAACATTAAAAGGCTGGCGAATACGATTCATCAAATTAGCGATATCAGCATGCGCCAGCGCAAAACCCACTCGCACACTGGCCAAACCGTATGCCTTGGAAAAGGTATGGGTAATAACCAGATTTTGAAAATTCTTTAACCACGCAATACTATTGGCCTTATCTGCCTTTGATAAATATTCGTCATAAGCCTGATCCAAAATTACCAAAGTATCAGGGGGGACACATTCTATAAAGCGCAATAGATCTCTGGCATCACAAAGTGTACCGGTTGGATTATTCGGGTTGGCAATAAATATGACGCGCGTATCGGTTGTAATAGCATCCAACATGGCCTCCAGATCATGGCCATAGTTTTTGGCTGGCACAGCGATTCCTTTTGCACCCACCGCTTGAACCAATAACGGGTAAATAGCAAACGCGTATTGCGAATATACTGCGCTGGTACCCGTTCGCAGAAAAATACGTGAAGCGAGCTCCAATACATCATTGGAGCCATTACCCAATACGATCTGGTCAGCTGACACCCCTAAGCGTTCAGATAACGCTGCTTTTAATTCAAAACCACTGCCATCCGGATAACGAGAAGATTCGCTCACTGCCTGAATAATCGCCTCTCTTGCCAGCGGACTGGTTCCAAGTGGATTTTCATTTGAAGCCAGTTTGATGACTTCATCTTTATTTAAGCCAAGATCTCTAACCAGTTCTGATATTGGCTTGCCCGGCTGATAAGGTTGGATTGCTCGGATATATTCCGGTGATACGGCAAAAAGGTTCATAACATTTGGGAATCAATAATCTTGTGTTCAAAGGAGAATTAACTATGCTGCAGGGTAAGAGCCAAAAACCTTCAAAAAGGTTGCATTATCGCGCAATGCTTGCAGTGCTTTCGCAACATTTTTATCTTCCTGATGCCCCTCGATGTCAGTAAAGAAAACATATTCCCATAAAGTTGCACGCGAAGGGCGTGACTCCAAACGTGTCATACTCACTTGATACTGTGCGAAAGGTGCCAACAGTTTGTGAACCGCACCGGGTTGATTATGCGTTGCCATGGCAAGAGAAGTTTTATCCCTCCCAGAAGGTGCTACATCCTGCTGCCCCACCACCAGAAACCGAGTGGCATTATTAGGATTATCCTCAATATTGGTTGCGCATATCTCCAACCCAAATATTTCAGCAGCTTTTCTACCGGCGATTGCCGCAGCATTACTATCAGATGCTGCTTGACGAGCGGCATCAGCATTACTGGCAGCATTAATACGAATAGCCGTGGTCAAATTTTCATTCAGCCACATCTGGCATTGCGCAAATGATTGTGAATGTGAATAGATTTTATGAATGGCAGCCAAGTTTGTATGTTGAGCCATCAAGCATTGATGAATAGGTAGCTGAAGTTCACCACACACCTTCAAAGGAGTTTGCAACAACAGATCCATTGTTCTGCCAACCGCACCTTCGGTTGAATTTTCAACCGGAACAACACCATAACTTGCTGCGCCTGATTCAACCTTACGAAAAATAGCGTCAATTGTACTGCAAGGTATCGCGGTAACTGCATGACCAAATTGTTTAATGACCGCTTCTTGCGAAAATGTACCTTGGGGTCCAAGATAGGCAACCGCTAAAGGCTCTTCTAATGCACGGCAGAGCGATATGATCTCTGTAAATAAATGAGTGATATGTTCGTTTTTTAACGGCCCCGTATTTGCCTGCTGCAAACGAGCAAAAATTTGCGATTCGCGCTCAGGACGATAAACAGCACTCGATTTTCTATGTCCTATTTGTTGAGCAAGTTGAGCTCGCTTATTTATCAATCGCAGCAATTCATCATCAATCGCATCGATTTCATTACGCAATTGTATAAGCTGTTCCGTCATGAATAGGAATCTAACAAAATTGTGATAATAAATAGATTTTTATTCTTCTATATCCGCTCGGGCTCAACCGGCTCTAGAATAGGCAAATAACGCACCATTAACACACCAGTAATTTGAGTAATCGCTTCAAGAATTTGTGGTGGAACAGCTCTATCGGTATCAACCAGCGTATAAGCCATTTCACCGCGAGATTTATTAATCATATTATTAATATTCAAGCCTATTTCTGCCATACGGGTTGAAATTTGTCCTAATAAATTAGGCACATTGGCATTGGCTACCGCGACACGAAAAGGAGAACCTCTTTCCATGACCACATCCGGAAAATTAACGGTATAGCTAATATTGCCATTGGCCACATAGTCCGTAATCTGATCGGCGATCATCTTGGCGCAATTTTCTTCCGCTTCACGCGTGGAAGCCCCCAGATGAGGCAACGTAATAACCTCTGGCTGTTGCTTTAATTTTTGATCAGGAAAATCACACACGTAGTTTTTAATTATGCCACTTTTAATACCAGCTAACACAGCATCTTCATCAACAACGGCATTACGCGAAAAGTTAAGCAATATAGTATTTTTCCGCATCCGCGATATCAGCGGACCATTAATCAGATGATGCGTAGAATCATTGAGCGGCACATGCAATGAAATAAAATCACTATGACGCACCAAATCTTCAAGCTGTGTGGCTCTCTGTACTTCAGCAGATAAACTCCATGCCGCGTCAATAGTGATTTTAGGATCATATCCCAACACCTTCATACCAAGCCTAAGGGCTGCATCTGCAACAGGTCGCCCAATCTTTCCCAGTCCAATTACACCCAGTGTTCGTCCTGGTAGTTCCAATCCAGAAAACTGTTTTTTACCTGCTTCCACTTGCACACGAAAGGTTTCGTCATCTCCTTCTAGAGCTTCCACAAAACGCAAGGCTGGTATCAGATTCCGAGAAGCCATCAACATACCAGCCAATACCAACTCCTTAACCGCATTAGCATTCGCACCAGGCGTATTAAACACCGGGATACCTCGAGCACTCATCTGATTAATCGGGATATTATTCGTGCCAGCACCAGCTCGTCCAATTGCAATCACACTTTCTGGTATCTCCATATCATGCATATTATGCGAACGTACTAATATCACATCTGGATCTGTAATACTGTCACCAACCTGAAAAAGATTAGCTGGTAGGCGTTTCAGTCCAACCGATGAGATAGCATTTAATGTGAGTACCTTGCTGATTTTCTGAATGGTATCAGGCATGTTTTTTTTCAAACTCCTGCATAAATGTTGCTAATGTTTGTACACCTTCTAACGGCATAGCATTATAAATTGAGGCGCGCATACCGCCGACTGAACGATGTCCTTTGAGTTGAATCAATCCATTTTCCTTCGCTTGCTTCAAAAAAACCTCATCAAGGCTGGCATCGCTAAGAGTAAACGGAATATTCATTCTTGATCGATCTGGCAGATTAACCGGATTATGATAAAAATCACTGGCATCAATCACATCATAGATCAATTGGGCTTTAGCAATATTACGCTGCTCTACTGCGGCCAAACCACCTTGTTTCTTTAACCACGCCATCACCAACCCCATGATATAAATGGCATATGTAGGTGGCGTGTTATACATAGAGCCATGATCAGCATAGGTTTTATAACGAAACATAGTTGGTGTTTGGGCTAGCGGCGCCATCCCCAATAAATCTTCACGGATAATAGTGACAACTAATCCAGCTGGCCCTACATTTTTTTGCGCTCCCGCGTAAATTAACCCAAATTTTTCTACATCAAATGGTCGCGATAAGAAATTGGAAGACATGTCAGCCACTAAAGGTATTTCACCATGATTGCCAGATGTTTTTGACAAATCTGGTGTCCACTGAAACTCAACACCACCAATTGTTTCATTAGTTGTGTAATGTACATAAGCCGCATCAGGTGATACATGCCACTGCTCCAATGGGGGAGCAGAATGAAAGCCATCATTTTCAGATGAAGCAGCAGTATGCGTTAAACAGTAATGACTCGCTTCATTGGCCGCTTTTTTTGACCAACTCCCCGTATAAACATAATCAGCTTGAGTATTTTTTCCCAGCAAATTCATTGGTACCATGGCAAATTGGCTGGATGCGCCACCTTGAAGAAAAACCACTTTATAATGCGCAGGAATGTTGGCTAATTCGCGCAAAGTAGCTTCTGCATTATTTATGATAGAGGTAAATTCTTTTCCACGATGACTCATCTCCATTACCGATATGCCACTACCCTGCCAATCCAGCATTTCTTCACGTGCCTGTAGCAACACCTCCTCAGGTAAAACAGCTGGACCTGCACTGAAATTGTAAGTTTTTCTCATTATTTCACCGTGTTGGGTTAATCTTCATCTGTCTCAACAATTCTTTCTAAGCCAGCCAGTTTTTCACCTGCATCCAGGTTAATCAATGTTACACCTTGAGTAGCCCGGCCCATTTCGCGAATTTCGCTCACGCGTGTGCGTATCATCACCCCCCCGGTGGTAATCAACATAATTTCATCAGTCGGCTCTACTAGCTGTGCAGCAACAACTTTGCCATTACGCACATTTGTGCTGATGGCAATAATTCCCTGGGTACCGCGGTTATGTCGCGTGTATTCAGTAATTGACGTGCGTTTTCCATAACCATTTTCAGTCGCCGTCAATACAGTAATATCTTCTCTATCTGCAACCAGCAAAGAAATAACTTGCTGGCCTTTACGTAATCGCATTCCACGCACACCTTGCGCACTGCGTCCCGTTGGACGTACATCATTTTCATCAAACCGTGTCGCTTTACCGGCGTCAGAAAACAGCATGACATTATGCTTGCCCTCGGTGAGGGCAACACCGATCAGATAATCATCTTCCACCAAGGAAATTGCAATAATTCCGCTGGTTCGTGGTCGAGAAAATTCTGATAAAGGTGTCTTTTTAACTGTTCCCGCTGCAGTGGCCATAAATACATAACGGGTATCGTCAAATGATTTTACTGGCAGAATAGCGTTGATTTTCTCATGTTTTTCCAATGGAACCAGATTATTGATAGGCCTACCACGTGCAGTACGACTACCCTGAGGAACGTTATATACCTTAATCCAGTAAACTCGTCCGAGACTAGAAAAACACAAGATAAAATCATGGGTATTAGCAATAAACAAGTTGTCGATGAAATCGTCTTCACGCGTAGTAATCGCCTGTTTGCCACGCCCCCCACGTTTTTGCGCATGATAATCATCGACTAACTGAGATTTGATGTAACCCGCATGTGATAGCGTGACCACCATATCTGCCGGCGTAATCAAATCCTCGGTATTTAATTCCTGTGCATCAATAACAACTTCACTGCGTCTGTCATCACCAAACTGCTCTTTGATTGCAGTCAATTCTTCAACGATAATCGCTGTAATACGCTCGGCACTTTCCAATATGTTGATAAGGTCGCGTATCTTTTCCAGGATCTCCTTATATTCGGTGATGATTTTTTCCTGTTCTAGGCCTGTCAAACGCTGCAATCTGAGATCGAGAATCGCTTGCGCTTGCGCATCGGACAGACGATAGTCCTGTTGGAACATTCCAAACTCAGCAGCCAACGTTTCAGGACGAAATGTAGCAGCATCCATCATCGCACGCTGGAGCATTTCTTCTACCAAAGAAGATTGCCAGGCTCTGGCCATTAAATCTTTTTTGGCAACTGCAGGAGTGGGAGCAGCCTTGATTAGAGCAATAATTTCATCAACATTCGATAATGCAACCGCCAACCCTTCCAATAAATGACCACGCTCCCGCGCTTTTCTCAGTTCAAAAATGGTACGTCGCGTGACTACTTCGCGACGATGACGCAGGAAACAATCCAACATTTGCTTCAAATTCAGCAAACGTGGTTGTCCGTCAACCAATGCCACCATATTGATGCCAAAGGTATCCTGCATCTGGGTTTCTTTATACAGATTGTTAAGGACAACTTCGGGTATTTCTCCGCGCTTGAGCTCGATTACCACACGCATACCGGATTTATCCGATTCATCGCGTAAATCAGAAATGCCTTCGATCCTTTTATCCCTTACCAGCTCACCAATACGCGTTAACAAATTTGCCTTGTTTACTTGATAAGGCAATTCATCAATGATGATGCTGTCGCGGTTTCCTTTATCCAGCTCTTCAAAATGTGTGCGAGCCCGCATCACCACGCGCCCTCGGCCTGTCTGATAGCCATCCTTAATCCCTGCTACACCATAAATAACGCCAGCAGTTGGAAAATCCGGAGCTGGTATGCAAGCCATCAAATCTGAAATATCACTATCAGGCTCATCTAGCAATAACAAACAAGCATCCACCACTTCATTAAGATTATGCGGCGGAATATTAGTCGCCATTCCTACCGCAATGCCAGATGAGCCATTAATCAACAAATTAGGTATTTTGGCAGGCAGGATTAATGGCTCATGCTCAGATCCATCATAGTTGGCACCAAAATCAACCGTATCCTTATCGAGATCCGCTAACAACTCATGGGCAATGCGCGACATTCTGATTTCGGTATAACGCATAGCAGCTGCGTTATCTCCGTCAATCGACCCAAAATTACCCTGCCCATCAACCAACATATAGCGCAGGGAAAAAGGTTGAGCCATACGCACGATCGTGTCATAAACTGCTGTATCGCCGTGTGGATGATATTTACCAATGACATCACCCACAATACGAGCAGATTTCTTATAAGGGCGATTCCAGGCATTGGATAATTCATGCATGGCATACAACACTCGCCGATGTACCGGTTTCAATCCGTCACGTACATCAGGCAAAGCTCGTCCTACGATTACACTCATTGCATAATCGAGATAAGAACGCCTCATCTCATCTTCGAGACTAACCGGTAACGTTTCCTTGGCAAATTGTTCCATGTATAAACTACTTTAATATTGAGACATTGTGGTTATAACAGCATAACCAGAGGTGGGCGGTCATAATCGCTATGGCAAAACTATTGATGTCTCTGTTCGATAGATGCCGTCTTGTTTTGCAATAAATCAATAAGCGCAGTAATACCATCCTTCTGCAGAATCGATCCATACTCGGCACGCTTCAAAGCGAGATCACTGACTCCGTCAACCAGAATATTAATAATGCGCCAGCTACCACTGGATTTATCCATCACATAATCAAAATTGACAGGCTTATCATCTAAACGGGTGAGTTGACTACGCACCAACAAGCGGTTTCGTGGGAGCTGCGTTTGATCAATAATGACAAATTGCTCTTGATCATATTGATCAAATCGATCAGCATAGGTCGCAATACTATTTTCCTGAAAGACCCGTGTAATCGTTTGTTGTTGATCAGCATCCAACTTTATCCAATGAGAACCTAATACAGAGCGCACAACAAATGCCAGATCATGTGTTTGTTCAATGATTGGAGCAAGCAACTGCTGACGACCGCTGTAGCCATTTTTTTGGCCTTGCCGCATCGCTTGAATTAATCCATCTTGCAAAACAGAAACCACTTGCTTGGCCTCGCTATTTTCTGAGGTTTCAGGAGCTTCTGCCTGCAAGCTACCTGTTGCCATTATCAGTGTTACTGCTAGCAATAACTTAGCCACGTTCAGAAACCTCATAACGTCTATTTTTCCAATGCGCACGTATTCCCCGCCAATATCGAATTGCTGATGTCCAAGTCATTAATAAATAAAGTGTGCCAATTATTGGTAGCGTGATTCCCCAGAAAAGTGAACACCGATAGAATCTAAGTATCGGTGTATATACCATTAGCATAGCAAACCAGGCAAGTACACTGATCAGAAAAAAAATTGTATCAGTGTAAAAAATCACAGCTAGCGGTGCACACCAAAACATGCTGAGCATGATCAGTGTACATAACAACAGCAACAGAAAAGAATAGTGTAGCTGTGTGAATGCAGTACGAGCGACCGTATTCCAGATGGCAAGCAGATTGTCATACCCTCGCTGGCTTTGTACCGCATGGCTGAGGCCCAGCCATGTTTTAAACCCGGATCGTTTTGCCTGAGCAGCCAACGTACAATCATCAATTAATGCATTATGAATACTACTAAAAGCATTAATAGATCTCAGCATTCTGGTTTCGGCCAGGATGCAACCTCCAGCTGCAGCTGCTACACGAGACTTTGGATTATTGGACAATCCAAATGGATACAACAATTTAAAAAAAAATATAAAAGCTGGAACCAGCAAACGCTCAGAAAAACGCTGCACGGGTAACTTCGCCATGATCGAAACCAAGGACAAGTTTTCTTGATATGCTTTATTCAGCAAAGCGTTCAGAATCCCCGGTGACAAGCTAATGTCGGCATCCAATAGCAAAACATATCGCGTATCAACCACCTGCAACCCTTGTTCCAAGGCCCACAATTTTCCACTCCACCCTTTAGGAGGTGTCGTGCCAACAACAACCTCTGCTCCAGCTGCTCTTGCCAGAGTTACAGTGCGATCTTCTGATTGATCATCGATAACAATAATTCGTAAATTGTTATCCTGAGCTTGCAGTTTATGTAACGTTTGAGTGATAAACTGTGCTTCGTCACGTGCGGGAATTAAAACTGTGATCTTATCGAATGATTGTTTTTCTTCTACAGGTATATCAGCTGGTTCAAGATACTCTCGTACACGCCATGCTTGCCACGGAGCTAGCAAGATGCTCCACCAACATAACACGCCTGTCAAAGCCACATACATTACCAACGCTATCATGGCTTTTAGATGTTTTTAAAAATTAATATATCAGAGAAATATTGCGTAATATTTCTAGCCAACCTATCCATTTTATTGAATGGATACTCTGCCATGCCTACCGTTCTTCATTCTAATAAATCAATCTTTAGGAATATCAACCAAGCCAAGCAAGAATACTAATTATCCGAACCTGCAGAATGTTCCGAAGTATGAGTGGCAGCTTTATGCTCCACTGTCACAGCCATTGGAAAAGGTCTTTGTGTACTTGCAGTATGTTGCTGTGGCTTTTTGCTGCTTGATTGCAAAGGATCCAGCGCCATTTCTCCCTCCACCCGTGGACCATTCATACTGACTCGCAGTGCTTTCAAAGGATGAGAAAAAGCATCATTGATTGCGGTAGGCTCGAATCCACAATGCGCCATGCAATTTGCACATTTAGGATTATTACCAACGCCATAATTATCCCAGTTAGTATCTTCCATCAACTCTTTAAAGGTCGCTGCATACCCCTCATCTACCAACAGATAGCAAGGCCGCTGCCAACCAAACAGATTACGCGTAGGATTTCCCCATGGAGTGCACTGATAGCTTTGATTACCTGCAAGGAAATCTAAATACAAACTGGAATGATTAAATTTCCAAGGCGTCTTACGCTCTTTTCCAAGCTTGAAAATTGATCGAAACAGTCGTTTGCTGACTGATCTCTGCAGAAAAACATCTTGCCGAGGCGCATGCTCATAACTGAAACCAGGGGATACAGTAATACCTTCCACACCCAATTCGGTTGCCGTATCAAAAAATGCCGCGACTTCCTCTGGGGTTTCCTTCTGAAACAGAGTACAGTTAATTGTTACTCTAAAACCACGTTGCAGTGCCTGCTTAATCACCGGAATAACCTTGTCATAAACTCCCTCACGACAAACCGATGCATCATGGCGTTCGCGATTGCCATCCAGATGGATAGAAAAAGTCAGATAAGGAGATGGCTGGTAATCATCCATACGCGCATCCAGCAACAACGCATTGGTACAAAGATATACAAATTTTTTGCGCTTAATCATTCCCTGCACAATTTGCGGCATTTCTTTATGGATAAGTGGCTCCCCTCCGGCAATAGAAACAACTGGTGCACCACACTCATCAACAGCATGCAAACATTCATCCACACTTAAACGACGGCGCAATGTTTCCTCTGGGTAATCGATCTTGCCACAACCCGCACAAGCCAGATTACACTGAAATAACGGCTCAAGCATCAACACCACCGGATAACGTTTATTGCCCCGAAGTTTTTGCTTTAAAATATAACTACCTATTCGGTATTGCTGTAAAAGAGGGACGCTCATTATTAAATCTTCTCCATTTTATATCTGCCGATATCCTAATATTCTTCTACTAACAATAAAAAATTGTAGAAGAACGCCACATAATCCTGCCACTCCATTTGGCGCAACAAACACAAAACCCGGACAATAAACAGATGAAAGGCTAAACATTACCATCTGCTTTTTTGCCAAAAAATTATTATAACTACTTGTCGCGCCCATCCCTTGCAACTCCTTGCAACTACAACACAGCCAAACTTGGCGGAAGAGGTGGGATTCGAACCCACGAACAGTTTCCTGTTGCTGGTTTTCAAGACCAGTGCCTTCAACCGCTCGGCCACTCTTCCTAGGATAACATCCGCAGAAAATCAAGAAACGCATAATACTCTTCAATCGGCCATTTTACCATGATCTTTGCCTTAAAACCTTGACTATCATTATAGAAACACAAAGAAATTATATCTCGTATTGTGAACTGATCGGACTTAAGAGATAATGCATCCTTTTACCGGTTTTGTTAGTCATCATGTGGTGCATCATGTGCATTGCGGGCGGCAGTTTGTCGGTTGATCATCGAGGACAAGAGTAAATGAAGAAAGAATTCGATAATAATTTTGGCGCACCAGTATTTAATCATTTAACTAGCGCAATTCGTGCACTCGCCATGGATGCCGTCCAAAAAGCCAATTCTGGCCACCCTGGTATGCCCATGGGTATGGCAGAAATTGCGGAAGTACTGTGGATCCATCATATGCGCCACAACCCAGCCAATCCTAAATGGGCAAATCGTGACCGTTTTATATTATCAAATGGTCATGGATCCATGTTGATATATGCGTTGCTTCATCTCACTGGTTATGACCTATCAATTGAAGACATCAAGCAATTTCGGCAACTCCATTCAAAAACCCCTGGTCACCCCGAGTATGGCTACACACCCGGCGTTGAAACCACAACTGGTCCATTAGGACAAGGTATTACAAACGCTGTCGGAATGGCACTAGCAGAAAGAATACTCGCTGAAGAATTTAATCGCCCCTACTTTCCAATTGTAGACCACCATACTTATGTGTTCCTGGGTGACGGCGATCTCATGGAAGGTATTTCACATGAAGCTTGTTCATTGGCAGGAACAATGCAGCTGGGTAAGC
The DNA here is from genome assembly GCA_006742785.1 of Nitrosomonas stercoris. Classification (NCBI taxonomy): domain Bacteria; kingdom Pseudomonadati; phylum Pseudomonadota; class Betaproteobacteria; order Nitrosomonadales; family Nitrosomonadaceae; genus Nitrosomonas; species Nitrosomonas stercoris. Next base: position 1,693,005 of record AP019755.1, on the reverse strand, counting down.
TGATCTGTTTCTATGATGATAATGGGATTTCCATTGATGGAAATGTTTCAGGATGGTTTACAGACGACACTCCAAAACGCTTTGAAGCCTATGGCTGGCATGTTATCCCACATGTTAATGGGCATGACACCGAAGCAATCCAAGCAGCAATTGAATCAGCTAAAAAAATACAAGATAAACCTACACTCATATGCTGCAAAACGGTAATTGGAATGGGTTCTCCCAACAAAGCTAATACCAGTGCTATTCATGGAGCAGCACTTGGACAAGATGAAATTGCCATCACGCGCCCTCATATTGGTTGGAACTATCTACCATTTGAAATTCCACAGGAAGTCTATGATGCCTGGGATGCGCGTCCGAAGGGACAAATACTGGAATCTGATTGGAATGGCATGCTCTCAGAATACAGTAAGAAATATCCGGTCGAAGCGGCAGAATTTACTCGCCGTACAGCTGGAGAGCTTCCTGATACATGGCTCAATCATATAGAAGGAGTGATTAGTCAGGTCAATGCTAGAGAAGAAACTATTGCCACCAGAAAAGCATCACAAAACTCAATCGAGGCACTTGCACCTGTATTGCCCGAGCTGATTGGCGGCTCAGCAGATTTAGCTGGATCTAATTTGACTATGTGGTCTGGATCCAAAGGGATCGGCGGCAATACCCCTGGCAACTATATTCATTATGGTGTTCGAGAATTTGGCATGAGTGCCATCATGAATGGCCTGTCATTACACAGTGGTATCATTCCTTACGGTGGAACCTTCCTAATGTTCTCAGAATATGCACGTAATGCATTACGCATGGCTGCATTAATGAAAATTCGTAATATCTTTGTCTTTACGCACGATTCCATCGGACTAGGAGAAGACGGACCCACACATCAACCTGTCGAGCAAACAGCCACGTTGCGCATGATCCCTAATATGGATGTGTGGCGACCTTGTGATACAGTGGAAACCATGATTTCATGGATAGCTGCCATAGAACGTAGAGAGGGACCAACTTCTCTCATATTTAGCCGCCAGAATCTAGCCTTCCAGAAACGAGATGCCGCCACAATCAGCCTAATTAAAAAAGGTGGTTATATTCTTTCTGAAGCCACAAATGGAACACCACAAGCGATCATCATTGCAACAGGTTCAGAAGTTGAATTAGCAATGGAAGCACAAAAGATATTAGCCGAAAGCAACATTGCAGTACGCGTTGTTTCAATGCCTTGTACAAATGTTTTTGACAAACAAGAATTAGCTTACCGCGAGAAAGTTTTATCCAAGGGAATCAAACGCGTTGCAATTGAGGCAGGTGTATCTGATTTTTGGCGCAAATATGTTGGGCTTGAAGGAGAAGTTATTGGAATTGACACATTTGGCGAATCAGCTCCAGCAAAAGAGTTATTCGAATACTTCGGCTTTACTGTTGAAAACGTTGTCAATGCGGTAAAGAGAATTATATAAAAGTAAGGGGTACTCTATTATCTAAGCAATAAGATTTTTAATGAAAATATGGAGATAAAAGAATGGCAATAAGAGTTGGTATTAATGGCTTTGGTCGTATTGGACGAATGGTTTTTCGTGCTTCTATAGAAGAATTTAACGACATAGAAGTTGTTGCAATTAACGATTTACTAGAGCCAGATTATCTAGCTTATATGCTGCAACACGATTCCGTTCACGGACGTTTCAAAGGAGATGTATCCGTAGAAGGCAATACTTTGATAGTAAATGGAAAAAAAATACGTCTGACAGCTATCAAAGACCCAGCAGAACTCAAATGGAATGAAGTCAATGTTGACGTTGTTGTAGAATCCACCGGGTTATTCTTGACCAAAGAATTATGTGAAAAGCACATCAAAGCTGGTGCTCCCAAAGTTGTCATGACTGCTCCTTCAAAAGACGATACGCCTATGTTTGTTTACGGTGTGAATGACAAAACCTATCAAGGTGAAGCAATTGTTTCCAACGCATCCTGTACCACCAATTGCTTAGCTCCAATTGCTAAAGTACTAAACGACACCTGGGGAATCAAGCGCGGGTTAATGACTACCGTTCACGCGGCAACAGCCACACAAAAAACGGTTGATGGCCCTTCCAATAAGGACTGGCGCGGAGGACGTGGAATTCTAGAAAATATTATTCCTTCATCTACCGGAGCGGCCAAAGCGGTTGGCGTGGTGATCCCTGAACTCAACAAAAAATTGACAGGTATGGCTTTTCGCGTTCCTACATCAGATGTTTCAGTGGTAGATTTAACAGTAGAACTGGAAAAAGAAGCTACATACGATGAAATTCGCAACACAATGAAAGCCGCATCTGAAGGGGCCATGAAAGGTGTTTTGGGCTTTACTGATCAAAAAGTTGTTTCGACAGACTTTCGTGGAGAAACTCACACATCGGTATTCGATGCAGAAGCAGGTATTCAGCTCGATAACAATTTCGTAAAAATAGTTGCTTGGTACGACAACGAATGGGGTTATTCAAACAAGGTTTTGGAAATGGTTCGAGTCGTTGCAGGTAAAGGAAAATAATATTAAAACACACCGCATAGGATAAATAGTTTCACATTAACTATTTATATATGTTGGCATTGAGTAGTTATGCTGTAATCAGTTTCTTCTGATTACAGCATTCTTATTCGGTGTATAGAAAATTTTATCTAAATCAAATACAAATTTTGCAGATAAATCAGCTTAATCACCTAATAATATTTCAGTTTAGATCGCTTTTCTTCTATGGATAAATAGATCTGCTTCTTTATTGTTTCTCTTAAATTGAGCAATGAGCCAGTTTTTACCTGATTACTTTATAAAATCTGCAAGTTATTTAAAAATACGGAGTGAATGTGTCAGTTATCAAACTTGTTGATCTAGAGCTAAAAAACAAACGTGTCCTCATTCGTGCTGATCTGAATGTTCCTGTCAAAGACGGCAAAGTAACATCAGATGCACGTATCACCGCATCCATGGCGACTATTAAGCATTGTTTACAACAAGGTGCTCGCGTCATGGTAACGTCCCATTTGGGACGTCCGGAAGAAGGTATATGGACACCAGAAAATTCTCTTCAACCTGTTGCTGACGATATTAGCCAAAAACTGGGCACACCTGTCCGACTGATCAAGGATTGGGTAGAAGGAGGTTTCGAAGTTGTTCCTGGGGAATTGGTGATTCTGGAAAATTGCAGAATCAATAAAGGTGAGAAAAAAAATCTTGAAGAAACAGCAAAAAAATACGCTGCTTTATGCGATATATTCGTTATGGATGCATTTGGTACCGCCCACCGCGCACAAGCTTCAACCTACGGTGTAGCTCAATACGCTCCCATCGCATGTGCTGGCATACTTTTGACTGAAGAACTCGATGCTTTAACCAAAGCTTTACACCAACCAGCACGCCCATTCGTTGCGATTGTAGGGGGATCCAAAGTTTCCACTAAGCTCACTGTTTTGGAAGCACTTACCGAAAAAGTCGATCAACTTGTAGTGGGTGGAGGAATTGCCAACACTTTTCTCAAGGCAGCTGGAAATAATGTAGGAAAATCACTGTGTGAAGATGATCTGGTTCCAGTAGCTCAATCCTTAATGAACAAAATGAAACAGCGCAATGCAACTATTCCGATTGCGGTGGACGTTGTGGTAGGTAAAAAATTCTCAGCTGACGAACCAGCCGTTTTAAAAGAAGCAAATGCCGTTGCTGATGACGACATGATTTTTGATATTGGCCCTAAAAGTGCACAAGAATTGGTTGATATCATCATGCAAGCAGGTACAGTTGTCTGGAATGGCCCAGTAGGTGTGTTTGAATTTGATCAATTTGGAGAAGGAACGCACACAATTGCCCAAGCAATTGCTCAAACCAAGGCTTTTACCTTAGCTGGCGGCGGCGACACAATTGCTGCTATTCAAAAATATGACATTTACGACAAGGTTTCATATATTTCTACTGCAGGTGGAGCATTCCTGGAGTTTTTAGAAGGAAAAAAACTACCCGCTGTTGAAATTCTGGAATCACGCGCCAGTGAGCAATAATGTTTGAGAAACCCCTCCCCCAGGAACTTCAGAAATGATGCGCAGAACAAAAATTGTAGCAACACTGGGGCCAGCTTCTAACAACCCGGAAACGCTAGGAAAAATGCTCGAGGCTGGCGTGGATGTCGTTCGCATTAATTTTTCGCATGGTACCAAAGAAGAACATATCGCTGTCGTAGAACTGGTTCGCTCTCTTGCTCACTCTCTCGGTCGCACAGTCGGCGTGTTAGCTGATCTGCAGGGACCTAAAATACGCATCGGAAGATTTGAGCACGGAAAAATCATCCTGAAAACTGGTGATGAATTCATTCTTGATGCAGATTGCGAACTGGGCAATCAGGAACGTATCGGACTAGATTATCGAGAGCTGCCTAATGATGTCGAAGCAGGTGCTGTTCTTCTGCTCGATGATGGCCGCATCGTCATGACTGTGACCAAAGTCAAAGGTAACGAAATCTATTGTGAAGTAACACAAGGAGGCGTTCTTTCCAATAACAAGGGAATTAACCGCAAAGGTGGAGGATTAAGCGCACCAGCATTGACCGAAAAAGATTTGCAAGATATTAAAACAGCAACAATTCTTCAGGCCGACTATCTTGCTGTTTCTTTTCCCCGCTCAGGAGAAGATATTCGCCAAGCACGTGCATTAATGCAGGAAGCAAAAGGACACAGTTTGCTCATGGCGAAAATTGAGCGCTCAGAAGCTATTCTGGCATTAGACGATATTCTGAGTGCATCTGATGCCATTATGGTTGCGCGAGGTGATTTAGCAGTCGAAGTGGGAGATGCTGCTGTGCCAGCGCTACAGAAGCGCATGATTCGCTCAGCACGCGAAGCAAACAAACTAGTGATTACTGCGACACAAATGATGGAATCAATGATATCTAGCCCGATTCCAACACGCGCGGAAGTATCTGACGTAGCAAACGCTGTCTTAGACGGCACAGATGCCGTCATGCTGTCTGCTGAATCTGCTGCTGGACAATATCCAGTAGAAGCGGTGGCAGCCATGGCCAGAGTATGTCTGGAAGCAGAAAAAGAATATACGGTAAACCTCAGTTTCCGTCGCTCTCCAGATACACAGCCTGTCAGTATTGAAGATGCCATTGCACGCGCCACCATGTACACAGCTGGATCACTTAAGATTCGAGCCATTGCTGCACTGACACAAAGTGGTGTTACAGCGCTTTTTATGTCGCGTAGAAGCTCAAAAGTCCCAATTTTTGCACTTAGTCCTTTAGATGAAACCTTAAGCAAAGTAACGCTTTTTCGAGGAGTGTACCCAATAAAATTTGGGCAAGGTTTGTGTGATCCTGAAATTATTCTTGGTATGGCAGAGGACGAATTACTCAGACGTGGCGCAATACGCAAGGAAGATTTAATTATTATGACGATTGGTGAACCAGTTGGTATTGCTGGCGGAACCAATACCATGAAACTTGTCAAAGTGGGCAGCCCCAGAACAATGGCACAAATAGTTTCAGACACAACCCAGCAACCGCTTTCTGACCCACTTCATTTGTAAATTTGTAATTTGGCATACCACCATAAAACAACAAGCTGTACATTTACAAGAATATAAAATACTAATTATTAGTCAAAATAACCACATTAAATTTTCATATAAAGGAGACTTGAATGGCACTGGTATCGTTACGTCAGTTATTAGATCACGCAGCCGAGAACGGATATGGACTTCCGGCCTTTAACGTCAATAATCTCGAGCAAATTCATGCCATCATGCAAGCGGCTGATGAATGTGATAGCCCGGTAATCATGCAGGGATCAGCGGGTGCACGTAAATACGCTGGAGAAGAATTTTTACGACACCTGATTGCGGCTGCAGTTGAAGCTTATCCACACATTCCGGTTGTTATGCACCAGGATCACGGAGCCTCACCTTCCGTATGTGTCAATGCGATTCGTAGTGGCTTCTCTAGCGTCATGATGGACGGATCACTTGAAGAAGATGGAAAAACACCTTCTTCATTTGAATACAACGTCAACGTCACTGCCAAAGTCGTCGAAATGGCACATGCTGTTGGAGTATCTGTCGAAGGCGAATTAGGTTGCCTAGGTTCTCTTGAATCTGGTGAAGGAGAAGGAGAAGCTGAAGATGGACATGGCGCTGTCGGCCAACTCTCACTTGATCAGTTACTAACTGATCCAGAAGAAGCTGCAGAATTTGTTAGAAAAACAGGCGTTGATGCACTGGCAATTGCCATTGGAACTTCACACGGTGCTTATAAATTTACACGTAAACCTACCGGTGATATTTTGGCTATTGAGCGCGTCAAAGAAATACATCAACGCATTCCCAACACACACTTGGTGATGCACGGCTCCAGCTCCGTTCCACAAGAATGGCTGGAAATTATTCGTGAATATGGTGGTGAAATGAAAGAAACCTACGGTGTGCCAGTTGAAGAAATCCAACAAGGTATCAAATACGGCGTGCGTAAAGTTAATATTGATACTGATATTCGTCTAGCTATGACGGGTGCTATACGTCGTCATCTGGTCAAAAACAAAAGTGAATTTGATCCGCGTAAATTCTTGAAAGATGCTACTGCGGCAGCTAAAGATATTTGTAAAGCTCGTTTTGAAGCGTTTGGCTCTGCGGGACAAGCTGGCAAAATCAAGCCTATCAAATTATCAACCATGACTGAGCGTTACCTAAGCGGAGAACTGAAGTCAATCGTAAAATAAAAATAGTACAGCAAAACAGTTAATTGCTTACCTAAGCGCCCCACACTTCTAAATGAAATAAAATAAAACTAGACTAGAAGTGTGAGGTGTCTTTATTTCATTTCTAAGAGCCTGTTTACGATCTTCTGAGTAATAGTGCCAAGAAAGCCAAATGAATGAGCTGCAAGCTGGTATCAAGTTTACGTTCGCAGTTTTTCCATAATCTTCGGCACTTTTCCAGCCAGGCGAAACTACGTTCCACTATCCAGCGCCTGGGCATAACCTTGAAGGTATGCAGTTCACTGCGCCTGGCAATCTGCACGGTGACAGGTCTGCCCAGAATTTCTTGCACGCCTTCAGCGAATGGTTCTCCAGTATAGCCACTGTCGCACAGCAAACTTTGTACTTGCCCCAAGCCCAGCCTGCAGCGCTCCAGAGCTTGCAATACACCTTTACGGTCAGTCACTTCCGCTGTTGTCACCGCTATAGCATGCGGCAAACCCTGGGTATCAACAGCGATATGGCGCTTGATGCCCGACACCTTCTTGCCGGCGTCATAGCCTTTCTGGTCAGCCGTGTCTGTATTCTTCACGCTTTGCGCGTCCACAATCAAGAACGTGCTGCAAGCGTTGCGCCCCAGTTTCTCTCGGGCCGCGCCAACCTGATTTTTTTAATGCCTGCTCCAGCACGCTCACGCCGTGCTGGTCAGGCCCATTCCATTTGCGCCAATAGGCATATACACTCTGCCATTTGGGAAACTCTCCGGGCAAAAATCTCCACTGGCAACCAGTACGCAGCAGATACAGCACAGCACAAAATACTTCATACAAATCTATTGTCGTGGGTTTGGTGCTGCGCCTCACGCTACGCAATAGCGGCTCTATCTCGGCAAACTTCTCTTTGCTAATATCACCGGCATATTTTGTTCTCTTCATCCACGTATCGTAAGGAATAATGATGAGATCGTAAACGGGCTCTAAAGTAGAAAAAGTAAAAATTTAAGTAGTAGACCAGGGTAAATTATTTTCCTGTGCTAGTTCCTTCCCCCACGCAATTAGCTCATCCAGAATGGCAAGTTGCTCTGGACGCAAACAATCCTCACGCAATTGACGCAATTTTTGCTGATATACATCCAAAGTTAAGTGATCTTTGATGATTTCTTCCGTCAATTGCTTGCGACATCTTTCTCGCCAGCGATGCATTTCCTCATTAGATAATGTTTCTGGATAGTAACGTGCTCGATAGCGAAAAAGCAATTCAACATAACGGCTATCTTGAAACTCCCCACCAAGTTCAGCCAAATTTTTAGGATCTGAATGCTGCACACGTGAAAACAAATTACGATCCTGATTACTAGCAAAACCATCATAGAGTGCTAGCTCCGCATCATTTTTTGCAAACACTCTGTTATCAGAGTAAGCATGCTCAATCCGTTGCATGAATTCAGGATGATCTCGTAACTGTTGCCAATGGTGCAGGCACCGTTCTATATTCAATTCAATCCGCTGTGCAATTTCCTCAGTCAGCACCGTTTGTGGTGCTAATGCCGGACATTTATTCAATCTAACAGCCTTGACTGGCAAACGCTGCTGCCCAGCCAACTCTTCCTGAGAGGTAAATAAACGTTCGGCCAATGCATCAGCACTCAGTGTCATAAATTCGGATGGATCATAACGCAAATCATAGGCAAGAATGTTATTAGCATTTCCTGCCTCAAACAGCAGCGGCATGATCAAGGTAGTACAGCCATACTTGGCTGGATACATGCGAGAAGTATGCAAAACTGGCGTATGCTGCGCCAAATCCAGCAAATCTGCTGCAGCACGTTTATTACGCAGACGAAATAGCCAGTCGTACAAACGTGGTTGCTGATTTTTAAACAAGCGTGCCAATGCGATAGTAGCACGCACATCAGACAAGGCATCATGTGCGCTGTCATGTACCAATCCGTTCTCAGCCGTGAGATCTTCCAAGCGAAAACTAGGATGACCTTCTGCATTATATGGCCAAGCAATTCCTTCAGGACGCAAAGCAAATGCCATACGCGCCAGGTCAATTACATCCCAACGTGAATTACTTGCTTGCCACTCGCGCGCATAAGGATCATAAAAATTGCGATAGAGCGCAAAACGAGTGACTTCATCATCAAAACGTAACGAGTTATACCCCACTCCACAAGTCCCTGGTTGTGCTAACTGCGTATGAATCAACGCAACAAACTCTGGTTCCAGGAGGCCTTGAGCAGCGGCAAGTTGTGGCGTAATCCCTGTCAGCAGACAGGCTTCTGGATGCGGTAAGCGATCACGTGCAGGTTGACAGTAGATAACGAGTGGCTCACCAATTTCATTGAGTGCTTCATCTGTTCTCAATCCAGCAAACTGAGCCGGACGATCCCAACGAGGATTGGTGCCAAAAGTTTCGTAATCATGCCAATAGAAAGTAAAGGAAGCTGTTTGCATGGCAGCAATCGGTCTAGCAGAGATAGCGCCTGGTGATTGCTACATATTGCTACACGCAAAGTAATTACCAAGCGCACACATATAAATCAAGGAATCAAGCTGGTGCTACTAACCGTTTATTATAAAAATACCCAATTATCAGCAACACAATAATCACCAGCTGTGCGAGAGAAGTCTGCCAAGTTGGGAAAACACCTAACAAATCAATATGCGGAATAGGTGCTAACGACACCGCAACCCAACCTGCTTCCTGCAAAGCAGATACCCCTTTCCCCGTCAAAACAACGGCTAACACAGCAATCAACGCTGAACTAGCGGCAAAGAAAGTAGAAATAGGTAAGCGGCGGCTGGTGCGCAACATGCCCCAAGTAATCAAAGCCAGTACGATAACAGCAGCACCGATTCCACTGAGCAACCAAATTTCCAACCCTTCTTGCCACAAAGCCGCATAAAACAGGATGGTTTCAAATACTTCGCGATAGACTGAAATAAAGGCCAATACAAATAAAAACCAAGCAGATTTTTTGCTCAGCGCACTGTTCATTTTTTCCTTAAGATACATCTGCCAACGATCACCAGTACTCTTTTGATGCATCCATAATCCGACTGCCAATAAGATCAACGCTGCAAACAAGGCAGATAACCCTTCAGTCAATTCACGACTGGCACCACTAATATCAATCAGGTAATGCGCCACTGCCCAGGTCCCTCCTCCCGCCACTAACGCAGCAATCCAACCTGAATGCACATAAGGCAATAATTCTCGTCTACCTGCTTTATTTAGAAACGCCAGCAAAGCAACGACAATCAACAATGCCTCTAAACCTTCACGCACCAAGATCGTAAACGCTCCCAAGAAAATAGTAGAAGCATTTGCCGCTGAATTAGTTGTTAGATCCTGTGCCTCGATCAATAATTGATCGACTTCAGCCGCCTGTTTAACAATCGTATCGACAGCTTCTCCCTTGGAAAGACCGGTACGAAACACTCCCATACCCAGTTCGATACGTGCACGTAATGCACTATCAACAGTATTGAGACGCGGCTCTACCGGCTCTACTCCATCCAAATAGGCTGACAAAGCAAGTTGAATCGCTTCCTTGCCATCTCCTGCCTGATAAGCTTTAACACTCGCAGCTAAACGTCCTCGTGCCAGTGCAATACCTGTTAAAGCTTGTTCCAGCGCTTCAGGATGTGTCCGCAGATACGCGATCAAGGCATGTGCTTGCTTTCGCCCCAATACCACGCCGATCTGCTCCGCGCGCGCGCGCGACAATTCATCCAAATTGCCAATATGCGCACGTGTGCTGGTATCTTGCTGCCACAGCGTTTCTCCGTTTGCAACATAATTGATATAAGCAAACGTACCAGTGTAGTAAGCCAGTGCCCAGCGATCCGCATCGTTTAACTGTTCGCTATAACCGATCATGGAAGTACCTTCCACTCCCTGTGAAATAGTTTGAAAAAGCGATAACGGGCTACGCTGATCAGCTCGCTCTACATCAGTGAAAGCAATGGCAGGGGGATCTAATCCAATTGCTGCTGGACCATCCCCTCCTCCAGTCACACCATGACAACTAGCGCAATGACTTTGGTACAACGTCGCGCCCCGCTTAAGATCAGGCACTACCGTTGGCGAAGTAGGAATGGGATAAGCAACTAGCAAAGCATCTGCCAGCTGCAACGCTTGTGAGGAAACTGCATCAGTATCAGCTTTATTCTCGACCAAGGTTTGCAGTTGTGCGGCTTGCTTTAGTAAAGCTGCTTTATCCGCGTGTTCTGGCAAGGTTACGATTTGCGTTTTTACTGTTGCTGAAAACTCTTGCATCTCAGCAAACTCGGTTTCATCAATAATTTTTCCCTGCTCGACCGCGCCTGCATAATCTGCTGCCAAATAATCAAGCATTTGCCAGGTTTGCGGCACCACTGAAATAGCATTATCTGCCCGAGCCATTGACAACGGTAACAATAATAACATTGAGATGCCAATCAGAAAAAATACAAGATATTGATTATTTGAGAACATAGTGCCTCGGCCTCATTTTTTGCGTAGCAGGTTAACCGGGAATAAATATACTAACCGAGCACACAATATAACATGATTGCGAATGCGTGTCGTTATCATTATAAATTGTAATTGTCGTCTTTAAGTACGGCATAAAGGCATTCATATTGCGTGGATTTGTACTGCCTCATATTAATGAAGTACTAGCGACAATTACTAATATCACCACCCTACCTCTCTTTCGCCATATGACAACGCCTAGTGGTTTTACTATGTCGGTAGCATTAACCAATTGCGGTCAATTAGGTTGGACTAGTAACCAACTCAAGGGAAAAACAGGCTACTGCCAAGTCAATCTTAAATACGCCATCAGTCGCGTGCGTAGCGGATATCGCATTGGCCTGGAATTATTATTTCACAACCAAGCATAAGTTTATTTCACGCGCATACCTGGTTGTGCACCACTATCTGGCGCCAACAGGAAAGGCCCTCCCGCTTCACCACCCGCGGCTAATACCATTCCCTCTGATAACCCAAATCTCATCTTACGTGGCGCAAGATTTGCCACCATCACTGTTAAACGCCCTTTCAGTTGCTCAGGATCATAAGCTGACTTAATACCTGCGAATACATTGCGCTGTTCAGAACCAATATCTAACGTCAATTGCAACAACTTATCTGCACCGGGTACCAGTTGCGCATCAACAATACGAGCAATGCGCAAATCGACCTTGCTAAAATCATCAATGGAAATGGTAGTAGCAATCGGTGCAGATGCGTGTTGCTGCGCTTCACCATGTCGTACTTGTGAATGGGGGTTGTGATTAGTTTTCATGGTTTGTCGATTCGCTTCGATCAATGCAGTAATTTGTTTAGGATCAATTCGTGTCATTAAGTGCTGATAGGCATTAATCGCATGTCCTGGTGGCAACAGCAAGGCAGATAACGGTTGGTTAGCAGAATGCTGCGGCCAGCCAAGGGTAGAACAATTGAGGAAATGTTCAATGTGCTCAGCTGTATTAGGTAAAACTGGTTTCAAATAGCAGGAAAGCAAGTAAAACATTTGAATACCCAGGCTACAAGCACGGTGCAACTCTCGCTCACGTGTTTCATCCTTGGCAATTTCCCAGGGCGCAAGCGTATGAATCAGCTCATTTACTTCATCCGCGCGTTTCATGATGTGGCGAATTGCTGCAGCAAAATCACGCGCTTCATACGTCTTTTCAATGATCCCTGGCTGCCAACTTGAAAAACGCTGATCCACCATTGTTTGTAGCTGTTGATAATCTTCTCCAGCGACCAGTTGACCGCCAAAGCGCTTACTGATAAATCCGGCGCAGCGACTGGCGATATTGATATATTTCCCCACCAGATCAGCATTAACGCGCGTTACAAAATCTTCCAGATTGAGATCAATATCTTCCATGCTGCCATTGAGTTTGGCTGCATAGTAATAGCGCAACCATTCTGGATTTAATCCTTGCTGCAGATAACTTTCCGCGGTAATAAACGTTCCGCGCGATTTGCTCATCTTTTCGCCGTTAACTGTCAAAAATCCATGTGCAAAAATTTGGGTGGGCGTGCGATAACCTGCGTTTTCCAGCATGGCTGGCCAAAATAACGCATGAAAATACAGAATATCCTTGCCGATAAAATGATAAAGCTCGGTATCCGATCCTTTTTTCCAATACTGATCAAAATCAATACCTTGCTCACTACACAGTTTCTTGAAACTACCCATATAGCCAATGGGGGCGTCCAGCCACACATAAAAATATTTGCCGGTTTCGCCAGGAATTTCAAAGCCAAAATAAGGCGCATCACGCGAAATATCCCAGTCAGACAACTTGCTTTGCCCTGCTTCACCTAGCCATTCATCTACTTTATTGGCAGCCTCAGTTTGCAAATGGCCAGCGCGCGTCCAGCTGCGCAGAAATTCACTACAACGCGGATCAGACAGCTTAAAAAAGAAATGTTCGGATGCCTTATGAATAGGCGTTGCACCAGAAACTGCGGAATAGGGATTTTTCAGCTCGGTTGGCGCATAGGCCGCACCACATACTTCACAAGAATCACCATATTGATCTGCAGCAGCACACTTTGGGCATTCTCCCTTAACAAAACGATCTGGCAAAAACATCTGTTTGACAGGATCATATAATTGCTCAATTGAGCGGGTCGCAATTAAGCCAGCAGCATCCAGCTTCAGATAAATGTCTTCTGAGTAATAACGTGTTTCATCCGAATGCGTACTGTAATACTGATCAAACGCAATATGAAAACCAGTGAAATCACGCAAATGTTCAGCGTGTACACGCGTAATCAATTCTTCCGGTGAAATCCCCTCCTTTTCTGCACGCAACATAATCGGCGTACCATGGGTATCATCAGCGCATACATAGTAAACTGTGTGTCCTTGTATTTTTTGGAAGCGTACCCAGATATCAGTCTGGATATATTCAACCAAATGCCCCAGATGGATACTGCCATTAGCATAAGGCAGCGCAGAAGTTACTAACATATTACGTGCTGTCATCAGTTACTCATTTATTTAAATAGATCATAAGGAAGATTGTAGCAAACCAGCCAACGCGATATTTGCTAACATCAATACTTTTGTGACTGGAGAATACTCTCAATGATCACACCACAACAAATTGAAACTATATTAGGACAAACCATTGATCCAACCACCGGCAAGGATTATCTTGCCAGTAAAGCAGTCCACAACATTCAGATTAATGAAGCCAATGTCACGCTGGATATCCAGCTGGGTTATCCTGCCAATAGTGTCCTGGAAACAGTACGCCAACAAATTGAACAAGCCTTGAGCACTTTGCCAGGAATTGGCTCGGTCACCGCCAACGTTTCCAGCCATATCATTGCACATAGCGCACAACGCAAACTGAAATTGCTGCCCGGCGTGAAAAATATTATTGCTATTGCTTCTGGTAAAGGTGGGGTCGGCAAATCATCAACAGCAGTCAATTTAGCATTAGCCTTGGCAGCCGAGGGCGCAACGGTTGGGCTATTAGATGCTGATATTTATGGCCCTTCCCAGCCACAAATGCTGGGCGTCAGTGGTCAGCCACATTCACCAGATGGCAAAACCATCGAACCTAAAATAGCTTATGGCGTGCAAATGATGTCCATTGGATTGCTGATTGACGTAGAATCACCAATGGTTTGGCGCGGCCCAATGGTCACGCAAGCACTCCAGCAATTGCTCAATGATACGCTATGGAACGATGTCGATTACCTGGTCATCGATCTGCCACCAGGCACAGGCGACATTCAATTAACTATGGCGCAGAAAATCCCGGTAACCGGTGCCATTATCGTGACCACGCCACAGGATATCGCCTTGCTAGATGCCCGCAAAGGATTAAAAATGTTCGAAAAAGTCGGCATCCCTATCTTGGGCATTGTGGAAAACATGAGTCTGCATACTTGCTCACAATGTGGCCATACCGAGCCTATCTTTGGCGTTGGCGGCGGAGAAAAAATGAGCCAAGATTATAATGTTGAGCTACTAGGTGCCCTGCCACTTGATATCCGTATCCGTGAGCATACCGATGCTGGCAAACCCAGTGTAGTGGCTGAGCCAGATGGACAAATTGCTGCCAGTTATCGTACGATTGCTCGCCGAGCTGCCGCCAAAATATCGGACATGACACGCGATTATAACGATGTGTTTACACAAATCGTTATGGAAGATAATTAAATCGAAACAACACCTGCCACATGTCAATCAAGTCAGATAAATGGATCCGTAAAATGGCTGCCGAATACGGCATGATTGAGCCATTCGAGCCTAACCAAATTAAACACAGAGATGGGCAAAATATCGTCTCCTATGGTACCTCCAGCTACGGTTACGATATCCGCTGTTCAAATGAATTCAAGCTATTTACCAACTTGAATTCAACCATTGTTGACCCAAAACACTTTGATTCCAATTCATTTGTTGATGTCACTGGTGACGTATGCATCATTCCCCCGAATTCCTTTGCGCTGGCACGTACTGTCGAATATTTTCGTATCCCACGCAATATATTGACCATTTGCTTGGGAAAATCCACCTATGCTCGCTGTGGCATTATCGTTAATGTCACCCCATTTGAGCCAGAATGGGAAGGCTACGTCACGCTAGAGTTTTCTAACACCACTCCCCTACCCGCCAAAATCTATGCCAACGAAGGCGTCGCTCAGGTTATCTTTTTTGAATCAGATGAAGTATGTGAAACATCCTATAAAGACCGCAAAGGAAAATACCAATTTCAGCAAGGTGTTACCCTTCCTAAAATATAGCTACACGATGGATCAAATTGAAATCGGTGGGATATTGAGCAAATACTTAGAAACGCCAATCCAGTTGTACCCCCACAATATGATAATGCGAGGAAAATTTTCCCATTAAATGATCAGCTGTGGCGCCCTTGCTATCAATAGCAGCGGTCGGAACAAATAAATATGCATAAGCGCCATGTAGACGAATATTATGGGGCAATGCATAAGATACTCCTGCTGTTACCCAATAACGATCGTTATCCGGGATACGAGCAGGTCTGAGTTGCGCATTGGGAATCGGTGTTTGGTCATAAGCAAAACCACTCCTGAAAACCCAACGACTATCCGGAGGGGTATAACTTACTCCTACAGCGTAACGCCAAGTTCTCTCCATTTAAGATCTAGAGCCGAATCAGGTTGCATGGATAGAAATCCAACTCTCAACTCCTGCATATGACTCCAACGCGTCCACATAATATCGCCAGCAACGGACCACTGCGGATTAAAGCGATGAGAGAAACCAAATAGAACACTATCCGGTAAAGTAATGGTTGATCGAATCTTGGTATCTACAAAAACATTGTTCTGAGTCAATATGCTTGCGTTATCCGGCACAGAATAACGTGCTTTACCATGAACACGGTGTTTGACACTTGAACGATAACTGACACCCAAATGCGTGTTCTGACTAAGGGCATAAAAAATACCTAAGTTATAGCCAACGCCTACACTACTACCTTTGAGTGCGATGTGGCCATCTGCCAACTGCGGTAATAAATCCTGTGCAGCACAGGACCCCAGATTCAACATTTGAAGACAAATCGTTCCAAAATCTACTGCATTGGTCAGCTTGGTTTCCAAATATTGCACATTCAAACCTGCGCCAAACGAAAATTTATCTGTCAACTTCAGAGAAAATCCCGGATTCACATTAATTGCCATCAACTCTGAATTGATTGCTTGATAACGCCCAGGCCACTCCGATTGGTAATGATTACGCATGCCAAATGGCGTGTTAACAGCTAAACCCAATGCAAATTGATCGTTAAGTGGTTGGACATAATACACACTGGGTATCAGCGTTACCGGCAATGAGCCATGATTATTTCCCCCTCGCAATCTTGCTCCACCTAATATGGGATCCGGTTGGGAAGCATTATTTTCAAAATCAAGCGGTGGGAAAACAGCGTGTCCCACAACAGAAACAAGCCGGCTATGCGTTTGACTCATCGCAGCTGGATTAAAAAAAACCATACTGCCATCATCAATGTTAGTTGGTGCTCCGGCAAACGCTTGCCCGAGTTCTTTCGCACTCTGTTCCATCACGGCCAAACCTGCTCCTGCCGCTTGCTGAATAAAAAAGCACAGCAAGCACCCAGCACCAAGGATGTTCCTATAATAAAAAGAGGCACTTCTTTTGTTAAAGGTCGCCATTACAAATTACGACAATGAAAATTTCACCCAGCAAATAATTATGCTATTTAAATCATGATAAGAGCATAATAATACATATTCATTTAATATAACATTACTAATCTTTTCCTGAATAATAGATATTTTTAGCGTTAAAGAAATATTTAAAAACCTGTTTCATCGCTCATTGAAGGGCGCATACAACATCAGAACTGAATTCAGCATGCCTACATATTCTGAGTGCCGATGCTGAGCATATTTCACTTACTCGTTCACTTTCACCTTGTATTACCTCTCATAACTAAAGATTTGAACAGGTTCTTGGCCGCTATTTACCCTTATATTCATAATGATTACTGATGAACTCAAAGAACCTATTGCGTATGATTCCCATGTAGACGATCATGCTCAAAAAGTATCAGCCAAACAGGTTTTACTGCTTTTTCAGCAAACCACACCTGCTTTTTCAGCCACCCTCTTTAATGCGTTAATGTTGGTATTGGTTTTATGGGAGCACACTTCAAAAAAATTGCTGATCACATGGCTGATTGCAGTGTGCCTGCTCACTTTCATCCGCTTGCTGTTCGTCAAAGCTTATTTCCGCAAAAAACCCTCAATGGACGCAACAGAAATCTGGGGAAAACTATTTACCGCTGGCGTATTTCTATCCGGAATGCTTTGGGGTACAGCAGGTGGATTATTCTTTATAGAAGATGATGCGATTTATCAGTTATTCCTCGCTCTGATACTAGCCGGAATGATGGCAGGAGCGGTCAGCAGTTTGTCATCCTATCAATCCGCGTATTTGTTTTTTGCCATTCCGACTATTCTTCCTTATAGCTATCGGGCATATTTACATGGAGGTAATGCACACATCGCTATCGCAATTACCGCCATACTGTTCTTGTGCGTACTATGGGTCATGTCACGACAATTACACCACATTATTACCGACTCACTACAACTGCGCTTCAACAATACTAATTTGCTCAGCCACCTCATTGAGATCAGAAATCAACAGCAAATTGCCAATCAGCAGTTACAAGCACAAGTCAAAGAAAGAGAACAGGCAGAAAAGGCGTTACAGCAAGCCAATGATCAACTGGAGCAACGAGTCAAAGAACGGACAAAAGCACTGATTCAATCCAACCATGTTCTGCAACAGGAAAAAGAGCTTTTCAGTGTTACCTTGGCTAGTATTGGTGATGCCGTCATCACAACAGATGCATCCGGAAAAATCACTTACTTAAATCCGGCTGCTGAATTACTCACCGGCTGGCATAACAATAATGCAACAAGCATGCCGTTGCACAAGGTTTTTCAGACTGAAGATGTTGATATGCAGCAATCTGTTATAGGCATACCCAATCACACCATTGAAACATATAGCAAGAACCCAGAGTGCACGCTTGTTCGTAAAGATAAACAAACAGCAACGATCAACTATTCCATTGCCCCTATTCATGACGATGAACAAAACGTGCATGGCACAGTGCTGGCTTTCAGGGATGTCACAAAACAACGCAATTTAGCAGAAAAACTTGCGCATCAGGCTGCCCATGATGGCTTAACTGGTTTACTGAATCGCAAGGAATTCGAAAGTCGCCTGGAGAAAACACTGAAATCAGCCCATAAGAATAATGTGCACACGCTCCTATACCTCGATCTGGATCAGTTCAAGGTGGTCAATGATACCTGCGGACATAGTGCCGGCGACCAATTACTCGTACAAATAGCTGCATTATTACAATCTAAATTACGATCACGTGACACATTAGCTCGTTTAGGGGGCGATGAGTTCGGTATTATTCTGGAACACTGCTCACAAGCAGATGCCATTCAAATTGCAAAAACCTTGCGTGAAACAGTACAGGATTTTCGATATCAGTGGCAAAACAAACATTTCACCATTGGGGTCAGTATTGGGCTATTTCCAATCAGCCAAAGCGGTGAAAGTTTGTCAAAAGTGCTAAGCGAAGCAGACAGTGCTTGCTACCTGGCAAAGGAAAGCGGACGCAACTGTATTCACGTTTATCTACCGGATGACAGAGGACTTGTTAAACGCAAGCGGGAGATGCAATGGTTTCCGCGCATCCAGAAAGCAATTCGCGAGGAACGACTTTGTCTTTATTTTCAACCCATTATGGCGACTCACAAGGACAAATGGGATAAACATGGCGAAATTTTGCTGCGTTTACGCAACGAGCAAGGAGAACTAGTGTCACCCGGCGCTTTTCTCCCTTCTGCCGAACGCTACAACCAAATGCTGATAATTGATCGCTGGGTCGTCCAGCAATCTTTTAACTTCATCAAAGCTGAGCAGCAAATCAAAGGAATCTACGCTATTAATTTATCAGCCCAAGCATTAGGCAGTGGAGATTTTCTGGATTTTGTTGTCAATAACATTAAAGCACACATCAAAAATCCATCCAGTATTTGCTTTGAAGTCACCGAAAATGCTGCCTTAGCGGATCTAAAAAGTGTTATTTTATTTGTTACTACACTCAAACAGCTGGGTTGTCGCTTTTCAATGGATGATTTTGGCAGTGACTTGTCTTCATTTGGTTACTTGCGAGATATCCCAATCGATTATCTAAAAATAGATGGTCGACTGGTCAAAGATATGACGACTGATCCAATTGATCTGGAAATGGTACAAGTGATCCAGAATATCGGGCGTATTATGGGATTAGAAACGATTGCTGAATGGGTGGAAAATGCTGATACAGCACAATTACTCAAAGAAATGTAGGTAAACTATATGCAAGGATTTTGGCTCGGGCGGCCTTATCCACTTAACAATCTGACCTAGAACATTTTTAAAAATCCACCTACTACCTCGCTAAAAAGCACAACGTATTACAGTACCGACCTGAACTTAAAATGCGCGCATGAATTTAAGCTGTTGATAGAAAACAACCACAACAAATGAATGCATTCTTTACCCAAAACACTCTTATTCGTGTTTTTCACGTACGAAAACACAAAATTAAGCTAGAAAATTATTATTGATCAAACAAGTATTCTGAAAATATTTTCCGTATAATCTCATAACCTTGTAACCACCCCAAGAAATTTATCGATCACAATCACCAGTAGATTTTCATGGTTTATCTGGCATTTATCTCTGCAACAGTTGCGTTTGATTACTATGTTAACCAATCAATCTGGAGAGCTTATTCAAACGCCAGGGATGTTATTTATTCATCAAGATTTCTGACATTATATACTACACATATTTTGCTTTAGCGCATGAATAGTGAGTTTCTCCTCCTCCTGATCCTGCTGCCTTTTACTGGCAGCATCATAGCAGCCTTGTTGCCGACTAACGCTAGAAATACAGAAGCGTGGTTGTCAGGGGGTATCATGCTCATTGCATTGTCAATCACCATCTACCTTTATCCCTCTATAGCGGAAGGCGAAATACTGCGTCATGAAATTGCATGGCTGCCTGAGCACGATCTGAATTTCACGCTCAGAATGGATGGATTTGCCTGGATGTTTTCCATGCTGGTAACCGGTATCGGCTTCCTGGTAGTACTTTATGCCCGCTATTACATGTCTCCCGAAGATCCTGTTCCGCGTTTCTTCTCTTTCTTACTGGCCTTTGCCGGTGCCATGCAAGGAATCGTTATCTCGGGCAACTTGATCTTGTTGGCTATTTTCTGGGAACTCACTAGTATTTTCTCTTTTTTGCTAATTGGCTATTGGCACCACAATGCTGCTGCCCGTGACGGTGCGCGCATGTCATTTATCATTACTGGTACCGGTGGATTGTGCCTGTTGGCGGGATTGATCCTTATCGGCTATATCACAGGTAGTTACGACCTTGATCAGGTATTAGCTTCAGGGGATACCATCCGCGATCACACACTATACATTCCGGTTCTGCTCCTAATTCTGCTAGGTGCATTGACCAAAAGTGCACAATTCCCCTTTCACTTCTGGTTACCCAATGCAATGGCTGCTCCCACTCCTGTTTCAGCCTATCTGCATTCCGCCACCATGGTAAAAGCCGGTGTTTTTCTACTGACTCGATTATGGCCAGTACTATCTGGCACAAATGAGTGGTTTTTGTTGTTGGGATTTGCCGGTATGAGCTCTCTGCTGCTCAGCGCCTACTTTGCTATTTTTCAGCAAGATCTTAAGGGCTTATTGGCTTATTCAACTATTAGTCACTTGGGTCTAATCACCACTTTACTAAGCTTTGGTAGTCCTCTGGCCGCTGTTGCGGCAATTTTTCACATGTTGAATCATGCCACATTCAAAGCTTCTCTGTTCATGGCTGCAGGTATTATTGATCATGAGGCTGGCACCCGCGACATGCGCAAGTTAAGTGGTTTATTCAGCTATATGCCCATTACTGCTACTCTTGCCATGGTAGCCAGCGCCGCCATGGCGGGTGTTCCGTTGCTCAATGGTTTTTTATCCAAAGAAATGTTTTTTTCTGAAACATTAGGGCAACATTCCGACTCCGTATTAGATAGCATCTTGCCCTATGCAGCGACTATTGCCGGTGCTTTTTCCGTCACGTATTCCATACGATTTATTCATACTGTTTTTTTTGGACCTAAACCCACTGAATTGCCACGCGAACCACACGAACCTCCACACTGGATGCGGCGCCCGATTGAGTTCTTGGTGCTAGCTTGTCTTGTCATCGGTATTATTCCTGGTATGACTATCGGCCCCTACTTGCATACCGCTGTCACCTCGGTATTAGGTGATTACACGCCACTTTATAGTCTGGCGGTGTGGCATGGTATCAACATACCGCTCATTATGAGTACTACTGCGCTGACTGGTGGTGCATTACTCTATTTAATCTTGAAAAATTATTTAGCGCATAGTGAAGATGGTACACCTGGTGTTCGGCAATTTAAGGGGCAGCGATTTTTCGAGCGTTCGCTCGTGGTGCTTTCCTGGCGTTGGGCACGCTGGATGGAAGAAACATTTGGCACACAGCGTTTACAGCCACAGATATTTCTGGTTGTCTTGATTAGCTTCATCATGGGAAGTTGGCCATTTCTTGCTACAGAATCCACTACTCATCTGGCCCTCACCACCGAGACAGCTGATTTTACATTTGCTGTACTCTGGGGGATTGGCATTGCCTGCGCGCTGGGCGCAGCATATCAAGCCAAATACCATCGCTTGGCGGCCTTGATCTTAATGGGAGGAGCCGGCCTAGTTACCTGCGTCACCTTTGTCTGGTTCTCTGCCCCTGATTTAGCCGCCACACAGCTACTGGTCGAGATTGTTACGACGGTGCTTATTTTACTTGGGCTACGCTGGCTACCTCAACGACTAGAACAAATCGACAATGCTACGACATTGATCGCACATACTCGTCGCATACGCGATTTCACTCTGGCCATCTGCTGTGGTGGCGCAATGGCACTACTGGCGTATACCATCATGACTAGCGATAAGCTGACAGAAACCATTGCTGATTTCTTTTTGAAACATGCTTATCCAGAAGGGGGAGGCAATAATGTTGTTAACGTTATTCTGGTGGATTTCCGTGGCTTTGACACATTTGGAGAAATCACCGTGCTCGGCATTGTAGCGTTAACCGTGTACGCGCTTCTGAGACGCTTCCGACCTGCCCCTGACAGCATGGAAATCCCTGAGCAACAACGCATACAGAACGAGTTTGACGAATGTCATCCAGAGCGCCAAGTGGGGGAAACTATACAAGATTATCTGATGGTACCAACGGTACTGATGCAATGGATATTTCCATTTATTATTCTGCTCGCCATTTATTTTTTCCTGCGCGGACATGATTTGCCAGGAGGAGGGTTTGCCGCAGGAATTATTCTGGCCATTGGACTATTACTACAATATCTCGCCAGCGGCACACGCTGGATTGAAAGTCATTTGCGCATCCTGCCTTTGCACTGGATACGATTAGGGCTACTACTGGCTGCACTCACAGGAATGGGCGCTTGGTTATTTGGCTTCCCTTTTTTAACATCTTATTCCACGCACTTGGAGATTCCACTACTAGGCACGATACCAATTGCCACCGCATTATTTTTTGACTTGGGAGTGCTGTTACTCGTCGTTGGCGCCACAGCATTGATGCTGGTTGCGTTGGCTCACCAATCTATTCGCAGCCATCGCATACAAGCCAGTGAATCAGCTAAAACTGAGGAAGAACGCTAATGGAACTGATTCTATCACTTGGCATTGGCGTATTAGTTGGCTCCGGTATTTGGCTCATTCTGCGCCCACGCACTTATCAAATCATTATT
Organism: Nitrosomonas stercoris; assembly: GCA_006742785.1. Taxonomy (NCBI): domain Bacteria; kingdom Pseudomonadati; phylum Pseudomonadota; class Betaproteobacteria; order Nitrosomonadales; family Nitrosomonadaceae; genus Nitrosomonas; species Nitrosomonas stercoris. The sequence goes on along the minus strand of AP019755.1, from coordinate 1,669,861 downwards.
GGACTAGGATTACTTTCTTATGCCGTGAATTTATTCATTTTTGGTGTGGGACGACTTACCATCGGCCAGCCACCAGTCACACAAGCTAATACTCAGATCGATCCAGCAGCTTACGCTGATCCTGTCCCGCAAGCATTGATTCTGACCGCTATTGTGATTGGCTTCGCGACAACTGCACTGTTTCTAGTTGTACTTCTGGCTTCACGCGGCCTAACGGGCACTGACCATGTGGACGGCGAGGAACCAGATCGATGATGCTCGCTCCTGAACATCTAGTCATTGCTCCCATCCTGTTGCCGCTGGTAACGGGTGCATTACAGCTTTTCTTCGATGATCGCGGCCGCACGCTAAAAGCAACACTTTCTATATTATCAACGATCGTTCTGTTGATAATTTCAATTCTGCTGATCCGCTTCACATATAGCGATGACCACACCAGCGGAGGAGGCGTCGTGGTTTATTTGCTTGGCAATTGGCCGCCACCATTTGCCATTAATCTGGTTTTGGATCATTTATCCGCCATGATGCTAGTGCTCACGGCTACACTTGCCCTCCCCGCATTAATATTTTCATTGGGACGCTGGCATAGAGCAGGTGCACATTTCCATACGTTGTTCCAATTATTGCTCATGGGATTGAACGGTGCTTTCCTGACTGGAGATTTATTCAATCTCTTCGTATTTTTTGAAGTGATGCTAGCCGCCTCCTATGGTTTGGTATTGCACGGATCTGGGCTGTTACGGGTCAAAGCAGGCCTGCATTACATCGCGATCAACCTGGTTGGTTCATTGTTATTTTTGATTGGTGTCGCACTGATTTATGGCGTAACTGGCACACTCAACATGGCTGATCTTGCACTGAAAATTCCTCAAATCAGTGCGTCTCACGCTACCCTGCTGGAATCTGGTATTGCTATATTAAGTGTGGCATTCTTGATCAAAGCCGGCATGTGGCCACTCAGTTTCTGGTTACCTGCCACCTATGCTGCTGCGCCAGCGCCTTCTGCTGCTGTTTTCGCCATCATGAGCAAGGTAGGAATCTACGTTTTGTTACGATTATCACTCCTCTTTTTTGGCAACAACCCCGATTTTTCAAACGGATTGGGCGCACAAATACTGGTATATGGTGGATTAGCCACCATCAGTTTTGGCACAGTAGGCGTGCTTGCTTCACAAACCCTGGGGCGCTTTACCAGCTATTCGGTATTGATTTCGTCTGGCACATTATTGACCAGCATCGGATTGGTACAAACCGAAGTTACTGCTGGCGCTTTGTTTTATCTGATCAGTTCTACCTTAGCGATCAGCGCACTATTCATGCTGATCGAGTTAATGGAACGCGGACAAAATGTGGCGGCAAGCGTGCTGGCCGTGACCATGGAAGCATTTGGTTATGAAGATGAAGAAACAGAAGATGAAGAAATCGTAGGTGTCGCTATCCCGCGCACAATCGCTGTGTTAGGTACTTGTTTTGCAGCTTGCGCACTCCTGTTGATCGGCTTACCTCCTCTTTCAGGTTTTATTGCCAAATTTGTTATTCTTTCAGCATTATTTAGCCCAGACTTAATTGATCAGCTCACCGCCCCATCCACTGCTTCCTGGTGGTTTATGGCATTACTGATCTTGTCAGGATTAGCGACGCTGATTGCCATGGTCCGTTCTGGCATTCATACTTTTTGGGCCCCTCCCGTGGAAGCCACCTTGCCGCGTGTACTCTTCATCGAGATTTTGCCCATCACTGCTTTGGTAGGTGCAACGCTGGTGCTAACTATACAGGCAGGGCCCGTCATGCGTTTTATGGAGGCAACTGCTATCAGCTTGCACGCTCCGCAACCTTATATTGAAGGTGTCCTGCACACGCCACCAACCACCTTGCCAGCATCAACGGAGAGTACTGAATGAGCAAATTATTTCCTTATCCGCTCCTCATACTCTCCCTGGTGATCACTTGGTTATTGCTAACTAGTTTTTCACTCGGACAATTTTTACTCAGCATGCCCATTGCGTTCGTGGCCAGTTGGGGATTGGTTGCCTTAAAACCAGCACGACCACGCTTTCGACGTTGGTACCTACTTCCCAAACTATTTGCTATCGTGTTTTATGACATCGTGCGTTCCAATATCGCGGTGGCTATTATTATTTTGCACGGTGGGAAACGAGTAGGGCGCTCCAGATTCATGACTATTCCACTGGAATTACGTGACCCTATTGGATTGGCTTGTTTAGCCATTATTATTACCAGCACTCCTGGTACTGCGTGGATTGACTATAACTCGAGCCATAACGTTTTACTGTTACATATTTTTGATCTGGTTGATGAAGCAGGCTGGCTCAGTCTGATCAAAAACCGCTATGAATATTTGTTGCGAGAAATATTTGAATGAGTACGACCATATTGTTAGGTGCAATCACAGTGGCACAAATTATACTAGTTATTGCTATGATATTTGCAACCATCCCCATGTTACGCGGCCCCCACGCACAAGATCGCATACTAGGACTCGATACACTGTATAGCAATGCAATGCTGCTGATGCTTGTTTTTGGTCTACGCACTAGCAATGTGCTTTATTTTGAAATCGCGCTGATTATCGGGGCATTGGGATTTGTTTCTACCGTCGCACTCGCCAAATTTTTGATGCGTGGGGAGGTAATCGAATGAATCAAGTGACCAACTTGCCTCTCTGGGCCACATTGCTGATTGCGGCCTTTTTGATTATTGGTGCTATCCTGACACTCATTGGCTCTTTCGGACTGTACCATTTACGCAGCTTTTACGATCGCATCCACACTTCTACTTTGGGAACAAGTTGGGGAACAGCAGCCATTGTTATTGCATCAATTGTTTATTTCAGCATAACGGAATCAGAGCTTGTGTTACACCCGTTTTTGATTGGAGCGTTCATTATTTTCATCGCGCCAGTCGCACTGATTCTGCTAAGTCGTGCGGCACTCTATCGCGACCGAGCTGCTAATAACCCGGAAGTTCCCTCTTTAAAATTACCCGCTAACACGACGACAACTCAATCCGCTGAAACACAGCTCACAGCAGATTCAAAAAAAGCAGCGGATACCTAACGCATACTATTTTCTCAATACCTGTAAAGGTGTTTGTGACAAGGTTGATCGCGTTCCAACCAAACCGAATAATGTCACGCCCACAACGCTTATCAAGATACTGACCACCCCAATCCAAAGACTGGGTGCATAATTGATATGCAGTGCATATTTACCGATCAAATAACCTAGTACACTCGCGCCAGCTGCTGCAAAACAACCCGCCAAAGCACCTAGCACTGCAAACTCTACTGCCCAGGCCCACATTAATCGCTGTTTTTTCGCTCCCAGTGTGCGAAAGATAGCCGTTTCATAAATCCGCTCATCTTGCGTTGAGGCAATGGCTGCATACAACACTGCAAAGCCTGCTAATAATGTAAATAAAAATACGAATTCAATGGCATGCGTTACCTGCTCAACCATGCTTTGTACACGCTCGATCACGCTGGCGACATCTATAATCAGAAAATTGGGAAACATGCGTGTTAATTCCTGCATGACATGCGCTTTATCAGGTGGCAAATAAAAACTGGTTACATAGTTGGCTGGATAATTATCTAGCACACCCGGACGTACCACCGCAAAAAAGTTGACATTAAATGTATCCCAATCAACCGTGCGCAAGCTGGTAACGGTTGCGGTGAAATCCCCTCCCCCTGTGTAAAATTTCAGACGATCTCCTAATTTAAGATCCACCGTTTCTGCAAACCCTTGTTCTAGTGATAATTCATGCTCAGTAGCATCTGCATCTGCTTCTGCTTCTGCACGCCACCAATGACCCGCAACAATCTCATTATCTGGCTGCAATGTATCCGCCCAAGATAAATTAAATTCCCGATTAATTAATTGTTTGGCACGCGGATCCGAATAATCATCCAAATTTATCGGGTGATCATTAACTTCCAGTAGGCGAGCACGCACCATGGGAAAAATATCTGGGCGCGCAATGGCATGTTCATCAAGAAAAGCCATCAATTGTTCTTGTTGATCCAAATGCACATTAACCAGGAACTGATTTGGCGTATTCTCCGGCAAAAGGGCTTGCCAATCCTGCAATAAATCATTGCGCGTTAAAGTCAGCGTAAGCAAAGCCATCAACCCTAACCCCAACGCAGTTGCCTGTATCAAGCTGGGTAACGCACGTCTGCGAATATTGGCTAATCCATAATTCCATGCATTTGAGCCCGGCGAACGTGTCAACAGCAATAATTTGATCAACAGCCAGCCACAAAAGCCAAACAGAACAATGGCTAGCAAAAAACCCAGCATAACCATTATTCCCAGTTCAAATGAACCCGCTCTCCACACGAATAAGATTGCTAAAATGGCTATTCCAAAACCATAACCGATCAAACTATGCGCATTAGCCAATTCAAGATCACGCCGAATCACGCGTAACGCAGGCACTTGTCGCAAGTTCAGTAAAGGTGGCAAAGCAAATCCGAGCAGCAATACCATACCGGTGAATACTCCCTGGACAGCAGGTAAAATACCGGAGGGTGGCAACGTAATAGCCATCAGTTTTTCCAGCCAATAAGACAAAAATTCCTGAGCAAACAAGGCCAATACACATCCAAACAAACTGGCGATTAACCCCAGCATGATGAAATAATACGAATACAGACGTAACAAATCCGACTCAGTTGCACTTAAGCAGCGCATCACTGCACAACCATCCAAATGACGCTGAATAAAACGTCGTATGGCCAAAGCAATAGCTGCAGCTGCGACCACGACACTGGCCAGAGCGGCTAAATTCAAAAATTTACCAGCGCGATCCAGTGCAGAACGAATTTCCGGGCGTGCTTCTTGAATGCCAATCACGCGTTCACTTGGAGACAATTTATCCTTGATCCAGCGTCCAAATTCTTCAACCTGTTTTTGTTCACCTGCAACCAACAGCTGATAGTTGATTCGACTACCTGGCCGAATTAGCCCAGTTCCTGCCAAATCCTGTTCATGCATCAATAACCTGGGATTCATACTGACAAAACCAACTGAGTGATCCGGCTCACTTTCCACCTGAGATGCAATTGTCATCTCAGAGGCTCCCACCTCAATTTTGTCGCCGATTGTCACACCCAGCGCATTAATCACTTTTTCATCGACCCACACTGTGCCAGGCTGGGGAATATCATGAGCCACCCTAACCACCGGAGCAGGATTTTCAGCTGTGCCAGGCTGTGTCAACTTCAACTCACCACGTAGCGGATAACCAGGGGAAGCTACCTTGATACTGGTCAGGATACTGTTGTCACCCGCACTGATCATGCTAGGAAATCTGGTTAAATGAGCGGTATTGAGTCCAATTTGATGTGCATATTCTGTGTAGGATGGCAAGAGAGGCTTGTCTGACGTGATCAACAAATCTCCACCTAATAATTGGTTGCTTTCCAATACTAATGCTCTTTGTACTCGATCAGAAAAAAAACTGACCGTCGCGACACTGCTCACAGCGATAATAAGCGCAAGTGTCAGAATAAATAATTCACCTGCGCGCCAATCACGCAACAGTATACGTAGAGAAAGCTTGGCTATATTCATTTCAAGAGCACCTTAAACGCCTAGCGAATGGCAATTAGTTACTAAAACAACACATTACTATTATGCCTTTTCACTAACAATACGACCGGCAACCAATTCAATGATATGTGAACAGCGCGCCGAGAGATTTTTGTCATGTGTCACCAAAACAAGTGTGGTGCCTTGTTCCTGATTGATTTGGAACATTAAATCGATAATCTGAGCCCCTGTTATCATATCCAGATTGCCAGTTGGTTCATCCGCAAACAACATTTTGGGATGTGTCACAAAAGCGCGTGCAATGGCTACACGCTGCTGTTCTCCACCTGAGAGTAGTCTAGGGTAATGTTTAACTCTTTTTTTCAGTCCTACTCGCTCCAACCAGTCATAAGCAATAGCACGAGCGTTACCCACAGCTAATAACTCCAATGGCAACATGACGTTTTCAAGCGCTGTCAATGAGGGCAATAATTGGAAAGACTGAAACATAAAACCTAGTAATCTGCCACGTAACTGTGCTCGCTCATCTTCATTCAACTTAAAAATATCTTCACCATCCAGAAAAACCGAACCACGCGTGGGCACATCCAAGCCAGCCAGCAAACCAAGCAAGGTTGATTTTCCTGAACCAGAAGTACCCACAATAGCTGCTGATTCCCCTGCTCTGATGCGTAGGTTGATATCTTGTAAAATAACCAGCTTATCTTCCCCGATATTCACTTCCCTGGTTAAATCACAAGCTTGTATGATAGGTTGATCACTGCTAATAGCAGCATTCGATTGTTCAACAGTTAATTTTTCGGCCATGCAAAAACTCTTGTTCGCTATATTATGTTTGTTAGTTATTTATCCATTTAGCTCGGCTCGATCAGATACCACTATAAAAATTGCAGTACTGGGCGATAGTCTATCTGCAGGATATGGGCTACCAGCAGAATCCGGCTGGGTCAATTTGCTGGCACAACGATTGCAGTTGCGTTCGCAATTGCAATCACACCCCCAATCCACTAAATATAAAATATTAAACGCTAGTATTAGTGGAGAAATCACTTTAGGTGGACGCAAGAGAATTAAGCAGATACTTGAAAATAATCAACCTGATCTTGTTATTATTGCGCTCGGTGCAAATGATGGTTTACAAGGCCGCTCAATTACTTCTATTTATGAAAATCTAGAAGCAATCATCCTGGCGTGTAAACGATACAAAGCCATCCCATTCCTGATCAGTATGCAACTACCGCCCAATTATGGCATAAGTTATACTCGAAAGTTTCACGATATCTACGCACAGCTTGCAAAAAATCAGCAGATACAATTAGCCCCCTTTTTAATGGAAGGCTTTGGTGATCAACCTGAGTTCTTTCAAGCAGATGGTATTCATCCTACCGTTCAGGCCCAAGAAAAAATGCTTGATAACATTTGGCCAGCACTTATTTCTGTACTGCAATCAGGGCAGATTTCCCCAGAGAAAACAAGTTTGCCTGATGAAAGCGTGCAATAATAAATCGAGAACAGCTGATTAAATTGCATCTGTATTAAGCTTATTGATGAAAAACTGTAATTCATCAGGTAGCGATGCTTCCAAACGCAAAGTATCACCTGTGAACGGATGCCTGCAAATAAATGTGGAAGCATGCAAAAACATACGCTTTAACAGCAAATCTGTACCATCTCCCTTTAGCAGCCGTTTGTTTAATTCAAAATCCCCGTATTTATCGTCTCCCACAATCGGAAAACCAAGATGACCAAGATGCACTCGAATTTGATGCGTCCGTCCTGTTATTAGTTTGGCATCCAACAAGCTAAAATCATCCCAGGTTTGCTGCAACGTAAATAAGGTATGCGCCTGTTGCACTTTAACTTTATCGTAGTTACGCTGAGCAGTTGCTATGGCTACACGCCGTTCACCTTTTGCTGTCAAATACTTATATAATGGTAGTCGCACATTCTGTAGTTGGTTCCTCCACTTCCCACGCACCAACACCTGATAGTGTTTCTGCACAGCTCCTTCGCGAATCTGTTGATGTAATTCCACCAAGGCACGCCGTTTACGTGCAAGTAATAATACTCCTGAAGTTTCTCGATCAAGACGATGTACCAACTCCAGAAACCGCCAATCGGGGTGTTGTCTTCGCAGTTGCTCAATTACACCGTAGCTGATGCCGCTACCCCCATGAACAGCAATACCTGCCGGTTTGTTAATCACCAACAAATCATCATCTTGATACAAAATATCAAACCGCTCAATTTGGCATGGTTTTGGCTGAAAAATTGTTTTTGCTTGGTAAGTAACAGGTGGAATACGTACCTTGTCATTTAACACTAGCCGATAACTAGCCTTGATACGTTTACTATTTACTCGTACTTGTCCGCTGCGCAGCAATTGGTATATATGACGTTTGGGTATATTTCTAAACTGTTTTATGAGAAAATTATCAATTCTCTGCCCTTCGGCAGTTTCATCAACCTGTTTAACAGCCACATGTTCCGATATAATGCCAGCCATTATTTTCTCTTTACCGAGCACTCTATTTTTGCTGATATTTTTTAAATCTGAACGCCTACCAACCTGTTTTTTCGTCATGAAACGATTATGTAATCCATTAAAAGGTTATGTATCCAGAATTTTGTTGAAACCAAATTCTGGCTGGTTAATATCACTCACCACACTCACAAGTAGTGATAACAATTAATTTACGCGCTCGATATATAGACCCAAATTCTGCTCTCATATCAGCTTACAGGATATATCTGCAACTGGCTTTATCAGCCACTCTTTTTAACTTGGTCAATCCAGCCAGAGTATCTGGTGACCATATTTAAGCAGCTATTGAACAATTATTGACAAGACAATTTCACGAGCGACTGAAGCCCGCATTCATTTTATGTATGCCTCGCAGGCAACAGGGAAAACTGGTGTAAAAATATCGATATGTCACACTGAACGAGAACAAAAAATTTACTATACATTGAGCGCAGAGGATACTAAATGAAACGTATGTTATTCAATGCGACTCAGCCCGAAGAGCTGCGTGTCGCTATTGTGGATGGGCAAAAACTCATCGATATTGATATTGAAACTTCGGGTAAGGAGCAACGTAAAAGCAACATTTACAAAGCGATTGTCACACGTCTCGAGCCGAGTCTTGAAGCAGCTTTTGTTGATTATGGCGCTGGCCGCCATGGCTTTTTGCCCTACAAGGAAATTGCCCCCTCTTGTTTTGGTAACCATGATACTGAACAAAATCATCGAGTCAGCGAATTGCTGCATGAAGGCCAAGAGCTCATCGTGCAGGTTGACAAGGATGAACGTGGTAACAAAGGTGCTGCTCTCACCACCTATATTTCACTCGCCGGACGCTACCTTGTGTTAATGCCCAACAATCCACAAGGAGGAGGCATTTCACGCCGAATCAGCGCTATCGAAAGAACAAAGTTGCGCGAAGTAATCGATCATCTTCAAATACCTGATGGTATGAGCATCATCGTACGCACTGCAGGTATTGGTCGTACCGAAGAAGAATTGCAGTGGGATTTAAATTATCTATCACAACTTTGGCGTGCAATTGAAGAGGCCGCCAACAGTGAGAGTGGTGTTTTTCTTATTTATCAGGAAAGTAGCCTCGTCATCCGAGCTATTCGTGATTATTTTCATGCTGCCATTGGTGAAATTCTGATTGATAACCCTGAAATATACGAACAGGCTTATCAATTTATGAGCAACGTCATGCCAGCAAATGTTGATCGACTGAAGCTCTACCAAGACGATATCCCTCTGTTTTCTCGCTTTCAGATTGAACACCAAATTGAAACGGCCTATGCGCGCCAGGTGACGCTTCCTTCAGGTGGTTCAATTGTAATTGATCACACTGAGGCGCTAGTTTCAATCGATGTCAATTCAGCACGTGCTATCCGCGGCTCGGATATAGAAACTACCGCACTCAATACCAACCTTGAAGCTGCTGATGAAATCGCTCGACAGTTGCGACTACGTGATTTGGGTGGACTGGTTGTTGTCGATTTTATTGATATGAGCGTTACCCGCAATCAGCGAGAAGTGGAAACCAGCTTGTTGAAGGCATTACGGCTAGACCGAGCACGCGTGCAAATCGGCAAAATTTCTCGTTTCGGGTTATTAGAGCTATCACGTCAACGATTGCGCCCTTCTTTGGGTGAAGGTAATTACATTGCGTGTCCTCGTTGTCACGGCACTGGTCACATTCGGGGAACCGATTCTTCTGCACTGCACATTCTCAGAATCATCCAGGAAGAAGCCATGAAGGAACAAACCAGTTTGCTGCAAGTGCAACTGCCGGTGGACGTTGCCACATTCCTACTCAATGAAAAGCGCTCAGAAATCCATCAGCTGGAAGTGCGTTTAAAAGTCGGTATTATCTTGGTTCCTAATATTTATATGGAAACACCAAACTATACTGTTACTCGGCTGCGGAACGAAGATATCAAATCAGCAGAACTACCGCCCAGCTACGAAATGGTGGAAAATGTTACGGAAGAGACCGCACTTCCATCTACTTCACAAGAGCCCAAAGCCATTCAACCCAAAGCTGTCGTCACTGGTATCAAACCTGAGCAACCTGCTCCGGTTTCAGAAGATAAACCCCGGGAACAGTTATCATTTTTGGATAAATTTTTTGGTCTATTTAAATCTACCAGTACAGTCAGCAATCAAATAGAGTTGGAGCAATCTACTGAAGAATCCCTCCCCAAACCTACTACTCATGGGGGACGCAGTAAAAGCCGACGCGATCGAGGACGTAATCGACGCACCAGAAGCAGCACATCAGAAATTACAACAACAAATAAAACAATAGAAACAGCCTCAGAAGCTTTACCACCTGAGGAGTTCGACAAAAATTCAACTGAGAAACCCAATAACAAAAAACACCGTAAACCTGATCAAAAAAACCGATCACAAAAATCTGTGGCAGAAACGGATCACTTGGAAACAGTAACAGCAGAAGAAATGAGCACTGCAAAAAAAACCAGCCGCTCACGTCGTCGGGGACCACATCGTAGCCGGCGAGAACGTCCCACAGATACTAACAAGTCGATTGAGCAAGATAAAATCAAACAGGATCAAGAAATTACAGTAGATCACACAGTTGAATCAGTAACTCCTTCCGCATCAACAGCAAATGATAAAGAGATTGCAGGATTTTTACCGTTGTTATCAGAAAACACGATTCAACATGTTCCGACAACTGTTGAAAATACCGATGCGATGCGGCCAGTAGCAACTGTTCAAGCAGTTGAATCTATCCATCATATTGAAGTTACTGTCGCAGCTGACGAGGCCACCATTCAACCCGATACAAAAAATATTGAAATGAAGGCACCCGATCTTACTGAGAGCGGATTGGTGATGATAGAAACTGCGCCGGATAAAATATCTGAAGCAGCTGATGAATTTTTAACACCAGCCAAAAGACCTCATGTCAGATCAACTCTTTCCAGTGAATTAGATCTGCAAGATTCTGAACCGTTAGTACAAATAGAAACCAAAAACTAACATACAATAATAAGTATTACACTTATATTTGAAGCAAGATAATTTGTTCAGAGTGAATTATCTTGCTTGTTTTATCTCACTCAGCACAATATAACAATCGTTTGACTCAGAATGATTTTTTATTTAAAATAGTTGATTCAGTCGCGGGGTGGAGCAGTCTGGCAGCTCGTCGGGCTCATAACCCGAAGGTCGTAGGTTCAAATCCTGCCCCCGCAACCATTTTCCTATATTTTCTTCCTGAATTTCCTAATCACTACTCATTCTAGAGTAAGCAGTCTTCTATTCTCTCATACAGATGTATCAGTCACCATATCTGAACAAAAGAAAGAGAAATATCCTCACCGCACTACATCATAATTTCTTTACACAATCAGCCTAGTACCCCAGTACTATCGTATTGCTATTGCCGAAGAACATAAAAAAAACTAGGAAAGTATTGATTTCTTATTTTTAAAACAGGAATGATGTGAAGCGTAAGGGCAGTTGTTGTGTTGTTGGCTCCCCGACCTGGGCTCGAACCAGGGACCTGCGGATTAACAGTCCGTCGCTCTACCGACTGAGCTATCGGGGAATATGAGACAATTACTACGAGCGCGGTATGTTAGACTTTTATACTGCTTTGGTCAACTTTTTCCATCGCTCGTTATAAGAATGCATCATACTGTTGTTACAGCAAATCAATTTACCAAAGAAGGAATAAATTCAGCTTGTTTTTGCTGCTTCAACCAAACAAATTCTCAAGCCAATCTATCAAAAACAGCATGACAATACTCATGTGCTGAAATTGATCTTTAATCCGTTGTAGCCAATTAATTTCTTATGGAAAAAAAATCATCTCGTACTAAGAAACAAGAGCAAACGCTGCCGCCTCTCGAGAATTTCGAAACGGCTACAGCCGAACTCGAACAAATTGTAACTAACATGGAAACAGGGAAAATGTCTCTGGAGGAAGCACTTTCAGCGTACAAACGTGGGGTGGAATTGTTACAATACTGCCAACATGTACTCAAAGATTCACAACAACAAATAAAAATACTCGAGACAAACATATTGAAAAACTTTGTGACCCCTGAGCAAGATGCATCCTGATTTTAAGCAGTGGACCACTGAATGCCTTGCATTAACAGAATCTTTTCTGGAAAAACGCCTACCTACGTCTGACTGCGCTCCAACACGTCTGCACGAAGCAATGCGTTACGCTGTATTAAATGGGGGCAAACGCATCCGACCACTCTTATCCTTTGCTGCTGGAGAGCTCGGCGACGCAGATAAAACACGCGTGGTGGTGGTCAGCGCGGCAGTGGAATTGATCCATGCTTACTCGTTAGTGCACGACGATTTACCGTGTATGGATAACGATACACTACGACGAGGAAAACCAACCTGTCATATTCAATATGATGAATCAACCGCCTTACTCGTAGGAGACAGTCTACAAAGCCTGGCTTTTCAGTTACTGGCAGAGCCTGCTGTCACAGATGAACCACAAGCACAATTAAAAATGATTCAGCAGCTCGCAGTGGCCGCAGGATCACGTGGTATGGCAGGAGGCCAAGCGATTGACCTGGATAGCGTTGGCAAAATACTCAGCTTACCAGAGCTTGAATCTATGCACATTCATAAAACTGGTGCACTGATCCGAGTAGCCGTAATATTAGGAGCAAGTTGCAGTAACAAATTGACTCAAGATCAATTTAAGCAACTTGATCATTTTGCTAAATGTATCGGCCTGGCATTCCAGGTAATCGATGATATTCTTGATGCGGAAGCTTCTACCGCCGCATTAGGAAAAACAGCAGGCAAGGATGCGGAAAATAATAAACCTACCTATGTTAGTATACTGGGCGTCACGCAGGCGAGAGAGCTTGCACATGAACTTAGACAAAAAGCTGAGGAATCATTAAACCAATTTGGTGCCAAAGCGCTACGGCTGCAGCAAATCACTGATTTCATTGTACAGCGTAATTTTTAATAACGCTCCCAGTCTAACTTTACTTATATTCTCAGTTATCAATTCGCATGTATCCACTACTCGATCACATTGAGATACCCGCACAATTACGCACCTTAAAACGCAATCAATTACCCCAACTAGCAGAGGAATTAAGAAGTTATCTGATTGAATCTGTTTCTCAAACAGGCGGACACCTATCCTCTAATCTTGGCACCATCGAGTTAACCATTGCCCTGCATTACATATTCGATACCCCTTCTGACCGATTGGTATGGGACGTAGGGCATCAAACCTATGCTCACAAAATACTAACCGGCAGACAAGCAGAAATGGCTCGTCTACGGATGCAAAATGGTATTTCGGGTTTCCCCAAAAGAGAAGAGAGTGAATACGATGCTTTTGGTACCGCTCATTCCAGCACCTCCATCAGTGCCGCACTGGGAATGGCGATTGCTGCACGTCTCAACCACACAAAACAACATGCTATTGCGGTTATCGGAGATGGTGCAATGAGTGCAGGCATGGCTTTCGAAGCTCTTAATAACGCTGGAGTAATGGACGCAAATTTACTTGTCATACTCAATGACAATGATATGTCGATTTCTCCACCTGTCGGCGCATTAAACCACTATTTGGTTAAATTAATGTCAGGGCGTTTCTACGCAACGGCCAGACGCGCTGGCGAAAGAATGTTAGGAGTCGTACCACCCATGCTCGAACTAGCTAAACGCGCAGAAGAACATGTTAAAGGTATGGTCACGCCCAGCACCCTATTCGAGGAGTTTGGCTTCAACTACATAGGCCCAATTGATGGCCATGATTTGGATATCTTGCTGACAACTTTAAATAACATCAAGCAATTAAATGGACCGCAATTCTTGCATGTGGTCACGCGCAAAGGTAAAGGTTATAAACCAGCTGAAGAAGATCCAATTCTGTATCACGGTGTAGGTAAATTTAACTCTAGCCAGGGGATTGTACCGAAACAATCATCCAAACTAACTTACGCCGAGATATTTGGAAATTGGTTGTGTGATATGGCAGCACAAGATACACGCTTGATTGGTATCACGCCGGCCATGCGAGAAGGTTCCGGATTAGTCCGTTTCTCCAAGGAATATCCAGATCGTTATTTTGATGTGGGAATAGCTGAACAACATGCTGTAACATTTGCTGCAGGTATTGCCTGCGAAGGATTAAAACCAGTTGTTGCTATTTACTCCACCTTCTTGCAACGCGCCTACGATCAACTGATTCATGATGTCGCCATTCAAAATTTACCAGTCGTTTTTGCTATTGATCGCGCCGGATTAGTCGGTGCGGATGGTCCAACCCATGCCGGTAGTTTCGATCTTAGCTATTTGCGCTGTATTCCTAATATTACTGTTATGGCTCCTGCTGATGAAAATGAATGTCGGCAGATGCTCTATACCGCTTTTCAACTAGACGGCCCTACTGCTGTTCGCTATCCACGTGGCACTGGGCCAGGCGTAGCAATCCAGCAAGAAATGCAAGCTATACCCGTGGGGAAAGGTGAAATTCGTCGTCAAGGTACACGTGTTGCCTTACTTGCATTTGGCACTATGCTCGCTCCTTGTCTTGCTGCTGGTGATGAATTGGATGCTACGGTAGTCAATATGCGTTTCATCAAACCTTTAGATCAAGAACTGGTCTCACAACTTGCTGCTGAATACGAACTCTTGGTAACGGTTGAAGAAAATACCATTATGGGCGGTGCTGGTAGTGCTGTCTTAGAATATCTTGTCAACCAAGGTAATCACATCAATTTGCTACAACTAGGCTTGCCCGACTACTTTATTGATCAAGGAGATTCTGCACAAATGTTAGCTAACTGCGGATTGGACAAAGCTGGGATTGTCAAATCAGTACAACAAAGATTAGCTCTACCTTAAATATCTATTTATCCATTCTCTAAACGTAATACTGATGCCAGCAATCTGGCCGAGGTTATAATTTCATGAAAAAAGATACCAATCAACCTATTGCTGACGTACAAGGCTCTCCTGATACGCGACATATCGCGATTGACCGAGTTGGCATTAAAGCAATTCGACATCCTGTTGTTGTAGCCGATAAAGGCGGTGGTTCTCAACATACCGTCGCACAATTTAATATGTACGTTAACCTGCCGCATAATTTCAAAGGGACGCATATGTCCCGTTTTGTAGAAATTCTGAACAGCCACGAACGAGAAATCTCAGTTGAATCCTTTGAAGAAATTTTGCGTTCCATGGTCAGCAGATTGGAATCAGATTCAGGTCATATTGAAATGGCTTTCCCCTACTTTGTTAGAAAATCAGCGCCCATCTCAGGTGTAAAAAGTCTACTGGATTACGAAGTCACTTTTATTGGTGAAATCAAGCAGGGTGACCAATACTCATTTACCATGAAAGTTGTTGTACCCGTCACGAGTCTATGCCCTTGCTCCAAGAAAATAGCCGATTACGGAGCGCACAATCAACGCTCACATGTCACTATTTCTGTGCGCACCAATAGTTTTGTCTGGATTGAGGACGTAATTAGAATTGCAGAAGAACAAGCTTCATGCGAATTATTTGGTCTGCTCAAGCGCCCAGATGAAAAATATGTGACAGAAAAGGCATATAACAATCCGAAATTTGTTGAGGATATTGTCCGGGATGTCGCCGAAGTGCTTAATCAAGACGAGCGCATTGATGCTTATATTGTTGAATCAGAAAATTTTGAATCTATACACAATCACTCTGCATACGCACTGATAGAACGAGATAAAAGAAAATAATCAACAAAGATTAATACTGCGCCCACCATCAACAGCGATAATCTGCCCAGTAATGAAGGGCGCATCTTGAATCAGGAAACTAACTGTTCGTGCAATATCTTCTGGTTCTCCCATGCGTTTGAGTAAAGTCCGATCAATAATGTGCGCACGCATGACATCATCTTGCCACTCCTCTGTTTCTGGCCAGAGAATCGGTCCAGGTGCAACACCATTTACACGAATCTCTGGTGCCAGTTCTACTGCTAACGAGCGTGTTAACGCAGCTAACCCTCCTTTAGCAGAATTATAGATAACGTAGCGCCTAAGCGGATAATCAGCATGAATATCCACGATATTGATGATACTTCCTTGATTTTTCTTCAAATACGGCGCGGCTGCCTGCGATAAAAAAAGTGGTGCCTTTAAATTACTACCAATCAGATCGTCCCAGTCTCGTTCTGTGTATGAGCCCATCAAAGTTGGAAAAAAACTAGAAGCATTATTCACTAACGCATCTAGTCCGCCAAAATGTGAATAGATTTGCTCAACCAACGTCGGAATACTTGCAATATTCAACAAATCTCCCTGTAATAACATGACTGAATCTGAACGTTGCTGTTCAAGCTCCTGCTGTAATCGCTGCGCTTCCAGCAATGAATAACGATAATGTACAACCAACTGTGCTCCTTTACGATGCAACAAGCGACAAATGGCTGCTCCCACGCGTCGTGCTCCGCCAGTTACTAGAATGACTTTATCTCTCACAAATACTCCTTCTATTTGCGCTACACTGCGGCATAACAAACTATCATAAACTTTTTTACTATTAACAATATCCGTGGCCCTACCGCAACCTACCTCTGCAGAACAACAGTACAGTGATACTTTAAAAACGATACTACGTGATCAAATTTCGCAAGCTGGAGGCTGGCTCTCATTTGCGGATTACATGGAAACTGTTTTATACACTCCTACAATTGGCTACTACAGTGGGGGTGCTGCAAAATTCGGTGCACAGGGAGATTTTGTCACCGCACCTGAAATATCGCCTTTGTTTGGGCAAACATTAGCACGCCAAGTTGCTACTGTCCTGCAGACAATGCAAAACGGGGCTATCCTGGAGTTTGGTGCCGGTTCAGGAAAATTAGCTGTGGCACTGCTACAAACACTTGAGATGCTGGGAGCACTGCCAGAATACTATAATATTCTCGATCTCAGTGCTGATTTACAGCAACGACAACGTACACTATTTGAGCAACACATTCCACACCTTGCTGCACGGATACGCTGGCTCACCACGCTACCCGATCGATTTACAGGTGTCATTATTGCCAATGAAGTGCTCGATGCTATGCCAGTACATTTAATTTCCTGGAAAGATAATCACATTCTAGAACGTGGTGTAATCTGGCAAAATCAACAGCTGTCGTGGCAAGAACAGCCGTTAACAACAGGAGAATTGTTTACTATCGCGCAACAACTTCCGCCTGCTGAGCAAGCTCGTTACGCTCATGATTACAATAGCGAAATTAGTCTGGCTAACCGTCATTTTATGCGCTCCATTGCTGATAGCTTGCAACAAGGGATGATCCTACTCGTTGATTACGGTTTCGGACAGAATGAGTATTACCATGCACAGCGCTCGCAAGGCACATTGATGTGTCATTATCGACATTATGCGCATGGGGACCCGTTCTTCCTGCCCGGCTTGCAAGATATTACCAGCCACGTTGATTTCAGTGCTGTTGCTCAAACAGCACAGGAAGCCGATTTACGTTTAACAGGCTATACCACCCAAGCACATTTTCTGATTAATTGCGGAATTACTGATTTACTGGCAGATACTCCAGCAGATCACACTGATCATTATTTTCCACTGGCAAATCAGGTGCAACAGCTTGTTAGTCCTGCAGAAATGGGGGAGTTATTTAAAGTAATGGGCTTAAGTAAGGGAGTGGATATCCATGCAGCCACCCTTGGTTTCGCACGTGGAGATTTGCGACGACTACTTTAATTACCGTTATGCATATTGCAATTTTGCTGCTCTGAAAAACCTCTGAAAATCTATCCTATCTTTCGCCATTAAGGACGTATATGACGTTAATTTAAGGGATCTTTCAATTCATGCTGCGCATATTGCATCACTTGTTGTAATGTTTTGCAAGCAGCGCGCATCCCCGGAGCAAGCTGCAATAATTCACGTAAAGTTAGCGAACGTTTGGCTAATAAGGTAAGCAGAGGTAATAGCTTAATTCTGCCATCCGGTTGTAATGCTTGCATTAATACTGCGGGAGGAGAAAATTCTACTGGATCAGCAATTGCACGTATCGTAATAAATGGAATATTTTTTTCCGCAGCAACAGTAGCTATCGCACCACTTTCCATATCTACCGCACAGCCACCGCTACGCGTAGCAAGTGCATGTTTGGCTGTTGTCGTCGCCAACACCTCACGACTGGTAATCAATGGCTTATGGGTTATGGCGATATGTGCCGGTAAACAATGTTGAATACGTGTCCGCCACCCGTCACTTGTTGCATATTGTTGTTCACTCATTAGCACAGTTTCAGGTAATACCAGGCACCCCGGTTGCAAGCTTTCATCTAGGGCACCTGCCACCCCAAAACTCACCAATCCAACAACTGCTTCCCGATTATACAATTCCGCGGCAGCAGTATAAGCAGCCTCATTTCCCATGCCGCATATTCTGATTAGTATCTTGTCATCTAGTGCGACGGTTTGATTAAATGGCACATAACGACGCGTAATACAACGCGCTTCTGCACGCAGGGCAACAATAATACCAATCCGCTTCATGCTGTTGATTAGCTACTGGTCAAGGTATGGTAGCGACTCAACGCCCATAATGGAAAAAACTTGGAATAACCATGGTATTTTAGATAAAACACTCTTGGGAAACCAGGAGCTGTAAACCACGGTTCTTCCCATAATCCGGTCGCTACCTGCGTCTTGATTAAATAATTAATTCCTTCTTCGACAGTGTCACTGGCCACCTCACCTACCGCCATTAGTGCCAGTAATGCCCAAGCAGTCTGAAATGAAGTACTGACTTCCATTCGACCAGCTTGCTGCGGATCAAAATAGGAATCATTGGTTTCGCCCCATCCACCATCTGCATTTTGTACCGACTTCAGCCATTGCACTGCGCGTTGAATAGCCGGATGTGAACGTTCTAGCTGTGCCAATTCAAAAGCTGCCAATACCGACCAGGTGCCATAAATATAGTTACTGCCCCAACGACCAAACCAGGCACCACTAGATTCCTGTTCTTTGAGTAAAAATTGTATGCCGCGTTGTACTGCTTTTTGATGACGTTCCTCTCCATTCAAAGCAAGAAATCCCACACAACGCGCCGTTACGTCACTTGTTGGTGGGTCCAATAATGCGCCATGATCTGCAAATGGAATTTCATTTATATAGTAATATTCATTATCCATATCAAACGCAGCAAAACCACCATTTTTAGATTGCATGCCTGCCAACCAATCCGCTGCGCGCGTAATAGCAAAGTGATATTTTTCTTTATCCGCCTGAAATAAAGCCCAGGCAGCTACTGCTGTATCATCCAGATCAGGATAATGCGGATTGGCATATTGGAATGCCCATCCCCCCCCAGGTAAATGCGGACAACTATCCCGCCAATCTCCTGGTTGATCCAACACTTGTAATGGTATGACCCAATCAAGCGCACGGCGCACTGGCTCAATACTCATACGTCTGTCTTCCAGCAACGCCTGAGCAGACAATACCGTATCCCATACAGGCGATACACAAGGTTGACACCAAGTTGTGTCATTGTTTTCATGAATCAATAACTTATCAATAGATTGCCGGCATAGTTGCAGCAAAGGGTCATTTTTATCATGCCCCAGCAATACCAATGCTTCATAAGCATTAACCATGGCTGGGAAAATAGCCCCTATGCCATCCTCTCCATTGAGACGTTCGATAGTCCACTGCTCGGCTTTTTGCAAAGCTTTGCGACGAATAAAAGCTGGGATCAATGGCTCCAGCGTGAATGCGATGCGCTCCAGATATAAAAACAAACGATTCAGCGGAGTACGCACCGGAAAATAATTTCTCTCTTGCTGCGGATCAATCGTAAAGAGTTCCTGTATATGCACATCTAGCGGATTCACCGCCTTGGCCTTCAAAGAACATAAAATAGAAAGCGGCATGACAACGGTACGCGACCAGTACGCCACTTTACTCAAATGAAAAGGAAACCAACGTGGAAACAAAATAATTTCGACAGGCACCAAGGGCACGCCACGCCATGGAATTTGCTGATACATGGCCAATAGTAGGCGAGTAAATACATTTGAACGTGCTGCCCCTCCTCGCTCCAGAATAGCAGTGCGTGCCTGCATCATGTGGGGCGCTTCTGGTGAATCTCCAGCCAGCTTTAGCGCGTAGTAAGTCTTGACACTACAGCTCATATCAAAGTCGCCACCGTAATAAAGCGGCCAACCACCATGCCCATCTATTACTTGCTGGGCACGCAAAAAATTAGCGATTCGACGTTCTACTTCTGAATCTACGTCACCCATAAAATGCATCATCAAGATGTATTCTGCTGGAATCGTGCAATCTGCTTCGAGTGGAAAACACCAATGGCCATCTGGCTGTTGCTGTTCTAACAAAGCAGTGCGTGCACGAATAATGGCCTGATCTAACGTTGCCATAGCAGAAACTTCCTCTTCCCTTTCTTCGAATACGCTATTTGCGGTTGCGCCGTCTGATAAAGAAGGTTTTCGTAACGAAAATTTAGAAAACATTTTAAAAATTGACATAAAGTGCGAAGCTCTCATGTAATCAATATAAAATAATTGGGTGATCAACCACGGAAAAGATTGCTAAAGCGAAAATATTTACAAAATAGTTGGCATGGCATGACATTTAAGGGACAACATTCGTTCCTACCGCATCCACCGCGTCTTGTGCTGGTTCGGGAGCATCATCAAGCTCATCAATGAACAAATCGTCATAATGACTAATTGGAGGCGCGCCATCATATATTTCATACGCACGCTGCTGCATATAACCCTCACGCACAAACAGATAAGGATCCAATGCTGATTCATCGCGCACTTTCACTGACTCAGCCAGGCTGACTCGTTTGTCAATAATACGCAAAACAGCCAAAGGAACGATTACTGGACCAGCCAGTATATAAGCCAGATAATACATACCATCTGTAAAAATACTCACTGGTATATCTGTCGAATCACGCAAATTACTTGGGCCATAGGCAGGCACAAACAGATAAGGTCCATTACCAATTCCCCACATAGCTAGTGTTTGACCAAAATCTTCATTATGCTCGGGAAAACCCATATGTCCTGCCATATCTGAAAGCCCGCCTACCCCAATCGTCGAGTTGATGACAAAACGTAATACATCTGATAATCCTTGACGAATTTTCCCCTGTAAGAAACTGTTCAAAATCACATTTGGATAAGCCAGATTGCGATAAAAATTACTGATAGGACGTTGGATAGCTTCCGGCACGTGTTCCATATATACAACAGCTGCTGGCTCTACCAATGTGCGATCAATGGCATCAGTCAAATTATAGGATTTACGATTCAATGGCTCATAAGGATCATATACACCCTGCTGCTGTTCACCACTGGGAACCGATGCACAGCCAGTACAAATCAACACCAAACACAACATCACCACCTGCAAAGGGAAAAACTTTATCTTATGCACGCAACATTCTCTATTGAAAACGACTACTTTTTAAGCAAAACTTATTATATTTTCCCAGTCACTCAAATAGTTGAGTTGGCTGGAAAATCAGACCTGCACTGTTTTATCTTGAATATTAATCGGACAATTTTATAGTAGGATGCCTCTATTTTCTGAGATATTTATACTTAAATACCCTTAAAAGATCTTTTGAAGACTTCCGAAAAACTATTTTGCATTGCCACTGCACGTTAAAAATTAGCCCACCTGCATAAAATATGACCCCACAATATCCCAACCAGCTTCATATTGACTTAGACGGAGAGTTATCCGCTGTTGTTGCTGCACTTGAAATTCCTTCAATTGACATGAGAAACTGGGGAGCACAGCTGCGCTTCTCCGCCACTCGCAAGAAAATTGAGTACTTTTACTTGGAAATTAAACCTCATTTGCAACCATTTACCTTGTATGGATCAGGAGATTTTCATCATTTGAGCGCTCTCTGGCTCAGACAGATTCAAGAATCTTTTATATTGCTATCATTTGATAATCATCCAGATTGGGATATTCGTCCGCCTCGCTGGTGCTGTGGCGGCTGGATTAACCGCGCACTGGAGTTGAACCAGCTGAAAGCCGCTCAAGTATGGGGATGCGGAAATTTTGAACTCAATTGGCCACATCATCTGTTTGCTCCTAGAAAAGCACTCAAAACCAAACGATTACAAGTTTTTGCATGGCAAGAACGTTACCCTAACTTAGCCATTTGCCAGCAAGGAAGTATCACTCGTGATACTTGGCGCACGACTTTTTTGCAACAACTTGCCGGCTGGCAAGGCCATCATATATACATCACCATTGATCTGGATTGCCTCGATTCCACTGAGTTTTTTAGTAATTGGGAACATGGGTTATTCACTGTAGAAGATCTTGCGTGGGCGATTACTCAGGTACGGGAACATGCGATACTCATTGGGGGTGATATGTGTGGCGCTTATTCTGATCCCAGTTACTCCCGCTGGACTCAGCAACTCATTTCAACCTTGGATCATCCCAAGCTCCCGAATATTTCCCCAGCCAAAGCTGCCCATAATAATCACAAGGCCATCACAAGACTCTGGCCATTATTGACTCATCCCAACAATCAGTAACCCGATTATAATCAACGAAATCCCTCCCCATAACCGAGGCGTCATTTTTTCACCAAGGATAATGCTTGCACCAAAAGCCATGAACAAAGGACTCATGGCATCAAATGGATACAGGTAGCTTAATTCCACTTGTGACAACAATCCCAGCCACAAAAAAAACCAGAGTGTCATCAAGCCTATGCCATATACAAAAGGTGCGGCACGCCGCCAACTCAAGGTTTTTATTTCTTCATCTGGCCTATTTAAAGCAAATTTGAGAAAAATCTGCCCCCCTACCATAAATAATTGGGAAAGCACTGCCAGTATCAGAAACAAGCTGATAGTTATACTCGTTCCTCCACGCGGCAATAGGTTTCTGCAATTAAAAGCACCCCAAGAAGCACAATTGTGATGCCAACAATTCGCATCGGACTGATAATCTCATCCAGAAAAAGATAACTAGCCACTGGCACGAAAATGTGCTCGATGTTTACTAAATTGAAGGCAATATTAAGAGGAAGAACTTGAAGTATTTTGATCCAAAAAGCGAAACTCACGATATAGCAAATTATCCCAATAACAATCCATCCTACTAGTACCGGCTGAGTATTAAACAAAGAAAATATATCTTCAAAATCTTCTAACCCATCCACACCCTTTTTCAGAAAAACCTCAGACGCTGTCACAAATAACGCACAACACAACACCCCCCAATAAGGTAAGCTATTGCTCTTGTCTATCGACAAATCACTCGACTTCATCGCAAATCAGTGTAATTCGAAAATTTCGGCAAAATGGGATCATAACGCGTCGGCTCCAAAAGAGGCAGCAAGCGCTTAAAGAAAAAATTGATCACCGGATTAGTATGCTGAATATAAAGATCCAATGGCACCAATTTCAGCTTCAAGTGCAGTTTGGCAGAATAATTCAATGGGCTACTGTAATATTGTTCAATACCATTTTCAATTGCCCAGGATAAGACATCCCTAAATGAAATAAAGTAGAGATGCGCATCTAATGCAACCCGATAATCCAGCCCAATATAACAATCACGCAATCGCTTTCCATCCAGCATGCAAAGATTAAATGCAACGATCTTGCCTTCGCTGTCGCGCCATATAAAAAAACGACCCTTGTCTTCTAGTACCATCCTTAAACCAATAAAGTAATCACGCGTTAACACTTCAAACTTAAAATTTGAACGCTCAATTACCTGACGATACAAAGGATAAACTTCATCTACTACTGGGGTAAAATCATCTATCACCTCCATCGAAAATCCACCTAAGCGCTCTGCTTTCCTGAACTTGCGATAAAGATCTTTACGCGTCTTCCGGCTCAGCGTCTGTTTCATGTAATCCGTAAAATCACGATAAGGTGCAAGCTCTATTGCACAGGCAGGAAAACTTGGAACACGCACATAGCCATGCTGTGTGGATAATGATTGCAGTATCGGCCGATAACTGGCTGGAAAATCCTTAAACACGATTAAAGCCGCACCCAATTGCTGAGCAACCTGTCGAGTCGTTTGTTGCAAAATAAGAATAGCTTCACGATCACCATGGCTCGCAAATAATGCCCCTTCTCCAGTGGAGCACCCTATCATCAGTATTTTGGTATTCAGCAGCTTATGAGGTAAATACTTCGTCAGTATTTTTTTTATGTTGGGAGAAAGACCTTCACAGATATTTTGCTCGACCAAAAACATGGGCTGCACATATTTCTTACTTTTTTTCGTTTGAAAAACGAGGAAATAATGCTCGAACTGATGATCTAGTGTGTTATGAACCAGTTGATAGTAAGGATACTGAAGATAGCTATTATCATAGCCTTGCTTCCACAGCAAAATATGCGCATCAGAAAAGTTTGAGACGAGCTGAGCTCCATTTTCGCCGATGCTGATGAAATTCTCCCTTTCGGAAAGGGATGCTTGGATATCTTCTGGTTCAGTTAATATCTTAGAAGATTCAAACATGGAACAGAGACAAAGTAGATTTATTCTTCAAGACGCTTCCAATCTTTAGAGACAAAGCATAATTATGCCAATTTCATAAATAATGTTGCTAATATTATTTCAATATAATGATTGGATGCTGACTGAATCCTGACAAAATGTATTTGTCACATTTAAAATATTCTTCAAAACTGCCTACAGTACCATTCCCACCTCAAACAAACCGTTCTGCCGATACTTTCCAGAAGACTCTCAATTTTTCCACGGAATAAAAAAGAAATCAGAGTTGGTCGCTATGAGAGGGAACATCTTCGCTCACTCTTCTTGCACCCGATGCCACTTCAACTAACTTCAGTGCTTGTAACTCCATTTCCAGCACCAACTCATCCACTTTTGCTCGAAAATGGCGATAAAAAATAATGCTTGGTACTGCAACTAAAATACCGAAGGCTGAATTATATAAAGCAACCGAAATACCATGCGCTAATTGAACTGGATCATTGCCGGTAGGAGTGCCCGAGCCAAAAATTTCAATCATGCCGACCAGAGTGCCGAATAACCCCATCAACGGACTCATTGAGGCAATAGTTCCTAATGTCGTTAGGTAACGCCCCAATTCATGCGCTGCAACTCGTCCTGCCTCTTCAATTGCATCCTTCATAATCTCACGTGGACGATCCATATTTCTCAACCCTGCAACCAGTACTTTGCCAAGAGGAGAATGAGCCTGTAAGCGTGTCAAGGTATCCACATGCGCACCAGAACGGCGATATTCCTGCAATACTCTGGGTAATAAATCTCTCGGAGAAACTCTTGATAAACGTAAACTCCACAAACGTTCGCCAATAATGCCTACCGCTATAATAGAAGCCAATATGATTGGCCATATCGGCCACCCTGCTGCTTGAATAATTGAAAACACGAATAATCCTTTTGACTGTCAAGAAATTGTTACACTGTATTCTGTATTACCAATCTATTTTAACCAACTTTTTTATGAAAAAAGGTTATACACAATTTCTGTGGATAACTCTGTGAATAATTCATGAACAAACTGGATAAGTATCCTTACGGACATAGATTTTTCTATATTGCTTAATTCTTAAGCCTAATATTTTTTTAAAAAACAAAAGCTTATTTAAAATATTTGTCAACACCTCACCTTTGTCAGCCACAATATAATAATCAAATGTCATTGTGGATGATTATAAACCAGCATGATTAATAATGATCTTTTTCTTGAGCCTCAGAAAGTGTTATGGCGCGTAAACGAACTCAACAAGAACGCACGTGTAATATTGGAGCAAGCCTTTCCATTGTTATGGGTAAGTGGTGAAATTTCCAACCTGAAACGCTATCCATCAGGCCATTGGTATTTCTTGCTAAAAGATCAAGATGCGCAAGTACGCTGTGTCATGTTTCGACATCGCAATATGTATCTGGACTGGACACCACAAGATGGTACAAAAGTTGAAGCACAAGCACTGGTTACCTTGTATGAAGCACGTGGAGAATTTCAACTCACGATTGAACAACTACGCCACGCTGGATTAGGCGTATTATTTGCAGCTTTTGAACAACTTAAAAATAAATTGCGCCAAGAGGGCTTATTTGATCAGCAACACAAGCGAACTTTGCCCATCTATCCTCAACAAATTGGCGTTATCACCTCGCCCAATACTGCAGCATTACGTGACGTACTCACTACGTTAAAAAGACGCTACCCTTCTATTCCCGTCATTATTTATCCAGCTCCTGTACAAGGTAAGATAGCTGCAACAGCCATTGCAGCAGCCATACAAACGGCGATACAACGCCATGAATGCGATCTGCTCATCTTATGTCGGGGAGGAGGATCCATCGAAGATTTATGGGCATTCAATGAAGAGATCGTGGCGCGAGCAATGGCTGCCAGCCCCATTCCCATCATCACAGGTATTGGCCATGAAACTGATTTCACTATTGCTGATTTTGTTGCCGATGTGCGTGCCCCCACCCCCACCGGTGCTGCACAGCTTGCCGCTCCCGATAGGCAAGATATTTTTCATCATCTGCTAGCCTGGCAACATCGTCTACAACAGGCAATACAACGCAAAATCGAACACTATATGCAATCGGTCGATTTATTGACACATCGCCTAATTCACCCAGGAGAGAAAATGCATTTCCAGCTAAACCATCTTTCGCAACTCCATCACCGTCTGCAACAAGCATGGAGCAAACAATTGGAGACCTATCAATGGCAACTGGAAACTTATAAGCAATCTCTATTGTCTACCCAACCTGATCTCGTAACGAGAAAAAAATATCAGCAAGAATTAGCAATACGCCTACAACATACCATGGCACATCGACTGGAAAATTTGCATCATTACCTTATTCAGCAACAGCAACATCTCACTCACCTTGATCCCAAAGCGGTACTGGCGCGCGGCTACAGTATCGCCTATACTGCTCGAGGCGAAGTGGTACAAGACAGTCAACAAATACAAACAGGTGATAATGTACAGATTATGTTTGCCAAAGGATCTGCCACCGCCAATATCACTCAAACAAACAAATAAATCTGAATTACTCTTTACAGCCACCCTTATCTTGCTTTTTGTGCTTAATCACACACTATGTCCAGAATATTCCTTGTATTAGGAGCAATTAACGCATTTTTATGCATTGCGCTAGGTGCCTTGGGGGCACATTGGCTAAAAACTGTATTGACGCCCGATATATTGACCACTTTTCAAGTTGGCGTGCAATATCATTTCTATCACGCAATCGGATTAATACTCGTTGGTTTAGCAGTAGATCGCTGGCCAGGAACACGCTTGCTACAATTCTCTGGAATATTGATGATGCTAGGCATCATCTTGTTTTCAGGCACGCTATATGTAGTCAGTCTTACCGAATGGAAAAGTTTGAGTATGACTGCACCGCTAGGTGGTATGTCCTACATGAGTGCTTGGTTGTTATTCGCTTATTCAGCCTGGAAAAACAAGTAACTATCGAACATCCTATTACGTATTCTGACCTTGCAGCAGAGCGAAGAGAATGACTGAACATTTCTTCGCTCCTTGTCCCCGTGGGCTAGAAGCTGTCCTCTCACATGAATTGGCACAGCTTGGCGCCACCACAATTGAAATATTGCCTGGAGGAGTAGCTTTCCAAGGCAGTTGGCTCACCTGCTACCGAGCCAATCTTGAAAGCCGCATTGCTAGCCGTATTTTGTGGCAATTAGCTAAAAATTCTTATCGTAACGAAACTGATATTTACGAACAAACCTATTCCTTGCCCTGGCAAAATTGGTTTGAGCCACGATATTCCATTAAGGTTAATCTCGCTGCAATTAAATGCCCACTCCGTAGCCTCGATTTTGTTACCTTACGTATCAAAGATGCTATATGTGACAAGTTTAGAGCCATTTGCAACAAACGCCCCAATATCAACACAACCGCTCCTGATATACGCATCCACAGCTTTCTGGATGCACAACAATGCACGCTTTATTTAGATACATCCGGGGAAGCGTTATTTAAGCGAGGATTACGCCAGGCACAAGGAGAAGCGCCTTTACGCGAAAATCTGGCAGCAGGTATTCTGGCATTAGCCGGTTGGCAGCCAAGTATTCCGCTGCTTGATCCAATGTGTGGCAGCGGCACATTATTAATCGAAGCAGCACAAATTGCTTGTCACATTGCACCTGGTATTCAACGCGCATTTGCCTGTGAAAAATTCAAGTTGTTTGATAGCGCTACTTGGCAAAAACTCAAGCAAACAACCAAACAGCAGCAAACTACCGATATTTCACTATCTATTTACGGTAGTGATCTAAGTGGGAAAGCATTGGCACATGCTCGTAGTAATCTGGCAATAGCAGAGCTGACCGAATACGTTACCTTAAAACAAGCCAATATTCTGGAGATTTCCGCTCCTACTGAAACTGGCATATTAATCACCAATCCTCCGTACGGAGTACGTATCGGAAATCAGCAGGCGCTGGCTGAATTTTACCCACAACTTGGCAACGTTCTCAAGCAACGTTTCAGTGACTGGAAAGCTTTTTTCCTGACAGCGGATCCATTGCTGGCAAAAACCATTCGACTCAAGCCTTCACAGCGCACGCCACTATTCAACGGCGCACTGGAATGTCGTTTACTTGGATATGAATTAGTGGCTGGAAGTATGCGTAGAAAAAAGCCATCTAAAACCTAATTCAGCAAAGTCTCAACAAAAAAACAGTTAACAGTTATTTCGCTGTACTATCAGCTTGAGCTGCTTGTTCTGTCAAAAATACTCGGTTTTCTGGAAAGCGTATTTCAAAAATACTACCTGTTCCAAGCTGGCTGGTAATTCCCATATTAGCCTGATGCCGATTGACCACATGTTTAACAATGGCGAGCCCTAGCCCTGTTCCTCCTGTGTCTCTGGAACGACTACGATCTACCCGATAAAAACGCTCTGTTAAACGTGAAATATGATTGGCACTAATACCAATGCCACTATCTCGAACAGAAAATATTCCTTTACCATTTTTCACTTTCCAGCCCAAAACAATGGTTCCATCTGCTGGCGTGTAACGCACAGCATTGCTAATCAGATTTTCAAAAGCACTGCATAATTCTTCTTCATTACCTAACAGCATCGCCTGATTATCCAGATCAAGAGAAATAGTATGGCGTCCTGCACTCAAAGATTGCGCTTCCTGATAAAGTTCTTGCAACAACTTAGCAACTTCTACTTTTTCCTCTACCAAATCATTGCCTGCATTTTCCAAACGAGACAAAGCCAGCAAATCTTCTACTAAACGACGCATGCGTACCGCTTGATCAAACATGAGTTGTAACGCATTTTTTTCTTCCTCTCCGGGCACCTTGTTTTCTTCCAACAGTGTTTCTAAAAATCCGCCAATAACAGTCAAAGGTGTACGCAATTCATGTGAAACATTAGCAACAAAATCACGCCGCATAATTTCAAGTTTCTCGAAACGAGTAATGTCTCGGCTGATTAATAATTTTTCTTTATCACCATAAGGTACGATCTGGATCGACAGCAACACATCTCGAAAGCGGGTCTGATCAAGCAAGAAAGGTTTATTAAAATCTCCTGCTACAAGATAGGAAACAAATCGTACCTGTCGTACCATACGAGTAATATGCTGACCAGCATCCATCTTCAGGCTCAACCCCAAATGCAGTTCAGCGGAAGAATTACACCATTCGATTTGATTTTTATCATCCAGAATAACAATACCTTCAGGTAACGCTGAGGTCGCGCGTTGCAATCGTTCCAATGAAATATTCAACCCCTGGCATTCCTTTTCACGACGCCTCAAAAATCGAGCCAATCTGGCAAACACCACTCCCCACAAACCCGATCTATCCGGCACTGTCGCATAAGAATAATCTGAGTAGCGCAGCCATTGATCTAAACGATATAGCGTATGTAAATGATAAATAACAATGCTGAGTAAAATAACGCTATATAACCCCAGTACGATGGTAGGATTCACAACCATCCCCAGCAATATAGTGATGATAGTCAGCCAGAAAATCGGCGTTAGACTTAACCAAAAAGTATTCACGTTATGATAGTAAGGATTGATCTCTTAGCAGCCAAAAACAGCACACTATTTCTTGTGTTGCAATCATGGCTGAATCTTATAAAGATAGAAAAAACTGCATGATGCGCTGTGGCAACCAATCAAGTTTGCCCGGAAAGGAGCCGCGTATAAAGCCAACATGCCCGCCTTGCTGCGGAAACTCTAATGATACCGCAGCGGAAACAGCTGATTGATCAGGCAAGACATGCTCAGGTAAAAAAGGATCATTGCGCGCATTGATTAATAGTGTGGGCACGTGGATGGACGCCAGCCAGGGCTTGCTGCTGGATTGATGCCAATAGTCATCTGTATTTTTAAACCCATGTAGCGGTGCCGTGACCAAATTATCAAATTCATACAATGAGTGACAGGCAGCGATTGCTTGTGAATCTAGTAAACCGGGAAATTGCTGACTTTTGCGCAATGCTTTTTGCTTCAATGTGGTCAGAAAATGATGGGTATACACTTTATTAAAACCAGTATCGAGCACCTTGCCCGCTGCAGTGAGGTCCAGTGGGGCAGAAACTGCCACAGCTCCTGCAATCAGATTGCTTGCCTGCGTTTCCTGTTCACCCAGCCATTTCAACAATGCGTTACCGCCCAATGATATACCTATAGCATAACAAACCTTATTTGTGCTTTGTTGATAGGAATCGTTGCGCTGTATAACATGCTGTAGCATGTTGTTTATTTCCAATGAATCTCCTGCATGATAAGCGCGTGGTAGGCGATTAGGAGTGCCAGAGCAACCTCGAAAATGAACGATAGCTCCCCACCAGCCAAACAGCTTCAGAAAATGCATGATACTCAAGGCATAATGGCTGCTCGAACCACCTTCCAAGCCATGAAATAGGACGACCAACGGCTTGTCTGTGGCCCCTTCCAACCAATCAATATCAATGAAATCACCATCTGGCAACTCCCAGCGCTCTCGTTGATAAACAATGGCAGCATTCAGATTGGTAAAATAAGGAAAGATAGTCTGGGCATTGCCTCCTGGCAACCACCTAGGCGCACGATACTCTGATAACACTGACAATTACGGTAAAAAAGAAGAAAAGTTGTTACAAAATAACCAGATTATCTCTGTGGATCAACTCATACTCTCCGACATAACCGAGGATGGATTCTATCTTGCCAGAGGGTTGGCGCATAATTTTACGCGATTCGCGCGCACTATAATTAATCAAGCCACGAGCAATTTCTCGGCCGGCACTATCCAAACAAGCTATAGCTTCTCCTCGCTCAAAATTCCCCTTCACTTCTGTTACCCCTATAGGTAGCAAACTTTTGCCACCTGATAACAATGCATTACTGGCCCCATCATCCACCACCACACTTCCGCGCACCTGTAGTTGATCCGCCAACCATAATTTACGAGCATCCTTAACCGGCATATCTGCCAGTAAATTGGTTCCAATCGCTTCGCCATTGGCCAGTCTAATTAATACAGTATCTACCTTACCCGACGCAATCACCGTATGTGCGCCACTACGCGCAGCGCGTTTGGCCGCTATTACTTTACTGCGCATTCCTCCTCGTCCAATATGACTGCCCACTCCTCCCGCCATGGCAACAATATGTGGATCACTTACACTAATCTGAGGAATCAATTGAGCAGCGGCATCCTTGCGCGGATCACTGGTAAACAATCCTGGTTGATCGGTTAAAATGACTAACACTTCAGCAACAATCAAGTTTGCGACCAATGCAGCCAAATTATCGTTATCGCCAAAGCGGATTTCATCAGATACCACAGTATCATTCTCATTGATAATGGGCACAATATCCAGATTCAATAATGTAAGAATAGTTGAGCGTGCATTCAGATAACGTTTACGGCTTGATAAATCATCATGTGTTAATAAAATTTGTGCCGTCAACAACTCATACTTACCAAAACTATCCGCATAGGCTTGTGCAAGATCCATCTGTCCTACTGCCGCAGCTGCCTGTAACTCATACAAAGCTGCTGGACGAATTTTCCAACCCAGACGTTGCATACCTTCAGCCACAGCACCAGAGGAAACTAATATCACTTCCTTACCCATTTGCTTGAGTCGGTAAATTTGCCCAGCCCAATTACTGAGCATAGATCGATCAAGTCCATTGCCTTCATTGGTTACTAAGCTACTACCAACTTTTACAACAATTCGGCGCGCAAACTGCACAATTGATTGAGTCATAACAATTAAATTTCTTCAGTAATAGCTGCCGATTTTTCCAGATATTCCATAATTGCATACACCAATGTCTGACACCCTTTCCCCGTCAGAGCAGAAATCGTGAACCAGCGCTCTTTCCAATCCAGCGCCTGCAGGATATGCGTACAAACCTGCTGCTGTTCTTCTTCAGGCAATAAATCAATCTTGTTAAACACCAACCAACGCGGCTTGGCATACAAGATCTCATCAAACTTGCGCAGCTCATTCACCAAAGCTTGGGCAGACGTAACAAGATCAATTTCTTCATCAAAAGGCGCAACATCGATAACATGCAACAATAAATGCGTGCGCGCTAAATGTTTAAGAAAACGATGCCCAAGCCCTGCTCCCTCAGCAGCACCTTCAATCAAACCAGGAATGTCTGCCATCACGAAGCTGCGCCCGATATCAACTTGCACCACTCCCAAATGTGGATGCAACGTCGTAAAAGGATAATCCGCCACTTTTGGTTGAGCTGCGGAAACAGCCCGTATCAAAGTCGATTTACCGGCATTAGGCAAACCCAGCAACCCCACATCTGCTAGCACCCTAAGCTCTAGCCTGAGTTCAAATTGCTCGCCTGTTTCGCCATGCGTGAATTGTCGAGGAGCGCGATTGGTGCTGGATTTAAAGCGAATATTACCCAAACCACCTTTGCCTCCTCTTGCCAACAATACTTTCTGCTGGTCATATTTAAGGTCAGCCACCAATTCATTGGTTTGATGATTGATAATCATAGTGCCGACCGGCATGCGCAACATAACGTCATCTGCTCCCTTGCCATAACAATCCGAACCACGCCCGTGTCCTCCCCGCTTTGC
Organism: Nitrosomonas stercoris; assembly: GCA_006742785.1. NCBI lineage: Bacteria > Pseudomonadati > Pseudomonadota > Betaproteobacteria > Nitrosomonadales > Nitrosomonadaceae > Nitrosomonas > Nitrosomonas stercoris. Next base: position 1,636,623 of record AP019755.1, on the reverse strand, counting down.
CCGAAAAATAGGGGTAAAACGATAATCAATCAATGTATTGAGATTGTGGTCAGCCAATGCATAAACACTGCCACCCCGACCACCATCACCACCATCTGGTCCGCCCTTGGGAATAAATTTCTCACGCCGGAAACTTGCAATACCATTACCACCATCTCCGGCAAAAACTTGTATTTTTACTTCGTCAATATACTTCATGAGTTTGTTGAATCAACCTGTGCTGATAATAGAATCAACGCAAAAAGCCCCATCCAATGATGGGGCTTTTCAATTACTTCTTCCTGAAAATAACTAATTAAGCTGGAACTACTGAAACCGTTCTCCGATTTAGAGGTCCCTTAACAGCAAAATTAATCTTTCCGTCTACCTTGGCAAACAAGGTATGATCCCGACCAATCCCAACATTTTTTCCTGGATGAAACTGGGTGCCACGTTGACGAACAATAATTCCACCCGCTCGGATAATTTCACCACCAAAACGCTTTACACCCAACCGTTTAGAATTAGAATCGCGCCCGTTTCTGGAACTTCCTCCTGCTTTTTTGTGTGCCATAAATCCAATCTCCTTATGCAGAAATACCGGTTATTTCAATTTCAGTATAATTCTGACGATGTCCTTGTTGCTTACGATAGTGCTTGCGACGACGCATTTTAAAAATACGCACTTTATCGTGTCGTCCGTGCGCAACTACCGTCGCACTAACTTTGGCTTGATCAAGTATTGGTGTCCCCGTTGAAACGGCTTCGCCATCCGCCACCATCAAAATCTGATCTAGTTGAACATCACTCCCTACTTCAGCAGACAGGGTTTCTACTTTCAACTTGTCACCGACTGCAACCCGGTATTGCTTACCCCCGGTTTTAATTACTGCATACATATCAATATCCGTCTCTCATCTTAGAACCATCCAGCATTATAGTATTATCCGGCAGATTTGTATAATAAATTCAGAGGCAATATCCCACTGTATTTATAGAGCGTGTTGAGCTTTCACCCCTAAAGATCTGTTCGCTGCTACGCACGCCCCCTGTAATCGCTATATTCATCAAGGTATGAGCTAAATACTTACCAGGCCAATGCTATAATTGGCGAGTTTATTTCATACTACGAACACCTCATGCCGATACCTCACCTTGCCAGTACCCCCGCACTTGATCTTGAAAAGCGTATTCTGGCAGCAAAACCAGCAATTGAGCACTGGTTACGCAAACAATGGAAACACCATACCGTGCCTTTTTATTGTTCGGTCGATTTGCGTAATAGCGGCTTTAAATTAGCACCAGTTGATACCAACTTATTTCCTGGTGGATTCAATAATCTCAATCCTGATTTCGCGCCGCTATGCATTCAAGCAATGATGATCGCCGTAGAGAAAATTTGCCCAGACGCGCATAGCGTTTTATTAATTCCAGAGAATCACACTCGTAACGTCTTTTATCTGCAAAACGTTGCGGCACTGCAATCTATCATGCAACAAGCTGGGATGAACGTGCGTATTGGCTCCCTGCTTCCAGAAATAACCCAGCCAACCACCATCCCCTTGCCAGATGGTCAATCCCTGCTACTGGAACCCCTGCAACGTAATGGAAACAAACTGGTCGTTGAAAATTTTGATCCCTGTGCCATTCTTTTAAATAATGATCTGTCAGGCAGCATACCTGATATGCTAAGAAATCTGGATCAAACAATTATTCCACCATTACATGCAGGATGGGCTACGCGTCGTAAATCCTGGCATTTCAGCGCTTATGACAATGTCGCTCAGGACTTTGCTGAGTTGATCGGTATTGATCCCTGGCTTATTGATCCTTATTTTACTTCGTGTGGAAAAGTCGATTTTCAGGAAAAAGAAGGTTTGGATTGCGTTGCGGCTGCCGTCGATGAAATTTTGAGCCAAATTAAAGAAAAATACACACAATTTGGCATTAAAGAAAAACCATTTGTCATTGTCAAAGCTGACTCAGGCACTTATGGCATGGGTATCATGAGTATTAGAGACGGTGCTGAAATCTACAAACTCAACCGTAAGCAACGTAATAAAATGACCACCATCAAGGAAGGAACGGTTGTCAAAAATGTATTGGTACAAGAAGGAGTACACACGCTTGAAAGCATTCATCAAGCAGTAGCAGAACCAGTTATTTATATGATTGATCACCTAGTTGTAGGAGGCTTTTATCGCGTGCACATGAGCCGTGGTGTTGATGAAAATCTGAATGCGCCTGGTATGCACTTTGTACCGCTGCCATTTGATGCTACTTGCATGCAAACAAACCCTGAAGCGCGTCCTGATGCCGTTCCAAACCGCTTCTATATCTATGGTGTAATCGCCAGATTGGCGCTGCTTGCTGCTGCTATTGAGCTAGAGCGTTACACACAAGCTTCTTCTTTGGCATTAGCTGAAGCACAATGAGACTGGCATTTATACTGGATCCACTTGCCAACATCAAAATTGACAAGGATTCCAGCTATGTCATGATGCGAGAAGCAGCATCACGGCAACACACCATCTACACCTTGCAGCAAAGCGATCTCGCCTGGAAAAATCAACAAGTCATTGGCTTCGCACGATCACTCACATTGATCAATTCACCGGATCACACGCATTGCTGGTATGCAGAAGGTGCAACAGAAGTAATACCACTCAATCAATTCGATGCTGTGCTGATGCGCAAAGATCCCCCTTTTGATACAGAATACCTCTACAGCACCTATCTGCTGGAGCAGGCAGAACATCAGGGGGCTTATGTTATAAACAGCCCTCGAGCTATTCGTGATTATAACGAAAAACTGGCTACTATCGAATTTCCCGAATTTATTCCACCTTCATTGATCACTAGTCAAGCACAGCCACTTCTGGAATTCCTGGCTGAACATGAAGATATTATTCTTAAACCGCTAGATGGTATGGGTGGGGCAAGTATTTTTCGCGTCCAAACAACCGATCACAATATCAACGTCATCATTGAAACACTGACTCGTTACGGCACTCGCACTATTATGGCACAACGCTTTCTACCAGAAATCCGTGACGGTGATAAACGCATTTTACTTATCGATGGCAAACCTGTTGGCTACGCACTTGCCCGCATTCCTAAACCTGGAGAAACACGCGGTAACTTAGCAGCAGGTGGAACAGGTAAGGCACAACCGCTATCCGCACGTGATAGTGCTATTTCTAAAGCTCTTGGAAAAATCCTACCAAAACGAGGGCTGTTTCTGGTTGGACTGGATATTATCGGTGATTATTTAACTGAAATAAATGTTACAAGCCCTACTGGCATGCAAGAAATCACCAATCAAACAGGGGTAAACGTGGCAGGATTAATGATTGATGCGCTCGAGAAAAATTGTTCTGCGCGTTAATCCTAAAGAACCGCTGAAATAAAAAAGCCTGCTTATTTCTTAAGCAGGCTTTTTTATTAATCAAGAGATGATGGATTAGTAACCACCCTGCCAAGCATCACCTGAATCTTTTCTTGCTTTCTGAACTGTCGCAATAACGTCAGCACATTTTACTTTGACAATTTTTCCGTTCTCAACATCAGTACGGCTCTTTACAAGATCGGTTGGTTTTTTATCTTGGCAATCCATGTAACTCAACAAATCTTTAGCACTAATAGGTACTAAAGAGGATTCCAGATTACCACTTGCAAATGTTGATGTGGAACCTAAGGCAAAAACAGAAACGAAAGCCGCGATGATCACTTTGTTCATTTGTACTCCTCTTCAAATTTCCTTAAACAAAATCTTCTGCCTGATTATATCTACAGATCTCTTGTAATCCGTTTCCCCTAATCATCTTACCTGATCTGAGAAAACCAGTTTAAATTATTGATACAGATCACATTAACCGATACCTTAATCCTTTTATCGGCCATGGTTAATACAAACCGGGTACATTCTATCAAGTAATTCATTATTGTTACATCTAAAAATAAATTATTTACGTAGTTTGCCAAAATAACACTAATTCATTATACAAAATGAAAAGATGCAGTACTTTACTTTGTATACAGTATGCTATTCCGTAACTCACACACTATTATCTTGATAAACAATTTGCTATGAATCGTAATATTCAACGCCCCCGCACTCTTGTTCTCCCTCCAGCTCCTTACGCAATCGCCATATTAATCGGTTGGTGGATCAACCGTAACATACAGCCATTTAGTTGGGGCTTAGATGCAGCTCTTTATCCACTGGGCTGGTTAAGTATCATTATCGGATTAGCACTGCTTACTTGGACCACACTTACCCTCTGGCATCATCGCACTACGGTTAACCCTTACAAAGCTGTCTCCAATCTATGTACAACCGGGCCATTTCGCTATAGCCGCAACCCAATTTATGTCAGCGATTGGCTAATCTTTATTGGTGTATCCATACTATTATCTACCTGGTGGCCACTTCTCTTCTCTCCGCTCATCTGGGTAATATTACGCTACGGCGTTATTCGTCATGAAGAAGCGCACTTGGAAGCCAAGTTTGGAGAAATCTATCGAGACTACACCACCAAAGTGCGTCGCTGGCTTTAAAACCAACTCACCGTAAGAAGTACTCTAAACTGACCATTTCAGCATCGCAGCAGTCGCTCCCTTCTCCTAACTCCTACCTAAACAACAGAACATTCTTTATTAAAGTTCCACTCGAAGGCTCCCGAATACATACCACCCATCCAGGAGTAACTCACAATACTTACGAACAGCAATTTTTTTCAACAAATACATTGAAGTATTACCAAAAACTGTCGATAAAACACCAACAGACCGTTTTGCAAACGAATGCAATTACTTCAACTTAACAAAACAAGATGAGATTTTAGGGGAACATATTATGCTTTCTTCACCAGGAATTGGCTCGGGATTAGATATCAGTGGCATTATTAGCAAGCTCATGCAGGTTGAGCAACGTCCGCTTACACAACTTGATACCAAGGAAGCGAAACAACAGACACAACTTTCTGCCTTTGGCAGTCTAAAAAGCGCCCTATCCTCCTTTCAGGACAGTGTAAAAACTCTGGCAAAACCCAATTTATTTAACGATTACAAAGCGACGTTGGCCGACACCACTCTGGCAACTGCTAGCACTTCTTCTGATGCTATAGCAGGTACGCACGATATTAAAGTACTCTCTCTGGCACAGGCACAAAAAATTGCCTCAGAAACCTTTGCCACCACTGACACAGTCATTGGTAGTGGCACGCTGACCATTAATTTTGGCACTTACAACGAAGATGGCAGCTTTACTGCTAACACAGAAAAAGTAGCGCAAACCGTTACGATCGATCCTGAAAAATCAACTCTGGCTGATATTCGTACCGCAATCAATGCAGCCAATGCCGGAGTAACTGCGAGCATTGTCAACGATGGCAGCGGCAATCGCTTGGTTATTGCTGCCGAAGATAGTGGATTGACCAACGCATTACAAATTACAGTGGACAACGCCAGTGGTGATTTGTCGAAACTAGCTTTTGACGGTTCTGCTGGTGGAGGCTCTGGCATGTTTGAAACTGTGGCCGCACAAGATGCAGAGATGATCATCGATGGCATCGCTATCACAAAATCATCCAACACCATCAGCGATGCACTGGAGGGGGTGACTTTCAATCTGCTGAAAGCCGATCCGGACACAAGCACAACCTTAACCGTAGAAAAAAATAACAGCAGTGTTGAAGCTGCAGTAAAAACATTTGTCACGGCTTATAACGAGCTAGAAAAAACCATTGGCAATCTTTCTCGCTACGATGCAGCCAACAAACAAGCTGCAGTACTGACTGGCGACTCCACTGTTCGCACCGTGCAAAGCCGAGTACGCAGCATGCTAACAGCCAACCAGCCTGCTGGTGGTATTTATGGATTATCTGAAATAGGTATCAGTTTCCAGAAGGATGGCACACTACAGTTAGACGCAAGCAAACTGAGTGAAGCACTCAATAACCCAGACAAAAACGTCGCTACTTTCTTTGGCGATATCCCAGGAGAAACCACGCCTTCCACGCCAGGTTTTATGAGTCAGCTCGATCAGTTGATCGATGGCATGGTTCGTAGTGACGGTCTAATCAATAGTCGTATAGATGGCATCAACAGCACCATCAAAAATATTGGTCAACAGCGTGAAGCACTCAATTATCGACTGGAAGAAACGGAAAAACGTCTGCTAGCACAGTTCACAGCGTTGGATTCCATGATTGCCAGCATGACGCAAACCAGTAATTATTTACAACAGCAACTGGCCAATTTACCCAAGATTGGTGACAAATAACACATTATTCATGAACCCATTATTTCTGTCAGGAGAGAATCATGTTTACCGAATCCCCCACCCGAACAATTAAAAACTATCAGAATATTGGCGTTGAATCTGGTGTGGCGTCTGCCGATCCGCATAAATTAATTTTGATGTTGCTTGAAGGAGCCAGACAAGCGTTAGATTGCAGTCGTTTATACATCCAGCAAAATAAAATTGCTGCTAAAGGAGAAATGCTTTCCAAGGCAATTACGATTATCGAACATGGCTTGAAAGCCAGTCTTGATAAATCCGTCGGGGGAGAATTAGCCATACGGTTAGATCAATTATATGAATACATGAGTCATCGTCTGCTGACAGCTAATCTCAACAACGATGTCGCAATTATTGAGGAAGTAAATCAACTGCTGGGGGAACTGCAAGAAGCTTGGGTCGCAATTAAAAAACAGCCAAATCAGCAAACTAATGTCCAAGCCACTGACAAAGCAAATAAACACACTGAAACAGGTATAACAGTATGAATCACAATGACTCATCCGGGAATAGCAACGACATGCAAATCATTGCTATATATGAAGCAATTCTTGCCACCACGAATCAAATGCTGCATGCGGCGAAAGCACAAGATTGGGATCAATTGGTTACTCTGGAACACGATTGTAAACAATTGGCCAATCGTCTTACAGAACAACCGCCATCCCGGCCATTAGATAATACGCAGCAGAAAAAAAAAATAGGCCTTATTCAGCAAATACTCGCTTGTGATGCGGAAATTCGCTCTATCACTGAACCGCAAATTACTTATTTACAGAATATGTTGACTAGCTACGATCGCAAACGAAAATTGAAACAAACTTACCAAGTAGATCAATAAAGCCATCAATAATATTGTTCCTGTTTACATAACGAATAAAGTTCAACAAACACTTATAGTCTTATTTTCCAAGAAACTCAGACTGCTCTCATAAATTAGAGTAATGATCGCCTCGTTATTTTTTAACGCTCTCACAACCCAATAAAACCAAATTTGCTAAAATTCGCCTTTTTGGAATAGAAGTCATGGCGTTACTTAAGCTACACAATGTTACCCGGCGCTTTGGCGATTTCACTGCGGTCGATAACGTCAGTCTATCCGTAGAAGCAGGGGAATTTTTTACTCTGCTTGGCCCATCAGGCTGCGGAAAAACTACTCTATTACGCATGGTGGCTGGATTCGATAAACCCGATTCCGGACAAATCTTGCTGGATGGTCAAGACATTGCCAACACCGCGCCCGAAAAACGTCCTATTCATACCGTCTTCCAAAGCTACGCTCTGTTTCCACATATGACAGTTGCTGACAATGTGGCTTTTCCATTAAAAATGTCTAAAGTAGCGGCGACAGAAATAAAAAAACGAGTCACCAACGCTTTGGAACAAGTGCAACTAGCTAAATTTTCACGCCGTTTCCCGCATGAGCTTTCTGGTGGACAAAAACAACGGGTCGCCTTTGCACGCGGACTAATTAATCGACCACGCTTGCTTCTCATGGATGAGCCACTAGGTGCGCTGGATGCGAAACTACGTGAAAGCATGCAACGCGAACTCATCACATTGCAAAAAGAAGTGGGAATCACCTTCATTTTTGTCACGCATTCTCAAGATGAAGCGTTAGCACTCTCGCAGCGTATCGCAGTAATGAATTTGGGCAGAATTGAACAAATCGGTGACCCCTCCACTATTTATGGCACACCTGCTAATCGTTTTATTGCCGATTTTATTGGCAAGATCAACCTCATAGAAGCACAGGTGCAACAGATTTCCGACACAGAAATGACTGTGGCAATGGGTAAATTGGGCAGCACTGTTTTACCTCTGAAGAAAGATATAAAAATCGGCAGTCAAGGAGCTATTGCTCTACGTCCAGAACAAATACAGGTGCACGCATTAAGTGAACGAGCAAAAATTCCGCATGCCCACATGGGTAAAGTACGCGATTTTCTCTACGTAGGAGATGTCACCACTTACGTCATCGAACTGGAAAGTGGTATCCAAATAGAAGCGTTACTTGCAAACTCTTCTCCTGGACGTGCCCGTTTCTTTGAAGTAGACGATCCGGTTATCATCAGCTGGCCACGCGCTGCCGCTCAATTCTTGGTGGATGAATAATGAACAAGTTCTCGCCAGTTCGTTGGTTAGTCAGCCTACCCCCCATCCTATTTTTACTGGTGTTTTTTGCTATTCCCAGTCTGATCATGGTTATTACCTCATTTCGCTTTCCTGGCGAATTTGGAGGGTTGGCACCACTCTTCGCATCAGACACAGCACCGGCAGAAGGAGACGCTAGCTTATATGGCCTGACACTGGAAGCATATCGTTTCTTCTTCAGCGATATTCTATATGCAGAGATCTTTCTGAAATCCTTTTGGGTCGCCGCACTCTCTACTCTGATTTGCCTGCTCATGGCCTACCCAGTTGCCGCATTAATTGCTCAAAGTGCAAAAAAATACCGTAACCTCATGCTGTTATTGGTGGTTTTGCCCTTTGCCAGCAACTTTCTGATTCGTATTTATGCCTGGATGATTATTCTAGGACCGGAATCAGCCTTCAGTTATTTCGTTAATGGTGTGCTGCAGGCCTTTGGTTTCGAACCAGTTGTCATGCTGTTTTCACCATTTGCCGTGTTAGTTGGTACTGTTTATGTGCACCTACCCTTCATGATTCTGCCGCTATACACTAATTTGGAGAAGCACGATCCAGTACTACTGGACGCCGCACAAGATTTAGGAGCTAATCGCTGGCAACGTTTCTGGCTGGTTACCTGGCCACAATCACTACCGGGCGTGTTCTCTGGTTGCGCACTGGTATTCGTCCCTGTGTTGGGTATGTTTGCCATTCCGGATATCTTGGGAGGAACTGGTGATATTCTGATTGGTAATCTCATCAAAGACCAGTTTCTCGGCACGCGCGATTGGCCATTTGGCTCAACCTTATCCATCATGCTCATGCTGGCAGTATTAGGCGCAACTGGACTGCTGACTTTTCTGGCTCGACGTCCTCGTACCCCCACAACTAAATAGACTCTTCGTTCTGTTATGAAACGTACCAATTTCACACTCTGGTTCGCAGCTGGGCTGGTTTATATTTTTCTCTACGTCCCGCTGGTTATTGTGGTGGTTTACTCATTCAATGATTCGCGCTTGAATGCGGAATGGGTCGGTTTCACATTGGATTGGTACTATAAATTGTTTAACAATCAGGAAATGTTACTTGCTGCACGTAACTCTCTGATTATCGCAGTTACCGCCAGCTTATTGGCTACCATCCTAGGCACGATGGCAGGCCTAGCAATCCATCGTTACCGCATTAAAGTGCTGCCATTGCTGGTATTTGCGCCGATTGCTATGCCAGAAATCCTGCTAGGCGTTTCACTACTGCTATTCTTTCTGCAGGTATTAAATCTAACGCTGGGCCTGGTTTCCATCATTCTTGCCCACACCACCTTCTGTGTAGGGTTCGTCGCCATTATTGTACGTGCACGTCTACAAGGCATGGATGATAGTATTTTTGAAGCAGCACGCGATCTTGGCGCCACTCCTTGGCAAACCTTCCGACTCATCACCCTGCCGTTAATTACACCTGCCATCGCAGCTGGCGCACTGATGTCATTTACCCTATCAATTGATGATTTTGTCATTACTTTCTTTACCAAAGGTATAGGTGAGCCAATTTTGCCCATTCAGATCTATACCATGATCAAGATTGCTGTTACCCCTGAAGTGAATGCCATTTCCACTTTGTTTATGCTACTAACACTGGTGCTAATTATTATTGCCAATCGGTTGGATTCTGACCTTTTGCAGGGAGAGCAAAAATCATGAAGATCGGAAGTATTCTGAAAAATATTGGCAAGGTAATACAAACTTTTTTTCAAAAACCCCTCGATCGTCACGTCATTATTTACTTGAGCGTATTGTCGATTGGATTGCCGGGCTGTTCTGCTGAAAATAATGAAGTAACAGCCTCACAGCACAGCCATGATATCTTGCGATTGTTTAACTGGAATAACTATATTAGCCAGCAAACCATCGAACGTTTTGAGCACACTTGTCAATGTCAGGTTACCCAGGATTATTATTCAGATAACGAAGAGTTGCTCGCCAAACTAGCTGCTGGCGCCACTGGTTATGATTTGCTGGTACCAACTGGCGATGCAATGGATACGCTGATTCACCAGGGAGCGCTTAGCACATTAGACATCTCACAACTGCCTAATCTAAAAAATATCGATCCTAACTATCTGGCGACAGAATTCGATCCGGATAACCGCTACTCTGTTCCTTATGCCTACACGACCACCCTAATCGGGTTTAATCGTGAAAAACTGACTGAACTTGGGCTCTCGGCAGAAAGTTGGGCTATTATTTTTGAGCCCAAATATCTGGAGAAAATAAAGGGGCGCATTACCGTACTCGACAGCCAGCGCGAGCTTATGGCTGCTGCACTTAAATATCTAGGTTATTCCGCTAACGACACCGACGAGCAACATTGGCAGCAAGCAAAAGATCTGATTATTCGCGCTAAGCCTTACTGGGCCGCATTCAGCAACACCAGCTATATTCGCGAATTGGCAGTCGGTAATCTGTGGGTGGCACATGGCTACTCCAACGATATGTATCAGGCAGCGCTGGATGCAAAGAAGACAAAACGCCAATTCACAGTAGATTTCATGATCCCAAACGAAGGTGCAGTATTATCACTGGATAGCATGGTGCTGCACCATAGCGGTCACCGCCCTGATTTGGCACATCGCTTCATTAATTTTATGCTGGAAGGAAAGAATTCCGCTGAACTCACTAATCTAACAGGTTCTGGCAATCCTAATTTGGCGGCTCAAGCTTATATTTACCCCGAAATTCTCGCCAACCATGCTATCTTTCCAGATACACAACAGCTCACTCGCCTGGAAATGCTGCATGATATCAACCATGCCCAACGGCGATTGCTGAGCCGTATATGGACCGAAATTAAACTGAGGTAAGAATTATGAGCTACTATCAACATCACGTTTTCTTTTGTGTTAACCAACGTCCCAATGGGGAACGTTGCTGCAATGATCATCACGCACAAGCAATGCGTGACTATGCCAAACAGCGGATTAAAGAACTGAAACTAAACGGCAAAAATAAAATACGTATCAACAATGCTGGATGCCTTGATCGTTGCAGTGAAGGGCCGGTGATTGTCATCTACCCAGAAGAAGTTTGGTATACCTATGTTGATCAGGAAGATATTGACGAGATTATTGAATCTCATCTGAAAAATGGAAAAATTGTTGAGCGCTTGCTTATTTGATGTTTTTTAAATAACACAGCGCCCAACGAAAAACTATTGCGCCAACAGCCATAGGCAAAAACTTGCTAAGCTATCTCTATAGCTTCGCCCTCAACTATCATCCTCATCCACGCCACACAAAAAGACCGTTCTTAAGCGACTTACACCGCAAAAATTTCAAATTGTCATGATGCCATAAAGTATCAGACCTTAAATGCCGTTGTTTTAAGCGACACCACGAAAAAATTTCACTTCACATATTGGTTCAGCGCACTATGACTCAACGGGTTATTGACTACAAAAAAATAAAAGCAACACAGCCGGAAATTATTTCTCGCATCATTGAAATAGACGAAGAATCCCCCAATTGCTTCAGAGAAATCGATCGCCTGCTACGCTCTGATCAAATTGTCGCATCATTTATTCTTCGCGTAGCTAATTCGCCTATTTATAACCGCAGCCAACCCATTCGAACCTTACCCATCGCCACCAGCTTGCTGGGTATCAATATTATTCGCTCGCTAGTCATCCTGGCTTTTGCACGCACTATATTCTCCAAACACAAAAATGAATTGGTACGCACCCATCTTTGGCAGCACTCACTACTGGCTGCCATCGCCAGCTACAACATCTGTGCTGAACTTGGTAATCCTGACGACAGCGAGGAAGCATTTGTAGCCGGCCTGATACATGACATTGGCAAAATATTGCTTTTTACCCATGCACGCAAAGAATACATGAGTGCATTGACATACTCGCTCGATATCAATTGCCCCAGCCATCTGGCAGAACGAAAATTCATGGGAACCGATCATTACCAAATTGGCAAAGAAGCCGTCAAGGAGTGGAAGTTACCGCCACAATTTCAACAATATGTTGGTGTGAATCTGGAACAAGTAGTACCTGCACAGGCAGACAACAACGTGCAGCTCTGGCTAGCCATTGCCAATAATTTGATTAAAGGTGCTGGAATTGGAGATAACCCCCAAGAACCTGAAGTCCGCAAAGAAAAATTAATGACTTCCTACAAATTAAATGAAGAAATAGCTGATTATTTATTGAGTGAAGATTTCTTCCAGAAATTGATTGATGACGAAATGTACCAATTTTGCGCCAATGACTACAGCTAAAACATTCTCTGCTACCTCTGTACAAGCAAGTAACGCCGCCACCCCTTATTTTTCCCAACCGATTATTATTACCTCGCTCGAGCAAAATATCTGGCAACAGCTCGAACAGGAAATAGTACGCTCACTGCAACGCTTGCATTGTTCACGCCTGCAGGATTCAACGCTTCTGTTGTTGCATAAAATTATTACTAACCTGGTTAAAACCATGCATCGTCACGCATTTCAGCGAGCTATTGAAGATGATCTTAATCTGGATATTTCTGACAAAGATAGTATTTTCACTGAATTGCTACAGAATGAACTAAGCATGCATGGGGATCGGAATATCAGAAAATTTTGTCGAGCAAATAATTTTCAAATTACATTAATTTTTCCCGAGGAAAAAGATACACTCATACAAATTGAATATCCCACCAGCTGCAATAATAGTGCTTATTTGGACAATAAACTTGCCAAAGCTATTGGATTCATACTCGTAAAACAAACGCATGATCCATCCTCAAGCTACTCTCGTGCCAAAGTAGTAAAAAACACGGCCATACAATCTTTTCGTCCAGAGCAAGCTGGTTACTCACAATTACTCACCCAAACAGAAGAACTGGATAAAGCACAAGCCATTTTCAGCCAACTCAATCATGGTATTGTTGTTTTTTCCAGCGTGGGAGATATTTTGGCAATTTCCCCAGCTATCCTCACGCTTCTCAAACTGGAAACAGCTTTACCTTCCGTACACACCTTTACCAACATCATCCCCGATCATTTTTATAATGACGTACTGTGGGGATTAGCATTAGAATCACAAGAAGGATTGTTTGAGAATTACCGAACTCGCATCAGGTTGCCCCATAACAACAATCTATCGATACTGTTCAATATCAGTGGTTATCGCCATTCTGACACGACCATCCATACAATATGGCAAGTTGTATCGCTAGACCATAAAGCCACAGATACGCTGGCAGAAGGATCGATTCTTAATGAAGCGCGAGTGCATAACATTACGCGTAATTACATCCCACAACTGGTTGAAGAAAAAGCCAGAGAGGTCGTTCGTCTAGGTGGCCACACACTGCCTAATGAAGAATGTCAGCTCGCTATCTTATTTTGCGATATTGCTGGTTTTACCACCTATGTGGAAAACAATGAGCAAGAAGAATCAGTCATTCATACTCTCAATCTCATTCTTGGCAAAATTACCAAAGCGGTCAAGAAACATGGCGGAATTATTGATAAATTTATGGGTGATTGTGTCATGGCGCTCTTCAAAGAACCGCACAAATCAGTACTGGCCGCGCTTGAAATTCACAAGCATTCCTATGACTTCAATAGCTTACGCATGCGTGCCAGTAGAGATTTATTGCTGCTACGCATTGGCATTCACTGGGGTAAAGTCATTATTGGTAATGTAGGAGCTGCTGGCAGAATGGATTGGACAACTATCGGCGATGTTGTCAATACAGCCTCTCGACTGGAAAAAAATTGCTACCCTGGTGCAATACTCGTCAGTGAAGAATTATATGCAATGGTCACGCATGCTCATGCTACCGACATTAGCTTTAGCCAACCTTTTTACCTTAAACTAAAAGGAAAACGTAACGAACAAATGGCTCGCTACGTTCAAACAGAAGATGAACCTTTTTTACATGACACTGTTGCCCATTCCGCACGTCAACACTTAAAAACAGACTGAGCATCTATCAATTGCATAGATCAACTCTTTTCTTCCGATTCGCACAACGCGTGTATCTCCAGCACTATTTCATATTTGCTATCATTTCTTCGTCAAAAATAAAACGCAACTAATTAAATCTCAACAACTCATCGCAAATCATCAAAACTTTTGGCATTATTTATATAGATACCCTCACTCACTACGACTGCTAATATTGTTCGCACAATAAATTACAACTTTATGGCATTTTTACTGGATTTTGTAATTCCTCCCACTACCCAACCATATAAAAAACATTGATCACTTATCAAGTAATAAATCCATGGATAGCAACGTCATTACACCTGAAGGTTATGCTAAATTAAAACAAGAGCACGACCATCTTTGGTACACAGAACGCCCAGCAACCACCAAAATAGTGCAGTGGGCAGCCAGTCTGGGTGATCGCTCTGAAAATGCTGACTACCAATACAATAAGAAAAAACTACGGGAAATTGATAGCAGATTGAGATTTCTCAGAAATCGCCTAGACAAGTTGCGAGTCATCAACTATAACCCGGCCCAAGCAGGCAAAGTATTTTTCGGTGCCTGGGTTACTTTGATGGACATAAATGACAATACCTTGTTCTTCAGAATTGTGGGCCCTGATGAAATTTATGGCAGAAAAGATTATGTTTCTGTTAACGCGCCAGTAGCTCGAGCCTGTCTTGGAAAAAGTGAAGGCGATGAAGTCACTGTGCATGCAGCAGAAACCAGCAAGGAATGGGAAATCGTCACTATTCAATATAATCTTGCTGAATAATTCATCCGTAATACATTTTAATATCGAGCTACTCCAATCCTTTAAAAGAATTTTTCCTCACGTTGTCTAACGTATGACACCGCCTTCTATCCACCCCATGTCACCAGATAAAGTCATCGACTATTTTGAACACGATGCAGATGTTGGCATCGTTGGTCGCGGTGCAACACTTGAACAAGCATTTGAAAACGCAGCTCGAGCTATGTTTGCGATCATCACCAATATCGATGCGGTCGTACCGAAAACAGTAATCACGGTTGAATTTGAGGAAACTGATCCGGAGCTTGCGCTAGTGATCTGGTTAAACCATATATTAGGCACGGCACGCCAACATGGTATGGTTTTCAACCACTTCCAACTCAGACGTACACATAATCACTGGCTCGGTGAATTACACGGGGAACCTTGGCGAGACAACCTGGAACGTGGCACAGAAGTGAAAGGAGCAACACTCACTATGTTATCGGTGCAATCAACAAAGGGAATCTGGGAAGCCCGTTGTGTTGTTGACGTTTAATACGCGATTAAGCGCCACCTAATTATTATGCAGGAGACTGATCATCATGGATATCAGCCAATTACAAGCACTTCAACCTTATCTTTGGACCTTACCCAAAACAGCACACGAAGAACGAGCTGAGGTACTACTGTACGGCAGCCAGCCATTACTAAAAAGTATGGATGAAAAAGTACTGGAACAGATTACCAACGTTGCCACGCTGCCCGGTATTGTTGGCGCTGCCATGGCAATGCCAGATGCTCATTGGGGTTACGGTTTTCCTATTGGTGGTGTGGCAGCCTTTGATGCAGAACAAAATGGTGTGATTTCTGCTGGCGGCGTAGGGTTTGATATCTCTTGCGGCATTCGTTGTCTGCGGAGCAATCTCAATTTAGCCGATGCAGCACCACTGCTACAGCAACTAGCTGATCGATTGTTTGAAACGATCCCGGCGGGAGTGGGTGTAGAAGGCACACTCCAATTCACTCCGCAACAACTCGATCAAGTACTAGCATATGGCGCCCATTGGGCGGTTAAGCAAGGTTATGGTGACACAGCTGATCTAGAATTTATTGAAGAAAATGGCTGTGTAGCCGGTGCGCAACCGTATAATGTTTCAACGCTTGCCAAGCAACGGCAACAAGGCGAAATGGGTACATTAGGTTCAGGCAATCACTATCTGGAAGTACAAGTAGTAGAGCATATTTACGACCAAGCAACAGCCCAAGCTTTTGGCTTGCATCAAGGTCAATTGCTCGTTTCCATTCACTGTGGTTCGCGTGGCTTAGGGCATCAAATCGGAACCGAATATCTGATGATGTTTGTTAAAGCAGCTAATCAATTGGGCATACATTTACCCGAACGCGAACTTGCATGTGCTCCAATTCAATCACCAGCAGGACAGCAGTATATTGGAGCAATGCAAGCAGCAACTAACTGCGCGTTGGCAAATCGGCAAATCCTGACACATCTAGCCCGTGAAACATTTGGCGAAATCTATCCACATGCCGTGTTAGAAACACTATTTGATGTATCACACAATACCTGCAAAAAAGAAACACACGAATTCCATGGCCAAACTCGGACGCTTTATGTGCACCGCAAAGGCGCAACGCGTGCCTTTGGACCTGGGCATCCTCAATTACCGGCACGTTATCAAACAACTGGCCAACCTATTATCATCGGCGGCAGCATGGGAACAGGTTCTTATATCCTGGCTGGAATGGAAAATAACCCGGCATTTGCTTCCTGTAGCCATGGCGCTGGGCGAGCCATCAGCCGCAATCAAGCACTCAAAAAATGGCAAGGCAAAGAATTAATTAAGGAGCTAAAGCAACAAGGTATTCTTATTCGCACCCGCTCCATGCGTGGTGCTGCAGAAGAAGCACCAGGAGCCTACAAAGATGTAGATATTGTTGCTACAGATACAGAAAAAGCAGGATTAGCTCGTCGTGTTGCTTTCCTAAAGCCTAAGGTATGTATTAAAGGTTGATACGATTCCATACAAATAAACGCCTATCAAACGACATGCTGTACAAGCATAGGAAAATTAAATCGAATTCACAGTTAGTAAAAAACCATACTAAATAATCACTTCCAGGTTGAATTCTCGATAAAGAGCGCAATATTAGTAGCAGTAAATAATTTTCGAGAAAAACTATGGAACATACTCAATTTAAATTACCTGCTGACGTTATCGCGCTTGTCCCAATGCGCAATGTGGTGCTGTTTCCACATGTCATCATGCCTATTGCTGTGGGGCGAGAACGTTCCGTCGCAGCACTACAACATATTTTACAAACCAAAACACCCGTCGGCATCGTATTGCAAAAAGATCCCGCTATCGAAGAGCCAGGGTTGGATGCTTTACATTCAGTTGGAACAATAGGAAATGTGGTACGTCACCAACAAGCAGAAGATGGTACACAACACGCTATTTGTCTGGGTATAGAACGCTTTCGAATTATAGAATTAGTGACGGGTTACCCTTTCCTGGCTGCGCGTATTCAACGCATTCCGGAAACTGCGTCTGACACCACACAAGTAGAAGCACTCACATTGCAATTACGTGAACGTGCTATGGAGGTTGTGTCATTGCTACCAGGCGTACCAGCAGAACTGGCGCACGCACTGCAAGCCACACGCGCTCCTTCTGATTTGGCTGACATTACGGCAAGTTTGCTTGATACTGAAGTCACTGAAAAGCAAAAATTGCTGGAAACAATTGCTATCGAAGAACGCTTGAATGCGGTGTTGCAAATACTGGCACGGCGTATCGAAGTACTGCGGCTGTCACAAAAAATTGGCGAACGCACCAAAGAACAGATGGAAGATCGCGAACGCAAATTTTTATTACGTGAACAATTGAAAGCGATCCAGAAAGAGCTGGGGGAAGAAGGTGAAAATGAGCAGGAAATTGCTAAGCTAGATGCGGATATCACCGCAGCTGGCATGCCTGAAGAAGTGGAACAAGAAATGCGTAAGGAGCTACAACGCCTGCAAAGAATGCCAACGACCTCCAGCGAATATTCCATGCTGCACACTTATCTGGAGTGGATGACAGAATTACCGTGGCAACTTCCGGAGGAAAAACCGATCGACCTTTCAGCTGCACAGGCAATACTTGAAGCGGATCATTTTGGGTTAGAGCGCATCAAACAACGCATTATCGAATTCCTTGCGGTGCAAAAACTCAAACCACAAGGGCGCGCGCCTATTTTGTGTTTTGTTGGCCCTCCGGGTGTCGGTAAAACTTCATTGGGACAAAGTATTGCGCGCGCACTGCAGCGTCCATTTGTTCGCGTATCGCTAGGCGGCGTGCATGATGAAGCAGAAATGCGTGGTCATCGGCGTACTTATGTTGGTGCCATGCCAGGCAATATCGTGCAGGGATTGCGCAAAGCTGGCGCACGTAACTGCGTGATGATGCTAGATGAAATCGACAAAATGACCGCTGGTGTGCAAGGCGATCCATCTGCAGCTTTACTAGAGATCCTTGACCCGGAACAAAATGCAACATTCCGTGACAACTATCTAGGCGTACCGTTCGATTTGAGTCGAGTGGTATTTATTGCCACTGCCAACGTTATTGATCGGGTATCGCCACCAGTACGCGATCGGATGGAAATCATTGATTTGCCTGGTTACACACCCGAGGAAAAATTGCAGATCGCGCAACGCTATTTAGTACAACGACAAAGCGAAGCTAACGGTTTGCAATCCGAACAATGTGTATTGTCATCCACAGCCTTGCAGAGTGTAATTAACCACTACACTCGAGAAGCTGGAGTACGCCAGCTAGAACGGGAGATCGGTCGCATTATGCGACACGCTGCCTTACAGATTGCACAAGGCAGCCAGCAGCAAGTTTCAGTCGAAACAGATAACTTGCTTGCTATTCTCGGGCCAGAAAAATATGAGCACGAATTGGCGCTGCGTTCAGGCCTGCCTGGAGTAGCAACCGGCCTGGCCTGGACACCAGTTGGCGGAGATATTTTGTTCATTGAAGCAACACGCGTCAGCGGAAGTGGACGTTTGCTGTTGACTGGTCAACTAGGCGATGTGATGAAGGAAAGTGCACAAGCAGCATTGACGCTGGTTAAGTCACATGCTGATGATTTGCATATTCCAGCTTCAGCGTTTGAGAAAATCGATGTGCATTTGCACGTGCCTGCAGGTGCCATTCCTAAAGATGGACCCAGTGCTGGAGTTGCTATGTTCACTGCCTTGACATCATTATTTACTAATCAAGCTGTACGCCATGATATCGCTATGACGGGTGAGATCAGTTTGCGTGGGCTAGTGCTACCAGTAGGGGGAATTAAGGAAAAAATACTGGCTGCACAGCGTGCCGGCATTTCTACCGTACTGTTGCCTGCTCGGAACAAGAAAGATCTGCACGATGTGCCGGCAGCCACACGCTCCGCGATGCAGTTTGTTTTCCTGGAAACGGTTGATGATGCTATTCGAGCAGCACTAAGCTGCGTAACCGACAATGTGAATCATACGTGTAGCAATTACAGCTTGAAATTAGCTTAGAATACCGCTTCCACGCTATCTCATAGGCTTCGTAGAACCCATAACAAGATATGCCAGACATGAAAAAAAATGATTCATGTTTGGCAATATCAAGAATATCTAACAAAAGTTACAATTCTAGTAACCGATTCGATAAAAATTGTGGCTGCTGCACTAAACCCCTATACTGTCTTTCATCTCATTGGCAAGTTTTAACCGTTCAATAATTCCTAATCTGCATGGCAAATGAAATTTCTCATCATGACTTTATCACTGTTAGTTGCTTCTTCCGCATTTGCGGCGGATGATCTGAACAACCTGCAACGACAAACCAATACTGCTTACGAACAAATGAAGCAAGCTGAGAATCGAGTTAACAAAACAAGGAAAGAGCTACAAAGCAAACAAGATAGCCTGGACTATTACCGCAAAAAAATAACCGAAGCAGAAAAAGAATTTCAAGCTGCACAACAAGCTTCACAAAACGCGGAAGCAAATTTGGCTACGACCACAAGAAGATGGAATGAGCTATCTGAAGCGCTTTATCAAAAGTGGCGACAATAAACAGTCAGTCATACTGTCTTGCCAATAAATCTGTAGCTCAAGTTTGAATTTACACTGCAAACCAGGCTAACTTCTGGCGCAACTTGACAATTTCACCCACAATAATAAGCGTGGGCGCTTTCAACGGATTATTTTGAATAATAGTCGGCAATGTAGCTAGCGTGCCGGTAAGCACACGCTGATTAGAAGTGGTACCTTGCTGCACAATAGCTGCTGGAGTTGTTGCCGGCAAGCCATGCTGGATTAATTGTCGACATAATTCAGGCGCACCCAATAATCCCATATACACCACTATTGTTTGGTTAGGACGCGCCAATGCCGGCCAATCTAATTGGACTGTATTGTCTTTTAGGTGACCAGTGACAAAAATGCAGGAATGCGCATAATCACGATGTGTTAAAGGAATACCAGCATAGCTCGCCACCCCTGATGCGGCAGTAATACCTGGCACGACTTGGAAAGGAATATGATGTTGTGACAAAGTCTCAATTTCCTCCCCTCCGCGCCCAAAAATAAAGGGATCCCCACCTTTCAGCCGCAATACCCGCTTTCCTTCCAGAGCAAGCTTGACCAGCAATTCATTGATTGATGTTTGAGACAAGGTATGGTGACTGCGACGCTTACCAGCATAAATACGCTCGGCATCTTGTCTAACCATATTTAAAATTGCTGGTGCCACTAACCGATCATAAACAACCACATCTGCCTGTTGCATCAAGCGTAATGCACGAAAAGTCAGTAAATCTGGATCGCCTGGCCCAGCACCAACTAAATAAACTTCTCCAGTCGGTGGTTGATCTGAACTGCTTTCCAGTGTTTTCAACAAATAATCTTGTGCTGCTTGATCTCTACCAGCAAATACCATTTCGGCAAATGATCCTTGCAACATTTTTTCCCAAAAAAAACGGCGATTATCCGGATGCGAAAAATGTCGTTTCACTTGCTCACGAAACTGTGCAGCGTAAGTTGCCAATCGTCCATAAGCAGCTGGAATCAATGCTTCCAGACGTGTACGCAATAATCTTGCCAATACTGGTGAGCTGCCGCCACTTGATACTGCAATTATGATGGGAGAACGATCCAGAATAGAAGGCATGATAAAAGTGCACAGATCTGGATTATCGACAACATTGACTGGAATATTCTTAGCCTGAGCAGCGACTGAAACAGCTTGATTGACAGCATGATTACTGGTTGCTGCAATAACCAATGCTTTATTACACAGATATCGCGGATGAAATACCTCAGCATGATAAGTCATCGCGTCAAATTGCTGCAATAAACCAACTAGCTCGTCTTTGATGGTAGGGGCAACAATATGAATATGTGCGCCCGCTCGTAACAGCAACCTTGCTTTACGCGCGGCCACCCTGCCCCCGCCAACGATTAAACAATCTCGCTGTTTAATATTGAGAAAAACCGGTAAATAATCCATACAGGAGAAACTGGAAGCAAATGCTAATAAGTACTACGTGGGTTGGATGTCAGGATATCAACAAAATTTATTGCACTCTTTCACGGTGATATAATTCTTGAATACTCATGCCCGTGCCCGCCTCTCCTTGCATCGCCGTACCTACCACACCATCAGTAAACAGTTGAATATTGTGTGCATAAAATTCATCTTTCAATGGAAAATATTTGACTTCTGCAACCAATTCTTGCGCGTGTTGCATGAAGAACATCACGAATTCTCTGATTTCTGGTTTATGGATTGATTGAGCATTAATATAAATAAATAAAGGCCGTGACAGTGGCCAATAACTCCCATCCTGCACAGTTGTCATGGAAGGCAAAACATCCGCTTGTCCATTATGAACAGCTACCGCCTTGAGTTTAGTTTGATTTTCAATATAGTAAGCAAAACCGAAAAAACCCAGAGCATACAAATCACTACTTACTCCTTGTACCAATACATTATCATCTTCTGAAGCTGTAAAATCGCCACGACTTGATTTCGCCTTGCCGACTATCGCTTCAGTAAAATAATCAAATGTGCCGGAATCTGCTCCAGCGCCAAAAAGTTTCATTTTTGCAGCAGGCCACGCAGCATTGATCTGATTCCAGTTCAGTATTTTTTCTTGTGCTGCTGGTTCCCAAATTTTTTTAAGTTCAGCCACCGTTATCGAGTCAATCCAGTTATTATTAGGATTCACAGCAATCGTCAGGGCATCCAGTGCAACCGGCAATTCAATATATTGCACTTCACTATCTCGACATTGTTCCATTTCAGAAGACAAGATTGGACGGGAAGCGCCTACAATATCAACTTCATCCCGACAAAACTTCTTGAATCCTCCGCCTGTTCCGGAAATACCAGCAATAATCATGACTGCGCCCTTTTTACTGATCTGGAAATCTTCTGCGGCAGCTTCAATAATTGGAAAAACAGTACTGGAGCCATCTATTTTGATTAGCGAACGCATATGTGAAGCACTATCGCAGCCACCAATAAAAATAAGCATTAAAACCAGAAATTTTATGTCGCACCAAGAAAAGCAGCGATGGATCACATCAAAGATTGGTCTGGTTATCATCAAGGCTATTTTAAATATTAATTACAAAAGAAGCAGTCGCATAAGAGAGCGCATTAAGCATAGAATACAACATGGTATTTCAGCGGCTAGCCGTTGCAGCTTGTTGCTGAATCACTTCGGCCAATCTCTCCGCCCAGCACTCAATTTTCTGTGGTTCTTTGCCCTCAACCATAACTCTGATCAAAGGTTCTGTACCAGAAGCACGTAACAG
This sequence comes from Nitrosomonas stercoris, assembly GCA_006742785.1. NCBI lineage: Bacteria > Pseudomonadati > Pseudomonadota > Betaproteobacteria > Nitrosomonadales > Nitrosomonadaceae > Nitrosomonas > Nitrosomonas stercoris. The sequence goes on along the minus strand of AP019755.1, from coordinate 1,613,628 downwards.
AATGCGCCCGTCGTCACCTAAAGCTTGTTCTGCTTCATTTTTACACGCTTCTACCGCCTGATTGTTCTGAAAATCAAATTTTCCAGAAATTTTGACATTAATAAGTCGTTGCGGGAAAAAAGTAACATCTCGCATTAAATCTGCAAATTTCAGTCCGGTATCACGCAAAGCATATAAAACCTGCAAGGCAGAAATAATACCATCTCCGGTTGTGTGCTTATCACGGCAAATAATATGACCAGAATTTTCAGCGCCTAGATACCAATCATTTTTCAGTAGCAATTCAGAAACATAGCGATCCCCAACATTTGCTCGCGCAAACGGCACACCAAATTTTGCAAACGCCTGCTCAACCGCTAGGTTGGTCATTAATGTGCCCACCACCCCTCCTTGTAACGTGCCACATTTCTGACGATGCTTAGCGATAATGTAAACCAAACTATCACCATCATAAACCACACCTTCTTCACTCACCATCAGTACCCGATCGCCATCGCCATCTACAGCAATACCCATATCCGCACTATGTCGCAACACTTCACTTTGCAGGGTTTTAATATGCGTTGCGCCACACTCATGATTAATATTAAAGCCATCTGGTTCTGCATGGATAGTAATCACATCGGCGCCCAATTCATGCATGACATGCCCTGCAACCTGATAATCAGCACCATTGGCGCAATCCACCACAATTTTCCAGCCACGTAAATCAAGATGATTGGGGAACGTACTTTTACAAAATTCGATATAGCGCCCCTCTTCATCCTTGAGGCGTTCTACTCGGCCTAATTTGGTTGAAGGAGCCACCTTGATGGGCGAATCCAAAGCAGCTTCAATCTGCAATTCAATATCATCAGGAAGCTTCGTGCCTTGAGCAGAAAAGAATTTAATCCCGTTATCATGAAAAGGGTTATGTGAAGCTGAAATAACCGCCCCGGCCTGAATACGAAGAGCACGCACTAAGTAAGCTACAGCGGGGGTGGGTAAAGGACCTGACAACAAAACATCGACCCCAGCAGCAGAAAAACCAGCTTCCAATGCGGATTCCAACATGTAGCCAGATATACGCGTATCTTTTCCAATTAAAATGGTGGGTCGTTTGTTTGCAGCTAAATTCCAATCAGAAGCTAATAATACTTGACCAACAGCGTAGCCCAGTCGCAGAAAGAAATCTGGTGTAATCGGAAATTCTCCCACTGTGCCACGAATACCATCCGTACCAAAATATTTTTTCTTCATAACCGAATCATTCCTTGCTTAAATTCCAGATTGGGCCATTAAACCAAATTAGAATCTTATCTAACATAAAGCTCACAGTGACAAATACCTATCAAATCAACAATTATTAATTGTCTCATTTTATTCTGCCAGCAACACTACCCATTGAATGTGCCAGAAAACCAGGGTAAATACGATCTATTGCGGCAAACACCGAGAAAGCATCACGCGTTGCCTTGACATCATGCACACGTACAATCTTCGCGCCTTGCCCCACAGCTAACAAAGCCGATGCCACACTGGCATGAATGTAATCCCCCCATTTTCCACAGCTCTTATTTGTAGAATTTAAACAGCCTGTAATAACTGTCTTGGTGGTACTCCTCCGATAGCAGTGTGGGGGCGTTCGTTGTTATACGTCCAAAGCCATTGTGTCGCAAGTTCTTGAGCCTGCTCAATGCTTTCAAAAATGTTTAAATCTAACCATTCATGCCGCATTGTTCGGTTAAAACGCTCGACATAAGCATTCTGTGTTGGTTTGCCTGGTTGAATATACTGCAAGGTAATTTGACGTGCTTTCGCCCAGTCCTTTATCGCCTCAGAGATATACTCAGGGCCATTGTCACAGCGTATTGTATTTGGCTTACCGCGCCATTCAATGACCTGTTCCAAAGAGCGAACAACTCGCGCACTCGGCAATGAAAAATCAACATCAATGGCTAAGCATTCACGATTAAAATCATCAATAACATTAAGGGCTCTTATACTGCGACCATCGGCCAAACTATCTGACATAAAATCCATTGACCAGACATCGTTAATGGTCGCTGGAACGCTCAGCGCGTCAGGCTTATCTCGCTTTATGCGTTTTCTGGGTTTGATTCGCAAGTTCAGCTCCAACTCACGGTAAATGCGATAAACGCGTTTATGGTTCCACTTAAAGCCTTTGACATTACGCAGGTATAAAAAACATAGGCCAAATCCCCAGCGCTTTTTGTTGTCGGTTAACCGAAGCAGCCAGTCGGCAATCTGCTCGTTCTCAGCATTGAGTTTGCTTTGATAGTAAAAACAGCTCTCGCTAATACCCAGACAAAGGCAAGCAAGACGAATGCTAATGGCATACTTGGTGATCGCTTCTTTCGCCATCTCTTTGCGTAAAGATGGCTTTAGAGCTTTCCCTTGAGTGCCTCCAGTCGAATCTCAGCTTTAAGCCGCTCTTCGGCATACATCTTTTTAAGGCGGCGGTTTTCGTCTTCAAGCTCCTTCATGCGTTTCATGAGTGAGGTGTCCATACCGCCATATTTTGAACGCCATTTATAGAACGAAGCCGAGCTCATGCCATGCTCACGACATAGCTCAGGGACTGGGATTCCAGCCTCATTTTGTTTGAGAATTGCCATAATCTGGCTCTCAGTGAAGTTTGATTTACGCATAGAAAACTCCTTAAGTTCATATTAATGGAATTTTCTACAAATAGCCTCTGTGGTTTTTCGGAGGGATTACATGAACACGTTTGTCTACCGTATTGCCAGTAATCTTACCCAACATCGATTTACGCGATAACCCAGCCATTACCGGTACTTCCATAACCGCAAATCGATCCAGGTGTCGTAACAAGGCAAGATTATGCTCCAATGTTTTGCCAAAGCCAAAACCAGGATCGACAATGATGCGTTCACGCGCGATGCCAGCCGCAACTGCAGCAGAGACACGCTGTTCCAAAAAGGCCATTACTTCAGAAACCACCTCTGAATAATGCGGATTAAGCTGCATGGTTTGCGGTTGCCCTTGCATATGCATCAGACAGGTCATCACAGAACTATGTGCAACCACCTCTAATGCACCAGGAGCTTGTAACGCATTAATATCATTCACCAACATGACACCGGCATTAATAGCTGTTTGCATTACTTGCGGTTTGGAAGTATCAACTGAAACCGGTACACCCATAGCCAAGGCAAACTCTATCACAGGCATAACTCGTGACAGTTCTTCATCTGCTTGGATAGCACGACTACCTGGCCGAGCGGATTCTCCCCCAATGTCAAGAATATCTGCGCCCTCCTCGACCAAACGTTTTACTTGTTCCGTTGCTTTTTCAGTGGTATCAAAACACCCCCCATCGGAGAAAGAATCCGGTGTGACATTGATGACTCCCATGATCAATGGACGATTCTCTTGTAAAAACTTTTGTAATTTATTCACTAGTATAAAAAATGGCCCGTACGTTTTAACCGTACAGGCCATATAATTTAAAAAATTATAAAAGGTCTAAACTTCTGCTTTTTGAGCCGGAGCTTCTTCAGTTGTTGCTGGTTCAACAGCAGGTTGTTTTTCTTCACCTTTAGTCTTAGTAGACCCAGCAGAACCTTTAGAAGAAGGAGATTGCGGTGGGCTAGGCGGACGGCCTTCCATAATATCCTTGATTTGCTCACTATCAATCGTCTCCCACTCCAGCAACGCTTGCGTCATCGCTTCAATTTTATCTTTGTTTTCTTCGATGATCTTACGTGCCAATGCATACTGCTCATCCACAATACGGCGAATTTCAGCATCCACCTTTTGCATGGTGGCTTCACTCAGATTCTTCTGAGTAGTTACTGAACGACCCAGAAATACTTCTCCTTCATTCTCGCCGTACACCATTGGTCCTAATGCATCAGTCATTCCCCACTGCGTGACCATCTTGCGGGCAGTATCCGTCGCACGCTCAAAGTCGTTGGAAGCACCTGTTGTCATCTGATGCATGAACACTTCTTCTGCAATACGTCCACCAAACATCACAGCGATCGTTTGCAGAATTTGATCTCGATCCATGCTGAAGCGATCCTCAGTTGGCAATTGCATGGTCACACCCAGCGCCCGACCACGTGGAATAATTGAAACCTTGTGCACCGGATCTGTTTTAGGCAACAAGTACGCAACAACCGCATGCCCAGATTCATGATAAGCAGTATTACGACGCTCATTTTCTGGCATGACAACGGAGCGGCGTTCAGCACCCATCAAGATTTTATCTTTAGCACGTTCGAAGTCATCCATATCAACCAAACGCTTATTTGCCCGAGCAGCGAACAAGGCTGCTTCGTTAACCAAATTGGCTAAATCTGCTCCTGACATACCGGGGGTACCTCTAGCCAAAATACTAGCTTTCACATCAGGCGAGATTGGCACCTTGCGCATATGCACCTGCAAGATTTGTTCGCGACCACGGATATCTGGCAACGGCACAACTACTTGTCGATCGAATCGGCCAGGACGTAATAAAGCTGGATCCAAAACATCTGGACGGTTAGTTGCTGCAATGACAATCACACCAACATTGCCTTCAAACCCGTCCATTTCAACCAACAATTGGTTTAAGGTTTGTTCACGTTCATCATTACCACCGCCTAAACCAGCACCGCGTTGGCGTCCAACAGCATCGATCTCGTCGATAAAGATAATGCAGGGGGCATGCTTTTTAGCTTGCTCAAACATGTCTCTTACTCTAGAAGCACCGACACCGACAAACATCTCGACGAAGTCTGAACCTGAAATACTAAAAAATGGTACTTTTGCTTCCCCAGCAATCGCGCGGGCAAGTAACGTTTTACCTGTACCTGGGTTACCGCACATGAGTACGCCACGAGGAATACGACCGCCCAATTTCTGGAATCGAGAAGGATCTCTCAAAAACTCGACCAACTCAGCCACTTCTTCCTTGGCCTCCTCACACCCAGCAACGTCTGCAAAGGTGATATTGTTATTTTTGTGATCCAGCATTCTGGCTTTGCTTTTACCAAAGGAAAAAGCACCGCCACTACGCCCTCCCCCTTGCATTTGACGCATGAAGAAAATCCAGACAGCGATCAATAACAACATTGGAAACCATGAAATCAGTATGCTCATCAGCATAGACGGCTCTTCTTCCGGCTTCGCTTCTACCGCCACACCAGCTTTTAACAGATCGCTAACCAACCATGGATCAGATGGCGAATGGACGATAAATGAACGTCCATCCGTTTTTGTACCACGCAAGGTGCGTCCATCTATCAATACCTTGGCAATCCTACCTTGATGCATTTCACTGATAAATTGTGAATATTCCATCGGTGGATGAGAGGATTGTCTGGTAGAAAACTGATTGAAAACTGTCATCAGCACTACCGCAATCACCAGCCAGATTGCCATATTCTTTATTAAATTATTCATATTAGCTCCTCAATTCGTATCTTGACGAAACCGAATTTTTGAAATATGTAGTTTATTCGTTACAAGATCATCTTCGCAGTCTATCAGATTATTTTTTTTAGTCCCAGTAAATACAGCTCTTTACTGCGATCACGTGAGGCTTTTGGTTTTCTGACGACAACTTTCGAAAAATCGTCCTGCATTGATTTCCGAAAAGTTTCAAAATCACTTCCCTGAAATACTTTGACAAGAAAATTTTTACCAGGGTTCAAATGCTCACGACAGAACAACAAAGCAAGCTCCGCCAAATACATTACATGAGCCTGGTCACTAACCCGGATACCAGTAAGATTGGGGGCCATATCCGAAATTACAAGACCAACTTGTTCTCCGGCCAGCGCTGTTTCTAGTTGCTCCAAAACATCGGTTTCACGAAAATCACCTTGGATAAAAGTGACATTAGGTAGCGGCTGCATGTCCAATATATCCAAAGCAAAAACTTTGCCGGTTACACCCACAGCTTCTGAAGCAATTTGTGACCAACTTCCTGGAGCGGCACCTAAATCAACAACTGTCATGCCCGGCACAAAAAGTGCATCCCGTTCAGCGATTTCCTGCAATTTATAAGCAGCACGAGAGCGATAACCTTCGTGATTAGCCTTGCGTACAAAATTATCGTTAATATGTGCTTTTATCCAGGCTTTGCTAGTTTTAGCTGATTTCATCAGGTAAAATTTGGTTTTTTATGGAAAAAGTTCGATGCTTGAAGAATTCAGTACCGCTCAACGTCGTCAACTCGCTGCTCAAGCACACCACCTTAATCCCGTCGTAATGATCGGCAAGGATGGTTTAGCTAAAAATGTTATTGATGAACTAGACAGAAGTCTTTTGAAACATGAGTTGATCAAAATCAAGCTACTTGAGGGAGATCGAGATCAAAGAACACAACTTCTAGAACAAATTTGTCTTTTGTTGAGCGCCACACCCATTAAACAAATCGGCAGAGTGCTAATTATATACCGAATTAATCCGGATAAAACAAAGGATATTCAATCCACAGCAACCAAGAGACCCAAATCTCATCACAAGCCGAAGCACAAACTTAAGCCTACCCGTCGAACAAAAGTGGCCTGGCTGGAAGATAAGTGACTGAGATTGCCGGTCATTTCCCCCAACAAAATTCCTTAACACTTTACGATCTGGTATAACTCACTCAGCTCGTACTAGATAGACCATAACATGCATAAATACGGAGGTGTTCATGAGTACAAAACTGGAATTACCCATTCAAGAATTTACAACCCCCTATCCGGTTACCGCGCGCGAGGACAGTTCAATCGAAGAATTACTTGATATCGTTAAAAATATCAAGGTACGCCATATTCCCATCATGTCTGACGGCAAAGTTATTGGCATTGTGAGCGAACGAGATCTCAGAATCGCTTCAGCATTAAGTACGCGTGAAAAATTCTTGGTAAGAGCAGAAGATTTAATGACACCCAATCCGATTACCTTTAAAGGCGATACTTCTATTGAAGATGTCATCACGGAAATGGCTGAGAAAAAAATCGGCAGCGTGCTAGTAGCCGATGAAAAAGGGGATTTAAAAGGCATTTTTACAGTAACTGATGCGCTAGATGTGCTTATTGAGATATTACGAGGTAAAAGATGACGCTGGTACGCGATTTAATGACACCGATGCCACAAACCATAGGTTTTGATATTTCGGTAACAAAAGCAATGGAGATGATGGCAAAATATGCCTGTCATCACCTGCCTGTGCTGGAAGGGGGAAAGCTGGTCGGGGTGCTCAGCGATCGAGATTTATCCATGATTCGACACGATTCCGACACTATCACAGCTGAACATCTGGTTAAGGATTTGATGAGTGATTCGCCGATCATCATTGAACCTTCCGCCGCAATCAATACTGCCATTCAAACAATGCTAGATAACAAAATTAACAGCCTCATTGTTAGAGCAGAAGAAAACCAACCATGGGGTATCCTCACCTCAACGGATTTGCTGCGCCACGTGGTTGAAAAAACCTAGAACGTGATTACTCGAGTAGCTATTTCACAATTTTGCTATTCATAAAAAAGTATCTATAAACAACAAATCGGGGTGTTAGCCCAAATTTGTGCTAACACCCCGATAAATTGTAAAAAAATATCACTACGAGAACGATGTAATTAGTTCAGCGGCAACCAATCTTTCTTGATTAGAAAATCAGTATACAGCTTGGCTTCTGGGCTACCTGCTTCAGGCGACCAGTCATAACGCCACTTAACAATAGGAGGCAATGACATCAAAATAGATTCGGTACGCCCCCCTGTTTGCAGGCCAAACAGTGTTCCTCGGTCCCAAACTAGATTGAATTCCACATAACGTCCCCGACGATAGGCTTGAAAATCCCGCTCGCGTTCACCATAAGGTAGGTTACAACGCTTTTGCAAAATAGGTATGTACGCGGCTAAAAACAGATCCCCCACACGCTTGGTCAGATTAAAGCAGGTGGCAAAATCAGGTTGATTCAAATCATCAAAAAATATACCTCCTATTCCGCGCGGCTCTTTGCGGTGCTTTAAATAAAAATACTCATCACACCATTTTTTAAAGCGCGGATAATAATCACTTCCAAACGACTGCAATGAATCTTTACAAGTCTGATGAAAATGCACAGCATCTTCTTCAAAACCATAGTAAGGCGTCAGATCCATCCCTCCCCCAAACCACCAAACAGGTTCAACCCCTTCTTTGATTGCAGCAAAAAAACGCACATTCATATGCACTGTTGGCGCATACGGATTACGCGGATGGAGCACCAATGAAACACCTGCCGCCTCAAATGCTCTCCCAGCAAGTTCCGGACGTGCAGCAGTTGCCGAAGCCGGCAAACCTTCCCCGTGCACATGGGAAAAATTAACCCCACCGCGCTCTAGCACCTTACCTTCTTCGATCACACAACTAGTCCCTCCTCCTCCTCCTGGACGATCCCAGGAATCACGGCGAAACGAATGACCGTCAGCTTGTTCTAACCCAGCCACGATACGATTCTGTAAATCCATCAGGTAATCCTTAACCTGCGCAAAATTCATACTTCCTCCCAATGAGATACTGCAATTTATTAACCAGCGCCTCAGCCAATTTTACCTTTAGCCCCGCAAATTATCACACTAATACTATATAAGCAGTCACTAGCATGAGTTCTCTTCATTTTAGCTTGTGTTAGACTCCACAATTTCATCTCTTCGCTCAAGGATTGGTAATGGCTGGCAATACTATCGGAAAGCTGTTTTGCGTCACTTCTTTTGGTGAATCTCATGGCCCGGCAATTGGTTGTATTGTCGATGGCTGCCCACCTGGATTGGAATTAACTACCGAAGATATTCAGCAAGAGCTGGATCGACGTAAACCTGGCACCTCTCGCCATGTGACACAACGACGTGAAGCAGATCGAGTGGAAATTTTGTCTGGTGTATTCGAGAACAAAACAACAGGCACACCGATTGCGCTGTTAATTCGCAATGAAGACCAACGCAGCAAAGATTACAGCAAGATCATGGATGTATTCCGCCCTGGTCACGCGGATTATACCTATTGGCAAAAATACGGAATCCGTGATTATCGTGGTGGTGGCCGTTCATCCGCGCGTGAAACAGCTGTTCGTGTAGCGGCTGGCGCGATAGCAAAAAAATGGTTGCGCCAACGCTATGGCATTGTTATTCGAGGCTATATGGCACAACTCGGCCCCATTGTGATCCCTTTTAAAAGCTGGGATGTAGTGAATCAAAATCCATTTTTCGCTGCCGATGAGGATTATGTCCCCAAACTCATTGCGTTTATGGATGCTTTACGCAAATCTGGAGATTCAGCTGGTGCACGCATTAATGTGATAGCAGAAGGCGTACCTGTTGGTTGGGGAGAACCCGTTTATGATCGACTGGATGCTGATATCGCGTACGCTATGATGAATATCAACGCGGCAAAGGGAGTAGAAATCGGCGCAGGGTTCGATAGCATTACACAAAAGGGCACAGAACATTCAGATGAAATAACTCCTGAAGGGTTCCTGAGCAACAATGCTGGTGGAATCCTGGGAGGTATTTCTAGTGGGCAGCCAATTACAGCCAGTGTTGCTATCAAGCCCACTTCGAGCATTCGGCTTGAACGACGTTCAATCGATAAAGCCGGCCAACCTGTTATTGTGGAAACTCACGGTAGGCACGATCCTTGTGTCGGCATTCGAGCTACACCTATCGTAGAAGCAATGTTAGCCATCGTGCTCATGGATCATGCTTTACGTCATCGTGGACAGAATGAAGATGTCATTTGTCGCACACCAAAAGTACCTGGCAATGTTACTGATGCCGCTAGCAAAACCGCTATTCAATCTGCTGCACGCAGAACTGAAGATCCAGAGCCGCATGAAAATTCATAAGATCAATTAGCAACCAATTAATCAACCCTATATTTCTTCATGTAAAAACCATACTTAATAAAAGCAAGACGAAAAAAATAATACTGTTAAAAACAGATCTTAGAGCCCGTTTACGATCTTCTGAGTAATAGTGCCAAGAAAGCCAAATGAATGAGCTGCAAGCTGGTATCAAGTTTACGTTCGCAGTTTTTCCATAATCTTCGGCACTTTTCCAGCCAGGCGAAACTACGTTCCACTATCCAGCGCCTGGGCATAACCTTGAAGGTATGCAGTTTGCTGCGTTTGGCGATCTGCACGGTGACAGGTTTGCCCAGAATTTCTTGCACACTTTCGGCAAATGGTGCTCCAGTATAGCCACCGTCACACAGCAAACCTTGTACTTGCCCCAAACTCGATCTGCAACGCTTCAAGGCCTGCAATGCACCGTTACGGTCAGTCACTTCCGCTGTCGTCACTGCAATGGCGTGCGGCAACCCCAAGGTATCAACAGCGATATGGCGCTTGATGCCCGACACCTTCTTGCCGGCGTCATAGCCTTTCTGGTCAGCCGTGTCTGTATTCTTCACGCTTTGCGCGTCCACAATCAAGAACGTGCTGCAAGCGTTGCGCCCCAGTTTCTCTCGGGCCGCGCCAACCTGATTTTTTTAATGCCTGCTCCAGCACGCTCACGCCGTGCTGGTCAGGCTCATTCCATTTGCGCCAATAGGCATATACACTCTGCCATTTGGGAAACTCTCCGGGCAAAAATCTCCACTGGCAACCAGTACGCAGCAGATACAGCACAGCACAAAATACTTCATACAAATCTATTGTCGTGGGTTTGGTGCTGCGCCTCACGCTACGCAATAGCGGCTCTATCTCGGCAAACTTCTCTTTGCTAATATCACCGGCATATTTTGTTCTCTTCATCCACGTATCGTAAGGAATAATGATGAGATCGTAAACGGGCTCTTAAAAAATAAAGCTCAAAATTTTACGATTTTTACGAATTGCAGACCGATAGTATATTCATAACTACAAAGCACTTTTAAACGCGCTTAGAACCTGTTCAAGATCTCGATCAAGGGATGCAGTGCAAGGCAAAATTGAACGAGAAAACGGAGCATACTTGAAGTATGTGAGTATTTTGAGCTCAATTTCAACGCTGCAATGCGTCCTTCAGTAAGATATTGAATAGATTCTTAGATTGGAGACCCTGCAATAGTAATCGTAATGTGCTATGGTAAGTTATTGATGCGACAATATTTTTAAAAATCCCTCTTCATATTGCGCATATATCAATATGCTATTTACATAAAAATATGACTTTGCTACAGCTCTCCCGCAGTTCTAAACCACCAGAATAAATTCTTGCTTTGCAAAATCCATGAAAATGACTTGGTCGCATGGATTTCCTATCACTTCAGTAAAGAAGTGAATTGTTCGTTCTTCTTTACTAATCCGTATACGCTTTATTGACCTTATTTTTGTCAATTGGATTGGCTAAATCTCACTACACCACAACGATTGCAGCAAGTTTAATAGCACGCGTAGCCCTTGGAATATTAAGAAAACACTGAAATCGTCAGCGAAATAATTAACCCAAAGCAAGAATCAGCACAAAAGTGAGGTTACGCAAAATAAGGATTTTGAGCTGACTTAATTAAGATCCAGACATAACGGACAAAGCAAGGCCACATAGAGCACACAGCTGTTTTTTAGTGCCCTGGCATCTCTTAATTAACAGCTCAAAACAGCAATTGCCCATACTCAAACATTAGCACAATAAAAATCGCACTATGCCATTAACTGGTTTCGCAACAAAAGTCGACACGATCCATATTCCTAACACAGATAGTTTACTGATACGCTCACTACAAGATCGCCAGCAATATTATGATCCTGATGGAACAGCGGCTCACTTAGGAATCAATTCGGCTTTATGGCCTTTATTTGGATTACTGTGGCCATCTGCCACCTATTTAGCAGGGTATCTCTCATTACGCGCAGTTAATACCGATGAGAGAATTCTTGAGATTGGCTGTGGTTTAGCCTTAGCCAGCATTGTTGCCCACCGTCGTGGAGCTAACATCACAGCCAGTGACCGCCATCCAATGGTCCCCTCTTTTTTGCTAGAAAATCTACGCTTAAATAACTTATCTACTACATTGCGCTATCGACATGGGCAATGGGGAGCAAATATTCCTTCTACTAATACCCAAATCAGCCAGCCACTACTGAGTGAACGTTATGATCTAATCATTGGCAGTGCTTTACTTTACGAGCGCGATGCACCTTACGCAGTTGCCAAATTTATTAATCGACATGCTACGCAACATGCCGAAGTTTGGATGGTGGATGCTGATCGCGGTTATCGATCTTCATTTAATCGTCAAATGGCTACTTATAACTTTACCTTATGTAAGGAAAATCATTTAAAGAAGCAGCTACAATCTCATACAACTGCTCCTTACAAAGGGCGATTATCAATCTATCGCCGCATTAGTTGAGCCTGAGAATATATTGACACAAACAATCTACAACCCTAGTCGCTGCCATATTTTTGTAGGTAACACGGCAGAATTAAGTGTATAGAAATGTAAGCCAGGAGCCCCTTCCTCCAATAAGCGCGCGCAAATAGCGGTCACCACATCCAGGCCGAATGCTTGAATGGAGGGGATATCATCGCCAAAGCTCTCCAATTTTCTGCGCATCCAACGTGGAATTTCTGCCCCACAGCCATCCGCGAATCTCGCTAGTTGAGAAAATTTACTGATTGGCATAATGCCAGGGACAACAGGGATGTTTAAATTCGCAGTTTCGCACATTTCCACAAAGTGCAAATAAGCATCCACGTTGTAAAAAAACTGGGTAATAGCGGCATTAGCACCTGCCTCAACCTTGCGTCTGAAATTAGTAAAATCTTCCAATGCAGAACGTGATTGCGGATGATATTCCGGGTACGCAGCCACCTCCACCCAAAACGCATCACCAAATTCTTCACGAATAAATGCGACCAACTCATTCGCGTAACGAAATTCCCCCGCCTGCGCCATGCCTGAAGGTAGATCTCCACGTAACGCAACGATATGTCTAATACCATTGGCATGATATTTTTCTAAAATAGAACGAATATTGTCACGTGTAGAGCCGATACAAGACAGATGCGGCGCCACCGGATAACCTTCTGCCTGAATTTCTAATACAGTTTCCAGAGTCCGGTCGCGCGTAGAACCACCCGCACCAAATGTTACTGAAAAAAATTTAGGATTAAACTGAGCCAGCTGCACACGAGCAGCGCGTAATTTCTCTATACCCGGTGGGGTTTGTGGTGGAAAAAATTCAAAACTAAATGTAGGTGTAAATATCTTTTGAGATTGCATAAGGATCAACTTCTGTTAACTAGCTGTCTGCAAGAAATACAGCATCGAAATACTGATACAGCAAAGCCGAAGAAGAACGCTCTTCTTCGGCTTTTATGGTACTATTTTTTCTATATTAATAGCGATACATCTCTGATTTATAAGGTCCATTCTTATCAATGTTAAGGTAATGCGCCTGCTCATCTGTCAGCTCCGTCAGTTCTGCATCCAGCATACCTAAATGCAAGCGTGCCACCATCTCATCAAGATGCTTAGGCAGCACATATACTTTTTTCTGGTATGCCTGACTATTTTGCCAAATTTCTATTTGTGCGAGCACTTGATTAGTAAAAGAATTTGACATCACAAAGGATGGATGTCCTGTTGCACAGCCTAAATTAACCAAACGACCTTGTGCCAATACAATGATACGGCGACCTGTTGGGAAAATTACATGATCAACCTGCGGCTTGATATTTTCCCATTGATATTTCTGCACTGAAGCAATATCGATCTCGGAATCAAAGTGACCTATATTACAAACAATCGCCTGATCCTTCATTTGCAGCATGTGGTCGTGCGTAATAACACGCAAATTACCAGTGGCTGTCACAAAAATATTCGCCTTATCGCAAGCATCTTCCATGGTCACAACACGATAACCTTCCATCGCTGCTTGTAATGCGCAAATTGGATCAATCTCAGTAATCCAGACTGTTGCCCCTAATCCACGTAATGACTGTGCACAACCTTTACCCACATCACCATAGCCACATACCACGGCTATTTTCCCGGCGATCATCACATCCGTTGCGCGTTTGATGCCGTCTACCAACGATTCACGACAACCATATAAATTATCAAATTTGGATTTAGTTACTGAATCATTAACATTAATTGCTGGAAATGGAAGTTCTCCTTTTTTTTCCATTTCATACAAACGATGCACCCCAGTTGTAGTTTCTTCGGTCACACCGCGAATGGCAGCAAGATTATGCGAGTACCAGTGCGGATGACTCGCCAAGCGCTTGCGGATAGAAGCAAATAGTGCCTGCTCCTCTTCATTGGATGGATTGGCTATCACAGCGGGATCACTCTCTGCTTTACTGCCAAGGATCAGCAGCAATGTCGCATCGCCACCATCATCTAAAATCATATTAGCGGTATGCGAACCATCACTTGCCCATTCAAATATACGATGAGCATAATCCCAATATTCTTCTACGGTTTCTCCTTTGTAGGCAAATACTGGAATATTGCGTGCAGCAATCGCAGCTGCTGCATGATCTTGCGTGGAAAAAATATTGCAGGAAGCCCAACGAACTTCAGCACCCAATGCTACCAGCGTTTCAATTAAAACAGCGGTTTGGATAGTCATATGTAAGGAACCCGCGATACGAGCGCCTGCCAATGGCTTCTTACCTGCATATTGTTCACGTAATGCCATTAAACCTGGCATTTCTGTTTCGGCAATAGCGATTTCTTTTCGACCCCAATCAGCCAAAGATAAATCAGCTATTTCATAATCTGAAAAATCAGAATGATCTACTGCAGAATTGGTTGTTGCATTCATAGCACATCCTCATATCAATGAAAGAGCGCCGTTACTAAATAGTCCATCAGCACGAGCCTCACGGTATTGACCGCTGCAGCGCCCCTCAGCACCGATGAAATCTTATTTAAGGTCTAACTATAATCAGATACCAGCATCAACTTTAAGCTGCTCTACGATGTCAGTTTTTTCCCAGGTAAAATCAAATTCATCTCGTCCAAAATGCCCATAAGCTGCTGTTTTACGGTAGATTGGCCGCAATAAATCCAACTCATGAATAATGGCTCGTGGCCGCAAATCAAAGTTACGCGCAACTAACTCAGCCAATTTTTCATCTGCAACCTTCCCAGTACCAAAAGTTTCCACCATTAATGAAACCGGTTTAGCCACGCCAATTGCATATGCCACTTGTACTTCGCATCTACGTGCTAAACCTGCAGCCACAATATTTTTGGCAACATAACGTGCAGCATAAGCAGCTGAGCGATCAACCTTGGAAGGATCTTTCCCAGAAAAAGCGCCGCCACCATGGTGAGCAGTACCACCGTAAGTATCCACAATAATTTTTCGTCCCGTTAAGCCGCAATCGCCCATTGGGCCACCTACTACAAAACGACCGGTCGGATTAATCAAATATTGAATATGATCACTGAGCAATTCTTTTGGCAAAATAGGCTTGATAATTTCTTCAACTACCCCTTCATGCAAATCTGCATTGCTGACACTGGGATCATGTTGCGTGGAAATGACCACTGTTTCTATTGCTTTAGGCTGGCCATCGACATAGCGCACTGAAACTTGAGATTTTGCGTCCGGGCGTAGCCATGGTAATTTGCCTTCCTTCCTCAGCTTAGCTTGTTGCTCTACCAGACGATGCGCATAATAAATCGGTAGTGGCATCCATTGTGGTGTTTCATCACAAGCATAACCAAACATCAGACCCTGATCCCCGGCTCCCTGATCCATCTCTTCTTCTCTACTACGATTAACACCTTGAGCAATATCGGGGGACTGTTTGTTGAAAGCAGTCAAAACAGCGCAGGTGCTCGCATCAAAACCAATCTCAGAACTGGTATAGCCTATTTCTTTTACAACATCGCGCGGAATTACGTTGTAATCAACTGTTGCATGAGTGGTAATTTCACCAGATAAAACAATCAAACCCGTGCTGCACATTGTTTCGCAAGCAACACGCGCATGAGGGTCCTGCTGCAAAATAGCATCAAGAATGGCATCTGATATTTGATCAGCCACTTTATCCGGATGGCCTTCTGAGACTGACTCAGAAGTAAAAAGGTAATGACTCATAGTTAATATTATTAGAATTAAAATTAAATTGAGATGATATCTACTTAAAGATAAGTGATAGAGCAGAATTTAACCATAAACCACTGCTCATTTTGATATATCAAACCAAAAACTAGCCTAGCGTATTACATAATTGCAGAATATCCGAATTATTCCAGAAATTTATTTGAAAATCCTTGTTCTTTTCACCAGTTATCGTTTAATAAGATAAAATTAGCAAAAATAGATAAACTCTTAGAACTGACTGAAGACTGAGTCAAGCAAAACCATGCTTTCTAATTAAAATTTTCCAATTTTTCCATTTCGGTTTCATGTGCCTCAGGAGGGTAGTCGACGGCTGGATCTCTCAGAGTTTGAACCGCCTCTCGAATAAATATTAAACAGGTTCTTAGAGCCTGTTTACGATCTTCTGAGTAATAGTGCCAAGAAAGCCAAATGAATGAGCTGCAAGCTGGTATCAAGTTTACGTTCGCAGTTTTTCCATAATCTTCGGCACTTTTCCAGCCAGGCGAAACTACGTTCCACTATCCAGCGCCTGGGCATAACCTTGAAGGTATGCAGTTTGCTGCGTTTGGCGATCTGCACGGTGACAGGTTTGCCCAGAATTTCTTGCACACTTTCGGCAAATGGTGCTCCAGTATAGCCACCGTCACACAGCAAACCTTGCACTTGTCCCAAACTCGATCTGCAACGCTTCAAGGCCTGCAATGCACCGTTACGGTCAGTCACTTCCGCTGTCGTCACTGCAATGGCGTGCGGCAACCCCAAGGTATCAACAGCGATATGGCGCTTGATGCCCGACACCTTCTTGCCGGCGTCATAGCCTTTCTGGTCAGCCGTGTCTGTATTCTTCACGCTTTGCGCGTCCACAATCAAGAACGTGCTGCAAGCGTTGCGCCCCAGTTTCTCTCGGGCCGCGCCAACCTGATTTTTTTAATGCCTGCTCCAGCACGCTCACGCCGTGCTGGTCAGGCTCATTCCATTTGCGCCAATAGGCATATACACTCTGCCATTTGGGAAACTCTCCGGGCAAAAATCTCCACTGGCAACCAGTACGCAGCAGATACAGCACAGCACAAAATACTTCATACAAATCTATTGTCGTGGGTTTGGTGCTGCACCTCACGCTACGCAATAGCGGCTCTATCTCGGCAAACTTCTCTTTGCTAATATCACTGGCATATTTTGTTCTCTTCATCCACGTATCGTAAGGAATAATGATGAGATCGTAAACGGGCTCTTAGGATGCATCCATCTCTGCCATTCGTTTTGCCAGATAGTCAATCAAGGCACGCACGGATGGCATCAAACCACGCCGGAACGGGCAGACTACATGGATACACCCACTCTTAGGTGACCATTGTGGCAACAACTCAATAAGCACACCAGATTTCAAAGCATCTTTGACAATCATGTTGGGCAGCTGCACGATACCTACGCCCTCTATAGCCGCAATGCGCAGAGCGATCATATCATCGGTGATCAGAACGTGGTGTAATGGGAATTGATGCGTGTTTGTTCTTTAAACGAGCTATCCGACCCCCATCCCTGCCTCCGATACAGCAACACCAACCATATCATCCACAACACTGGGAGAAACACTGTTTCGGACAGGCGATCCTGCGCGCGGCATTCCACCCTGCCAAGGCTGTCACGGCGCTGATGCACAAGGCATCGCTGACGCACATTTTTTAACCTGGCCAGTACTACGTGGGCAATACGCAGATTACGTCGTTACACGATTAACAGAGTTTCGTGAAGGCAAATACACCACTACCAGTGATAACTTAATCATGCAAAGTGTAGTACAAGGCTTAAACGACGATGACATGCGAGCAATTGGCACGTGGCTTGAAAGCTTGCCATTAACTAATTAATACTAACCAATAAGCTCATATCCAACGTCTACCTCTATTTTCCTCCCAGAGCTTTGAAAATAATGCCTTAATCAGGCAATATCAATATAATAATCCGTTATTTTCCAATTTAATTCTTTGAAAAATATAACTTCGCTCATCAACGGAGATTTCCAATGAATACTGTTTTGATCACTGGTGCGAATCGAGGTATCGGCCTGGAATTTGCTACACAATACGCTGCAGATGGCTGGCGCGTACTAGCTTGTTGCCGACAACCACAACAAGCAACAGCACTGAATCAGCTCGCCAAGCAATATCAGGATCACGTTTTTATCTATCAACTTGATGTTAAACAACTTACTGCTGTCGACCAACTATCACAGCAATTGCACGATCAAACCATTGATATCCTAATTAACAATGCTGGCACTTATCCACCTGCACAAAATGGGGAGTTTGGTCATATTAATTACAACGATTGGATAGAGACTTTTAAAGTCAATACTTTTGCGCCACTTAAAATGGCAGAAGCTCTGAATGAACAAGTTGCTCGCAGCCAACACAAAAAGATTGCAACTATCACTAGCAAAATGGGCAGCATCGATGATAATCAACGTGGGGGCAGTTATATTTACCGCACCAGCAAAACTGCGGCAAATATGGTGGCAAAAAGCTTAGCGATTGATTTACAGCCACGCAGCATTATTTCAGTGTTACTACATCCTGGTTGGGTACAAACAGATATGGGCGGACAAGGTGCACTTATTTCAGCTAAACAAAGTGTTGCAGGCATGAAAAGCATCCTGGATAACATCACGCTTGCTGATACTGGCAAATTCCTGGCCTATGATGGGCAACATATTGCTTGGTAATCTCACTTATCAAACCGCGCTTGTCTTATACAATACAACTTGCTAACGAAGCAGATACGCTACTTTTTGGCGAACAATTAGCCGCTACCTTTCACCCCAATTTAACCGTATTTCTTCATGGAGAACTTGGTGCTGGAAAAACCACGCTTGTGCGCGGCATGCTAAAAGGATTGAATTATCACGACAAAGTAAAAAGTCCAACCTATAACCTAGTTGAAATCTACAAACTTTCAGAGTTATACTTGTATCACTTTGATTTTTATAGATTCATTGATCCACTAGAGTGGGAAGAAGCAGGTTTTCGTGAATATTTTAACCAACATTCTATTTGTTTGGTCGAATGGCCTGAAAAAGCAGAGAATTTTTTAAGCGCAGCTGATCTAGAAATATGGATCCATTACGCTGAAACAGGAAGAAGCGCCGAACTTGAAGCGAAAACAGAGGCAGGTGAACAATGCTTAATACACTGGCAAAAACAAATATCCAACTAAACCGATCCGAGAACCGGCAATTTTTCTCCTTCTTACTTTACTTCACGGTCTTTTTGTTATTGCTGATTGCATATCATGCAAATGCGGTGGCCAGCAATACGCAAATTACAGCCACACGCTACTGGGCTGGGCCAGAATACACTCGTGTAACTTTGGAATCAGATCGACCGATAAAATATTCGATCATCACGCTTACTTCACCTAACAGAATTGTGCTCGATATGCAAAATACTGCATTGTCTGAAGCATTAAAGCGCCTGCCAAGCAAGGCTGATCCACAACATCCGCTCATCAATGTATTACGAGTGGGAAATTTTACGCCTCAAACCACTCGACTGGTTGCAGAACTAAAAGCAGATGCAACACCCAATGTATTTGCTCTTGCGCCATCCGATCAATTTGGGCATCGATTGGTTCTGGATATTTATCCCACCCAATTCACCCAGAAACCGCAACAAGTCGAGCAAGATTCCTTGATGGCTTTGCTACAAAAGAAACCCAAACCTGTTACCACTTCTTCCAATAGGCAAGAATCGGCTATCAAAACCATTGCCAGCGCCCAACCCAAAAAGAAACAAACAATTACTGTTGCAATTGACCCTGGCCACGGAGGAAAGGACCCAGGTGCTATTGGTCCTGGCGGCACCATGGAAAAAAATATAACACTTTCCATTGCCAAAAAACTCAAGGCAAAAATTGATCAAGAGCCCGGCATGCGAGCAGTATTGATTCGTGATGGAGACTATTTCATCTCACTAGCTGAGCGTCGCAACAGAGCCAGACAAGCGAATGCAGATCTATTTGTATCGATCCACGCTGATGCAGCACCACGTAGGACAGCGCATGGCGCATCAATTTACGCGCTCTCCGAAAACGGAGCAACTTCTACCACAGCAAACTGGCTCGCAAAAAAGGAAAACGAAGTTGATTTAATTGGCGGAGTTAAATTGGACAATAAGGATCACTACCTAAAGCACACACTCATTGATCTCTCCATGAATGCCACAATTAATGACAGTATTCAACTAGCTAATCACGTTCTCAATGAAATTGGAACCATTAGTCATTTGCATAAAAAAAATGTAGAACAAGCTGGTTTCGCAGTACTTAAATCACCTGATATTCCATCCGTGCTAGTGGAAACCGCTTTCATCAGCAACCGCGTTGAAGAAGCGAAACTCAACTCAGCTACCCACCAGAAAAAATTGGTGGATGCAATAGCGACTGGGCTTAAGCACTATCTAAATACTCAATCCCGGCAGAATCGGATCGAGGTTGCTGACACTAGATAAGCGGTAATTCCTAGTTAAGTTAACCTACGGATAAAACAATTCTAATTTATAGCCGACCACATCCAGCTGCCTGATCCCCAAAAAACGTTGGATGTGTATTTCACTGCCTGCCATCAATACAGATTGATTATCTGCCACAGGAGCTTGATAATCATCTGCTGTAAAAATGCGGCTAGCCAGTGGTTGCTCATCCGCATCTGTCAAAGTTAATAATAATGCTGGCAATGCTTGCGGAAATGCAGCATGGTTACGGATAATAGCCGAAAATTCCACCACCGCAGAATCATAAGGTATAGCACGTAAATCTGATGATTCCAAACTGAACAGCTGCAGGTGACGTGGCATGTCAACTTCACACTGCAGCAAATCGCAATATTTATTAAGTATCGGTCGCGCAGCCGGCAAAGCTACGAATAATTCAGTACGATACACATACACCAGCTGGCCAAACAACATCATCAACAGCAACATGTTAACCACCAACCATGGCCAAAAATTTTTTGCTGTCGATAACTGGGGATGAGCATCAAACTGATCAATAGGTGCGGATAATGGCGCAACTGATGGCACTATATCCATGGCAGTCGCAGCGGCTGGCTGCATACAATTCTCAGGCACGACTATTAATGTCGAATAACCATCAAACACTTGTTGACACTGTCCACAGCGCACCTCACCTTTATGCAAACGCAATTGCGCATCATCAGTTAAACGAAAAATTGTATGACAATTCGAACAACGTGTAACCAGCATTATGTCTTGTTACGAGCGATCTTTTGGCCAACAAGCAATACCCATCCTTGATCTCTTGCTACAACCTGCATATCAAACCATTCGCTATAAACTTGCAATACCTCATCTTCTTGTTCTGTCAATATGCCAGAGAGCACAATGCGTCCACCTGTTTGCACTGCGTGCATTAGAATAGGAGCTAGCATAATCAGTGGATTAGTCAATATATTGGCCACGACAACGGTAGCTGGTAACCACTCTGCAGTAGCCTCATCTGTATCAAGAGAAGATAATGCTGTCGTAAACAACAATCGGGCTGAATCACATTGATTATTACGTGCATTTTCAAGACTAGCGGTAATGGCATTAGGATCAATATCCACCCCCATAACTCGCTGTGCGCCCAGCTTCAATGCGGCAATTGCTAAAATTCCAGAACCACAACCATAATCAAATACGCGATCACTTGATTGGATAAATTGATCCAACCAAGTCAAGCATAATCGTGTTGTCGGGTGACTACCGGTACCAAAAGCCAATCCCGGGTCTAGCCGTAGATTAATTGCAGAGGGATCAGGCAACGTATGCCAGGATGGGACGATCCATAATCGTGGAGAAATTTCAATGGGATCAAATTGGGATTGTGTCAGCCTCACCCAATCCTGTTCTGCTACATGCGCCAATTGATATTCTGGCAATGCAGATGAACCAGTTACTTCTGCAATAGTTTGCACAATTTCATCAATATCAGCACTTTCTTCCAACAGCGCTGTTATCTCTGTCTGCAGCCAGATTTGCTCAGCTGGTGAACCAGGTTCGCCAAATAGCGGTTGTTCTTGATCGGTTCCTTCCCCTGCATCATGCACATCGATTGACAGCGCTCCCTGTTCTAGCAGTTGATCGCTCACCAAATCAACATAATTTGGTCTAACTTTAAAGGTGAGAGAAAGCCAAGGCATAACTACACAAATTGAAAAACAGCTGTTACTGCGTATTCAACCGTTTTTTGTTATCCAAAGAAAGTTTATTCTCGAGATAGTGAATTGAAACTGCTCCAGTTACAAAGTTACTATCTGCCAATAAATCTAGATGCAAGGGAATATTGGTTTTGATACCCTCGATTACCATTTCAGTCAACGCAATACGCATACGTGCAATTGCAAGATCACGCGTATCACCATAAGCAATCACCTTGGCGATCATCGAATCATAGTAAGGGGGTACACGATAATTATGGTAAATATGAGAATCGACTCTAATTCCGGGACCACCCGGAGCATGGTATTGTGTAATACGACCCGCTGATGGAATGAGTTTATAAGGATCTTCAGCATTGATACGACATTCAATAGCATGCCCCCTGGTAATAATATCTTTTTGTTGCACCGCCAACTTTTCTCCGGCAGCCACACGAATCTGCGCTTGCACCAGATCAACACCTGTCACAGCTTCTGTTACGGGATGTTCAACCTGCAAACGGGTATTCATTTCAATGAAATAAAATTCATTGTTTTCGTATAAAAACTCGAAAGTGCCTACTCCCCTGTAGCTGATTTGCTTACACGCCTCAACACATCGTTCCCCGATCTGGTTACGCAACTTGACTGAAATACCAGGTGCTGGTGCCTCTTCAAGAATTTTCTGATGGCGACGCTGCATAGAACAATCTCTTTCGCCCAAGTGGACAACATTACCGTACTCATCCGCCAATATCTGAATTTCAATATGTCTAGGATTCTCCAGATATTTTTCCGCATAAACCACTGGATTGCCAAATGCCGTTTGTGCTTCATTACGTGTTGTTGTCACTGCATTTGAAAGCGCAGCTTCTGTATACACCACACGCATACCACGCCCCCCACCGCCGCCTGCAGCCTTGATAATCACCGGATACCCTATATCCTTGGCAATCTTCTTAACTTCATCCAATGAATCCGGCAAGGCACCTTCCGAGCCAGGTACACAAGGAACACCTGCTCGTTGCATTGCATGTTTTGCAGATACTTTATCTCCCATCAACCGAATCGTCTCTGGTCTAGGGCCAATAAAGAAAAAACCGCTTTTTTCTACTCTTTCTGCAAAATCCGCATTTTCGGACAAGAAACCATAGCCAGGATGAATAGCCTCCGCATCAGTCACCTCAGCCGCACTAATAATCGCCGGAATATTAAGATAGCTCTGTGCTGATGCAGCCGGACCAATACAAACCGATTCGTCAGCCAGTTTGACATATTTCGTATCAGCATCCGCTTCTGAGTGAATCGCAACCGTTTTAATTCCCATGGTTCGGCATGCGCGCTGCACACGTAACGCGATTTCTCCGCGATTCGCAATTAGTATTTTTTCAAACATATAAATTAGATTAGGTGCTTAAAACGGCTCCGAAATAAATTTCAGAATACAAATAATGATTGAGCAAAATCAGCTACTCAATAATAAACAAGGGCTCACCATATTCAACTGGCTGGCCATTTTCTGGCAGAATCACTTTGATTTTACCTTCTCGATCAGCTTCAATTTCATTGAGCAATTTCATTGCTTCAATAATACACAGCGTATCTCCAAGCTTCACTTGCTGCCCCACTTCTGCAAAAGGCTTGGCTCCCGGAGCAGAGGCTCGATAAAACGTGCCTACCATGGGTGATTTGATGACATGTCCTTCTGGCGACCCTAATTTTTCCTGTTTCGTACTCTCGCTAACAGCAGATGCAGCTGGTTCTACTGAAGCAGGAACTTGGTATTGCGGCATAAATGCTGGGGTTGTTTGCACTGAGGCAACAGATTTACTGATACGAACTTTCTCCTCTCCTTCTGTTACTTCCAGTTCGGCAATATTATATTCCTCAACCAATTCAATTAATTTCTTGAGTTTTCTCAAATCCATATTTTTCTCCGGAAATAGCTCCTTTTCCTTTCGTAAGCATCCTGAACTAGCTTCAGGGGTAGAAATTTCACACTTTCAACAAACCCACTAATCCATTTGTCAATTGGCCAAAGCAAATTGCAATGCCAGCTCATAACCTGCCACCCCTAACCCACTAATCACCCCAACAGCAATATCTGAGAAATAAGACATACGACGAAAATGTTCGCGCGTATAAATATTAGAGAGATGTACCTCTATAAACGGCACATCTGTTGCTGCTATGGCATCACGCAGAGCGATGCTGGTATGTGTCAGTGCAGCGGGATTGATAATAATAAAATCAGTATCGTCATCCATTGCCGCTTGTACACGACCAATCAATTCATGTTCCGCATTACTCTGAAACACCTTTAATTCTGCTGTTGCAGCTTGTGCCTGCTCGATCAAACGCCTATTAATCTCATCTAACGTCACATGACCATAAATAACAGGCTCTCTTTTACCCAGAATATTCAGATTAGGACCATGGATCACTAAAATTCTTTTAGCCATCATACCTTCTCTATGTGTTATTCCACCTGGCTATTTTCAACAGCAAATTATGGCTGGTTACCAAAAAATTGTACAGTTTTTTGTGTGTTTTCACCGAATTTGTCGAACGTTCACAACATTTACGATCATATATATTTACTCAAATTCACCGGGTCAGCCTTGGGCAATGGAAACGTGACTGATTCAAGCACTCCAGATAACTCTTCCACTACCACTTCTTGCTTGGAATATTTTTCAGCAATCTCTTCGAGACGCTCTAATACCTGTTGCACTAATATTTCCGGAGCAGATGCACCTGCTGTAATACCGATACACTGTTTGTTAGCTAACCAGCTCTCCTGCAACTGATCTGCCTGATCTACCATATAGGCTTCTACATTTTGATTTCTAGCCACTTCACAAAGGCGATTCGAGTTTGAACTATTAGGTGATCCCACCACGATCACCAAGTCGCAATGCTTAACCAACTTTTTGACAGCATCTTGTCGATTTTGCGTTGCATAGCAAATGTCATCTTTTTTAGGCCCTACAATTTTAGGAAAACGACGCTTGAGCGCATTAATTACACCAGCTGCATCATCAACAGAAAGCGTTGTTTGCGTAACATACGCCAGATTGTCTTCATCTTTCACCTGCAATTTGGGTACATCGTCTTCTGTTTCAACGAGATACATGACACCCTTTTCTTTCTTGATTTGTCCCATCGTGCCTTCCACTTCAGGATGTCCTTGATGGCCAATCATGATGATTTCCTTACCGCCCCGATCCATTTTGGCTACTTCCACATGCACCTTGGTAACCAACGGACAAGTGGCATCAAACACTTGCAGTTTGCGTGCTGCTGCCTCTCTTTTTACTTCGTGAGAAACACCATGGGCACTAAAAATAAGCATACTGCCCTCTGGCACCTCCTCCAGATCCTCAACAAATATGGCACCTTTTTTTTCTAGATTTTCGACAACAAAACGATTATGTACCACTTCGTGCCTGACATAGATAGGCGCACCATACATCGATAACGCACGTTCAACAATTTCAATCGCGCGGTCAACCCCCGCACAAAATCCTCTTGGATTTGCAAGCAATACCTTGATCATTAACTTTCTCCACGACTTATGTGTAAATTGATCATAAAATTCATGTGGTTTTTGTTTCTATCAGTATTTTTTACTTACTCACACACTGATTTTACCTCTACCCTACCAGCTAAAAAGAATGTAACCCATCACACCCACTTTACAAACTCACTGCATAAAAAATGCTTAAAAACCTTCTCTACTTAGCTGTATACTCTTTTGATGTCTCACATTATAGAGTTGATCGCATATTTGGTTGATCAAATATGCAAAAACTCTATTAAATTTAAAATTAGCTAACCTTGCAAAATATCATTAATAATGGGCGCATTAATTTTTTATACTTTCGTTTATTCCATCGGTCACTATGCCGCAATCGTATTCAACACATTAGCCAAAAAGGAACTATTTAATCGGTACTGGGCTGGGTTTTCCGGAGTAATTGTTGTAGCAGTCATGCATGCTTACAAAATCATTAACAGCATTGGGCATGAAGAAGATGTCACCTATGCTGTCAGCTATTTTGTCATTTTTCCAGTAGTTGTCATTGCTGTTGTGCTTATTTATTTAAATGGAAAAGATAAAAAGGATGAGAAAAATAAAAACAACGATTCTGAATAAGTGGACCAATCATATAATTTTTATCCTATTCTAGTTTTAATATATGGTTGCTTTGTTACCTAACCAGCAGATTCGGCCGGAAATTCTTGCGCTATCTGCCTATCACGTCCCGTCAGCTGAGGGCATGATCAAGTTGGATGCCATGGAAAACCCTTATCAGCTCCCCTCTTTCTTGCAAGAAGAAATCACGCGAATTACGGCAGACGCACAAATTAATCGCTATCCCGATCCAAATGCGAGTGCACTTACAAAAACACTACGAACATCACTGCATATCCCGGATGATATGGAAATTATGCTGGGAAATGGATCAGACGAAATTATTCAAATTATCATGTTGGCGGTAGCTAAACCCGGAGCAAAAATCCTGACAGTTGAGCCGG
Organism: Nitrosomonas stercoris; assembly: GCA_006742785.1. Lineage (NCBI taxonomy): Bacteria > Pseudomonadati > Pseudomonadota > Betaproteobacteria > Nitrosomonadales > Nitrosomonadaceae > Nitrosomonas > Nitrosomonas stercoris. The sequence continues at coordinate 1,586,851 of AP019755.1, read as the reverse complement.
GATTTGCCATGTTCAAAATAATTGCTACCTACACCAACATGGAATACGTAGGCATCCCTCTTAAACCGGATTTTTCGTTAGATCTCGACGCGATGCTTACTGCCATTAAACAACATCATCCTGCCGTAATATTTTTAGCCTATCCCAACAATCCCAGTGGCAATTTATTTGATGAAACTAGCTTAAACAGTATTATTCAAGCTGCTCCCGGCCTGGTTATTATTGATGAAGCCTATCATCCATTTGCGGAAAAAAGCTTTATGGACAAACTAGCCAATTACCCCAATCTGCTAGTGATGCGCACCCTATCAAAGCTGGGATTAGCGGGTTTACGTCTGGGTTTATTAGCCGGCAGACCAGATTGGTTACATCATATGGAAAAAATACGCTTGCCTTACAATATCAATATTATTACCCAGTTAGTTGCAGAAAAAATTATGCAACACTACGATGTATTACAGCAGCAAGCAGCAGTAATAAAACAATCTCGTGCCAAATTAAAAAATTTCCTTGGAAATTTAGCAGGTGTTGAAACCTATGCTTCCGACGCCAACTTTATTTTGTTCCGCCTGAATAATGCCAGCCAAGTTTTCAAACAACTCCAACAACATCGTGTTTTGATAAAGAATCTTGACAATAGCCATCCTTTATTAAAAAATTGCTTGCGCGTTACAGTTGGTACTGACGAGGAAAACAATTTTTTCTGCGATACACTACAAACCCTACTTGCCAAGAACTAACTAACAGACCGAGCTAATACCCGGTCCAAAATTAAATATTCATGCGTACAGCTCAAGTCACTCGCAACACACAAGAGACACAAATTACTGTCTCTATTAATTTGGATGGCCAAGGTACCGCTGAACTAAATAGCGGTGTTCCCTTCCTTGATCATATGCTGGATCAAATCGCGCGCCATGGCATGGTTGATCTAAACGTTGCCGCCAAAGGTGATCTGCATATTGATGCGCATCATACGGTAGAAGATATTGGTATTGCGCTAGGACAAGCCTTATATCAAGCGGTTGGCGATAAAAAAGGAATTACCCGCTATGGTCACGCCTATGTGCCGTTGGATGAAACACTATCAAGAGTGGTCATTGATCTATCAGGCCGACCAGGCCTGCAGTTCAACACGGTTTTTACACGCGCAATGATAGGCACGTTTGATGTTGATTTGGTTCAGGAATTTTTCCAAGGTTTTGTGAATCATGCTATGGCAACGTTACACATAGACAACCTTGCAGGCAAAAACGCCCACCATCAAGCTGAATCCATTTTCAAAGCATTTGGTCGAGCCTTGCGTATGGCAATCACAGCAGATCCACGCAGTGCACATCTTATCCCTTCTACCAAGGGTGTGTTATAAGCTCATTTCTCAGTAGGTTTAACAAAGCAGACGACAGCATGGATAATCTGAGACATTAGAATCGAAACAGCCCGATGCGTACGCAATCACCACACAAACCACTTCAAATAATCTATCTCTATCCTCTGAATCTAACCGAAGATTATGAATGCTGTTTGAGAATCAGAGATTCTATCTTATTATCAATTTTTCAAGTTTAATCATTAATTTAGCTAACTTTGTATGTTGATTATTCCTGCTATCGATCTAAAAGACGGGCAATGTGTCCGTCTCAGGCAAGGCGCCATGGAAGATGCCACGGTATTTTCTGAAAATCCTGAAATAGTTGCACAGCACTGGCTCGATAATGGTGCACGGCGATTACATTTAGTCGATCTTAATGGAGCTTTTGCTGGAAAACCCAAAAATAGCGAGGCTATTCAAGCAATTGTCAAAGCAATTGATGCAAATATTCCAATCCAGCTCGGAGGTGGTATTCGTGATTTAGAAACCATTGAATACTATCTGGATAATGGAATCAGCTACGTCATTATTGGCACCGCTGCAATCAAAGTGCCTGGCTTTTTGCATGATGCATGTTACGCCTTCCCTGGCCAAATTATGGTTGGATTAGATGCCAAGGAAGGAAAAGTGGCGGTAGATGGCTGGTCGAAAGTCACTGGTCACGATGTTATTGATCTTGCAAAGAAATTTCAGGATTATGGCGTAGAGGCAATCATTTATACCGATATCGGCCGCGATGGCATGTTGAGTGGATTAAATATAGATGCCACTGTGGAATTGGCTCAGGCACTGACAATACCAGTCATCGCTAGTGGAGGCGTCACTAATTTGGATGACATCAAAAATTTATGTGCCGTACAAGCAGAAGGCATAACTGGCGTAATTACTGGTCGCGCTATCTATCAAGGTACGCTTGACTTCAAAGCAGCACAGGCTATGGCTGATCAAATGAGCGCGTAATCACTAAAAATAAAAATACTAAAAATCATTGAGAAACCGCTGGTATTGCTCCCTCAACAGTTTTCCAAAAATTCCTTAATACGACACATTTATTCAGCTTATCTTTTAGATTATTCACCAACCAATGAAATCAGCTAAACGTATTATTCCTTGCCTTGATATCAAAAACGGGCGTGTTGTTAAAGGAATCAACTTTGTTGCTTTACAAGATGCTGGCGATCCAGTAGCCACTGCTCGCAGCTACAGCGAACAAGGCGCAGATGAACTTGTTTTTCTGGATATTACAGCCAGCACTGAAAATCGTGATCTCATTTTGCACGTCATAGAAAAAGTCGCTGCACAAATTTCTATTCCACTGACTGTTGGCGGCGGAATACGCAAAACAGAAGATATTCGTAGACTACTTGATGCAGGCGCCGATAAGATCAGTATCAATACTTCAGCAGTATTAAACCCGGATTTAATCAAGGAAGCTACTGATCATTATGGCTCTCAATGCGTTGTTATCGCCATTGATGCCAAAAAAATAGCCAGTGAAAACGCTAAAGCAGCACCACATTGGGAAGTATTTACTCATGGCGGCAATCAATCTACCGGGATCAATGCTATTGAATGGGCACAAACAATACAGTCGCTCGGCGCCGGAGAAATTCTACTCACCAGCATGGATCGCGATGGTACGCGCACGGGTTTTGATCTTGAATTGACATGCGCCATTGCTGATGCAGTGGATCTACCTGTTATCGCCAGCGGCGGAGTTGGCAATCTCGACCATCTAGTAGCAGGTATCTTGCAAGGACACGCAGACGCAGTATTAGCCGCCAGCATTTTCCATTATGGAGAATACAGCATTCGCCAAGCCAAGGAGTATTTGCATTCGCACGGCATAGAAGTGCATATGTAACCTATCTACAACCTCATCTTTACCAACCAGAATCAGCCACATGCAGCTTTCTCTACCTCTGTTCTGAGTTTTGCAAGTATGCTTGAAACTGTTAAGATCACCTACATTCTGAACAGTAGAAAAACACACTTCATTCATGACAGATAAATGGCTGGACACCATCAACTGGTCAGCTGATGGCCTCATTCCCACAATTGCACAAGAAACGGATAGCGGCAAAGTGTTGATGGTTGCCTGGATGAATCGCACCGCACTTAAACGCACTGTTGAGACAGGGACAGCTGTTTACTGGTCACGCTCCAGAAAAAAATTGTGGTACAAAGGTGAAGAATCCGGACATACCCAAATAATTAAAGCTATCTACCTGGATTGCGATGCAGATGTGCTATTGCTCAGTGTGGAACAAAAAGGCGGTATTGCTTGCCATACTGGGAGGCACAGCTGTTTTTTTCGTCAATTAAAAAATGGAGAATGGATCATCACAGAGCCTGTGATTAAAGATCCTGCGCAAATTTATACTAAATGACTTCTTCCACTATATTACAACGTCTGGCTGACACAATTGAAGCACGCAAAAATGCTGACCCGACACAATCTTATGTCGCAAAGCTATTGGCCAGCAGCGAAGAGAAAGTGTTAAAAAAAATCGCGGAAGAAGCTGCTGAAACCATTATGGCTTGCAAGGATAACGATTCAGCTCAAATTATTTATGAAACAGCAGATTTATGGTTTCACTGTCTGGTTATGCTTGCCCGCCATAATATTTCACCTGAAGCTATTCTGGCAGAATTAGAAAGAAGGGAAGGCATATCAGGTATTGAAGAAAAATTATCACGTTCTCAAAACTAATCCGTATTAACCGGCATGGAACACTATGGAAGACTGCATATTCTGCAAAATTGTGCGTGGTGAAATCCCAGCTAACAAAATTCACGAGGATGAAGAGATTGTTGTATTTCACGATATTCATCCCGTCACCCCGGTACATTTTTTGCTCATCCCCAAACAACACATTGTGTCATTAAATGAAATTGAAGCAGAACATCAGCAGTTGCTGGGGAAAATGTTATGGCTGGCTCCTCAGTTAGCAAAAAAACAAGGCTGTACTGATGGCTTTCGCACCATTATCAACACTGGATACAGTGGAGGGCAGGAAATATTTCACCTACACATTCACATTATCGGTGGAAAAAAATTGTCCCCCATGATCCACCACGAATAACCCACTTAAGGAGAAAATAATGGGAAGTTTCAGTATTTGGCACTGGCTAGTCGTGTTAGCGATTGTGGTACTAGTATTCGGTACCAAAAAATTGCGCAATCTTGGTAGTGATTTGGGTGTAGCTGTACGTGGATTTAAAGAAGGTATGAAAGGTGCGGAAGCGGAAAACACTCAATCTTCCTCTGAGCCACAACAAGTCACCAATCATTCCATAAAAAATGAAACCGAAGTAAAAGACCAAACAAAAGTTTAGTACATCATGTCATCTCGTCCAAAACTTGACCTGCATCCATTCACCACAACGTACGAGCCTAAGCATGTTTGATGTCAGCTTCGCTGAACTGGTTGTTGTTGGAATTGTTGCTCTCGTTGTGATTGGACCAGAAAAACTACCTGCTGTGGCACGTACAGCAGGATATTTTATCGGACGTGCGCGCCGCTATGTTGAACGGGTAAAGCATGAGCTACGCGAAGAAGTAGAATTCGATGACCTAAGAAAACTGAAAAATTCTGTCCACGAAGCTGCTCACTCATTTGAAAGTTCCATACGAACAGAAATCAACCAAGTACAGCGGGAAGTTACCTCTCATTCCACTAACAGCAGAACTAAGAAACCTCATAAAACCGAGCAGGATACTATAACAGAACATGACATTCAGGAATAAAAAATACCTTTTGTCTTACTAAGACAACCTATTCACGCTTAAAAATAGGATAGCTAGTGGTAACCAGGCTATTCACTTACCAGCTCACTATAATTTGCAGTGCCCATGCAACAACAAAATACACCCCACCAGCAAACAGATAACGACAGCTCCCTGATTTCACATTTATTGGAGTTACGTGCACGACTCATCCGGGCACTGCTAGTATTATTTCTGGGGTTTATCCCTTGTGCGCTCTTCGCGCGCGAACTATATAGCTTGCTGGCTTTCCCACTGTTGGAAAAACTGCCACAGGGTGGTCAAATGATCGCCACAGAAGTAATCACGCCATTCTTCGTTCCAATGAAAGTGGCATTAATGGTTGCATTCCTCATCACGCTACCACATACCCTCTACCAAGTTTGGGCATTTATTGCTCCCGGATTATATAGCCACGAAAAACGCCTGTTTCTTCCGCTGGTATTTGTCAGCAGCCTGCTATTCTTCATCGGCATGGCATTTGCCTATTTTGCTGCATTGCCACTGGTGTTTGAATTTATCGTTTATTTTGCACCAGAGGGCGTGGCAGTCATGACTGACATTGGCGCATATCTCAATTTTGTGCTGACAATGTTTATGGCTTTCGGCATTACATTTGAAGTACCAGTTTTTGTGCTGATTCTTATCCGTACCGGCCTCGTCTCAATTGAAAAAATGAAGTCAATCCGACGCTTCGTCCTGGTAGGGGCTTTTGTTGTTGGAGCAATTTTTACTCCGCCCGATATCATGTCGCAAATCCTGTTGGCGATTCCACTGTATCTGCTATATGAATTAGGTATTGTAATTGCAGCTTTACTCATGAAACAACCTGCTCAGAAAGCGACAACTGCTAGACAGCACTCACCTAATAGTCACGAAAATAACGAATAACCAATCACTTATTTGTGCAACTCGTTGCATATACTTTTCATAGCTCAGCTGTTACAAGAACATATCTGCCCAACTCGCTTGACAAGCGCTATAGCACTCATATAGCCTTCCATCGCTTTGCTTGCAGGTATCCTAAAATCTATACGGGATGAAACGGGAAGCCGGTGCGTATGTATTAATACAATGCCGGCACTGCCCCCGCAACGGTAAATGAGTTCATGAGCTGTTTATGCCACTGGCCTGTAAAAGGTATGGGAAGGCGCAGCATCGAGAATGTAAATTCACTCATCAGTCCGGAGACCGGCCTGAAGCAATATTACGTTATTGCGGAGGGCAATGTACGATACCGGATTTTCTGCTATTTAGTCACGCTATCCAGTTATTGTTCTTCCGCAATGTTTATCGCTCGATTAGCGCGGGTGTGCGCGGAGGAAAAATGCCAAACTATATTGTATTAAGCTTGCCTTTATGGCTGGGAATAAGCCTGTTAACCACAGCATCGGCAAAAGAAATTGGTCATCTGGAAGAACCCATCGTTGTGACAGCCAGCCGCACAGATCAAGCAGCAGATGAAACACTTGCTTCAGTCACTGTTATTACACGCGACGATATCGAACGTCAGCAAGCGCGCTCCATGCAGGATCTCCTACACGGTATTGCCGGTATCAATATTGCCAACACCGGTGGCCCAGGAAAATTAACTACACTGCTTATGCGTGGTACCGAATCTGATCACGTCTTGGTGCTAGTAGATGGCATTAGAATGGGCTCTGCTACTTCAGGTTTTTCTGAAATCCAGAATTATCCAGTAGAACTCATTGATCGCATTGAAATCGTCCGAGGTCCCCGTTCCAGTCTATATGGCCCAGAAGCTGTGGGCGGAGTCATTCAGATTTTTACACGTAAAGGTAACAAGAAAGGACTCAAACCCACTTTTAGTTTTGGTGGTGGTAGTTATCGCACTGTCAGTGGAGCAGCTACATTGTCTGGAGGAAACGAACGCGGCTGGTTCAATCTAGGTATCAGTGGATCAGATACAAATGGTTTTAATGCTTGCAAGGGCTCCTTCACTGCAGGATGTTTTACGGTTGAGCCGGACAAAGACGGCTACCGCAACCTCTCCGGTTCGGCTCGTGCTGGTTACCACTTTGACAACGGGCTAAACATTGAAGCTAATTTCTTACATAGTGATGGCCATTACGAATACGACGGCAGTTTTCAGAACCGAACCAAACTGGTGCAGCAGGTATTGGGCGGAACGGCACGTTATTCGCCCGTTGAACCCTGGCGCATTACATTAACAGCCGGGCGCAGTCGCGAAGACTCAGATAATTTTTTAAATAAGATTTTTGCAACCCGTTATCACGCGCGGCGCGATACACTTTCCTGGCAAAACGACATCACCATCACACCCAATCAACTGCTGACTATCGGCACAGATTATTTGTACGATCACATCAACAGCTCAGAAAAATTCGCTAAGACTTCACGTTACAACTGGGGAGTATTTGCACAACATCAGCTCTCATTGGCTGCGCATAAATTGCAACTTTCCATACGTCACGATGACAATCAGCAATTTGGTAGTCAAGTAACTGGCGGCGCTTCCTGGGGATATTCCCTTACTGATCAAGTTCAGCTTACAGCCGGTTTCGGTAGCGCATTCAAAGCACCAACCTTTAATGAATTGTATTTCCCTGGTTTCGGCAATCCTGATCTGGGTCCAGAAGAATCTCGTACGGCAGAACTTGGCGTAGCTGGCCGTTTTAATTGGGGTAATTGGTCACTTAATTTGTACGAGACCTGGATCAAAAACATGATCTCATTCAATGTAGCAACCTTTTCTCCAGATAATATCGATAAAGCACGTATTCAAGGATTAGAAGCAATCTTGAACACCGAAATCAAAGGTTGGCTTATTCAAACTAATCTGACCTTTATGAATCCGGAAAATCGCTCCAAGGATGCCAATCGAGGCAACACGCTGCCACGCCGTAGCAATCATGCTTTCCGAGTAGATACCAGTCGCCAGTTTGGTGATTTTGTAGTCGGCGCTATGTTCCTGGCAGAAGCGAATCGTTATGATGATCTAGCAAACAACCAAAAGCTGAATGATTATGTCAAAGTTGATTTACGTGCGGAATATTTGATCAATTCACAATGGCGCATACAGGGAAGAATTGAAAACTTGTTTGACAAAGACTATGAAACCGCTGCATTCTTTAATCAACCAGGACGTAATTTTTTTGTTACTTTACGTTATCAACCATAGGATAGAAACATGCTGACCCTCTCACTACGTTATCAATATTTAATTGGAACACTGTTGATCATGCTCATGATCACAACTCGCGAATATCACTTCGCCTCATTGCACAGCTTGCCGGGTGCATCCTGGGCTGTTTTCTTTCTGGCTGGTATCTATTTACGTTCGGATTGGGCATTGCCTGGTTTGCTTGCTCTTACCTGGGCACTTGATGCTTCAGCCTACTTCACTGTAGCGGAAAGCGAATTTTGTCTGACAGCTGCGTATGCCTTTTTGCTGCCGGCTTATAGCGCACTCTGGGCAGCTGGTCGCTGGTTTGCAAAACGTTACCAATTTTCCTGGCGAGCACTGGTACCATTATTTACCAGCCTTATGATCGGAGCTGCGCTCTGCGAACTACTTTCCAGTGGAGGTTTCTACTTCTTCTCAGGACAATTCACTGCAACGACATTCACCGAATTTTGGCAACGTGAATTACATTATTTCCCGCTGTATTTACAATCGCTACTGTTTTATGTTGGGATAGCTGCTCTACTCCATATTGTGTTTGCACTACTTCGCAAAACACAGCAACCAAAAATCGGCACCATCAGCCAATAAGATGTGCCCCTCAGCAGAGCAAGCACAACGCTATCGTGCGCGCATGCAACGGCAAAAAACAGTCGTCGATGCCGCTATTGCGCGTGCTGATCAAACCAAAGGCTTATTGCTGATATTGACTGGCAATGGCAAAGGCAAATCAAGTTCTGCCTTTGGTATGGTGGCACGCGCATTGGGACATGGAATGCACGTCGGGGTGGCGCAGTTTATCAAAGGACGCAGCGATACGGGAGAAGAAGCTTTTTTCAAACAACAACCCAATATTATCTGGCACGTACTGGGAGAAGGTTTCACTTGGGATACACAAGATCTCTTGCGCGATCAAGCGACAGCACAACAAGGTTGGGTAGTAGTGCAAAACATGTTACGTGATCCGACTATTGATCTGTTGATACTGGACGAGCTGACTTATCCACTCAAATTTGGCTGGCTAAATATCAATGAGGTATTAACTGATCTACAAAACCGTCCTCCCATGCAACATGTTGTCATTACTGGGCGAGCAGCACCAGATGCACTATGTCAGGTGGCTGATACGGTTACTGAAATGCGAAACAACAAACATGCTTTCCAGGCAGGCATTCAAGCACAAATAGGAATTGATTATTAACATACAAAAACACTAAAATTTTTGATTGCCAAATTAACATTACCTACAATATCGATCTATTACACCAACGAAAAATATTTGTGCATTTTTAAAATAACTAGCAATAACCATGCTTAGACTTATACGGGACAAAGGCCCCAAAGAAACCATCAATACACTTATCGTCGCTGAAAAGGCTAAAATCAATCATCAGGATATTGAAGAACTGCTGCTGAAATATCAGCGCAGTTATCCCGAAGATGCCACCAGAAGCATCAGGGAAGTCACCAATCCCAATCAGGAAAAACATGAAGGTTTAAGAGTATTTGTGATCGAGACACGACTGGCACTTATGCTGGCAAACTTCTACGGCTTGGAAGCATATCAGGCTTTAAAGACATTCATGGATAGGCAAGGCTACAAAATACAGGCGGATCCTAATCTAAACAATATCTCCACCCCAGAAGATTCAGACACATAAAGATTACCTTTACTGCTGTGCTTTTCTTTGTTGCATGAGTATCGTTTCACGCGCAAAGCATAAATCTTCCCAAGCTTTGGCTTTATCTGTCAGTGAACGTAGTAAATAGGCTGGATGATAAGTGACAATCAAGGGAATACCTGCAAACTCATGCAGCTTGCCACGCAAACTGGCAATACTATCGCCACTCCCTAATAAATTTTGCGCTGCTACTTTGCCCAAAGTGACAATCAGTTTAGGTTGAATCAAAGCAATCTGACGCAATAAATAAGGGCGACACTGCTGCGCTTCTATATCCTGTGGATTACGATTATTTGGCGGGCGGCATTTTACAATATTGGCAATATAAACATTCTGATTCCGCCCAAGTTTGAGCGCTTGCAACATGCTATCCAGCAATTTTCCGGCTTGACCAACAAACGGCTCTCCCAGCGTATCCTCGCGTGCCCCCGGCCCTTCTCCAATAAATAGCCAGTCAGCCTGTTTATCACCAACGCCAAACACTGTTTTTCTACGCGTTTGGCAAAGTTGACAGGCGGTACAAACACTCACCATTTGCTCCAACTGCTCCCAATCAGCATGGGCAATGGTAGTATCACGATCGCTTGCTGCGGACAGAATCACTTCTTGCGCTTCCGGAACAATTTGCTGTATCAGTGACGATTCTATCGATGATGACTCTACTGACGGCGCAGATGGTTGACGATCAAGTGCAGTACCTGACTTGAGGCGCCACAGTGGTAATAAACCCAACTCCTTGAGACGATTGGCATCCATCAATTCACTCCAATCAACATGCAAACCGCTACTTTCATAACTCCAGCCGCATGATCAAAGCATCTTCCCGCCCACACATGGCTGGATAGTAACCTTTACGCACAGCAATTTTCTGAAAACCTAAGCGCCGATACAAATTAGCGGCACCAATATTAGATTGGCGCACATCCAACAGCACAAACTCCACCTGCTGTTTTCTGGAATACTCAATTAAATGCCGTAACATTTTTCCGCCTAATCCTCGATTTTGCCAGGCAAAGCCGACTCCCAATGTCAACACATGTGCTTCACCTGGTCCAAGCATCAAAATACCGTACCCCATAATTGCATCGATGCTGGATTGGGCATCTGGCTGCGCCAATACGCGGCAATGGTAGCCAGATTTGATCGAATCCCTAAAATTAACGATGGACCATGGAAAGAGGAATATTTCGTGCTCAATGCCGATCACTTGCTTGAGATCTTGCTCACGCATTTCGCGAATGACATGCTGCAAGCCATGTTCCGATGCTGCTTCAGCTTTCTCCATTTTTATCGCCTCCGCTCGCTTTCCTTCAGCGCCACTTTATTGCGGATATACACTGGCAACGCCTCCTCAGCCGCCTTACCTTCACCTTTCGCAAATTTTATAACCGCCAATTGCGCAATTTCACGCGCATGTGGATAACAATCAGGCATAATTTGTTGCAGATTATTGCTGTAATGCTGAGATAAATCAGCATGATACAAATCGAAACCGCTGCCGCAACCCGTCCAGCCTGCTCCTTCTATTACAGGAGCGGCCTCTGGTCGGCACAACAGCGGTGCGTGAATAGAAGTCCAGCTGCCAGCTGCTGTTTTTTCATATGCAGCAAAATAAAGCTCCCCTATACGCGCATCCAGTGCAGCTAATACTTTGGGAGCATTAACCTGCTGCGCAAGTGCTTCCAAGGTACTGATGCCAATCACCGGTATATTCTGTGAAAAAGCTAACCCTTGAACTACCCCACAAGCAATACGCAAGCCGGTGAATGAACCTGGCCCGGCTCCAAAAGCAATGCCATCAATCTGATTTAAAGTAATTGATGCCTCAACCAACATAGTGTGCAACATTGGCAATAACAATTCAGAATGGCGCTGACCCGCCAACACTTCTTTGCTAATAAGCTCGTTATTCAACCATAAGGCCAAAGAACAATATTCAGTCGATGTATCCAGTGCAATGATATTCATTGAAAATCTGTAGCATCCAGAGGCCAATCTGCCAGTGATTGATAAGCTGATCCAGTCGGTGTTTGCTGAGATTGCACCAATGACCAGTGCGTTACTGGCCAACTAATTGGCGCAATTGAATCTGGCAATTTGCACTGCCTAACATTTCTCAGCAGGGTGACATGAGGAGTAAAGGAATGTTTAGCGTCATAGCGAATGTTCAAATCAGCAAGCAAATGTTGCAAATCCTGCACTAGAGTAGTCAACACTGCTGGATACCGACTCATACCAACAACGGTAGCTTGTGCTTTCTTCCAACAATCAACTTGGTCTAGTGTTAAATTAAATGGCGATGACTGAATTGCAGTAGCTGCCCGACAGATTTTTTGTATGTTGCTGTGCTCCGTTTCGCCAATAAACACTAAAGTCAGATGTAGATTCTCTGGCCGAATACAACGACCTGAACAATCTTCTGCTAATTGTTGCGTCAGCTTGGTTAATTGGTTGCGTACCACTGCGCATGGCCATAATGCAAGAAACAATCTGACTAGATGAGGCGTGCTAGACATTACAGCGATATCTATTCCTTACTTGCAATCAAACAAACCACCTCAGCAGCAATGCCTTCACCACGCCCAATTGCTCCCAGCTTTTCAGCTGTTTTTGCTTTGATATTAATATCCCCAGCTGACATAGCAAGATCTTGTGCAATATTGGCAATCATGGAAGGAATATGCGATGCCATCTTAGGTGCTTGAGCGATAATCGTGGCATCAATGTTCACAATTTCATAACCAGCTTCAATTAGCAAACGATGCACTTCGCGCACTAGTTTACGGCTATCAATATTCTTGAAGCGCGCATCTGTATCGGAAAAATGCCGACCAATGTCTCCTAGAGCAGCAGCGCCTAATAATGCATCACATACCGCATGTAACAGCACATCCGCATCCGAATGGCCTAACAAGCCTTTCTCATAGGGAATTGTTACTCCACCGATGATGAGATCACGCCCTGCTACTAATTGATGAATATCCACCCCTTGGCCAATTCTGATTTTTTTCATACTGTATCGCGATCAACTCTTGTTATATTGATGAAGCAACAATTATCGCATGCGTATCATTGCTGATAACAAAATTATCGACTTACTGCTTCATATTGTGGCTTGATTAAAAACCAGCCTCAATTATCCTGTAACAGATACTCTCTAAGTACAACTGCCTGATTACATTCAGTATCATGCGCGCCATAAACTAATGTAAGCCGCCCTTCCTGCGCTTTATCCAGTAGCTGTTTTGTACTTGTATTAGCAGTTAACTCTTCACGATAACGTTGCTGAAATTCAACCCATTTAGTGCGATCATGATTGAACCATTTGCGCAATTCAGTTGTAGGCGCAATCTCCTTGAGCCATAAATCACACGCCACCTGTTCTTTCGTGCGGCCACGTGGCCAGACCCGATCGACCAAAACCCGATAACCATCTGCGGAATCAGCAGATTCGTATGCTCTTTTGATTTGGATGTCCATTTGAATGAAAACCTCGTATGCTTTAAGTGCGTTATTCACTATACAATATCCATTATGAATCCCACACCTGTTCTGGAACTCATTAATATCAGCAAATCCTACTCGGATCGAGTGGTGTTGTCTGATTTATCTTATCGTCTGGCAGCGGGAGAATACGTCGCCATTATGGGCGATTCTGGTGTTGGCAAATCAACTTTGTTGAACCTAATTGCTGGATTGGATAGCCCGGATCAGGGAGAAATAAGAATCGATGGTAAAAATTTACCAGTAGAAGATGAAGCTGCAACCATTTTGCGACGTCAATATCTTGGGTTTATTTTCCAGGCTTTTCACGTCCTGCCACATTTGACACTCCTACAAAACGTCTCGCTGCCACTATTGCTCAATCATCAACCTCTGGAACGCGCTTCCGCCATGCTGACAGCCGTCGGTTTACAAGGACGAGAACAAGATTTCCCACATCAATTATCAGGGGGAGAACTGCAACGTGTAGCAGTGGCACGTGCTTTGGTCCATCGCCCGCGTTTAATTTTGGCAGATGAGCCTACGGGCAACCTTGATCAGGAAACTGCCAAAGACATCTTGCAACTGATTCGCACTGAGATAAAAGCCAACGGAGCTTCTGCGATTATCGTCACGCACTCGCAAACGGCAGCAGAAACCGCAGATACCATACTTACTATGGATCGACACGGGTTGACCCCCACTCGTTTGCAAAATTAGCCATGATGCGCGAATCACTTACTCGTTGGCTGTTACAAGGTGAATGGCACTCACATCGCTTGCAATCGCTTGTAGCAATTCTGGCCATTATGTTTGGGGTGGCATTAGGTTTTACCATTCATCTGATTAATAGTGCCGCTGTTAACGAATTTTCTGCTGCCACTCGCAGCCTTGCAGGCACCTCCGATCTAACGGTACGTGCTTTACGTACAACGTTTGATGAAGCGCTTTATCCCAAACTGGCGCAACATGAAGCAATAGAACACGCTAGTCCATTGCTGGAAGTCACAGTAGGAATACCTGCCAAGGCAAAAACCACACATAATCCAGCGTTGAAAATTTTAGGATTGGATACATTCCGTGCCACAAACATTACCCCTGATCTCACCGGCGTTCCAGCGCAAGATAAGCCATTTGACACATTAGCAGACGATGCTATTTTCCTTTCCCCTGCTGCCATGCAATGGCTTGAGATCAAACAGGGCGAAACTATCACAGTCAGCGCAGGCACCCAACAAATTACATTACGTGTAGCTGGTGGACTGACACGTGCACATCCTGGTCAGCGTATTGCCGTGATGGATATCGGGGCTGCCCAATGGCATTTTGAACAAATTGGCCAGCTTTCTCGCATCGATTTGAAATTACGACCAGGTGTTAATCACGCAGCATTTCGAGAATCACTTGCACAAACATTAGGGCCCACCTATTTACTCACCGAAAGTCAGGATGACGACGACCGTGCCCATAACATGTCGCGCGCCTATCGCGTGAATCTCGATATCCTGGCCTTGGTTGCTCTATTTACTGGTGCTTTCCTTATTTTTTCCAATCAAGTTCTATCCACTATCCGGAGGCGCCCGCAACTAGCTTTATTACGTGTGTTAGGGATGACACGTCAACAGCTCTTTCGCCAACTATTACTGGAAAGTGGCTTGTTCGGTATGGTGGGTTCACTACTGGGATTGATATTGGGATATCTGTTGGCTGATTTAGCATTGCAACATCTGGGAACGGATCTGGGAGCAGGATTTTTCCCAGGATTAGAGCCGCAGCTGCGGCTCAATCCCGCTGCAACAATACTCTATTTCTTACTAGGAACGGGGATAACCGTCCTGGGCAGCCTCTTGCCAGCCTGGGAAGCGGCCCATGCCCACCCTGCCCCCGCACTCAAATCAGGCAGTGAATACAACACCTTAACAGCACTACGCGCTCCTCGATTAGCCGCTACTTGTTTACTACTAGGTATTATTTTTGTTGGTCTGCCTCCTATTTACGAGCTTCCGGTATTTGGCTATCTCGCGATCGTTTTCTTGCTAATTGGCAGCATAATCGCTTTGCCTTATTTATGCGGATCATCTTTTTCTACCTTGTTGCGCACATTCAATCCTAACAAAATCAGTGTGTTATATACGCTGACCATCACTCGGCTTTCCAATGCTTCTGGTCTAGCTGCTATTGCACTAGGCGGTATTGTTGTGAGTTTTAGTTTAATGGTTGCTATGGCAATTATGGTCACCAGTTTTCGTGTATCGGTAGACGATTGGCTCGCTCAGGTGTTACCCGCTGACCTTTATCTACACCCAACCATTCATCAAGATATGCGCGGACTCACCACGGATGAGCAACAGTTAATCGCAACCCTATCAGAAATTGCACGAGTTGATTTCATCCGCTCAACCCCGATTACTTTGGATCCCACCAAACCAAACGTCACACTACTTGCTCGTCCAATTGATCGCAACGATCCTGGATCGGTACTGCCATTAATTGGAAATACGCTTTCGCCTCACGCTATCCCATCTGATGCCATTCCGATTTGGGTATCAGAAGCAATGGTTGATTTATATGGTTTTGAAACTGGTAAGAAGATCACGCTTCCGATTGCTGATCCCGCACAATTGTTTATGGTAGCCGGCATCTGGCGAGATTATGGGCGTATATTTGGCGCTATCCAAATACCATTATCTGATTACCGCAGACTGACCGGAGATCACCGAATCAGCGATGCCGCCTTGTGGATCAAACAAGACACAGCCGTTGACACCGCCATCACCTCATTGCGAGCACTCCCCTTTGCTAACCCAATGGAAATTATGGAAACCAGCCGAGTACATGCCGTTGCACTCAAACAATTTGATCGCAGTTTTGCTATCACCTATTTATTGGAATTGGTCGCGATTGGTGTGGGTTTAATGGGGGTAGCAGCCAGTTTCTCGGCGCAAACCTTCACTCGCAGCAAAGAATTCGGCATACTACGCCATATTGGACTGAGCAAGCGACAAGTTCATCGCATGTTGGTACTAGAAGGCAGTTTATTGACTGGATTCGGTATTATGCTTGGCATTATATTAGGTACTGCCATCAGCCTGATTCTTATTTTTATTATTAATCCCCAATCTTTTCACTGGACTATGCAGTTGTACATACCATGGATATGGTTAGTAATAATGGCACTCATAACACTTGGGGCAGCAGCCGCAACAGTATTTTTTTCCAGCCGCCGCGCAGCATCCGGCAGCGTAATTCGTACTGTTAGAGAGGATTGGTAATGCGTTATCTTTGGATTTTACTGGGCTGGTTCATTCTATATACTCCTATATTATCTGCTCCTCCTGTGTTATCTCCAGCCGTACCCAATAAAACACTTGAGTTTCCGCACGATTTTGGAGCACACGATGATTTCAGGATTGAATGGTGGTATGTCACTGGTTGGTTAGAAACTGAAAATGGCCAACCATTAGGCTTTCAAGTGACTTTTTTTCGTACTGCTACTCGAGTAGATCGAGATAATCCTAGTAGTTTCTCCCCAGAACAACTCATCCTCGCTCATGTTGCACTATCTGATCCTGAAACGGATCGATTGCAGTACGATCAAAAAATTGCGCGTGCGGGTTTTGATTTAGCATACGCTCGCACAGGTAATACAGATATCAAATTGGATGACTGGTTCTTTGTGCGTAAAACCAACGGCCACTATCATACTTATATTAAGGCAGAAGCTTTTACTATAGATGTCACACTGACCCCTACCCAGCCATTGACGTTGCAAGGTGAACAGGGATTTTCTCGCAAAGGACCCAAACCAGAACAAGCCAGCTATTACTATAGCGAACCGCAATTGCAAGTCGAAGGCACAATCAAACTGCAAGGACAAAATACATCTGTACAGGGCACCGCCTGGTTGGATCATGAATGGTCTAGCGAGCTACTGGATGCCAAAGCCGAGGGTTGGGATTGGATCGGAATAAACCTTGCTGATGGCGGTGCTCTCATGGCTTTTCAGATCCGCGATAAAGCAGGGAATAAAATTTGGGCGCACGCGGCATTACGCGATGCAGCAGGCCATGTACGAACCTTTACACCTGAACAAGTCAGTTTCCATCCAACACGCACTTGGCGCTCTCCATACACACAGGCAGTTTATCCAGTGGCCACTCGCATCAAAACAGCTGAAATTGAATGGGAGCTTACCCCCTTAATGGATGATCAGGAACTGGATTCACGCCGCTCCAGCAACGCCGTCTATTGGGAGGGAGCCGTTACTTTAGCGCGTGATGGAAAACCTGCTGGCCGTGGTTATATGGAATTAACTGGTTATGTTGAGCCACTGTCCATATAAACTTCCAAACAATTCTTGAAAGACTCTCTATATGCCTTCAAGCACGCGTAAAATTTAGCAATCTGTTTGGAACAATTTAAGATAGCGATATATGAATCCAGATAATGACATTTTTGACAAAGAGTTGGATGTGCGCGGATTGGTTTGTCCCCTGCCAATTCTTAGAACAAAAAAATCCTTATCAGAAATGACACATGGTCAAATTCTCAAAGTCATAGCAACTGATCCAGGTGCTATGATTGATTTTCAGGTGTTTGCTGAGCAAACCGGGCATAAATTGCTCTCTTCATCTGAAATTACTAATGAATATTTATTCTATTTAAAAAAGAAATAACACATATCAAGGATGTCATTATCCAGCGTATTATCTAAAATCATATGACAAAACAAAGCGCAATAGCTTCTTCAAGTTTACTTATCATATTGAGCTTAAACTCGTATTTAAATAAAACCATACTAATTGTAATGTTATAGTTGTAATAAGTGATCTTATTGTTAAAAACCCGCTTAGCATTATGGTTTTAATTTTCCTTTCCTTCCAACTTGGAACGGACTATACTTGCATCACCGTATACAAACATGTTGAAAGTAACTAAAAAGTTTGATATACGTTATATATGTTGAACTTTATTCAGCATATATATCTCATAGGTAATACCCGGAAACGGGTAGTGTTTATATTAAAAAGAGGAGGGATTCGTCATGAAGGTCTTTAAATCCGGATTCTTGTAGGGTTAATTTAAAATTAACCAAGATTATCCCGTCAGCCCGGGATTATCTCTTAATAAGATGATTCTCTTTATGAATCAGGCTGATAAATAATTTTCATTAGGAGCTTCTACGGAAACTCTAACTTTCGCGAAAAGGAGTAGTACTATGGCTACGAATGCAATAAGTAAAGCTGGACAGGCTGCAGGCCAACCGGCTTATGACAAATCAGAATGGTTTGATTCCAGCTACTATAAATGGGGTATCCTGCCTATCTTTGCATGTGCTGCAATGTGGGTTTATTTCCAACGTGTATTTGCTTACTCACACGGCATGGACTCAATGGAACCTGAATTCGATCGCATCTGGATGGGTCTATGGCGCATTCAAATGATCGTTCTTCCTCTTGCTGCACTGGGTGTCTGGGGATATCTGTTCAAAACTCGTAATACCCAAGAACAACTTGCTAACTTGGCTCCAAAAACAGAAATCAAACGCTACTTCTACTTCCTGATGTGGCTTGGTACTTATGTTTTTGGTGTTTACTGGGGTTCAAGCTTTTTCACCGAGCAAGATGCTTCATGGCACCAAGTAATTATCCGGGATACAAGTTTCACCCCTAGCCATATTCCTCTGTTCTATGGCTCATTCCCGCTGTACATCATCATGGGTGTTGGTATGATTATTTATGCTAATACTCGCTTGCCACTGTACAACAAAGGATGGTCATTCCCATTGATCATGGTTGTAGCTGGTCCATTGATGAGTCTGCCTAACGTTGGCCTGAACGAGTGGGGACACGCTTTCTGGTTCATGGAAGAACTCTTCAGCGCTCCATTGCACTGGGGCTTCGTAGTTCTGGCTTGGGCTGGATTGTTCCAAGGTGGTCTAGCAGTACAGATCATCACACGTTTCTCTAACTTGACCGACGTAGTATGGAATAACCAAGATAGAAAAATCTTGGACGAAGTTGTTGTTGAGTAATACTAGTTATTAGTTTTATATAAATAACGTAGTAAACTAAAAAAAGCCTCTGGTAAATACCAGAGGCTTTTTTTAATAATTAAGAATATTTGTAATAAACCAAGAATCAGCTAATATGGAAAAGGAAAAAGAGTGGCAGCTAAGAACACTCCACTCCAATTTATTATTGTTATCTAAATCGAAGACCTACTTCAAATTAATAGCGTTCTTGCAAGATTAACTCAGCCAATTTCAAATCTTGCGGATAAGTTACTTTAAAATTATTAGTATCGCCCATCACAAGCTTGGGAGAATATCCCAGAGCCTCAATAGCACTCGCGTCATCTGTAATATTCTCAGGCGCTTTCTCTAATGCTTCTAACAATAATTTAGTACGAAACATTTGTGGTGTCTGCGCTTGCCAAAGCTGCTCTCTTGGTTCAGTACATTCAACTCGATCCATATCATTGGCGCGCTTCAACGTATCTGCTAGTGGTACCGCCAATAATCCCCCCACCTCATCCGCCACGAGTTGATCAAGTAATCGTTCCACCAAGGCAATACTTAATCCTGGACGGGCTGCATCATGCACCAATACCCAATCCTGATCCTGTATATGTTTTGCTGCACGCAATGTTTTTAAACCATTGGTAACACTTTCTGCACGAGTTACTCCACCACAATTAATGACTTGGATTTTATCGGCAAATTCGCCCCAATCATATCGAGTCCACCAAATATCTTCTGGTGCCAAGACTACACAAATAGTCGTAATACGATCAACACGATAAAGTGTGTTCAATGCATGATAAATCATTGGTTTGCCCGCCAGAAGACAATACTGCTTAGGCATATCTTCTCCTATCCGTGAACCAGAGCCAGCCGCCGGAATGAGTGCAATAAACTCAGCCATATGAAGAAATAAAAAGTGAAATACGTTAGCTTATTACTATCAATAATAAACAGAGAGTAGATGTCGGCATTCACGAAAATTGCGAATTTGGCAAAGAATACCGTTTTGTAGCAAAAACTCGGAAACTACAACATTGCATAACAATATTTAATACTTTCTAATTTACTTGCGCCAAATGTCGAGCTACCGACCAACGTGCACCAATCCAGCCTAATCCACCAGACAAGCACAACAAGATCAAGCTATCCCGCCAGGAAAGATGATGAATAGTCAATGTCGTTGCATACAATTGCGCCAATTCAAACAATATTTTATTCAGCTCCATAATGACAAAATAGAGCAATAGCCAAGCCAATGTTGCCCCCACCATCCCCTGCACAGCACCAAAATAGAGAAAAGGACGCTGAATATAACTATCGGTGGCGCCAATCAACTTGGACAGCTCAATTTCATCGTAACACGTCAAGATCTGCAGACGGATAGTATTAAACATCACAATAACAAGTGTGACTGCAAACAACGATGCTAATACACTGACAACTAATTTACCTATCATTAAGACGGTATTCAGTTTCCTGGCCCAATCGGTATCAACAAGCACATGCTCCACCTTAGGCCAATTCAGCAGATCAGTTTTCATCTGCTCTATCTCGTTTACCGATATATTTCCAAGATCAATCACAAACACGTCAGGTAACGGATTCTGTCCAAGATTATGCATGACTTCTGCCATGCCACTTTCCTGCTCCAGTTCCTGCAATGCAATTTCTTTTGAAATAAACTGAAAACCCTTAACGGTGGTTAACTGCTCTAATCGATTGTTAATTTGTTCTATATCCGCCTGGCTAGCTGATGTCTCAAGCACAAGCGTCATTTGTTGTACTTCAGTTGTCCGATCAGACACCGCCTGTAAATTCTCCAACAATATATAAATACCCGCAGGAAAACTCAAAACGATACTAAAGACAATAACACTCAATAGACTTGTGGTAGGTGTCGCAATCAATTGCTTAAGCGCGCGTGATAGTGCGTAACCATGTTGTGACAACCAATTAATCATGTCACCAACTGCCCATGGCCTAACTCAAGCACACGATGCGATGTTGTGCCAAGTAACTGCTCGTCGTGGGTTGAAATAAGCACAGTCACGCCTACTTGATTAAAGGATTCAAAAACCGCCATGATATCTTGCGCATAGTTACTATCTAAATTAGCAGTGGGTTCATCTGCAATCAGAATAGTCGGACGATGAACGACCGCACGCGCAATGCACATACGCTGCTTCTCCCCTCCCGACAAAGTAATCGGATCAGCTTTTTCCTTATTCAGCAGCCCTACTTTATCAAGAGCTGCGCGTACACGCGCTGCTCTTGTTTTGGTATCAAAGTTGGTAACTTGCAATGGCAGTACAACATTTGCGAAAACATTACGATCATAAAGAATTTTTTGTTCTTGAAAAATCATGCCAATGTTTCGACGTAAATAGGGAATTGCACTACGCTTAAGCGCTGCAATATTTTGCTGTCCTACTACAATATTGCCAGAAGTAGGCCGTTCAATTGCCACAATCAGTTTCAATAACGTACTCTTACCCGCACCAGAATGACCTGAAAGAAAAACCTGCTCGCCTTGCTCGATTGACAGCGTAATATTTTTAAGCGCTTCATATCCTTCGGGATACAGTTTACAAACATCAGTGAAGCTGATCATCAAATTAAGCAAGAATTAATAAATATTAATCAAATAACGCCGCTGCAAACTCTTGTGCATTAAAAGGTCTTAAATCATTCAGCCCTTCTCCCACACCGATAAAACGCAAGGCAGGTGGATTATCAGCAAATTGAGCAGCAATAGCAGCGATCACTCCGCCCTTGGCTGTACCATCCAGCTTGGTCATCACCAAGCCTGTCACGCCTAATGCACTATCAAAAGCCTTCAGCTGACTGACAGCATTTTGGCCAGTATTCGCATCCAACACCAACAACACTTCATGTGGTGCATCTGGCAAAGCCTTAGTAATGACACGCTTGATCTTCTTGATTTCTTCCATTAAATGCAGCTGAGTCGTCAAACGGCCAGCTGTATCAGCCAGCACAATATCAATCTTTCTGGCTATTGCAGCATTGACTGCATCAAAAATGACAGCGGCAGGATCACTTTTTTTACCTGGATCACTGTCTTGTGATATTACTGTGATCTGATTGCGTTCTCCCCATACTTTAAGCTGTTCTTGAGCTGCTGCACGAAAAGTATCTCCCGCAGCCAATAACACGGAATGGCCTTGTGCTTGAAAATAATGTGCCAGCTTGCCTATCGTGGTCGTCTTTCCAACGCCATTCACACCAGCGATCATGATGACAAAAGGTTGATCCTCCACTGCAGGGGCAAGTGTCCGTTCCAGTGGATGCAGCAGCTCAGCCAGTGCATCTTGTAAAGCTGATTTAAGCTGCTCCGAATTATCCAAAGCATCACGTTTCACACGCATACGCAAGGATTCCAGCAATTGGTTCGTCGCCTCAATACCCGTATCTGCTGTCAATAGCGCTGTTTCGAGCTCTTCATATAGCTCCTCATCAATCTTTCTGCCACTGAATAATCCGGATAATTGTTTACCGAGCTGTTGACGTGTACGGGTTAACCCCTGTCTGAGCTTGCTGGCAAAGCCGACTGATTCAGCTTCAGTCCGGGCTGCATTTGTATCGCCAGGTTCTTTTTTGGATTTAAAAATACTAAACATTCTGGTAGGCTAGTTCCGTCTCAGAAAAATAAATATCATACCATCAACCAATTAGCACAGTGATGCCTGTTGCTTACCTTCTGGCTAACCTAATCTTCGACACAATATATGAACATAAACTCCTTCTTCGGTTTCGCCACCGTATTCGTTTATATTACTTTGGCATTAGCTTTACCTGCACAAGCCAATCCGCATGAATACTTATTGGACAACGGTCTAAAAATAATCATTAAAGAAGATCACCGCTCGCCTGTAGTCATTCAGCAACTTTGGTACAAGGCAGGCAGCATCGACGAAGTAAATGGCACCACCGGAGTAGCACATGCGCTGGAACACATGATGTTTAAAGGCACCAGTAACGTTCCACCAGGCGAATTCTCCAGAAAAATTGCAGCAGTTGGAGGCAAAGAAAATGCATTTACCAGCAGGGATTACACCGCTTATTATCAGCAGCTGCATCAGCAACACTTACCAATGGCTATGCAGCTTGAATCTGATCGCATGCGCAACTTGCAAATCACACAGGAAGAATTTTCCAAGGAAATGCAGGTTGTTATGGAAGAAAGGCGCCTACGTACCGATGATCAAGCACACGCATTAGTGTACGAAAAATTAATTGCCACCGCTTTTCAAGCACATCCTTACCGACGCCCTGTGATTGGCTGGATGAATGATTTGGAAAACATGCAAATAGAGGATGCACAGGATTGGTATAAACGCTGGTACACTCCCAATAACGCAATCCTGGTAATCGTTGGTGATGTGAATCCCAAGGAAACTCTTAAGCTGGCCCAAGAAAGTTACGGAAAATTTCAAGCGAATCACATCCCAGCATTATCTGAACGCAAACCACAAATAGAACCTCCTCAAACCGGTATCAAGCGCTTAGTCGTTAAAGCACCTGCAAAACTTCCTTATCTGATTATGGGGTACAAAGTACCTGTGCTAAAAGATACAAAAAATGACTGGGAACCCTATGCGTTAACCATATTATCAGAAGTGCTGGATGGTAACGCCGCTGCCAGGCTCAACAAAACATTGGTGCGAAGCACCCGCATTGCCATTTCTGCGAATGCTGGCTATAGCGCCATTGCACGCGGCCCAGGCATTTTTTACATCGATGGAACACCTAGTGAAGATAAAACAGCCCACGAACTGGAACAAGCAATTCGTAGCGAAATTGATACTATCGTTCAATCCGGTATCACGCAAGAAGAGCTTGCTCGAGTCAAGGCACAAGTAGTCGCCAGCCGCACTTATCAGCTCGACTCCACTTTTGCTCAGGCCATGCAGATCGGCAGACTAGAAAGTATTGGTTTATCTCACTTGGACGCAAATATCATTCTGGAACGATTACAGACAGTCACGGCTGAACAAGTCAAAGCAGTTGCAGAAAAATATCTAGTAGATGACTCATTAACAGTAGCAGTACTAGATCCCCAACCATTAGCTAAAACCACAGCTCAAAATGATCAAAGCAAGTAAATTCGTGTCGCAACACTTTATTATTTTCTAATCACACCAGCCAAAGAAAAAAGCCACCAATTATGGTGGCTTTTACCCATTGAAAGATAATTCATTATGCAACATCCTATCTTTCCAGCTCTCGGCTCATCTCATATATGCCTCGTCCGATCCATGCCTTCATAGATTGTTCAGCGCTACAGCACAATCTCGCTATTGTTCGCCAACATGTCCATCAAACTCGCATCATGGCTGTCGTCAAAGCTAACGCCTATGGTCATGGTTTACTCCGTACCGCACAGGCATTAAATACGGTTGATGGTTTTGCAGTACTTGAACTGGAAGCTGCTATTCAATTGAGAAACGCCGGATTCAAGCAAACCATACTACTACTGGAAGGATTTTTTTCAGCAGAAGAACTCGAAGCAATCGATCATTATCAGCTCAGCACGGTTATTCACAACCATAAACAACTCTCACAACTGATAACATGCCAAAAAATAAAACAACCGGATATTTTTCTCAAAATCAACACCGGCATGAATCGTCTTGGCTTTCGGCCAGAAGAAAAAGATAAGGCGCTAAGCAAAATCAAACAATGGCGCCCTAATACACACATTACACTTATGACACATTTTGCTTGTGCGGATGATGCACTTGCAACCAATCAGGTTTATCAACAACTTGATCACTTCGCAGTGCCTGATAACAATGCTGCTGGTTTGCTTCAAACATTGGCTAATTCCGCAGCCATTTTGCGCTATCCCAAAACCTATGCGACTTGGGTTCGTCCGGGAATCATTCTTTACGGAATATCCCCTTTAATAGAAAAAACTGGCATTGAACTCGGATTGCAGCCTGTCATGACGCTTACCAGTGAAATTATCGCGATACAACAACTTCAGCCATCAGATAAAGTAGGATACGGCAATCAGTTTATTACAGATCAGTCCATGCGTATTGGTGTCGTCGCAACCGGGTATGCTGATGGATATCCACGCCACGCTCCTACCGGAACGCCTATTTTAGTCAACGGCCAGCGTACACGCTTGGTTGGGCGTGTTTCCATGGATATGCTTACAGTTGATTTAAGCGGAATAAGTGATGCAGAAGTAGGAAGTTCGGTAACCCTTTGGGGAAAAGGATTACCGGTAGAAATCGTTGCACAATCAGCACAGACTATTGGTTATGAGCTGGTAACAGCTCTTTCTGCTAGAGTCCCCATCAGCTATATTTGATTATGATGAAACTATTGAACCTTGGCATTCTTGCGCAACGATTCAACCAGTGCAGCAAACTTACGTTGCAACACACGTTGGCGCATATTCTCTTTGACTTCATCAAAAGCAGGAGGAACAGCTGCACGTATATCATCCAGACGAATCACATGCCAGCCAAACTGGGTTTGTACCGGCTGACTGGTTGTTTCACCTTTTTTCAATTGTGTCAGCGCAGCTGAAAACGACGGGACATACACCGCTGCAGAACTCCATCCTAATTCTCCACCATTATTCTTGCTACCGGTATCAATAGAACGCTCACTGGCAAGCTTCTCAAATGCACTACCTTTTTTTAGTGAAGCAATCAGGTCTTTTGCTTCTTGCTCTGTTTCTACCAGAATATGGTGCGCCCTATATTCTTTATCTCCCATTTGAGATTTAACTTCTGCATATTCCTTACGCAAATCACCATCACTGACCGGATTATTGCGCATAAAATCAGCCTGATAGGCTCTGATTAATATGCCTTGACGCGCCAGATCAACCTGGGTCACAACCTCTGGATTACGATCCAATCCTTTCCTTACAGCCTCCTGTGTTAATATTTCCTCGGTAATAAGATTTTCGCGCAGGGCATTTCTCATTTCAGCTGAATCAGGTTGACCCTGTGCAGTGGCCGCTTTTACCACTAAATCAAGACGTGATTGTGGAATAGTCACTCCATTAACTTTGGCTACTGCACCGCCACTTTGAGCATACAAGGGAGTAACGCATGCTATTCCTAATACAGCAAGTGGCACACAAAGAAGCTTGGTTAAGCGCATACAATTTCCTCTAAAAAGTTAAAGTAAATAATAAATTTTATCCGGACAATCCCAAAAGCATATATATTAACAAGGTATAAATATATTCTTATATATCTCTTTTGGAAACAAACAAATTTTGTAATTTGGGCCGTATCTTTTCTCAATAAGACCAAAAATCTACGCATATAACTAATTTACTCAGGCAAAACCTTCTTAAACGGCTTGACAGTCACTTTAGCGTAAACTCCCTCACTTAAATAGGGATCAGCAGCAGCCCATTCCTGAGCGCTTTCTAACGATGGAAATTCAGCCACTATTAAACTGCCTGTAAAGCCTGCTGGGCCAGGATCTGCGCCATCAATTGCTGGACATGGGCCTGCCAACAATAATTTTCCCTGATCTTGCAATGCCTGGATGCGAGCCAAATGCGCTGGCCGACTTACTTTTCTTTGTGCCAGGCTATTTGGCACATCTTCACCGTATATCAAATAAAACATCTCGTTCCCTTTAGTCAGCACAAACTCTACTCCGTTCTCATCGCGTAGTGTGATATTAATTTTTCAGTCCAAAATGGGAGGGAGCAAAGCTGTCAACGCACCTCGCTCACTAGTTGCTGCACCCAATAGAGCAAAGCCAAGCAAATTACCCACCTTATCTTGATACAACGCTTTCATGCCATTCTCAACTGTTTCAACTTTCCATATGCCTTCTGCTTCAGCTGCAGGCGGAGCAACAATTGTCGGACAAGCCGGTGTTTTCACCATGACTGGCATTGCCGGATAACGCAACAACGTCGGGTTACCAGCAAGCGTCGCAGCCAGTGCCCGACCAGCATACGAAATCGGCAAAATAAAAGGTAGCACCTTACCCGCTACTTCTGCACAATCCCCTAAAGCATAAATATTTTGTATGCTCGTTTGCAAATAACGATCAATCACAATGCCGCGGTTAATCTGAATACCAGTAGCTGTAGCCAGATTGGTATGCGGCTGTAAGCCAACCGCAGATAACACCATATCGGCCTGCACCATGCCTCCATCTCGGTAATGTAAATAGTAGCTTCCATTTACTTTATCTATTTTTTCAATCGCAGTATCAAGTACAAAATTTACGCCTGCTGTCGTGAGCTTGTCACGAAAAAACTGACCTGCTTCTGGTGGTAATAAGCGTCCCAAAGGTTGAGAACTCACATCAAAAACGGTCACCTGGTACCTCTTGGCTGCAAGATCATTAGCAAATTCACAACCAATGAGCCCAGCCCCTAAAATCGCCACATGACGCTTATCTTCCAAGTTTTCACGGAATTTACGATAATCATCCAAATTATTAATAGACAATATTTCATCAGCTCCATCCCCAAGGATAGGCAAACGTACCGGATTTGCACCGACAGCCAATACAAGATGGCTATAAACTAACGGTGCACCATTTTCAAAATGGACAGAGCGCTCAGATGTATCAATCGCATCAACATGCGTATAGGGCCGTATCGTAATGCTTAATTGCTCAGCCATCTGCTCAGCGCTGGAATTTATAATGGCATCAGGAATTTTTCCCGTTGCCAATGCATTGGATAACATCGGCTTCGAATAAAAACCTGCATGATCTGCGGAAAGCAACGTAATTGATACATCAGAATCCAATCTGCGCAACTCTCGCACCACTGTATAACCCGCTAACCCACTTCCTACCACCACCACTGACGATAAACTCATATTGATACGTACCCTGTTTAATTACAACCGCTCATTATCTTGCTTAAAAATAACAATTAACTGAATTCATTGGAGAATTTGGTTGATAAAATCTTGCCGCAATATAAAGATCAAGATAGACTTGACGCCTTTTTATTGTATCGTAATCTCAGCGAATTCAGAGAGATATAGTACATATAACAAAAGCGATCCTCCGATGACTTGTTATCCAACAATATGTCACTATATAACTCCCACTTTGAACAATTGTCTTGGATTACATTCAAAAACAAACACACAAATTAATAAACCTGAAGGAAAGAATAATGAAACGAATTTTTCTTTTTATCGTAACGAACCTTGCCATACTAGTGATGTTGAGCATCACATTGCGCCTACTTGGCATCGACCATGTTCTGGATGAGGATGGGAGCGGATTAAATTTCAATGCATTATTGGTGTTATCTGCTGTCATCGGATTTGGTGGCTCACTGATCTCACTCGCCATGTCCAAGTGGAGCGCTAAGCACATGACTGGCGCAACAGTTATTGAAATCCCATCCAACTCTACTGAAGGTTGGTTAGTAGAAACTGTACGTCGACAAGCCAAAGCAGCTGGCATTGGTATGCCAGAGGTGGCTATTTATGATTCACCCGATATCAATGCATTTGCTACAGGCATGAATCGGAATAACGCATTAGTAGCCGTCAGCTCAGGGTTATTACAAAAAATGAATCGTGATGAAGCAGAAGCAGTATTGGCTCACGAAGTCACGCACGTCGCTAATGGCGATATGGTGACGCTGGCATTGATTCAAGGAGTAGTCAATACTTTTGTAATTTTCCTTTCTCGTATCATCGGCCACCTAATTGATCGAGCAGTCTTTCGTACTGAAGAAGGACATGGGCCAGCTTATTTTATTACTAGCCTCATTGCACAATTAGTATTGGGTGTGCTCGCTACGATAATTGTCATGTGGTTTAGCCGCCAACGCGAATTTCGTGCGGATGCTGGCAGTGCGAAAATTTCTGGCCGTGACAAAATGATCGCCGCATTGCGTCGCTTACAGCAGGAATATGAGCCTTCGCACTTACCTGAGAAAATTGAAGCTTTCGGTATCTCGGGAAGAAAAAATCGAGTGGGACATTTATTCATGTCACATCCCCCCTTAGAAGAACGCATTCGCGCATTACAATCAGCTTAATGAAATAAACCAGATTGGGTAGATCATTTCTATCCATTCTGGTTTCGCTAGGAAGCTCTGAAAAATCTCGAGTAATTTGTTAGCTTTTATCCTACTAATTAACTATCATCTTCATTTATTATTCATCATCTAGCATAATTTCTTCTTCATCAAAATCTAACGACTCTTCTTCGAGTGAAGCACCATTATTTTGAATCAGACTACCTCGTCTTTGTAGATAAGCATCTCGCACAAATTCATATTTATCCAATGATGCTTCCTCCAAAGTTTTATCCAAACCCAGTAACTGCTCACGCTTATCAATAAATTCTGCGGTTGCCACGGGGAAACGCACTGTCAACAAATCAAAGCCAGTATAAATAGCACGTGCTGGATGAATAAGGGTACTATCCACTCCAATTCCAATTGCATCTCTTACTGAGCTTGGGCCTAAAACTGGCAAGACTAGATAAGGGCCACTAGCTACGCCATAGAAGCCCAAGGTTTGTCCAAAATCCTCATTACGTTTACTGATATCAATATCACTCACTTGTGTAATATCGCTGGCCAAATCAATGGCTCCCAGCATGCCAAAAGTTGTATTGATTACCACACGTGTTGTACTTGCCAAAGCATCCATAAATTTAAGCTGTAACAAGGCATTAGCAGCAACCACCACATCATCCAGATTGGAGAAGAAGTTACCTACAATCATTCTCAATGGAAAGGGAACGAATTGTTGATAACCCCTGGCAACAGGTTCTGCTACCACTTCATCCAATTTTTCATTAAACGAGAAAACAGCACGATTCATGGGCTCCAGCGGATCATATCGATTATTAACGGAAGCACAGCCAATGAGTGCACTCCCCAACACCAAGATCACAAGCAATTTTCGGAAACAGCGGAAGCAAATAATCATAATTCGTTAAGTTTTTTGTTATGGAACTGACACGCTGTTTCGATTGCAAGAATCAAAATCAGTCGATTTGAAAAATACAAACGGCATTCAGTTTCATAAATTAAGTTTTTGCTCATACAGTAAATTAAAAACTATATCGTGCTATTCGGTTACGATTTTTGACTAAATACTCGATCAGCAGCAGCCAATGTTTTATCAATTTCCGCATCACCATGTGCAGCTGAAACAAAACCAGCTTCAAATGCCGAAGGAGCGAAATAAACGCCCTCTTCCAGCATTGCATGAAAAAAACAATTAAAAGCATCACGATCGCTAGCCATGACTTCATCAAAACTTTTGGGGGGTATCTCTCTGAAATAAATCCCAAACATGCCTCCTACTGCTTGCGCGCTGAATACCACTCCGTGTTTTTTGGCAGCAGCGGTTAACCCATCAGTTAACTTGCGTGTCATGTTCGATAATTTATCAAAAAATCCCGGAGCTTGTATTTGGCGCAAGGTTTCCAGACCAGCTGCTACCGCAACTGGATTGCCAGAAAGTGTGCCTGCTTGGTAAACTGGCCCTAGTGGTGCCAAGCGTTCCATGATATCGCGGCGCCCGCCAAAAGCAGCCATTGGCAGCCCCCCACCAATCACTTTTCCCAAAATAGTCAAATCCGGCTGAATGCCATATAACCCCTGAGCACACTCCAATCCCACACGAAAACCAGTCATCACCTCATCCAAAATTAATAAGCTGCCGTGTTTTGTGCAAAGTGTACGCAAAGTTTCCAGAAACTGAGGAGAGGCTTGCACCAGATTCATATTACCTGCTATCGGCTCTACAATAACTGCAGCAATTTCGGAGCCAAGCTTGTTGAATGTTTCTTCCACCTCTGCAACGTCGTTATAGTTAAGCACTAATGTATGACTAGCTGTTTCCTCTGGAACACCCGCCGAACTCGGATGCCCAAAAGTCAACGCACCCGAACCTGCTTTCACTAACAAAGCATCATCATGGCCATGATAACAACCTTCAAATTTGATGATCCGGTTTCTACCGGTATAACCACGTGCTAGCCGAATAGCACTCATCCCTGCTTCCGTGCCAGAACTTACCAATCGTACCAATTCAAGAGAGGGCAATAATTGACATAACAATTCAGCTATTTCCAGTTCTGCTGCGGTAGGGGCGCCAAAGGAAGTACCACGGCTGGCTACATCTTGCACCACTTTCACCACATCAGGCTGTGCATGTCCAAGAATCAACGGGCCCCAGGATCCAACATAATCAATATAAGATTTACCTTCTACATCCCAAAAATAAGCTCCTTGCCCGCGCTCAAAAAAAACAGGAGTACCGCCAACCGATTTAAAAGCACGTACCGGTGAATTTACTCCTCCTGGAATATATTGACAGGAACGCTCGAATAATTGTTGATTAGTCATTGTCATTGGAATATTTTTCTCAAAGATTATAAATAGTTGATAGCTTAATGAAATAATGCTGAAAAACGTTGGGCAGTTGCTTGAATATCTTGTGCGCTAAACAAAGCCTGGCTTACAGCGATTGCATCACAGCCGTGAGCAATTAGTGAAGTAGCGTTATCTAAATTGATACCACCAATTGCCACCACAGGAACATGCAACACTTTTTTCGCTGCCTCCAACAGATGTATCGGTGCGCGCTGCGCATCTGTTTTAGTAATCGAAGGATAAAAGGCACCAAATGCAACATAATCCGCTCCAGCTTGTTCAGCAGTAATGGCACACTCAAGCTGGTTATAACAAGAAACGCCTATAATTTTCTGGTCCAGGCTGCGCCGTGCGATCACCAACGGAACATCTGTCGCACCAACATGCAATCCATCTGCTGCAAGTTGTGACGCTAAATCCACATAATCATTAATAATCAGAGGAACATGAAATTGTTTACACAGAGGATGAATCTTCAAAATTTGTGCTCGTAGCAACTGCTCATCAGCTTTTTTGTTACGATACTGTAACCAGCTTACTCCACCTGATAATGCTTGTTGCACCATCTCATACAATTGCCCGGTATCCTCAATATCAGGTGTAATCGCATACAAACCTCGCATGTTAATTTGATTCAATTTCTGTAGCTTTATTTTTGGAATGGGTCACATCCTCTTCGTCATGCAACTCTTCTGCCCAAAAAAATCTGTTAGGAAGATATTGCCCCATACCAGGACGAAACCCTGCCTTAAGCGTATGCCAAGTAAATTCTTGCGCTTGGTAAACACTGTCCATAATCGTTAGGCCATGAGCAAGTGATGCAGCTATTGCTGATGCCAAAGTACAACCTGAACCATGAAATGGACCCGGTAAACGCTGCCATGCATCAGAACGGACAATGCCGCTGACGTCATACAGTACATTAACCACTTCAGGAGTATTTTCATGCGCCCCTTTGATCAACACATAATGACACCCCCATTGCAATAGTCGATCAGCACTGCGTTTAAGATCCATCGTTTCCAGCTCATCATCATCGTCATCAAACGCAATACGCCTTGCTTCAATGCTGTTGGGAGTAACAATAGTTGCCTGAGGGAACAACATCTCACGCATGGCATCAATCACATCCTCATCTGCGAACATATCTCCTCGCCCAGAAGCCAGTACCGGATCTACCACCAATGGAATATCTGGATAATCCGATATAACCTCAGTAATTGCAGCAACAATTTCAACACTGCCTAACAAACCTATCTTAAACGCTTGTACCGGCATGTCCTGCAATACAGCTCTAGCTTGATCAATGACCCATTCGGCATCCATTACCAGGATATCTTCAACGCCGACTGTATCCTGTACAGTAATAGCCGTTAATACCGTAAGCGGATGGCACCCCATTCCGGCCAGCGTTAATATATCTGCCTGAATGCCAGCACCACCGCTTGGGTCGCTGCCGGCAAAGGATAGTACAATTGGAGGTGGTAGTGACATGTATTAATACCGTAAAATGTTATTTTAACTTAAGCAAACCTACTTATCTATTATGACTACAGAAAACAATCCGGTTCTTCAGCGTTACATGTGTATGATTTGCGGTTTTATCTACGATGAAGCAGAAGGATGGCCACAAGACGGCATTCCTGCTGGAACGCGTTGGGAGGATGTTCCCATAAATTGGACCTGTCCGGAATGTGGTGCTCGTAAAGAAGATTTTGAAATGGTAAAAATATAATGCGTATTCTCCATACTATGTTGCGAGTGGGTAATCTAGAACGATCCATCCAGTTTTATACAGATGTATTAGGTATGCAAGTTCTACGGCGCAAGGATTACCCTGAAGGAAAATTTACATTGGCATTTGTTGGCTACCAGAGCGAAGCCGAAGGCACTGTTTTGGAGCTAACCCATAATTGGGATACTGATCATTACGATCTCGGAACAGGTTTTGGACATATTGCCATTGAAGTAGATAATGCATATGAAGCCTGTAAAAAAGTCAAAGAACTTGGGGGACGCGTCACACGGGAAGCTGGCCCCATGAAACATGGAACAACAGTTATTGCTTTCATAGAAGATCCAGACGGTTACAAAATTGAATTTATCCAGAAAAAAACTGTGTGACAGATAATCAAAGAGCAATGGCTGCAAAACATGCTGCAGCCTTTCTCTTTCTTTAAGCATATGCAACACTTACTTTTCTAATTTCTGATATGTGAACGCAATGCTTTGTTAATTGTCTGCTAAAGACAGTAAGATTTAATAATTACAAGTAAATAAAATGAATACACTCACTCAAGAAGAAACCAGCACCACACAACAACCTCCACTTTTTTTCACTGATACAGCGGCCAACAAGGTCAAAGAACTGATTCACGAAGAAGAAAACCCAGAACTAAAATTAAGAGTTTTTGTGAGCGGTGGCGGCTGCTCTGGATTCCAATACGGCTTTACATTTGACGAGATTATTAATGAAGACGATTTTGTCATTGAAAAGCAGGAGGTTAAACTCTTGGTGGATTCCATGAGCATTCAGTACCTAATGGGAGCAGAAATTGATTATCAGGAAAATGCTCAGGGCGCACAATTTGTTATAAAAAATCCTTCTGCTGCTAGCACCTGTGGTTGTGGATCCTCATTCTCAGTGTAAGAATCTATTTGTAGGAGCTTGTTTAAGACGCCAATCAAGAAAAGGGTTATACAAACAAAAGGTTGGCTAAATAAAAATCAAGCAGGATAAATTGCACCCAGCACTCGCTTACCTGCCGCACCCGTGACAGCTGGGAGATTACCTACGACACGCATCATAGATTGTTGTGCCAGCCAAGCAAAAGCACATGCTTCGACCCAATCTGCTTCGATACCTAACACATCAGTACGTTTGATTTGGCACGCTGACAACTCTTTCTGCTTCTGCAGCTGAGTAACCAAAAAACTGTTATGCGCCCCGCCACCACACAGATAAAGTTCACGAGCTGTCGGATAACAAGTTCGTACTGCATCTGCAATGCTCTGCACAGTTAGCTGTAACAGTGTTGCCTGTACATCTTGCGCAGCTTCTTTACCCGTCAAATAAGGCAATAACCAATCAATGGCAAACATTTCTCGACCAGTACTTTTAGGAGGTGGCAAAGAAAAATAGGGAAAACGCAATAAATTTTCCAGCAATGCGTAAATTATTTTGCCTGATCGGGCCCATAATCCATCACGATCATAACGTTGGCCAGTGTGTTGCTGACACCAAGCATCCATCAGCATATTGCCTGGTCCACAATCAAATCCACTCACCTCATCCGCAACGGGCAAACTGGTAATATTAGCAATACCGCCTATATTGATGATCAAACGATGTACTTCTGAGTGAGAAAATACTGCCTGATGAAACGCAGGGACCAGTGGCGCACCTTGTCCTCCAGCAGCAATATCGCGACTTCTAAAATCTGTTACGGTGGTGATCTTGGTTAGCTCTGCTAACAAAGCGCCATTTATCAGTTGAATACTATATTGATTTTCTGGTTGGGGATAATGACGTACTGTTTGCCCATGACAGCCAATTGCCGCAATCTCTTCAGGATCGATTGCATGCTGCTCAAGTAATTGAGTCACTGCCTGTGCATATAAACCCGCTAATTTATTAGCTAACAAAGCCGCACGATGTAACTCATTTTCGCCTCTCTGACACAATGCCAGCAAATCCTGCTGAAGCGAAACATCATATGCAATATAGCAAGCGCCGATGAGTGAGCATGTAGCGACAGAAAAATCGACTAATACCGCATCTACACCATCCAGGCTGGTACCTGACATAA
Source organism: Nitrosomonas stercoris (assembly GCA_006742785.1). NCBI lineage: Bacteria > Pseudomonadati > Pseudomonadota > Betaproteobacteria > Nitrosomonadales > Nitrosomonadaceae > Nitrosomonas > Nitrosomonas stercoris. The sequence continues at coordinate 1,551,163 of AP019755.1, read as the reverse complement.
TACCGATGTAATACATGCGACAGTGTTTTTAATTACTTACAAACCATTAATTTAACGCTACAAAACGTGTATTACGCAATAAATCCAGGCGAGAAATCAGTTCTCTAGTTTGCTTACGAAACTCTCCGTAATGTTTTTTGCCAACCGATTGTGCGACTGGCATAACAATTTTGGAGGGATCGCGCTGCACGCCATTAACACGCAATTCATAATGAAGATGAGGTCCTGTGGCCATCCCAGTTGCACCTACAAAGCCAATCACATCACCTTGCTTAACACGTGCGCCATTATGCAATGTTTTACTAAATTTTGATAAATGACCATAGGCCGAACTGTATTGAGCATCATGCTTAAGTACAATCAGATTGCCATAACCCTTTTGCCAGCCTTTAAACTCGACTACGCCATCTGCAGTTGCCATAATCGGCGTTCCTGTAGGTGCTGCATAATCAATTCCTTTATGGGCACGCCAACGCTTCAGTATCGGATGATAGCGCCCATTACTAAATCCTGAGCTAATTCGAGAAAATTTCAACGGCGCCATCAAAAACGGCTTATTTAAATTTTCTCCTTGTGGTGTGTAATACCCATCTGTTCCGTCAGGCGATTTAAAATAAACAGCACGACTCGCTTTCTTTTTATTAAAAAAATCGACTGCCAGTACACGCCCAACCTGCACTTTTCCACTTTCATCCTGTGTCGACTCATAAACAACAGTAAAACGGTCTCCCTTACGCACATCACGATGAAAATCAATACTACTGGAAAATATTTCTATCATTTGAGAAGCAACTGTACTTGGCAAATCTGCTTTATCTACTGCTGCAAACAAGGACGTGGTAATTATTCCAGATGTAACCTGAATACGTGTAGTACCATCTGCAGTGGATTGTTTGCTTAATTCAAACGTGTCATCTATCTTTTCGACCTGAAACTGCTCGCCATTTCCATAAAAATAACGTAGCGTCAGTAACTCTCCATCTGGCCTGGTTTCCGCATGAATAATTTCACCGGGCCTGAGCTGATTCATGACCTGATTATTTCGCACCGTTTCCAAAAAATGCCGCTTGTCTTTCTGACTAACTTCAAGACGAGCAAGAATTGCAGCAATAGTGTCGCCTCGACGAATACTTTCCTGATGCCAAAAAGTCATGTCAGGATCGGAGGAAGCAAATTTCTCTGGTAGTGGTAAGGCGCGAATAATTTTTTGATTGGGTACTTCCTGTAGAGAGGAATCGGGAGCAATTCCGAAGGCAGTAACCATTCCAAGCAAAGGCAGACTAAGTAGGCAAGTAATCCATCGTACTTTTTTTTGTGCAAAAACAGTGTTTTTTTGCGCTAGAATGTTTCTTCTTTTTTTACGAGATGATTGGTAGTAAATCAAAAGCCATCACTCCTTTCAGTCTATTGGAAATTTCCAAGAAGTTTAACATGGAAAGATAACTATGATGACAACTGATTTTTTAGTAACCCGCCGTGCCTGAATCCTTTCAACACCAATTACAAGTCATTAAACGTGGCTGCCAAGAGCTATTAATTGAGGAGGAGCTCACACAAAAACTGGGCAAGAATCAGCCTTTAAGAATCAAAGCTGGCTTTGATCCTACGGCACCTGATCTGCATCTGGGGCATACAGTTCTATTGAATAAACTGCGTCAATTTCAGGATCTTGGACATCATATTCTGTTTTTAGTAGGTGACTTTACCGGGATGATAGGTGATCCCAGTGGGAAAAACGCCACCCGCCCACCTCTGACACGCGAACAAATTTTGCAAAACGCAGAAACTTATGCTGATCAAGTATTTAAAATACTGAAATCTGATCAAACTGAAGTCGTTTTTAACTCTGCTTGGATGGATCAATTCAGCTCAGCCGATCTGATCAGACTCGCCTCCACTTACACTGTTGCACGCATGCTGGAACGAGATGATTTCAGCAAACGCTATAGTGAAAATCGTCCAATTGCCATTCATGAATTTCTATATCCCTTAATACAAGGCTATGATTCAGTAGCACTCAAGGCTGATCTTGAACTAGGAGGTACTGATCAAAAATTCAATTTATTGGTTGGACGTGAATTACAAAAGCATTATGGCCAGCCCCCTCAATGTATACTGACCATGCCTTTACTGGAAGGACTGGACGGCACGCAAAAGATGTCCAAATCTCTCAACAATTACATCGGCATTGACGAACCAGCTGCTGAAATATTTGGTAAATTGATGTCCATTAGCGATACCTTAATGTGGCGTTATATTGAATTACTCTCCTTTCAGTCATTAGATACCATCCATCAATGGCAACAAGAAGTAGAATCTGGGCGTAATCCGCGTGACATCAAGGTACTATTAGCACAAGAAATTGTAGCGCGTTTTCATAGTCAATCAGCGGCTATTCAAGCAACCAAAGACTTTGAAGCGCGTTTTAGCAAAGGCGCTATGCCCGAGAACATTCCAGAACAAAATTTATATATAGAGAATGAACAGCTAGCGTTACCACAACTGCTTAAACAATCCGGCCTTACTTCTAGCACCAGTGAAGCACTGCGCATGATTAAACAAGGAGGAGTCAAACTGGACGGAAACAAAACAACCAATAAAGAACAAATTGTTCCAGTCAATACAACCGTCATTGCTCAAGTAGGAAAACGCAAATTTGCCAAAATAACACTTCTACCCAAACAAAATTGACGCAAAGTTACCACCGCACCACCGAAATACTCTTTCACACCAGAAGAAATTGCTTAGCAGCGCGCTCCATATCATTCGCAGAAACCGGTATATATGAACGATATCACTTACTTTCTCTTATATTTGCTACATTACAGATTACAAAAATCAACCACAGCATAAATATGAATACCAAGGTAAAAATTATTGGCGCGGGATCAATTGGCAACCATCTGACACATGGCTGTCGCCAGCAAGATTGGGAAGTCACGCTATGTGACACAGATGCAGCCGCCTTACAACGCACGCGCAATGAAATTTATCCTGCACGCTATGGGCAATGGGATGCAGCCATTCGACTAGCACATCCAGATGAAACAGTGGGAGAAAATTTTGATGCTATTTTCATTGGCACCCCTCCTGATACGCATATCAATATTGCTTTAGAGGAATTATCACAAAATCCACCTAAACTGTTACTTATTGAAAAACCGCTTTGTCCACCTGCGTTAACCGGTTGTGTACGATTATACGAGCTGGCCAAACAAAAAAACGTCCAAGTACTTGTTGGCTACAATCACACCCTCACACCCAATACCTTGCTTGCAGAACAATGGCTACAAGCAGGCTCATTAGGAAACATACTGACCATTCACGCTCAAATACGCGAACATTGGCAAGGTATTTTTAATGCTCATCCCTGGATTTCAGGGCCGGAAGATACTTACCTCGGTCATACTGAACGAGGCGGAGGCGCATTAGGAGAGCATTCACACGGGCTAGCCATTTGGCAGCATTTTGCACGATTGAGCGGGCATGGCCGTGTTACTGAAGTATCAGCTATGCTCGATATGGTCGAGGCGCGCGGCGCACACTACGATCGGCTGGCACAACTTCATCTACGCACTGAAAGCGGACTTGTTGGCCTTTTGATACAAGATGTTATTACTGAACCTGCTGACAAGCAATTACGCTTACAAGGGGAAAATGGTTATCTGGATTGGTATATCAATCTTAAACCCGGCATGGATGCTGTCAGGCTACGCTTAGTAGGCCAACCAGAACAACAACAAACTTTCTCGAAAACGAGGCCTGATGATTTCCAACCGGAAATTGCACATATTGATACTTTGCTGGCCCATCCAGAACAAACTTCGCCCATTTCATTAGCATATGGTATGGAAACCATGTTGGTGATCGCAGCAGCGATTCGCTCGCACCAAACCGGCAAGTTGGTTCGCATAGATTACGATCAGCCATACGGATATGATGCATTAAGCTAATGTACGCACACAAGAAAATACTGGTTGTGGTGCCTGCACGAGGTGGTAGCAAAGGGATACCGCTCAAAAATTTGCGAAAAATTGCTGGGCGCTCACTGATTGAACATACTAGCCAACTGATTCATGAACTGGTATGGGTTGATCGCGCAGTGGTGTCAACTGATCACGAAACAATCGCCCAAACAGCAACCAATGCAGGCTTGGCTGCTCCCTTTCGACGCCCTGCTGAATTATCCGGTGACCGTATTGGCGATATTCCAGTATTACAACACGCATTACAGGCAACCGAAGCAATAGATAACTGCCAATATGATGTAATTGTCATGCTGCAACCCACCTCCCCATTACGACGAGCAGAACACGTTACCGCCACTGTTAAAAAATTGGTTGAAGAAAGTTTCGATGCGGTTTGGACAGTCAGTCCCATTGAACTCACCTATCACCCCCTCAAACAATTAACATTGACTCCACAAGGTGAGCTCAACTTGTGGGATCAGCGCGGTCATGCCATTATTGCCCGGCAACAGCTTCACACTACTTACTATCGTAACGGTGTAGCGTATGCGCTCACACGCAATTGCCTGCTAGAACAAGCTACATTACTTGGTGCACGCAGTGGGGCAGTGGTTATTGATGAACCTATGATCAGTATTGATACCGAAGCGGATCTTGCACAAGCAGCAGCATTGTTACAGGCTAGTACTCAGACCGTGCCAAGCTCTATGGCTTCTCCCACTCCACAAGAAGGAGCCGAACACAAACACCGAATTTTTGTAGTCGATATTGATGGCGTATTGGCAACACTTGTTCCTGATAATGATTATTCTCATTGCCAGCCTATGCTTGAAAATATACGTATTATCAATAATCTATATGCAGCCGGCCATAAAATTATCTTGTTCACTGCACGTGGATCAGCAACTGGTATTGATTGGCAGGAAATTACTCGCAAACAGATGGTAAAGTGGGGAGTACAACACCATGCTTTACAATTTGGTAAACCTGCAGCTGACTTTTATATTGATGATCGTTTCATTACATTGGAAGTAGCATCACAATACGGCGCATAACTCAAATTTAAACCCAATCAGATTAAAATACTTATGGAAACATTACTAGATCGATTATATATTTTTGAAATGGCTAACAACCACCAAGGTAGCGTGGCTCATGGCCTGAAAATAATCGAAATGGTGGCTAAAATTGCTCGCAAACATAACATTAAAGCAGCAGTTAAACTGCAACTGCGTGATTTGGATACTTTTATCCATCCAGATTACAAAGGACGTACTGATGTCAAGCATATCGGTCGCTTTGAAAGCACACGTCTCAGCATCGATGAATTCCGTCAACTCACAGAAGCGATTCGCGATCATGGACTAATCACAGTTGCAACACCATTTGACGAACAATCGGTACAAACCTGTCAATTGCTGGATGTACAAATCTTAAAACTTGCCAGCTGCTCAGCCACGGATTGGCCACTGATTGCTGCCATTACCAGCGCTAACAAGCCAGTTATTGCCTCAACAGGCGGACTCAGTATTTATGATATTGATAATCTAGTAAGCCATTTGCACAAACGTGTACCAGCTTTTGCACTGATGCATTGCGTCTCTCTCTATCCCACTCCTAACGAACGTGTGCATATGAACTTTCTCAGCAAAATCATGCGCCGCTACCCGTATGTACTCACTGGATATTCCGGACACGAAGCGCCAGATAACTACGAAGTCGTCATGGCAGCTGTCGCTAAAGGTGCACGTTTGCTAGAGCGACACGTGGGCGTATCCACTTCTGAGATTAAATTGAATGCCTACTCACTGGATACAAAACAAGCAGACAATTGGGTGGCGGCTGCGGAACGCATGCGTGCCATTTGTGGCAAGGATGAAGAAAAACATGTCACACAAAATGAAGCTGTTGCCCTACGCGAATTACAGCGCGGCGTCTTCGTCAAGCGTGCAATTTCCAAAGGTGAAAAAATCACTGAGGAAGATGTTTACTTCGCCATGCCTCGCACCGAAGGACAGCTTACCAGTGGAGAATTTGGCCAATTACGCGCACAATTTGTTGCCTCACAAGACTATGCTGCTAATGCTGCTGTATTTGAAACACCAGAGCAAGATACCATGCGCTTAATCAGAGGTATTTTGCATGATGCGAAAGGACAACTATATGAATCTGGGGTAGTGCTCGGCGACGATTACACAGTTGAAATATCCCATCACTATGGATTAGAGCAGTTTCGTGAAACAGGTTGCATTTTAATCAATCTGATCAATCGAGAGTACTGCTACAAGGTATTGATCATGCTGCCTGGACAACAGCATCCACCACACATGCACAAACAAAAAGAAGAAACTTTTTGCATGTTGTGGGGAGATCTGACGGTTAATCTGCCTGAACAGGAATCAGTAACACTGAAGCCAGGCGACAAGCTATTGATTCCGCGTAACACCATGCATGATTTTTCTACACAGTCAGGAGCGATATTTGCCGAAGTATCTACTCACAGTATTGTTGGCGATTCTTACTACGCCAATCCAGCAATCGCTGAGCTGGATCCTATGCAACGCAAAACCACTTTGGACAACTGGTAAAGCACATCAATTCGACGATTCGTTATCTGTCGGGAACGCTTGGACTTCCCGAATAACTTCCTGAAAGTCACCTACATCCTCAAAACTCCGATACACCGAAGCAAAACGGATGTAGGCAACCTTATCCAGCCTATATAATTCCTGCATTACCCATTCGCCAATTGTGCGCGATGAAATTTCCTGTGTCCCACTCCCCAATAATTTTTGCATGATAGCTTCTATTGCAGTATCTACCTGCCCAATTGGGACCGGACGTTTATGCAACGCCCGTGCAAAACTGGTATAAAGCTTCTCGCGATCGAACTCAACCCGATTTCCACCTTGTTTGATAACCTGTGGAAAACGCACCTCGATGGTTTCATAAGTCGTAAAGCGCTTATTACACGTTGTACATTGTCGTCTACGCCTGATACGTGAGCCTTCTTCACTGACACGCGAATCAATCACACTGGTATCTTCAGCACCACAAAATGGGCAGTGCATTGCTATTTCCCCAAAATAAAACAGATCATTGCAAAATCAGTGTTCGTACACCGGAAATTTTGCGCACAACGCTTGTGCTTTGGCAGCAACTTGCTCCAGAACAGCAGCTTCAGATGGCGCCTCCAAGACATCCGCTACCAAATTCGCTAATTGCTCAGCCTCAGGCTCCTTAAATCCACGTGTTGTGATTGCAGGGGTACCAATTCGCACTCCACTAGTAACAAAAGGTTTTTGCGGATCGTTCGGAATAGCATTTTTATTGACCGTGATATGTGCTACTTCCAAAGCAGCTTCAGCTTCTTTTCCAGTCAGATTTTTAGCACGTAGATCCACCAAAAACATATGGCAATCAGTATGACCAGATACGATCCTTAAGCCACGCTGCTGCAATACCTTCGCCATAGCACGTGCGTTCTCAATCACCTGTTTTTGGTAAACTTTGAATTCCGGGCTGGCAGCTTCTTTGAAAGAAACTGCTTTAGCAGCAATCACATGCATGAGCGGGCCGCCCTGTGTCTGCGGAAAAATCGCTGAATTAAGCGCTTTTTCGTGTTCTGGTTTGGCCATAATGACGCCACCCCGCGGACCACGCAGTGTTTTGTGGGTGGTGCTGGTCACAAAATCAGCAATACCTACCGGATTTGGATAATATCCAGCTGCGATCAATCCAGCATAATGCGCAATATCCACAAATAAATACGCACCGACACTATCCGCAATTTTACGAAAGGCTTGCCAGTCAATTACCCGCGCATAGGAAGAGGCACCCGCAACGATCATGCGTGGCTTATGTTCATGCGCCAGCTGCTCCAGTACCGCATAATCAATTTCCTCCGTGTCTGGATGTAAACCGTAAGCAACTGAATGGAATATCTTGCCACTCATATTGACTGGCGAACCATGCGTTAGATGCCCACCATGAGCCAGCGACATTCCTAGCAACGTATCACCTGGCTTAAGAGCTGACAAATAAACGGCGGCATTGGCTTGCGAGCCAGAATGGGGCTGCACGTTGACATACTCAGCATTAAATAAAGCTCTCAAACGATCAATAGCTAGTTGTTCAACCACATCGACATGCTTACATCCTCCGTAATAACGCTTACCTGGGTACCCTTCGGCATATTTGTTGGTCAATACTGTCCCTTGCGCTTGTAAAACGGCAGGGCTTGCGTAATTCTCTGATGCGATCAATTCAATATAATCTTCCTGACGCTGTACCTCGCCTTGAATCGCGCGCCACAAATCCGGGTCAACTTGCTCAATTGTCATGCTCTTTGGAAACATTGATATACTCTCTAATCTTTACTGAAAAACAGCCATTCTATCATCGTGTTGCGACACCGGTTTCATAATTGTAGGGTGATATTCAAGAATAAAAACGGCACAATTTTTCTGCATAAAATTGACTTCATTTATTGAATTAGCGATGATTGGCAGCGCATCATATTTCATTCAAATTCAATACAGGAGTCTTTTTATGACAACAACCGTATTTAAACAACAAGTTGACGCCATTATCGAAGGCAAACATCTGCTAAAACATCCATTTTATGTTGCCTGGACCGAAGGCAAACTGACCCGCGAACAACTTGGTCATTATGCTGAACAATATTTTTATAATGTTTTGGCTGAACCTACCTACCTTAGCGCAGTTCACTTCAACACCCCGCATTTTCATGATGCAGAAAATTGTGGTGATATCAGTGTTCGCCAGGAAGTTTTGAAAAATCTGATCGATGAAGAGCATGGTGAAAAAAATCACCCAGCACTGTGGAAAGCATTTGCTTTTGCACTGGGTGCAAATGATGCCAGCTTGGCAAATGCTGCTGCATTGCCAGAAACAGATAATCTGGTCTCAACCTTCCGCGATATCTGCATCAATGAACCTTTCTATGCAGGTTTGGCCGCATTACACGCATTTGAATCACAGGTGCCTGATATTGCCGCAGTCAAAATTGATGGACTAGCTAAATTCTATGGAATGACTGATCCAGCCGATTACGAATTTTTCTCGGTGCATCAGGTGGCTGATATTTATCACTCCCAAGCAGAGTGGTCGATCATCGAAAGATTTGCTGACTCTCCAGAAAAACAAGCTGAAGTACTGGCTGCTACCCGTCGTGCTTGCGATGCACTCTGGAAATTCCTGGATGGCATCCACGAAAAATACTGTGCCAATCTTATTTGTGAAGAGAAAGAAGCAGTAACCTTGCACTAATCCAGTTGTAAACCTCTCATCGGGCAATTGTTTTTCAAACCGAAAGCCATTGCCCGATTTTTGAATTTATTTTTCTTAAACCTCTTTTTTTCTTTTATTTCCACGTCCCCTGCCAGATTTTTCCCGATTGATCTTTTCGGCTAACGGTCTGATCCCGTCCAATTCAGCAAAACAAACCTGATCAATTATTTCCAGAAAATCCAGCAAATAACGCAAAGAAGCATCCTGCTCACGCACTGACAGATACAAATTACTCCACAAGCCGTTTTTCCCGATACGACGCGCAATCACATATTCATAATCCAGATAGTTTTTTATGCCCCAACCCGGCAAAGCAGCAATTCCCCGCCGACTGGCCACTAATTGCAAAATGGCAACCGTCAGCTCAGTTGTGCGCCGCTGCCAGCTCACTCCTGCTGGCATTAATATCTGTCGGATCAAATCAATTCTTTCTTCTGGAACCGGATAGGTAATCAGTACATCTTGTGCAAAATCAGCGGCTTCCAGCACACGCTTATTTCCAAGCACATGCCCTGGCGCAAGCACCGCCAGAATCTCAAAACAAAACAACGGAAAATGCACGATTCCCGGTCGTGATTTGTTATCAGAACCAATGACAACATCCGCAACATTTTGTCGCAATAACGCAATGGGATCACTATGAAACCCGGACACCAGATCAAGTTCCACTTCTGGCCAATGTTGCCGAAAATCATTCATGATCGGCATCAACCAGTCAAAACAAGTGTGACATTCCAGCACAATACGCAAATTGCCAGCTGCTTGTTGCGAAATTTTAGCGAGATCTCGTTCTGCCACCTGAACTTCACTCAATATTTTTCTGGCTAATTGCACTAGACGTTTACCGGCATCCGTTAGCTGCACCGTACGACCACAGCGCTGAATCAGAGGCAACTGGTAATACTCCTGCAGTACTTTGATCTGATGAGAAATGGCAGATTGAGTGAGATGAACGCGCTGCGCTGCCAGCGAAATACTGCCGGTTTCATCCAAAGCATTTAACGTTCGAAGATGTCGCAATTCAAGCATATATGAAAAAAATTCATTAATTTATCTCAAATATTTCATTTGATTCATTGCAAAGTATTTTACACAATGTAATCTTTTGATCATCCAGCACAAATAGCATGAACATTCACACCCACAATCTTGGTTTTCCACGTATCGGCGCACAACGCGAACTCAAAAGAGCACTTGAATCCTATTGGAAAGGTCAGAGCAATGCTGATCAGCTACAAGCCACTGCGCACACAATTCGCACTCATAACTGGTTGTTGCAACAAAAAACTGGCATTGATCTCATTCCAGTAGGGGATTTTTCATTATACGATCACGTACTTGACATGACGGCTCTGTTAGGGGCAATTCCCCGCCGCTTCGAGCACATCAGCAATCAAAATCCGCTTGATCTATATTTTGCCATGGCACGTGGCACAGCAGAACAGCCAGCCATGGAAATGACTAAATGGTTCAACACCAATTATCACTATATTGTTCCTGAATTTGAACACGATACTCAATTTCGTTTGACATCCGAACGACTTTTTCAGGAAATTAAAGAAGCTAAAAAATTAGGAATAAACGCCAAAGCTGTTTTAGTGGGTCCACTGAGCTATCTGTATTTAGGTAAGGAAGTCACACCTGATTTACAACGTCTTGATCTATTGCCCCGCCTACTGCCTGTATACCGTGAAATTCTGCAGAAAATTGCTGAATTAGGCGTTGAATGGGTGCAAATTGATGAACCAATTCTAGCACTTGATCTTGAACCAGCTTGGCAAGATGGCTTCGCAACCGCCTATCAAGCATTAAGTGACACCAACTGCAAGCTGCTGTTGACAACTTATTTTGGTTCAGTTGCACACCACGCGGCACTTATTGAAAAATTACCAGTAGACGGGCTGCACATTGATTTGAGTCATGCACCTGAACAACTTGACGCGTTTCGCTCCGGAAGCTTCGCCAAAAAAACCTTATCACTGGGCCATATCAATGGACGCAATATCTGGCGAGCTGATCTATCACAGACATTAGCAGCCTTGTCAGAAATTTCCTCGCAGTTATCTGGTGACCTATGGATAGCACCTAGCTGCTCTTTGCTCCACTGCCCAGTAGATCTGGCACTGGAAACCAAGCTGGATCCAGAAATTAAAAACTGGCTCGCCTTTGCCACCCAAAAGCTGGAAGAAATTGTCACACTGGGTCAAGGATTAAAATCAGGTAAAGCAGCCATCCAAGAAAAGCTAGCTATCTCTGATCAAGCGAGCCAATCAAGGAAAACATCCAGTCGCATTCACAATTCGGTAGTTCACGACAGAATCGAACATTTGACCGCGCAAGATAGTCAACGGGCACATCCTTTTGCAACACGCAAACAACAACAGCAACAGCGTTTTAATCTTCCATTACTGCCCGCTACAACTATTGGCTCATTCCCACAAACCACCGCTATTCGTCAAGCACGCGCTGCCTTCAAAAAGAACGAGCTCAGTCACCTCGATTATCTTTCCGCCATGCGTGAAGAAATTCGTGACATCATACACAAACAGGAAGAAATTGGACTGGATGTATTGGTGCATGGAGAACCTGAGCGCAACGATATGGTGGAATATTTCGGTGAACAATTATGGGGATATGCTTTTACCGAAAATGGTTGGGTGCAAAGTTACGGCTCGCGCTGCGTCAAACCACCTATTTTATATGGTGACGTCTATCGCCCTGAAGAAATGACTGTCACCTGGGCGAGCTATGCTCAAAGCCTGACCAAGAAACCGGTTAAGGGAATGTTAACTGGTCCAGTCACTATGTTATTTTGGTCGTTCGTACGGGATGACCAACCTTATGCAGACACAGCATTGCAGCTTGCTCTTGCTATTCGTGATGAAGTTGTTGATCTGGAAAAAGCCGGCATTGGTATGATCCAAATCGATGAACCCGCCTTCCGTGAAGGATTGCCACTTAGAAAGCAGGATTGGCAAACTTATCTGAATTGGGCAGTTAAAGCATTCCGGATTGCTAGCTCAGGAGTAAAAGATGAAACGCAGATTCATACCCATATGTGCTATTCCGAATTTCACGATATCTTGCCAGCCATCGCCGAACTAGACGCGGATGTGATTACCATTGAAACTTCTCGTTCACGCATGGAATTACTGGATGCTTTTGTCAAATTCTCCTATCCCAATGAAATTGGCCCAGGTGTGTACGACATCCATTCACCACGTGTGCCTGACGCTTCAGAAATGTTGGAATTGTTGCAAAAAGCAACACACCATATTGACGTCAAACAATTATGGGTAAACCCAGATTGTGGTTTGAAAACACGCGGCTGGCCAGAAACTCGTACGGCACTACAGAAAATGGTGGAATGCGCCCGACTTATGCGCAACACATTACAATCCTAAAAATCAGTTTAAACACTCACTGAAGAAGAATCACGGTGTTACAGCTATACTCAAGATGCTTACTCATTGCGCACGTAAAAAACAAAAAAGTAATGCTGATGGTTCTTCTGAGTCTTCTCCAGCGAGCCTCCCTTCTCGCCTCCTCATACGCATGGCTATCAAACAATCTCTGTTTTCTATTGTCTGATGGCCATGTGCACCGTTTTATAGCAAAATAAATCTAATACTGTTCATCGACAGATTTGACTCTGGTAGAGATATTCTCGCGACCCGAAAAAAATTTCGGGTCAATACCATATACGAAGATGCCACAAAGCACTTGCCATTATTTATTTTTTCTGGTATTGATGGCAGATTTATTTTCCTCAACCCTATAAACTAAAAAAGTATTATCAGAAGGAGCGTGTTACAGATAATGGGCAAACAATTGGAATCAAACGCCATTCCCCCTTATGAACCCAAAGCAGGTGAGGAATACATGAGTTCAGAGCAATTAGCACATTTCCGAAATATACTGGAAACCCAGCGGACTGAACTGAGTCGGGAAATAGATCGTACAGTACATGTGATGCAAGAAGAATCGACAGTGTTCGCTGATCCAGCTGATCGCGCCACTCAGGAATCTGATATGGCACTGGAGCTACGCAGCCGCGATCGAGAACGCAAACTCATTAAAAAAATCGGTGAAATCATCAATAAAATTGATGAAGGTGAATACGGTTATTGTGAAAAATGTGGCATCGAAATCGGTTTAAAACGATTAGAAGCTCGGCCAACGGCAACACTTTGTATTGATTGTAAAACACTGGACGAAATCCGGGAAAAGCAAATGGCCAAATAGCAACAAACCTCCTGATATCTCACAAGATTCTGGCATACCACTAGAATCTTGTTTATCCGCTCTTCCTTCCGCACACGGGCAACCCAGAACTCACCACAGCCTGTATAAATAACACAACGTATGTGGCTTCAGATCAAAATCAGCCTGTGTAAAATTGACCATGCTACGTAAACTTCTGCTCGCACTACTCATTCTTATCGTGATTCTCTTAGTGACACTCTGGTGGATACTGCGAGGCAGTTTACCCATTTATGAGGGCGAGCAACAACTTCCTCAGCTCATTGATACAGTCATCGTTGAACGAGATGCATTAGGTACAGCTACCCTAACTGCACATAATAGAATTGATCTTGCCCGTAGCCTGGGTTTTGTCCATGCACAAGAACGCTTCTTTGAAATGGATTTGATGCGTCGCAAAGCAGCTGGAGAACTTGCTGAACTATTTGGAGCTGCTGTTTTACCGATTGATCGTAAAACACGTGGTTACCGTATGCGAGCACATGCTCAATTGATGCTGCAGGCGCTCCCTCCCGATCAACTCCGGCTACTCGAGGCTTATCAAGATGGAGTCAATAGCGGGTTGGAGCAATTGGCAACTAGACACTTTGGTTATCTCCTTACACAAACCGCACCACAACCTTGGCGCAGTGAAGATAGCCTGCTGGTTATACTTGCCATGTACATTGATTTGCAAGCAGGCAGCATCGACCGTGAATTAGGGCTATCCGCCATGCATGCTTCTCTACCAGAATCAGTCTATCGTTTTCTGACCGCCAGTGGCGGAGAATGGGATGCACCCTTGATTGGTGATAAATTTGAATGGCCACCTTATCCACCAATCACCGATATCGATTTGCGTTCCGCTAACCATTCAACCACATTCAACCATCACTTCCAGGAATCTGCACTCATGGGCAGTAATGCTTTTGCTGTTAGCGGAAAACTCGCTCATGGTAGCGCACTAGTTGCCAATGATATGCATTTATCATTACGCGTTCCCAGCTTGTGGTTTCGTACTCGCATACGTTATCCAGATCTCGCTGATCAAAACAAAACCATTGATGTCATCGGCGTCAGCTTACCAGGCACACCAGCCATTGTTGCTGGTTCCAATCGCCATATTGCCTGGGGATTCACCAATTCTTACGGAGATTTTGCCGATTGGGTCAGAATTACAATTGATCCAGCCGATCCGAATCGCTATGCAAATCATAACCAGTGGGAAACTATCCAAATTCATCAGGAAATACTGCACGTGCGCGATGCGCCTGATGAAAAATTGGAAATCCGTGAGACCAACTGGGGGCCAATTCTTGCCCAGGATCACGATGGTACACCGCTTGCACTGATGTGGACTGCTCTACAACCCAATGCAGCTAATCTTGATCTCATGAGACTGGAACAAATACAAGAACTGAGTGAAGCGGTCAAAATTGCTCCTGATATGGGTATCCCAGCGCAAAATCTTATCATTGGCAGCAAAAATGGAGAGATTGCATGGACAATAGCTGGCCGCATTCCTGCTCGTGTAGGGAATTATGATGCAAATTTACCAGCAGATTGGAGTGAACAAATAGTCGGA
Source organism: Nitrosomonas stercoris (assembly GCA_006742785.1). Taxonomy (NCBI): domain Bacteria; kingdom Pseudomonadati; phylum Pseudomonadota; class Betaproteobacteria; order Nitrosomonadales; family Nitrosomonadaceae; genus Nitrosomonas; species Nitrosomonas stercoris. The sequence continues at coordinate 1,536,055 of AP019755.1, read as the reverse complement.
TGGCAAGGATGGCTCGCCCCTACTGATTACCCATCAATCATTAATCCTAGCGGTATGCGCTTGTGGAATGGCAATGCCAGAGCAATTGATGGTGTTGCACTGAAAAAACTGGGAGATGGTGGATATGATCTTGGCGCACGCAGCCAGCAAATACGCAATTTGTTACAAACACAAGATCAATTTTCAGCCAAGGATCTTCTTGGCATTCAATTAGATGATCGCGCATTACTGCTAACGCGCTGGAAAGAATTACTCACCGAAACATTACAAAAGACGCCAACGGCTACGTGGAGCCAAGCTATGCAACAAGCGCTGCAAGATTGGGATGGACATGCCTCTCCTCAATCCGTTGCTTACCGTATCGTACGCAGTTTTCGCTATGCCGTCATGGAACATATACTCAACGCCTTTGCAGCAATTATCCAGCGTCAACACCCACAGTTTGAATTACCGCGTTTAAGCCAAGTTGAGCATGCTGTGTGGCAATTAATTCAGCAACGCCCTCCGCATCTACTTCCTCCTGACGATGCTAATTGGGATGAAATGTTGGCTGCCAGAGCACAAGCAGTCGTAGAACAACTGCAAGTACAACCTGGAGGTATCGCAGTGCGCAACTGGGGAGAAAAAAATACCGCCGCTATTCAGCATCCTCTTAGCCGCGCCTTGCCTACGTGGATTGCAGCATGGCTGGATATGCCTGCGGATCAACTACCAGGAGATCTTCACATGCCTCGCATTCAGACGCCTAACTTTGGCGCGTCGCTGCGTTTCGTGGTCGCGCCTGGAGAAGAACAAACAGGCTATTTCCAAATGCCCGGTGGACAAAGTGGACACCCGCTCTCCCCTTACTATGGCAGTGGCCATACTGACTGGGTCGCCGGAAACACTAGCCCATTTTTGCCCGGTCTGCCACAACAAACGCTGTATTTGCATCCAGCCAATTAAGCCTTATATGCCTTAAGAAATCTCTGAATTATCTATATATCGTTACAAGATCAGCGACAAGGTAAGATGTATGCATAAAAAACAACAGCACGCACCATGTAACCTTATATAGAAATAAACCAGCCTGGCAGCAACCTGATCAAAATAGACGTTATATTTAGAATCACTATGAACAGTTATATTAGATAGCAAGCAGCACTTTAAACGACAATCATACAATTTGACTTAATATCTATTAAGAAGTGTCGATAAAACTTACACTATTCTAAAGATTGCTTAATGACCTTCTGTGCAAAGATGACTCTGTACCAAAAACCGGCCAAGCTATATATCAAACACAGCCCGTTTTAAATTCAGCAGAAACAAACATTAGCATTCAATATTTTACGATTAAGATGTGATAGTAGTTACGATATGAAAGTAGATAAAGTACAAAAAAAATTACTCGTTATAGAAGATGACCCAGGACTCCAGAAACAATTGCGTTGGAGTTTCGACGATTGTAATGTGGTGGTCGCCTCTGATCGAGAAGGTGCATTGGCACAAATTCGTCGACATGAGCCGGCCGTAGTAACTATGGACCTTGGCTTGCCTCCTGACCCCGATGGAGCAACAGAAGGCTTAGCCACTTTACAACAAATTCTCTCATTAGCACCTGATACTAAAATCATTGTATTAACTGGCAATCAAAACCATGAAAATGCACTGAAAGCAATTAGGATGGGAGCATATGACTTTCATCAAAAGCCCTTAGATGCTGATGTACTCAATCTGATTGTCAGCCGAGCATTCTACCTGCATCATTTACAGCAAGAAAACTACAAACTGCAACAATCCAATCGCATTTCATCCATACCTGGATTTATTACTGGAGATCCCGGTATGGTGAAAATTTGTCAGCAAATTGAGCGCGTCGCTACTTCTGATGTGACAGTTGCACTTCTTGGAGAAAGCGGCACTGGAAAAGAAGTGCTGGCCAAGGGGCTACACACACTTAGTGATCGACGTAATAAACGCATGATCGCAGTAAATTGCGCAGCAATTCCTGAAACATTGCTGGAAGCCGAACTATTCGGCTATGAAAAAGGAGCCTATTCCGGGGCTGCTAAACAAACCTTAGGTAAAATCGAAACCGCACAAGGCGGTACTTTTTTTCTGGATGAAGTTGGTGATTTGCCTCTTTCACTGCAAGCAAAATTATTAAGATTTCTGCAGGAACGCGTCATCGAACGCATTGGTGGCAGAGAAGAGATTCCAGTGGATGTCCGTATCATTTGTGCCACTCATCAAAATTTAAACCAAATGATTGAAGCAGGTACATTCCGTGAAGATTTATTTTATCGATTATGCGAAATAAGTATTCATATCCCACCAGTACGTGAACGTATTGGTGATGCCGTGCTGTTGGCTCACCACTTTAAAAATCAATTCCGGCTTAAGGAAAAACGCCAGGCACTTAATTTTAATCAGGATGCATTAGATGCTATCAGCCAACATACCTGGCCAGGTAATGTTCGCGAACTAGAAAATTGTGTCAAACGTGCAGTTATCATGGCTGAAGGTTCACAAATTACAGCTCAGGATCTGGGATTAACACCAGTAGAGAATCCTAAACAACCCGCTACATTACGTGAAGTCCGCGAGCAAGCGGAACATGAAGTGATCGCCAAAGCCTTGGCACATGTAGACGGCAATATTGCCAAAGCTGCAGAATTACTGGGTATTACCCGCCCAACGCTTTACGATCTGATAAATCGTCACGGACTCAAATAAACACTACAATATTTTCACAAAATTCAACTATTTATCCAGCACAAATACACCATGCCTGCTCTTTTTCACGAACTGATCTACCAATCAGCCAATCAAAATGCCAACAAAACCGCACTTATTGATCGCAAACGGCATTTATCCTACGCAAACTTGGCCACAGCCACGCAGTCATTTGCTGGTGCCTTACACAAATTAGGCTTAAATCGAGGAGAACGAGCTGCTATTTATCTCGAGAAACGTCTTGAAACTGTGATTGCATTATTTGGCACTTCAGCTGCAGGTGGAGCATTTGTACCGGTCAATCCACTACTTAAAGCCGAACAAGTTGCTTATATTCTCAACGATTGTAATGTCAGAATACTGGTTACTTCTGTTGCTCGGCTTGATTTGCTACGCGCAGTATTACCACAATGTCGTGATCTGCATACGATTGTTATCGTAGATGAAACGCAAATAACTGCATCCATTACCGGATTAAATACTGTTTCATGGCAACAGACACAGCAATCTTCCTCTAACTCCATCTCTCTGCCTCGTTGTATTGACAGTGACATGGCTGCCATTTTGTATACCTCTGGTAGTACCGGCAAACCTAAAGGAGTTGTGCTTTCTCATCGCAATTTGGTAACTGGTGCCAAAAGCGTGGCGCAATATTTGAATAATCGATCTGATGACCGCATTCTGGCAGTGTTGCCACTTAGCTTCGATTACGGATTAAGCCAATTAAATACTGCTTTTTATGTCGGCGCTACTGCTGTTTTGATGAATTACCTGATGCCACGTGATATTCTTTCCATCATTAAACGTGAACACATTACTGGATTAGCTGCCGTCCCGCCATTATGGACTCAATTGGCACCACTAGATTGGCAAGGTGTGCAGACACTACGCTACATTACCAATTCTGGAGGAGCTATGCCACGCACCACCCTAGCACAGTTGCGAGCAGCTTTGCCGACCACAAAAATCTTTCTGATGTACGGCTTAACAGAAGCTTTTCGCTCCACTTATTTACCTCCAGAAGAAGTAGACAAGCGCCCTGATTCTATGGGTAAAGCTATTCCCAATGCTGAAGTGATGGTACTACGTGAAGATGGTTCCCACTGCGCGCCAGGTGAACCAGGTGAACTGGTGCACCGTGGATCACTGGTTTCACTTGGTTATTGGAATGCACCAGATAAAACAGCTACTCGCTTCCGACCGCTGACGCCACGTCAACCCGGGCTCACTATTCCTGAATTAGCTGTTTGGTCCGGCGATACAGTACGCATGGATGAGGAAGGCTATCTATACTTTATCGGTCGACGTGATGATATGATCAAGACCTCCGGTTATCGCGTTAGTCCAACAGAAATTGAAGAGGTTATCTATGCCACAGAAACTGTTTCTGAAGTAGCTGCATTTGGTGTTCCTCATCCCACTTTGGATCAGATCATCGTTATTGTCGCGGTTCCAAAAGCAGGTATCGAACTGGAAAAGGATATGCTGGCTGCTGCCTGTAAAAAACATTTACCTGCCTTTATGCAGCCTGGCCTGATTGAGTTACGACAAAATAGCCTGCCACGTAATCCGAATGGAAAAATTGATCGAAAAAATATCGCTAACGAATTTCAGCATACTTTTCAAGCCAAAGAATCATGATAAAGAACCGTCCCAAACACGCACCTATTACACAATTTCCTATTAAGGATCATTGTCTCGTTATCGGTGGCATTCCGCTGACACGTTTAGCACAACGAGTAGGAAGCACTCCTTTCTACGCTTATGACCGCCAACTGATGACTGAACGGGTACATGCGCTCAAACATCATTTGCCATCAGGTGTACTACTGCATTACGCAATGAAGGCCAATCCGATGCCGGCGGTGGTACAACACCTGGCGGGACTTGTGGATGGCATTGATGTGGCTTCAGCCGGTGAAATGAAAGTGGCATTGGATGCGGGCGTTGCGCCCAAAGATATCAGTTTCGCAGGGCCAGGAAAAAGTCGCCAGGAATTAGCTTGCGCCATCGCAGCCGGCATTATTATCAATGTAGAATCTGAGCAAGAACTAGAAACAATTGCTCAATTGGCTCATGAAACAAGCTTTCATCCTACAGTTGCCATACGAGTGAATCCCGATTTTGAGCTGAAATCTTCCGGTATGAAAATGGGAGGCGGCTCCAAGCAATTCGGCATCGATGCTGAACGGGTGCCAGCTGTATTACAGCGCGTTGCGCAACTAAAACTAGATTTGGAAGGTTTACATATTTTCAGTGGCTCACAAAACCTCAAGATAGAAGCCATTCAGGAAGCACATGAGAAAACACTACAACTCGGTTTGCAGCTTGTTGCAAGCTCACCTGCGCCAATACGAACAATCAATATAGGCGGTGGATTTGGCGTCCCTTATTTTCCAGGTGAAATGCCGCTAGATTTGGCTATAGTTGGCGCCAATCTGGAACGACTGCTGGCAACCACTCCTGCTCCTCCAAATATACGCTTTGTCATTGAACTAGGGCGCTATATTGTGGCAGAAGCAGGTGTCTACGTATGTCGCGTACTAGAAAAAAAACTATCTAGAGGACAAATTTTTCTGATTACAAATGGTGGACTACATCATCATTTAGCAGCATCGGGTAATTTTGGCCAAGTAATCCGTAAAAACTATCCGGTTGCCGTTGCAAATAAAATGAACAGCACCAAAACTGAAACAGTTTCAGTAGTAGGGCCACTTTGCACTCCCCTGGATTTACTGGCCGATCAAATGGAATTGCCCAAGGCAGAACCTGGAGATCTGATTGCTGTGTTCCAATCCGGTGCTTATGGGTTAACAGCCAGCCCAGTCTCTTTTCTGAGCCACCCCACTCCATTGGAAGTACTGGTTTGACAATTTATTGTTTGTTTTTGCAAAAATTATGTTGATACATACTTAATTAGCAGATAAATCCATCGTTAGTGATAATCTACAACATAGATGATTAGATTGAATGCAACAATAACAGCTCTATTCGAGCATGATCCCGAAATCAAGGAGAAGGTATGAGTGGTATAGGTGGCTGGTTAAGTGCTGACCAAGCGGCAATGGAAAACCAGCAAATTATTGATCGCATGGCTAATTTATTGGCGCGTTTTGATCATAACCCTGCACTCACGGCGATCCAAAACAACGCTGCAATATCAGTCGTTGCAAAAACAAGCCACGCACATCTTTACGAAAAAGAAGGATTAATCGTTGGTATCTGGGGACGTGTAAAATCACAAAATGCACAGCTGCAAGCGGCTATCGATGCCAAGGGGATGGCCACGGCACTGGCTGAATCATGGCAACAGAAGGAAAAAGAGCTGTTTGCCGATCTGGCGGGAGAATTCGTGTGTTGTATCGTGGACAGTCACGCACATAAAGCTGCATTGGCAATTGATCCAGCGGGTACCCACACACTTTATTACCAACAGCTAAACAATGGTATTTTGTTTGGATCGTCCGCCGATTCACTACTCACCCATCCACAAGCCAATCGAGAAATCAATCCGCAAGGGTTATTAAACTATCTTTACTTTCATATGATTCCGGGCCCAGATACTATTTATCGGGCACATCAGCGATTACTCCCGGGAGAATATTTGTATTTTCATAATGGTCAGATAGAAACAAACCGCTACATACACTTTGAATTTGATGAAAACATCAGACGTCCTTTCCCGGAACTACAACAAGAATTTATTTCGTTACTTAAAAAAAGTGTCAGTGAAGCCATACAAGGTCAAAAAGCAGGTGCTTTTCTAAGTGGCGGAACAGATAGTTCTACCTTGACAGGCATACTGGCAACCATAACTGGTGAACCTGCCAAAACCTACTCAATTGGTTTTGAGGCAACCGGTTATGATGAAATGTATTATGCTCGTATTGCGGCTCGACACTTTCCAACCGATCACCACGAATATTATGTAACGCCGGACGACATCGTTGCGACCATTCCACTAATTGCTTCGGTTTTTGATCAACCTTTTGGTAATGCATCCGCCCTGCCAGCTTATTATTGCGCACGCATGGCCAAAAATGACGGTTTGGATCTGTTGCTCGGAGGCGACGGCGGCGATGAATTGTTTGCAGGTAACGCACGTTATGCAAAACAATATCTCTTCTCTCTGTACGATAGAGTTCCGTCACTTCTACGAAACTATCTGCTCTCTCCGCTCATCTTGGCATTCCCAGCCAGTATTAGTCCTAAGTTATTACGCAAAGCACAAAGCTATGTAGAACAAGCCACTATACCCATGCCACACCGCATGGAAACCTATAACCTGTTGATGCATTATGGTCTGGAGGCAGTCTTCTCCCCTGAACTACTGGCACAAATCGATGCTGAACAACCCGCACAATTGATTGAGCAAACTTATCATGATGCTTCCCAAGAACATAATAGCTTGATTAATCGCATTCTTGCTTTTGAATGGAAATACACACTGGCAGACAATGATTTTCCCAAAGTCGTTCAAGCGTGTCGTTTAGGAGGAATGGAGGTTTCATTTCCTTTTACGAATGATGAAATGATCGCCTTTTCTCTAAAACTGGATCCTGAACAGAAATTAAAAGGCACACAGTTACGTTATTTCTTCAAACGAGCCTTAACTGGGTTTCTACCCAATGAAATTATTGCCAAGAAAAAGCAAGGATTCGGCTTGCCATTTGGTGTCTGGATGCAAACACACCAGCCGCTACGAGAATTGGCTGCAGATAGCCTCAGCGATCTAAAATCACGCCATGTCATACGCAGTGATTTTATTGATAAATTACTCGATCAACACCTTCAAGAACATGCTAGCTACCATGGAACAATGGTGTGGTTATTGATGATGCTAGAATATTGGTTTAAACAACACCATACCGTAAAAAACTAGTATTTACCTTTTCTCATAAAAACAACACTACCAACTTGTCATATTTTAACGACGTGCGTATAGTTAAGAGCATTCGTTTAAATGACATGATCATGTAGTTTTCTATCTTACTGATTATAGCTTTGCGCAAATTAAATATGACTGATTAAATAACATTGGTGGCGAAATGCAAATTGAATATAAAGTCATATCGTTCACATATTTCCTGTATTGAAAGTTCACCCAGAGCAGTAAAATTTATTCTACTTGGCTAGAGTTTTAAATACTGCTCAGTACCACCATACGGGAGGAAACATGAAGAACGATCTAGAAAGAGCTTTTCATCAATATTTTGAAATCGTAAGTGCAGACACACCTGAACTACTTAAGGAGGTTTTTAACTTGCGATTTCGTGTGTTGTGTATCAATAACACCATTCCTGGCTTTGAACCTGCAAATTTTCCAGACAAACTGGAGCAAGACGAATACGATCAGCGCTCCGCACATTTCCTGCTGCGCCATTGTCCAAGCGATACTTTTATCGGCACAACCCGCCTCATTCTGCCAGATCCAAACTATCCGGAAAAACAGCTACCCACTGAGCTGAATACTCAGTTCTACCCTGAGTTTCAGGTAAATGCATCCATGCGTAAACACACGGCAGAAATATCACGCTTTGTCATACTCAGTGATTTTTTTAAACGCAAGCATGAACATTACTCACTAGCAGGGCCAGTAGACATACCGCCCCAATCAGCAAACATACCACATGAGCGCCGTCGTTTTCCTCATCCAATGTTGGGATTGATTGTCGGAATCATGCAAACATGTGCCCGACACGAAATTTATCATCTAATTTCATCCATGGAACCAGCACTTAATAAGCTACTGGGATTTTATGGCATGCAACTGAATCCGGTTGGCCCATCAACCGATTTTCACGGGTTCCGCACTCCCTATTATGGATACTTGGTTGACATACTTAACCGGATGCATTGCAAACATCAATCTATTTGGGAGCTGGTCACAGACCATGGAAATCTAAAAGCAATCAAATCAAACCACTCTGTACCGACAAAACAAACCACACCCAGCCCGTTCGATCATGTTTGTATGTCAGAATAATTAACAACAGCTATCATTGTGACGGGATTTCTCACTCACTTTCTCCAAAGGATCTTTTTCCCTGCATTACTAACTACATTTCTATGTATGAGTAATGCGCTATCCTCTGATACGACCGTTGAGATCATCACCCATCCCGACACAAATATAAATCTATCCAGAAATTTGTTGCGCTCGGTTTTCAGCATGCGGCTTAGAACCTGGCAAAATGGTGTGCCCATCCAAGTCTTTGTACTATCCGACAATATTCCATTACATAGCAAATTCGCCAAAAAAAACTTAATGTTTTCCCTTACCAACTCCGTTCTATATGGGATCGTTTAGTATACTCAGGAACAGGGCAAGCGCCGTTCACTGTACGTTCCGAAGAGGAAATGCGCACTAAAGTCGCCACTACTCCGGGGGCAATTGGCTATTTAAGTGAGGCCAAGGTTGATGGCAGCGTCAAAATTGTTCATATCGATGAATAGTAGAAAATTATCTATCCATATCTTCTCAAGGATCGCAGGACTATCATTGTTCTTGCTTGCTTATTCAGGCTTTGCTCACGAACAAGAAATTCAAACAAAGCAGCAGCTACAAGTACACGGATTCTTGAGTCAAGGTTATATCAAGACAACCAAAAATAATGTATTTGGCCATAGCAATAATTCAGGCAGCCTGGACTTCAGAGAGATTGGTTTAACCGCCTCTTTACGCCCATTACCCAAATTACAATTTTCTGGACAACTTCTTCATCGTCGAGCAGGAAAGGGAGGTGGCGGCATTCACATTGACTTTGGCTTTCTCGACTATAATCTCATCAATACTCCTAGCGGAGAGTTCGGTATTCGCCTAGGTAGAATGAAAAACCCGCTTGGTTTTTACAATGATACGCGTGATGTCCCTTTTACACGCCCAAGCATACTACTTCCTCAATCTATCTATTTTGATCGAACCCGTAATCTGGCGCTTGCTTCAGATAGCGTACATTTTTACGGAGAATCCCGTACTGATTGGGGAAATGTTTCTATTCAGCTTGGAACAGGGTTCCCACAGGTTGATGATTCTAATACTGATGTCTCTATCCTTGGATCAACACAATACCCTGGCAAACTCAGACCTAGACTATCATATCTGGGGCGTATTCTTTACGAATTACCCGATGGACGATTCCGCTTGGCTATTAGCAGTACACAGCTTAACGTCGGTTACAATCCTGGACAAAATGATATTCTAGAATCAGGTTCATTTAAATTTTCTCCTTTAATCTTCTCAGCACAATATAACGCTGAACATTGGAGTGTAACGTCAGAATATGCATTGCGTTATACGCGTCGTCACGGTTTCGGACTGCCTCAATTCGATAAAAGCACAACTGGAGAAAGTTTCTACCTACAAGGAATATATCGCTTCCCAGCCAACTGGGAGGCCGTACTGCGTTATGATTTGCTATTTGCCAACAGAAAAGATCGCAATGGTAAAAAATTTGCAGCTCACACCGGTTATTCGCAACCAGCACATAGTCAATATGCTAAAGACTTAACAATAGGATTACGCTGGAATATCACACCTGCTATTATGCTCAGCACCGAATATCATCGAGTCCATGGAACCGCCTGGCTTTCTCCATTAGACAACCCTGATATTACTCGTACCAAGCGAAACTGGAATCTGTTCGCAGCACAAATTTCCTATCGGTTCTAATGCAAAACCAAATAAAGCCTGTCACCTCTAAAGAACCGGCTGATTTCAAAAACACCAGTCACAAATCTTCCCGGATATTTATTGGGCTCAGCTGGAAGATCGCCTTACTCAGTAGTCTGATCTTGCTACTTGTTATCACAATATTCAGTATGATTAACTACAACAGTTTGATGACAAGTATTGAACAGCAAAGAAATACACAATACCAGCGCTACACTCGGGAAATAGAAAGTCTGATTGGGCGTAATTCTGAAAATCTACACGGATTGGTCAGAATTCTTCCCTATCTGAAAGGCATGAAAGACAGCTTACTGGCCGACAGCTCGCAAGCAATATATAGCACCTTTGAGCACTACTGGACACTATTCCAGATCCAAAGTGACATTGAAGATATTCGTTTCTATAACAATTCTGGATCATTACTTGCACGCTGGGGAAATTTCGAAACAGACAGCTATCGCGATAATTTGATTCTCGAGCATATCCAAGAGGTTAACACACGAGAACAACCAGCTACACTTATGGTGTGCGTAGAAAGTTGCGTTCAATACATTATCGAGCCATTACTGATTGAAGGATCACGCGCTGGAGCTATCGCAATCGGCTCATCCTTGGTTGATGTTTTTCTGAATTTCAAGCGTACATCTGGTTCCGACATCGGATTATTTATTGGCCATACCATCAACGACGCGCACAATACCTATTCATGTGATGGTAGTGCCCTTATGGGCATAGATGAATGGAATGTCTGTATTACAGCCTTAACCAACAGTGGCAAAAATCTCACTCTTTTAAAAGAAACAGCTAAAAATCATCCAAACCTCGCAAAAATAGAGCAAGGTATTCAATTCGAATGGGACAAACGCCACTACCAGATCAAGTTACTCCCTCTGCACGGCATCCGCATACCTGATCAAGGTCAGCTGGTTATCATTACTGAAATAACGGATACCATTCAAGCTATACAGACCTCCATTCAGCGTATTGTTATTATTGGGCTAATCGGAACGATACTATCTGGCAGTATTTTGTTTTATATCATCTCCAGACCTTTATCACGCCTCAAACATATCGTATCACTACTACCATTGCTTGCAGGTGGCGGATTCGATGGTTTTCGCAAATCTCTTACCACACGCTGGCGCAAACGTCCGCTTAGCGATGAAATCGATCTGCTGCACGATGCCTCACTAACCCTTTCACATAAGCTTGAAAAACTGGAAGAGAAAATCGCATACCGTACACAGATGTTAATCCAGCAGCATGATGAACTTAGCAAGGAAAAAGATTTCATTGAAAATTTGCTGGATACTGCACAAGTTATCGTGCTGACACAAGATGCACATGGAAAAATAGTCATGACCAACACTTATGGTGAAATGCTGACTCACTATAGTGAAAAGGAACTACAAAACAAATACTTTACAGAATTATTGGCGCCAGACAGCGAACAATATAATCTAGACACTTATTTGCGGGAGATCCGTAAAGGAGATCGGGAGCAACTACGGCACGAAGCAATCGTGCTATGTAAAGATGATTCAAAACGCAACATTGCCTGGCTGCATTCACGCCTGACCTGGCAATCTCAGGATGACACTTCAGTTATCTTATCAGTTGGCCTCGACATCACAGAATACAAGCGAGTAGAAGGCCATCTGGCATGGCTGGCTGATCATGATCCGCTTACCAATCTGTATAATCGTCGTCGTTTTAGCGAAGAACTGGAACAAATTCTAGGCTGGGCAGAAAGATATCAACATCCTGGCGCACTGTTGTTCTTCGATCTCGATCGCTTTAAATTTGTCAATGACACCAGTGGCCACCAGGCAGGGGATGCCATGCTGAAAATGGTCGCTGATATGTTGTCTCGCACCATTCGCACAGCTGACATTGCTGCTCGCCTGGGAGGAGATGAGTTTGCCATTATCTTGCCTGAAATTTCTCCCGCAGCCGCCATTGAGGTTGCTAAAAAAATACTGGCACGGCTCAACGAAACACAGCTGACGATTAACGGTAGAACACACAGTATTTCAGCCAGTATTGGTATCGCTATCTTTCCAGAACACGGTAACAATGTGCCTGATTTGCTGGCCACAGCAGATCTAGCTATGTATCAGGCCAAAGAAACAGGACGTGGCACCTGGTATCTGTTTTCCAGAGAAGATCAATCGCGCGAACGTGTCCGCACATTGGTATATTGGAAAGAAAGAATTGAATATGCCAACACACATGATCGCTATCTGCTCTATCTGCAACCGATTCAAACCCTGCGCGATGGAATTACCCATCATTACGAAGTGCTACTACGTATGTTGGATCGAGATGGCACCATCCACCTACCTGGCGCATTCATTCGTGCGGCTGAGCATACTGGACTCATCCATAAAATCGATCATCTAGTATTGCATAAAGCAATCGCGCTGGCAGCCAGAATCAACCAAACAGCAGATAGGCAAATTGGATTGTCAATCAATTTGTCAGCACATGCTTTTAATGATCCAGAGCTCTTACCCACTATCAGCCAAGCGCTATCAACCAACAATGTAAATCCAAATTTGCTGATGTTCGAAATCACCGAAACAGCAGCACTAGATAACCTACCTGGAACACGCAGCCTACTGCAGGATCTTAAACGGCTCGGATGTGGCTTTGTACTGGATGATTTTGGCGTGGGATTTTCCTCTTTTTATTATTTGCGTGAATTGCCGGTCGATGCCGTCAAAATTGATGGCTCATTTATACGCAATCTGGCAAGTAATCCTGATGATCAGATACTGGTCAGCGCGTTATGCAGCGTGGCAAAAGGATTTGGCAAGAAAATTACGGCAGAATTTGTCGAAAACAAAGAAATATTAGCCATCCTTAACCGAATGGAAGTTGATTTCGCGCAAGGTTACTATATTGGCTCTCCAATCCTGGCAGATGAGCTCTTTCCCAAAGATGAAACCAGCACCACTTAATAATAATTGATATTTACAGCATTCATAAAAAAACCGCCCAAAAGGGCGGTTAAAAAATTTGAATCACAGCGCTCCTCAGTTATTTTCGCCTTGTCCTGCCTCACTTGCGCCTTTTTGACCTGCTGCTTCTGCTTTATCCACATTATCAGGCATGGAATCGCGCTCCAAATTCATACTTGGAGGATAGTTACCAGGTTTATCCGTATCAATACCACATCCAGCCAGACCAGTTAAAGTAGCAGCGGCAAATGCAGCAACCAGTATATGTGAAACTTTCATTTTCTTGTCTCCCTATAGAAATTTAAAATACATAATTTTCTTTACATTTACTGCCTGATTTTCTAAATAGAAAGCCAGTGCTCTCTATTATTATCAGAATAAAATTTCATTGTCCAGAAATTTATAAACTGCTTGTGGCCTGCTTTTACAGCTGTCCCGGAACTTATTGAAAACTTGGAAAAAATAAAATACTACGCAATTTCCTGTATTTCAAAATCATGTGTAATGTTTACCGTCGTTCTCAACATCATCGAAGCAGAACAATATTTTTCAGCTGATAAATTAATCGCTCGCCCGACTAGTTTATGATCCAAACTTCTTCCAGAAATCACAAAATGCAAATGAATATTCGTAAATACTTTTGGTACTCGCGTCGCTCGCTGAGCGGTTATTTCCACCTGACAATCAGTTACCTCCTGACGTCCTTTACGCAAAATATAAATAACATCAAAAGAAGTACACCCCCCCATTCCTAACAACATCATTTCCATGGGACGCGCGCCTTTGTTTTCTCCACCTGCTTCTGGCGCACCATCCATGGTCACAGTATGTCCACTTTCGGTTTGCCCGATAAAACAGACCCCTTCCTGCCACGTAATCCTAGCTTTCATTGTTTTTGATAATTAACCGTAGATAAAAAATTGTTGCTTGTAGCTAGCTTGACACAATTACCATTCCGCACGAAACACATACCGAGGCTCAACAATTCTTCCCAGATATTGCCTGCTGCCACTCCTTTAATCATGCGATCAATCGCTGCTGCCTGCAATAAAGCCTGCACTAATCTTTCGTAAGATATGCGCTGAAAAGCGCTTGCAACCAATCTCTGTCTGGAAGGCCAGATATGTAATGCCGTCATAGCTTGCTCTAGAGACATACCTTTTCTATTATTTTTGGCAAAGTGAATTTTCAGTAACAAGCGCATCTGCTCGGATAATATTGCAAGAATTAATTGGGGTGCCACACCCTCCCCTTGCAATCCCTCCAGAATACGACTATATCGCACCTTATCAGCTGCCAACATGGCTTCAGCCAACTGCAATACATCAAAACGCGTCACGTCCCATACAGCGAGTCTGATTTGTTCAAAAGTCAATTGACCAGATGGATACAGCAACCTTAATTTACTTATTTCCTGATGCGCTGCCAATAAATTGCCTTCCACCTTATCTGCCAGAAACTGCAACGTTTCCTGATCTACTGTTTGTTGCTGCAATGCAAGCCGTTGCTTGATCCAGAAAGGTAATTGATCGCGCCTGATCGATTTGATTTCAGTCAATTTACCAGCATCTGCCAAAGCCTTGAACCACTTGCTTGCACGCCCCCGTTTATCAATTGTCGGTAACGTTACAATTATGACTGTATCGCGCGGCAAGGCATGGCACAGTTGCTCTATGGCTGCTCCTCCTTCTTTACCTGGTTTTCCGGTCGGAATACGTAAATCAAGTATGCGCCGTTCACCAAACAAGGAAGATTGCTGCGTCCAGCGAAATAACTCTCCCCACTCAAATCGCTGTTCAACCGTAAAAATTTCACGTTCCAGATAACCTTGTGCTCTGGCATACGTTCGAATTTGATCGGCCGCTTCCATCACCAATAGCAACTCATCCCCCAGAACAACTTGCAAAGGGACAATCGTTTTGTCGGTTTGTGTTGTAACAGAACGTGAATTCAAATGTATGCCACGTAATTACTCAACAGAAACTGCTGCCATTTGACGCAATATTTGTTGCACCGCATCTTGCTGCATATCTTTATATAGCATTTCCTCTTCAGCAGCCTTGGCCAGCTCTTGTGCATCCAGATAGGGCAGGATACGTGTCAATACGATCTCTGGCATGGAAGCCAATTCAACATTTTCTGTATCCAGCAAACGTGCTGCTACTCGGTAAATCAATTCAAATTCGCGCACCTTGCCTCCTTCAGAAAGAGACAAGATTCTTTTTTCTCGATTCGCATATAAAATCTGGATGATGGCTTCCGCCTTCTTAGCTTTCTTCACTATCTGCGCATGCGTATGCGTAGAAATAACTCGTTCCAGCTCAGAACCAATCGTCATGCCGGCTGGAGCCGAAATATACACTCGCTCAAAAGGTAATTCGGAAACCTGACCACGTAATTTGAAACCACAGGCAGATAAACTGGACAGCAGTAAAACAAATAGCAATCTCTGCAATGTAATTGGCATAGTATTTGGTGTCATACAACAATATTAACTAATCTTTCCGGCACAACAATAATCTTTCTGATTGGCCGTTCAGCAATATTTTTTTGTACTAATTTATGCGCTAGTGCTAGCTGCTCAATTGTGGCCCGATCTGCTTCTTTGGCAACTCGTATCTGCCCCCGTAGCTTGCCGTTGACTTGTACCACCATCTCAATTTCATCTTGAATAAGTGCTTGTTCATCTACTTGCGGCCAAGGCTGTTCCAATAACATCGTGCCGGGACGCAGCTCACTCCATAACACATGGCAAATATGCGGCACAATTGGTGAGAGCAACAGCACGCTATTTTCCAATACTTTCTGCGCCAATTGATACGCAGCCGGAGTTGCCTCTTGTACATTAGCCAACTTATTCATTAATTCCATTACCGCCGCAATTGCCGTATTGAACGTATGACGACGTTCGAGATCATCTGTCACCTTGGCGATTGTTTGGTGTAGCTGATAGCGTAAATCTCGTAATTCAGCCGAATATTCTTGAGGAGAAACCATATCAGCAGCTGCTAGCTTTCCTTCCCCTTGTTGCTTATGCTGATAAACTAATCGCCACAAGCGTTTAAGAAAACGATAAGCTCCTTCAACTCCAGCATCTGACCACTCCAGCGTCTGCGTAGGTGGGCTAGCAAACATCATGAACAAACGTGCAGTATCCGCCCCGTACTGTTCAATAATTTCTTGTGGATCAATACCATTATTTTTTGACTTCGACATGGTACCAATTCCGGCAGACTCAACTGGTTGACCATCCGCTCGCAGCACAGCTCCCATTCTTTTGCCATCTGCATCATGCTGGATATCTACTTCTGTCGGATTAAAATATTGCAACCGCCCACTTGCAGTTTTGCGGAAAAATATCTCGTTAAGCACCATTCCTTGCGTTAACAAATTGGCAAAAGGCTCATCAAACGCTACCAAACCAAGATCACGCATCACCTTGCTCCAGAAACGGGCATATAACAAATGCAAAATGGCATGCTCAATTCCGCCGATATATTGATCAACCGGCAACCAGTAATTTGCACGTTGATCTGCCATCGCTGTCTGCTGATCATGGCTAGCGTAGCGTATAAAATACCAGGAAGAATCGACAAACGTATCCATGGTATCGGTCTCACGACGCGCCGACTGACCACAGCGTGGACAAGCACATTCATAAAAAACAGGTGTTTTAGTCAGTGGATTGCCCGTGCCATCTGGCACTAAATCTTCCGGCAGCATCACAGGCAATTGATCATCTGGCACCGGCACAACCCCGCAACTATCGCAATGAACTAGCGGGATTGGGCAACCCCAGTAACGTTGACGGGAAATTCCCCAGTCGCGTAAACGATATTGCACTCGTTTTTCACCTTGCCCTTTCCGTTGCAATGCTGCTGCAACGGCATCGACCGCATCTGCCGATTTCAAACTAGAAAACTCACCAGAATCAAAAGTCACCCCATACTCAACAAATGCCTCAGCAAGCGGCGCCGTTAATTCACCTTGCTCTGGTTGGATAACCGGCTTAATTGGCAAAGAGTATTGACGTGCAAACGAAAAATCTCGCTCATCATGTGCTGGCACCGCCATGACTGCTCCTTCACCGTAACCCATGAGTACATAATTGGCGACCCACACCGGTAAACGTTCACCAGTTAATGGATGCAGCACATACAATCCTGTTGCCATCCCCTTTTTTTCCTGGGTGGCCAACTCGGCCTCCATCGTTGCGCCTTGACGACAGGATTCAATAAAGGCTGCCAAATCAGGCTGACGTTGTGCAGCATGCAATGCCACCGGATGCTCAGCTGCAACAGCAACATAGGTTGCACCCATTAATGTATCTGCTCGCGTTGTAAAAACTTTCAATGGCTGTGGCATACCAGATGTTTCATCCGGCAGAAAAACAATATCCACACCAAGGCTTTTCCCAATCCAATTCGCTTGCATGGCTTTAACACGCTCTGGCCACCCTGACAACTGCTCCAAATCAGCCAGCAATTCATCTGCATAATGAGTAATCGCCAAGTAATAACCGGGAATCTCTCGTTTCTCGACAACGGCTCCAGTGCGCCATCCTCGCCCATCAATGACCTGCTCGTTCGCCAATACCGTTTGGTCAACCGGATCCCAATTTACGACCTGTGTTTTCTGATAGGCAATTCCCTTTTCCAGCATGCGTAAAAACAGCCACTGATTCCAGCGATAATATTGTGGATCACAGGTGGCTAATTCCCGTTTCCAGTCGATAGCCAACCCTAGGCTTTGCAGTTGCTGCCGCATATAAGCAATGTTGTCATAGGTCCATTTCGCTGGTGACATGCCTTTTTGCATCGCAGCGTTTTCAGCGGGCAAACCAAAAGCATCCCATCCCATGGGTTGCATCACATTAAATCCTTGCATGTGACGGTAGCGCGATAAAACATCACCAATCGTATAATTACGTACATGTCCCATATGCAACTTGCCAGAAGGATAAGGAAACATGGATAAGCAATAATATTTGGGCTTATCTGGCAACTCGGTCACATTAAACACACCGGTTTCTTGCCAGCTTTGCTGTGCTTGTTGTTCTATTGTTTGGGGATGATATTTTTCTTGCATGGATTAATGGAGTTTTCTGAATGGGCTAAAAATAAAAATCAATTATAACAACCTCCCCTCCCAGTCACTCAAAAACTCCTTGCAAAAATATATGATGACGGCAACTACAATGTCATCTTCCAAAAAACATAGAAAAGCGCCTTACCACCGGTATAATTCGCCACATGAAAACGGATGATTTTGACTTCGACTTACCTGCCGAGCTAATCGCACAATTTCCCCTTGCAAAGCGTACAGATAGCCGCCTACTCTATGTAAATAGCAAACAAGACAGCTTGCGTGACGCCACTTTCAAAGCATTACCTACTTTTCTCACACCTGGAGATGTAATCGTATTCAATAATACTCGTGTCGTTAAAGCACGCTTATCAGGCATCAAATCGACTGGCGGCAAAGTTGAAGTAATGATCGAGCGCATTGTAGATGCCCATCAAGTACGTGCCTTAATCCGCGCCAGTCATGCTCCAGCCATTGGTTCTACCCTACAGCTGGAAAACGAAATCACAGCACAAGTTGAAGCACGCGCGCAAGACATTTACACCTTGCGCTTTATGCACACGCAGCCTCTGACCGAGTTACTGGCACAATACGGACACACTCCGTTGCCTCCTTATATTGAACGTGCTGCCACACTGGCTGATGAAAGTCGTTACCAAACCGTTTTTGCACAAAATGAGGGCGCAGTTGCTGCCCCGACCGCTGGCCTGCACTTTGATCAATCTATGCTGGACAGCTTACAAACATTAGGCATCAAAATCGCTTGGCTTACCTTACATGTTGGAGCAGGAACCTTTCAGCCAGTACGCTCTGAAAATATCGAACAACACCACATGCACACCGAGCAATATCACATTCCGGCAGAAACAGTTGCCATGATTCAAGCGTGTAAAGCAAAAGGTGGAAAAATATTGGCCGTTGGCACTACCAGCTTGCGTGCACTGGAAGCTAGTGCATTGGCTGGTAACGGCACGTTGGTCGCTGGATCAAATGAAACCAATTTATTTGTCACACCCGGATTCCAGTTCCAAATTGTAGATTGCCTGCTCACCAATTTCCACTTACCACGCTCTACTCTATTGATGCTGGTGTCTGCTTTTGCTGGTATGGGAACCATCCGTCACGCTTACCTGCACGCTATTGATCAGCGTTATCGTTTTTTCAGTTACGGAGATGCCATGCTTATTGAAGGCAACACATACGCATGAAATTCAAGTTACATTGTCAGGATCATCAGGCGCGACGTGGCACGCTGACACTGGCTCACGGCACAGTGGAAACACCTGCTTTCATGCCAGTTGGCACTTACGGCGCAGTTAAAGGATTATCGCCAGAAACACTGCAATCCCTGGGGGCTGAAATTGTGCTGGGTAACACATTTCATTTGTGGTTACGGCCTGGGTTAGCTGTGATTGAAGCGCATGGTGGATTGCACCAGTTTATGCATTGGAATGGCCCTATTCTGACTGATTCTGGTGGTTTTCAAGTATTTAGTTTAGGAGAGCTACGCAAAATCAGCGAAGAAGGCGTACGTTTTCGTTCACCGATCAATGGCGATGCCTGCTTTCTGACTCCGGAAATATCCATGCATATTCAGCGCGTGCTCAATGCGGATATTGTGATGATTTTTGATGAATGCACGCCATATCCAGTTGATATCCATACTGCCGAAACCTCCATGCAACTCAGCTTACGCTGGGCGGAGCGCTCCAAAGCAGCACATGCTGACAATCCTAATGCACTCTTTGGTATTGTTCAGGGCAGTATGTATGAAACATTACGCGATCGCTCTGTAGCAGGCTTATGCGACATCGATTTTGATGGTTATGCCATTGGAGGATTATCCGTTGGAGAACCCAAAGCAGATATGCAGCGTATTCTCAGCCATACTGCCCCACAATTGCCAACAGACAAACCCCGCTACTTAATGGGTGTTGGCACACCTGAAGACATCGTACATGCTGTCGCGCAGGGCATAGACATGTTTGACTGCGTCTTGCCTACACGCAACGCACGTAACGGTTGGCTCTATACCAGCGAAGGCATAGTCAAATTACGCAATAGTCGCTACCAACTGGATACATCGCCACCGGACAAAAACTGTGATTGCTATACTTGCCGTCATTTTACGCGCGCTTATTTACATCATCTGCAACGTACCGGTGAAATGCTGGGCGCTCAGCTCAACTCATTGCACAACCTACATTATTATCAACAACTAATGGCCAATATCCGCCAGGCAATTGAAACTAGTCAATTTGAGGAGTTTGCATACCAATTTTTCAATTAGTACTTCGTGCTAAAATACACCACGTTTTGATTCCCATTCATATCCAATTGAAGGAGAAGACCTTATGCTGATAAATGAAGCCTTTGCCCAAGCGGCCAACGACGCAGCTGCCGCCGACCCCACCTTGATGAGTTTTCTACCCATGATTGGTTTGATCGTCATCTTTTACCTGCTACTGATTCGTCCGCAAACCAAACGTGCAAAAGAACAAAAACAAATGCAAAGCGAATTACGCAGAGGTGATGAAATTGTTATCTCCGGCGGAGAGCTCGGTCGCGTCATGAATGTTAGTGATAACTACGTCACGATGGAAATTGCTACAGACGTTGAAATTACTGTATTGAAAACCTCTGTACAAACTCTACTGCCGAAAGGCACACTAAAAAGTATCGGAACAAGCAAAGGCAATCGCCCCCTCAAAAATAACAAGCATAAATCCAATGAATCACATCACACTGAATCTGCTGATCAATCTGCTGATCAAACAGAAGCAGTCGAAGCAGAAAAACCAGAAACCACACAGCCAAACAATGAGAAAAATTAACGTTCTAGGTTATTGATCTACTTGTTGCCAACTAAAACTGTAATCGATCTCCTACATTCTCCTTTCTTCTGAAACCAGCCACCATGAATCGCTACCCTCTCTGGAAATATATTATTATTGCTGCTTCAATTCTGCTCGGATTGCTCTACACCTTACCCAATTTTTTTGGTGAATCTCCTGCAGTACAAATCTCACCACTACGTGCTGGTGCCCACACTGACACGGCACTGCTGCAGCGCGTAGAACAAACTCTCAAGCAGCAAAATATTCCATATAGCGGAACCATATTAGAAGCAACCGGAATCAAAATCCGGTTTGCCGATACAGACACCCAAATCAAAGCGAAAGATATTTTAAGTGCCGAGATTGACAGCAATGATTATATTGTTGCACTGAACCTGCTGCCCAACTCTCCGCAATGGATGCGCCATATCAGTGCGCTTCCTATGTATTTGGGATTGGATTTGCGCGGAGGCGTCCACTTCATGTTGCAAGTGGATATGGATGGTGCACTGACCAAATCACTGGATCGTTTTAGTGCCGACCTGCGTAGTACCTTACGTGAAAAAAGAATACCTTCTGCAGGTATTAGTCGCGAGCGATCAAAAGTCATCATTAAATTTCGCGATGGACAGGCACGTGAAAGAGCAATTGCTGAATTCAAAAAAGCATTTGAGGATCTCGATTTCCAGCCAGACAATTCCGCTGGTGAGCCACGCTTGGTAATTTCTATCAAGCCGGAAGCTTTGATAGGGATGCAAAATTCCGCTGTTCAGCGCAATATCACCACCCTGCGCAATCGAGTGAACGAATTAGGTGTTGCAGAACCCATTATTCAACAGGCGGGTGCAGATCGCGTCATTGTGCAACTACCTGGTGTGCAGGATACTGCTAAAGCGAAGGAAATTTTGGGTAGAACTGCCACATTGGAAGTTCGGATGGTGGATGAAAAAGGTGATATTGATGCTGCCTTACGCGGTGCCGTTCCACTTGGAACAGAACTGTTTACCGAACGTGGCAGTGGTCCTATTTTAGTTAAAAAACAAATTCTGCTGACAGGTGACCGTATTACTGATGCGCAACCTGGCTTTGACCAAGATAATCAGCCAGCTGTACACCTAACACTGGATAACAACGGCTCACGTATTTTCAAGCAGCTAACCCGCAATAACGTCGGTAAACGTATGGCGATACTGTTGGTGGAAAAGAACCTGACTGAAGTGGTTACCGCACCCGTAATTCGTGAAGAAATTGGCGGAGGACGTGTTCAAATCAGTGGCAAGATGAGCAGCATTGAAGCGCGTGACGTTGCCTTGCTACTACGTGCAGGTGCACTGGCTGCCCCTATGGAAATTGTTGAAGAACGCACCGTTGGACCGAGTCTGGGAGCTGAGAACATTACCAAGGGCTTTAACTCAACATTGTATGGCTTCTTAGGTGTAGCCGCCTTTATCATGGTGTATTACTCTTCTATCGGCGTGATTTCCACCATTGCACTTGCCATTAACCTGCTGTTTCTTATCGGCCTGCTTTCGATTCTGCAAGCAACTTTAACGCTGCCAGGAATGGCGGGCATGGCGTTAACTGTCGGGATGGCGATTGATGCTAACGTGCTGATTAATGAACGAATTCGCGATGAAATTCGGCATGGCGCGTCCCCTCAAGCCGCAATTCACGCTGGATATGACCGTGCCTGGGATGCCATTATTGATACCAACCTGACGACCATGCTGGCCGGTATTGGCCTGATGGTGTTTGGTAGTGGACCTGTCAAAGGATTTGCTGTTGTACTATGTTTGGGTATTTTGACCACGCTTTTCAGCGCAGTAACTGTTTCTCGCGCTATGGTCAACCTGATGTACGGCAATCGTAAACTTACCCATGTACCTATTGGCAGCATCAAAATGCTGAAGAAAAGTAGCAAGAAAAATTAAGATATTTACCTCACAGCAACTGGATAACTATGGATTTTTTCAGATTCGAGAACGATATACCTTTTACTCGCTATCGGTTATTTTCTTTTACTCTTTCGATCATTATTACCATTTCATCAGTTTATTTTCTCGCGACAAAAGGGCTCAATCTCGCGGTGGATTTTACTGGTGGTACCGTGATGGAGATCAGCTATCAGCAACCTGCTGACCTGAATAAAACTCGCCAAGTACTAGCCGATATTGGCATGCCGGATGCCATCGTACAAAATTTTGGTACATCGCGGGATGTCATGATCAGATTGCCAGTAAAAGAAGAGCATGCGGGTGGAGACTTGTCGGAGACTGTTATTGCTGCACTTAAGGCAGATGATCCGTCGGTCGAAATGCGGCGAATTGAATTTGTCGGGCCACAAGTAGGCGATGAACTACTGGAAAATGGTCTCTTGGCACTCCTGTTTGTTGCGATGGGTATCGTTGCTTATCTAGCTTTTCGCTTCGAATGGAAATTTGGTGTTTCCTGCATTATCGCCAACCTGCATGACGTACTCACCATTCTAGGTTGTTTTTCCTTCTTTCAATGGGAATTTGACTTAACTGTACTAGCAGCTGTCTTGGCCGTGTTGGGATATTCGGTGAATGAATCAGTCGTTATCTCCGACCGAATTCGGGAAAACTTTCGCAAACTACGCAAAGCAACTACAGAACACGTTATCAATAATGCAATTACCGAAACCATGTCACGTACTATCATTACACACGGAAGTACACAACTGGTAGTAGTTTCCATGTTTTTATTCGGTGGTGAGGCATTACACAATTTCGCCCTGGCGTTAACCATTGGCATCTTATTCGGTATTTATTCCTCCATCATGATTGCCAGCCCGACTCTGCTGTTATTGGGCGCCAAGCGTGAAGATTTGGTCAAAATACGTAAACCCAAGGAAGAAGTCGTACCATGAACCGGAATATAATTTCTGATTACTTATGGCTGGCTTAAATCCACATTCTCCTATTCCTACTGAACTCAAGCTGCATCGTAAATCCGGTGTATTAGCTGTTACTTTTAATGACGGTAAAGCATTCCGTTTCCCTTGTGAATTTCTGCGTGTTTATTCCCCTTCAGCAGAAGTCCGCGGCCACGAACCAGAACAAGCAGTTTTACAAACTGGTAAAAAAAATGTAACCATTACCCATATCGAACCAGTAGGACGCTACGCAGTTAGATTAGATTTTTCTGACGGCCATAACACCGGTTTATATTCCTGGGATTTACTTTATGAATACGGACTGCATCAAGAAACCATGTGGCAAGATTATTTGCAACGTCTTGAAAAATCGGGTGCCAGCCGCGAACCATGAGTGAACCACAATAAAATTTTAATTAGCTATTTGGAAATTTTTGTATAACCATGAACACGACACACTTCGGTTTCAAAACAGTTTCAGAAACAGAAAAAGCACGCAAGGTAGCAGATGTTTTCCACTCTGTCGCAGCTCGCTACAATCTGATGAACGATCTCATGTCAATGGGCTTGCATCGTGTATGGAAAAAATTTGCAATTGATGTCAGTGGTGTCAAAAAAGGCGACAAAGTGTTAGATATCGCTGGGGGTACTGCTGATCTAACTGCCCTATTCCGAGAAAAAGTAGGTGATAGCGGAGAAGTTTGGTTGACGGATATCAACAATTCAATGCTATCAATTGGGCGCGATCGCATGTTAAATGATGGCAAAAGCGTACCCGTTGCTCAATGCGATGCCGAGAAACTTCCTTATCCGGATAATTACTTTGACCGTGTATGTGTCGCATTTGGCTTACGCAATATGACACATAAAGATGCCGCCTTGGGTGAAATGTTGCGGGTACTTGCACCAGGCGGCACACTAATCGTACTGGAATTTTCCAAAATCTGGAAACCCTTGCAACCTTTATACGACACCTATTCCTTCAAGGCACTCCCTATCATGGGAAAAATTATCGCACGCGACGACGCCAGTTATCGCTATCTGGCGGAATCCATTCGTATGCATCCTTCTCAGGAAGAATTAAAACAATTGATGCAAACGGTTGGTTTTGAACATGTCGAATATTTCAACCTGACAGCAGGTGTCGTCGCATTACATCGTGGCTACAAATTTTGATGATTGCCTATTCGTGGTAAAGCATAGGCAATTCGTTACTCAATATCGCCACTCTATAAAAATCCAACTTTCTCTTCTATGCAGATGGATCCTTATCTTCTGACTGAGAGCCAGGCTGTCCGTTGCGAATACTATCTAATATCAGTAAGAAGGCACCACACACAATCACGGAATCAGCCAGATTAAACGCTGGCCAATGATAGCCTGCAATATGAAAATCCAGAAAATCAACAACATGTCCCAGCGCAATACGATCCCAAAGATTGCCCAATGCGCCGCCTAAAATCAGACTCAACGCGACACAAAATAAACGATTGGTAGTATGTTTGTATAACAAATAAACAATAAAAACTGAAACAAACAAAGCAATTGCACTCAAAAACCAGCGCTGCCAACCAGAAGCATCGCTTAAAAAACTAAAAGCAGCCCCTGCATTATAAGTAAGTACAAGATTAAAAAAATCTGTCACTGCTACGCGCTCTCCATACGACAAGCTGAGTTCAACCCAGCGTTTGGTCAGAAGATCCAACAACAAGACAATAATCGCTAAACTTAGGCTGAAATACAGTTTCATTATGTACCTTTATAATTCTCCCAAACCTAAGCGCTAAGCATAATCGCGATGTTCGCCAGGTTCGGACAAATTGCTGATGCAGCGGCTACACAATGTTGGGTGTTCAACAACCGCTCCGACATCTTGCCGATAATGCCAGCAACGCTCACATTTTTGATGAGAACTAGCCGTCACAATAATTGCCTCCTCAGCCACATTTTCTACTTGCTGCAAATGCACTTCAGAAGTAATCAATACAAACCGCAACTCATCTCCCAGTGATGCCAGTAATGCATAATTATCTCCACTAGCACGAATTTCTACCACTGCAGCCAATGAAGAACCAATCGCACCACGGGTACGTGCATCTTCCAACTTTTTCAGAACTTGAGCACGTAATTCGCGTAATTGTTGCCAACGCTGTAACAAAATGGATGTTGCATCTTCTGCTTGTTGTGGAAAATGATGCCAGGCGTGTAAAAAGATACTATCTTCTTCTGATTGGCTAAGTTGCTGCCACACTTCTTCTGCTGTAAAGCTCAAAATGGGTGCAAACAAACGCGCCAAACTATGTGCAATATGGTAGAGCGCATTTTGAGCAGAACGACGCGGTTTTCCATTCACCAATGTGGTATATAACCTATCTTTGAGAATATCTAGATAGAATCCACCTAAATCCTCAGAGCAAAAGTAATGCAGCCGGGTAATAACTTGGTGAAAATCATAATCTGCATAGAGTTGCGCAAGCTCAACCTGTAGTGCTTCTGTATGAGCTAGCATATAACGGTCAATTTCCACCCATTGCGGCAACGGCAATGCGTCAATCTCCGGATCAAAATCAGCAAGATTAGCCAACAAAAAACGTAAGGTGTTGCGGATACGACGATAGGTTTCTACCGTACGCTTGAGAATTTCATCAGAAATGGATAATTCACCTGAATAATCAGTAGCAGCTACCCATAACCGTAAAATATCAGCTCCCAGTGTGCCAACAATCTTCTGTGGTGCAATGACGTTACCCTTCGACTTACTCATCTTGTAACCTTGCCCGTCTACCACAAAGCCATGAGTTAGTAATGCAGCATAAGGTGCCTGACCATTCATCGCGCAACTGGTTAATAATGAAGATTGAAACCAACCACGATGCTGATCCGAACCCTCCAGATAAAGGTCTGCTGGGTAACTCAATTGTGGATTAGTTTTGAGCACGGTTTCATGCGTGGTACCGGAATCAAACCAGACATCCAGGGTATCTGTCAGTTTCAAATAATGTTGTGCCTCTGCTCCCAGTAATTCAACTGGATCCAGATTAAACCAGGCCTCAATTCCCTGCTGTTCAACAAGTTCTGCTACTTGTTCAAGTAGCGCTGTTGTTTGAGGATGCAAAGCATGAGTATCTTTATGAATAAAAAAGGGCATAGGCACACCCCAGTTGCGCTGACGGGAAATACACCAATCCGGACGATTTTTAAGCATGGCTTCTAGCCGTGCTCTCCCCCAGGTTGGATAAAACTGAGTGTGATCTACTGCTTGTAATGCCAGTTCACGTAATGATTGTTCGGTATCCTGTGCACGAGCGGATTGTTGCATGCCAATAAACCACTGGGGTGTCGCACGGAAAATAATCGGTGTTTTATGGCGCCAGCAATGAGGATAACTATGCTCAATATTTTCCGCATGTAGCACATTGCCATTTGTTCGCAGAGCCTCAATCACAACATCATTGGCCTTCCAAACAAACATGCCGCCCACTAAAGGCGTTTGATCTAAAAACTTGCCATCTCCCTTAACTGGGCTTTCACTTGGTAATTTATATTGCTGGCCAATCACATAATCATCCACCCCATGTGCTGGTGCAGTGTGTACCAAGCCTGTTCCTGCTTCTAAGGTGACATGCTTGCCGCAGATTACTTTGACAGTACGCTCAATAAAAGGATGTTGTAACGGTAACCCCTCCAAAGCGGCACCGACGCAAGAAGCAACCACTTCTCCTTGTAGCTGATAGCGAGCCAGACAACTCTCCACCAATTCGGTGGCCAGCAATAACCAACCTTGTGCTGTATTCACTAAGCTATATTCAAATTCAGGATGTACACACACCGCCTGATTGGCAGGTAGCGTCCATGGTGTTGTGGTCCAGATCACTCCTAAAATACGCGTCTCCACCGGAATCTGAATCTGCATAGCAGTTCCCAGCACTTGCAGTGCATCTTGGTTTCTGACTACTTCAAAGCCAACATCAATTGCTGGTGAACGCTTATCTTCATATTCAACTTCAGCCTCTGCCAAAGCAGAACCACAATCAATACACCAATTAACCGGTTTTCGTCCCTGATAAAGATAGCCACTTTGATGAATCTTTCCCAATGCACGAATAATGCCAGCTTCAGTTGCATAATTCATGGTCAGGTAAGGTTGATCCCAATCGCCTAATACCCCCAGCCGAATAAAATCTGCTTTTTGTCGATCCACCTGTTGCTGTGCAAATAGCCGACAACGCGCACGCAATTCATCTGCCGGTAGATGTTTGCCATGTTTTTTTTCAATTTGATGTTCAATCGGCAAACCATGACAATCCCAACCCGGTACATAGGGCGCATCAAAACCTGACAAAGTTTTACTTTTAACAATAATATCTTTGAGGATTTTATTAACCGCATGACCAATATGAATATCACCATTTGCATAAGGCGGCCCATCATGCAAAATAAATTTTGGCCGCCCTTGACTCACTTCTCGAATTTTTTGATAAAGCTTTTTTTCTTGCCAGGCTTTAAGCATGACAGGCTCACGTTGAGCCAAATTGCCACGCATAGGAAAAGGTGTATCCAGTAAATTTAATGTTTTCTTATAATCGTTGGTCATATTAACAATCTAACAATCCAGACACACCATTGAATGTGCAGCAGCATCTACTTGAGAAAAATAAGCTTTGGCATCAATGACATCCTGCTCTATTTGCGCTACCAATGTTGTCATATCCGGAAATTTTTGCTCGTCTCTGAGCCAATGCAAAAACTCGATCTGCAAATGCTTCCCATAAATATCTTCATCAAAATCAAACAGATGAGCTTCTAGTACAGGATGTGCACTTTCTAATATTGTTGGCCGTACTCCCAAACTTGCGACCCCTCTTACTCTCTGTATTACATCGGAATCATTTTTCCAGTTCGCTTCCACGACAAAAATACCATTGGGTAGAGGATAACGATCTTTTAAATGAATATTTGCTGTTGGAAAACCCAATTTCTTGCCCAGTTTTAATCCACCTACTACTCGACCACTGATACTAAAAGGGCGACCCAACAGTTCTGCCGCCCAAGCCAAATTACCATCCGCCAAAGCATGACGGATTGCTGTGCTTGAAACTCGCTGATCATCCAGCATAACTGGCGCCATGATTTCCAATTCTCTTTTTTCTGCCTCGACAAAATACTGCCGCAACAGATCAATATTCCCCGAACGCCGCGCACCAAAGCGAAAATCCTCTCCTATCAGCAGCCAGCGCACATCCATTTCCTGCAACAAAATATGCGTAATAAATGATTTTGCAGTGATATTGGCAAATGCACGATCAAAACGACAAATCTGAGCCCGATCTACTCCCAAACGTGCTAACTGTGCCAATTTTTCACGCAAACCCGTTAACCGAGCTGGCGCACGATCAGGCGTTAACACCTCTCGTGGATGAGGCTCAAACGTCATGACACAGGCACCCACTCCCAAACGATGTGCAGCACGCTTTAATCGAGCAATCATGGCTTGATGTCCAAGATGCACCCCGTCAAAATTACCTATCGTCAAAGCAACTGGTGCTTGTTCACCAGGGATTGTTCGTCTGGTTATTTGCATAGCAACGGCACATCAATTGGCTGAAGTGCACTACAACCAGATCGGATCATCCAATTGTAATTGTAATAATCAGCCTTTGTCACAACCACTTTCTTTGCCAATTTGAATCAAACTTTACACTTCTACCGTATTCAAACCAACGGGCTCCTGCTCAGGCACATTGCTCATCTGATAACCCATCCACAATCGGCCAGCAATAAATTCTGCAACGGTATCTGCATGCTGCTTAAGTTGCATATTGCCCAATTCTTGCGTGGTTTCTCTGAATAGCTCCAACCAGCGCCTAAAGAGCGCTGCATTCAAATCAGGCAAAGCGGCGTGTTTAGGCATAGGTGCGCCGCGGAAACGACTGGTTCCACGCAATTGGGCCGACCAAAAATCAATCATTTGGTCAAAATGTGCATCCCAATCAATCACATGTTCTTCAAAAATTGGGCCTAGTGCAGCATCTTTTCTCGCCTTGGCATAAAATTCATGTACAAGTTGGGAAATTTCTTCTTCGGTATAGAGATCGGGACTAGGCTCAGGAATAGGACGTGTCATAATTATGTATTTAGTATATTTATTTACGTTAAAGTTTGGATATGCCAGATTACTCTCAAGCTAATCTGACATCTAAGAACTTGTTTAAATTTTTAATCAAGAGAAACGGCACCAGCAAAATTGAGGGGGAAACGAAATGCTCAAAGCATGTACTCATTTTGGATCGTATTTTATCTAACGTCGTAATGTGCTCTTCAGTGAAATAAACAGGTTCTAAAACAAGCATTTTCTCATATTTGCAATGCTGCTTCGAATCTTTCTATAGGCACAATACGATTCAAATTTCATTTGCTCCTTATACAACATAAAAAACGAAATAATGCTGATACATTTCGATCCTAAAATACATCACAACAAAATTCGCTCTATCGGCTTGCTGATACTCTGTCTCATATCATTACTATTGATATCCGGTTGCTCGGATATCTGGAATAATCCTTATCCTGCTGGCGAGGCTGATAAAAATATTCTTTACAATGCTTTTGCAGAACGCCCCAAACATTTAGATCCAGTGCAATCATACAGCTCGAACGAAATTCAGTTTACTGCCCAAATTTACCAACCTCCCCTACAGTATCATTTTCTGAAACGGCCTTTAGAGCTGATCCCACAAACTGCCAGCAAGATGCCAACGGTCAGTTATTTCGACAATAACGGCACAGAATTACCCACTGATACCGAAGAAGCGCATATTGCTTATTCTGTTTACGAAATCACCATTCGGCCTGATATCCTTTACCAGCCTCACCCAGCATTTGCTAAAGATGACAATGGAACACTGCGTTATCACACCCTCACTCCACAAGCGATCCAGGCGCATCAAAAAATAAGCGATTTTGAGCATACCGGAACACGTGAATTAGTGGCCGACGACTTTATCTATCAAATCAAACGTTTGGCTCATCCTCGCCTGCACTCCCCCATTTTTGGCCTAATGGCTGATTATATTGTGGGATTGCGCGAATACGCAGACACATTAAGCGAATACAATAAAAATCACGATACGAATCATTTCCTGGATTTACGTAACTTTCCTTTGTCGGGTGTTGAACATGTAGATGATCACACTTATCGGATCCGTATCAAAGGCAAATATCCACAGTTTATTTATTGGCTGACCATGGCTTTTTTCGCACCAGTGCCATGGGAAGCAGATCATTTTTTCTCACAGCCTGGCATGGCTGAAAAGAATTTCACCCTCGATTGGTACCCAGTCGGAACTGGCCCCTACATGCTGACTGAAAACAATCCCAATCAGATCATGGTGCTGGAACGCAACCCGAATTTCAAAGGTGAATATTATCCCAACGAAGGCATGCCAGAAGATATCGCCAACGGCTTATTACAAGACGCAGGCAAGCCATTACCTTTTATTGACAAAATTGTCTATAGCCGTGAAAGAGAAAGCATCCCGTATTGGAACAAATTTTTACAAGGTTATTATGATGCGTCAGGCATTGCCTCCGATAGTTTCGATCAGGCGGTGCAAATCACAGGGCAAGGAGAAGCCACTATCACAGAAGAAATGGAAGCACAAGGTATCCGCCTCGGTACCGAAGTTGCCCCTTCAACCTATTACATGGGATTCAATATGCTCGATCCTGTCGTGGGAGGCGGCAACACTCCCGAAGGTCAAGCGGCTGCCCGCAAGCTACGGCAGGCAATCTCTATCGCGGTCAATTATGAAGAATTTCTGACCATTTTTGCCAATGGCCGAGGCATTGCTGCACAGGGCCTTATTCCACCTGGTATCGAGGGCTATCACGAAGGAAAAGCAGGTATCAATCCAATCGTTTACGAGTGGCACAACGGAGAAGCACAACGCAAACCCATTCAAGTGGCACAAGCATTACTTGCCGAAGCAGGCTACCCTAAAGGTATTAACCGTAAAACCGGCAAACCACTGGTGCTGTATTACGATGTGACCGCGCGCGGCGCTGATGATCGCTCCATGCTGGATTGGATGCGGATGCAATTCAAGAAACTTAACATTCAGCTAATCGTACGCAGCACAGACTATAACCGTTTTCAGGATAAAATACGCAAGGGCAATGCACAGATTTTTGAATGGGGATGGAACGCTGATTATCCCGATCCTGAAAATTTCCTATTTTTATTGTATGGGCCGCAACGCAAAGTTGGTAACAGCGGTGAAAACGCAGCCAACTACGACAACGCCGAATATAACCGCTTGTTCGAACAAATGAAAAATATGGAACACGGTCCGCAACGGGTAGCCATCATTGATCGTATGATTGCTATTCTGCGAGAAGATGCACCCTGGTTATGGGGTTATCATCCTAAAATATTTGCTCTCTACCATGCCTGGTACCAAAATGTGAAACCGAACAGAATGGCCTATAACACACTCAAATATTATCGAATCGATCCCGAACTACGACAGCAAAAACGCCATCAGTGGAACACACCAGTAGTATGGCCCATCATCGGTGGAATCATGCTGTTGATCATAGTTTTACTACCGGCATGGATTAGTTACCGCCGTAAAGAACAACACCAAGCATTACAAGCTGGATAGCTTACTGATTATGCTGAACTATATTATCCGCCGATTACTGTATGCAATTCCAATATTGATTGGCGTCAACCTGATTACATTTGCACTCTTTTTTATAGTCAATACACCTGATGACATGGCACGGATGCATTTGGGAACCAAACATGTTACTGAAGAAGCTATCTGGAAATGGAAACAGGAACATGGTTACAACAAACCACTGCTCTATAACCAATCCGCTACCGGTATTGAAAAACTGACCAACACAATCTTTTTTGAAAAATCAGTGGCCATGTTTGCTTTTGAATTTGGCCGTGCTGATGATGGGCGCGATATCGCGCATGAAATCCAGCTACGCATGTGGCCCAGTCTTGCCATTGCCTTGCCTGTTTTTCTACTTGGGTTACTGGTTTATATTACCTTTGCACTCATCATGATTTTCTTCCGAGCCACCTATATCGATTTTTGGGGGGTGGTGTTATGCGTGACGCTGATGTCTATCTCCAGCCTGTTTTATATCATTGCGGGACAATTTCTGGTTGGCAAGCTTTGGCACCTTGTGCCCATATCCGGCTACAGCAGCGGATTAGATACCACACGCTTTCTGATACTACCAGTCATTGTTGGAGTAATCAGCAGCGCTGGCGCCAATACACGTTGGTATCGCACACTTTTCCTGGAAGAAATCAATAAAGAATATGTGCGTACCGCTCGAGCCAAAGGGCTATCAGAAAACATCGTACTATTCAGACATGTCCTCAAAAATGCGATGATCCCTATCCTGACCGGAGTTGTAGTGGTGATTCCCCTGTTATTTCTCGGTGGATTAATTACCGAATCCTTTTTTGGCATTCCAGGGCTGGGTAGCTACACCATTGATGCAATTCAGTCACAAGATTTTGCCATTGTACGTGCAATGGTATTTTTAGGATCACTACTGTATATCGCTGGTTTGATACTGACTGATATTTCTTACACACTAGCGGATCCAAGGGTACGACTGGAATAATTATTTTTGCTTATTTATAAGTGTGAGCAACCACTTTTTATTATTACTATGGCGTAATCTATTTTGAAACCGGATGTATACAGTATAAAAAGCAAATTAGTGGTGTTTGCGGTGATTTCCACATTGCTACCAACAATCGGGCTTGGTCTGCTGTCGTTCAAGCAAAATGAGGCGCTTATCAATGATAGCGTCACACGAGAGTTACGCGTCCTTATTGACAATATCAATCGTCAGCTCAACAAATGGTCCGAAGAAAACATGCTTGCCATTCGTGCGCTCTCCACTTCCAATACAGTCATTGAAGGTTTAACAGTTCTGCAGCAGCCGGGTACTGATAACGAACTCACTGATACCAAACAAATATCATCCAATATGGTTGATTATTTGTATTCCGTACAAGAAAAACTGGATGAAATACTGGAATTAACTGTTTTCGATCATGCGGGTAAGATTATTGCCAGCAGCAGCAATACACCTGAAGTACACAAAGTACCTGAGAAATGGACACATGCCCTGCTCACTTCAGGTGTGATTGCTATTCCTCCTGTTTGGAATAATCATTTTGCAACTGCTACCGTCAGCATCACCTTCCCGGTACTGTCATACGATAATCAACGCATCGGTGCTATTGCAGCCACACTGGATATAGGCACGTTCAAGAGCAAATTGATGGAAATCAAGAAACTTGCAGCCGGCGAAATCACTATGCTGGATCACAAGGGCAATGTCCTACTGAGCAGTGCTCCCAATGTTGATCACCAGACAACTCTTAGTTCACAGCAATGGGAACTGATGCAGATGGATGAGGAATCGGTCACTTATGAAGGACTCGCTTATCCGCAAGCAATTGGTCTTACTTATTTATCAGAAGCAATTCCAGCTGTCATTCTGGTAGAACAAAACTACTACAGCTCCATACAAGCAGCATGGATAAAATTACGTGATCGTTTTATTGAGTTCGTCGGCATGCTTGTCGTCATTATTACCGGTGTCGCACTATACATGGGGCATTCCATTGTCACACCACTGAAACGATTGATCGGTGCAGCCAGATCTATTGTCGAAGGCAATCTGGATATTCAATTGCCAATCAGACATAAAGATGAAGTGGGTCAACTGACTGATATGTTTAATCACATGACTAATTCATTACGCTCCCAGCGTACAGAAATACTGGCTGCCAACCAAGCTATGCAGCAGCAAAATCAATTGCTGCAAAAGCTTTCCATTACAGATGGTTTGACGGGTCTATATAATCGCAACAAACTCAACGTCATATTGGCAGAGCAGCTCGCTAGACTTAAACGACACCACCGCCTTTTTTGTTTGCTAATGATAGATATTGATCACTTCAAAAATATCAACGATGAGCTTGGCCATATTGTCGGTGACAAAATCCTGATGATGGTTGCTACGGTTCTATTGAAATCTATCAGGACAATAGACTATGCTGCACGTTATGGAGGGGATGAATTCATGATAGTTTTGACCGAAACTGATTTACATGCAGCAAGCATCATTGCAGAACGTATTCGTGCTGAAGTTAAAGCCACCTGCCTCACACTTGAAGCACATCCGCTTCCTATCACGCTCAGCATCGGTATTACACAAAGCCATCAAACTGATACCACAGCAAGTGATCTTATTGCTCGTGCTGATGCTGCATTATATGAGGCCAAGCGACTAGGACGTGACCAAGTATACTGCGTAGACGATGCAGCTTGATACTTACACGTTCGACATTATTTATTTTATCCAGATGATGCTATAGCAATGGAATATAAGGATTACTATCAGATTATGGATGTCGCACGTGATGCGACACAGGATGATATCAAACGCGCTTATCGCAAACTGGCACGTAAATATCACCCAGATGTCAGCAAAGAACCAGATGCTGAAATACATTTCAAAGAAGTGGGTGAAGCTTACGAGGTTTTAAAAGATCCTGAAAAACGAGCAGCCTATGATCGTTTAGGTTCGAGTTGGAAAAGCGGACAGGAATTTCAACCTCCACCCGAATGGGGACAAGGATTTGAATTCCATAGCAATGATTTTACACAATCAACCGCCTCACAATTTAGCAGTTTCTTTGAAGCATTATTTGGGCGCAATCAAGGAAGGAGTCAGCATAGTACACGTGGATTTAATCAACAGGGACAAGACTCTCACGCAAAAATAACCGTTGATCTGGAGGATTCCTTTAACGGTGGCATCCGCAATCTGACATTACAACACACGGAACTCAGTCCAGAAGGAAGGCCGCATACCCGGGAACGCACCTTGAAAGTACGTATTCCCAAAGGTATACAACAAGGGCAGCATATTCGACTAGCTGGTCAAGGTAGCCCCGGCGTAGGTCAAGGCAAAGCAGGAGATTTATATCTTGAAGTAATCTTTAAAGCTCACCCATACTTCAGTACCGAGGGTAAAAACATTTTCCTGGAACTACCGATTACCCCTTGGGAAGCAGCGTTAGGCGCAACTATCGCCATTCCTACCCCTACTGGCAAAGTTGATCTCAAAATTCCGCCTAATTCCCGCTCAGGACAAAAGTTGCGTCTAAAAGGACGTGGTATTCCCAGCTCAACACCAGGGGATCTATATGTTATTTTACAAATCACCCTACCACCCGCTGATAATGAACAAGCGCGCGCACTGTATCGTGAGATGGAACAAAAACTCGCTTACAACCCGCGCACCAAACTCAATCGTTGATTAGCTGCTACTATGGAACATACCATCTTGCACGGCTCCATCATTGAAGAAAGTGACAACATCTCACT
The DNA here is from genome assembly GCA_006742785.1 of Nitrosomonas stercoris. Lineage (NCBI taxonomy): Bacteria > Pseudomonadati > Pseudomonadota > Betaproteobacteria > Nitrosomonadales > Nitrosomonadaceae > Nitrosomonas > Nitrosomonas stercoris. The sequence continues at coordinate 1,499,447 of AP019755.1, read as the reverse complement.
AGTCGAATTCTGCCAGATCTGCCAAGTCGATACTGAATGGGTCATCGCTCTGGTACAAGAAGGTGTGCTTGAACCCATTGGCCCCGAACCAGAATGCTGGTCTTTCAGCGGAATTTCGCTACGACGCGCACTCATTATTTCGCGGTTGCAACAAGATCTGGATATTAATTTAGCAGGCGCTGCCCTGATCATCGAGTTACTAGAGGAAAGAGATAATTTGCTGGCTCGAACCAATTTGTAGCTATTCCATCAACATATTTAACGCATGTTTTGCGATAATTACCCTATGTTTTATTTACTACAGGGATGCTATCTAATTCACTATGTCTGACAACCAGCTAAAAATTCGTATTCGACTGGATCAACCTAACGATCACCCTGCTATTGAGCAAGAACTTTCACCTCCCCAAGAAGATGCAGCATCTGCTATTCCTCCAGCCACCTACGAATATCACTGGCGCAGAATTATCGGAGTATCTCTGATACTGTTACTGATCTTGGCATTGTTGGCATGGTTAGCCTTTAGCTCGAATACACACGATGATGCGTCAAATGCTGCGCTCTCCAACGATCTTTCAGAAACCACGGTTGACTTGGATACAGATAATTCTTCTGCCATAGCCATAGCAGAACCTGAATTACCTGTCGAGCCTATCGAGAACTCACCTTCCGCTCAAATAATAGAAGACCAATTCATATTAGACGAACCAATAGATACTGATTCTGCGAATCCACCATTCGAATCGTCTCAAGACACAGAAATGATCGAAAGCGATACTTTGCCAGAGGTAGTCACTGAGTCGCTGATAACTGAAGAACCGGTAACCGATTTACCAATCCAGCCTGAAGTTAAACCAACAGTTCCTACTGATCTACTTGAAGAAAACAATACTCAAATCGAACTTCCAGCAGGTCTCATCAAAGCTCAGCTTACTTCCAATGTGCATCAAAGAACGCCTGTTGATACTGTTAATAGTATTTCTCTTGCAAACCGCCCCAGTCGGGGCATCTTCCTGTTCTTACACTTCAATCAATTCCAGGGTAAACAGATCTTTGTAAACTGGTATTATCGCGACAGACGCGTAGCCAGGGTTAACTTGCCGGTTGGAACTAAAGATTGGCGTACTTATTCCAGCAAGATACTCAATCGACAGCACCTGGGTCCTTGGCATGTCACTGCTACGGATACAACCGGCAAAGAGTTGGTCAAATTCAATTTCAGCGTAACCCATTAATTACCAATTGCTATTTTAGATATGAAATTTTGTAGTGAATGTGGCCATTCAGTCACGCTGGGTATACCCGAGGGTGATACACTCCCGCGTTATATTTGCCCTAATTGTCACACTATTCATTACCAAAATCCGAAAGTAATTGTCGGCTGTATTCCAGAATGGGAAGGAAAAATTCTGTTATGTAAACGTGCGATTGCTCCTCATCGCGGCAAGTGGACATTGCCCGCAGGTTTCATGGAAAATAACGAAACGCTCAAACAAGGGGCTGCGCGCGAAACTCTTGAAGAAGCCAATGCCCGGGTAGATATACATCAGCTTTATGCCATTTACAGCCTGCCGCATATCAGCCAGGTTTATATGCTATTTCAGGCAAAATTGCTGGATCTCGATTTTTCTCCAGGCATTGAAAGTCTGGAAGTTCAACTGTTTGAAGAGCAAGAAATTCCCTGGGATAACATTGCCGTTCGCGTTATTCATGATCCGCTCAAACGCTATCTGGAAGAACGACGCTACGGACACCCTGAGCCGCATATGGGTATCATCAACAAACGTTGAGAATCTACACCACACCACGCAACACCCACCAATAACCTCAGCAAGTCAAAAGTTCTTCAGGAACATCTCATTACAACAAGCGAAATGCCAATGCTGCCACTAACGTCGGTACGAGTGCAGCTAGTAGTAATCTAAATAGCTGTACTGCCTTGTTATCAAAATGATCACGTAAAATAGCTACTCCAGCTGGATTAGGTGCATTTGCAATCACTGTTAGCCCACCGCCTGTTACCGCACCACTTACCAATGCGTATTTGAGCTCATCGGACAAACCCTCGACGAGTGATCCTAAATAAGTCAGTGCGGCATTATCGGTGACTGCTGTTAACAGCGTTGCGCCAAAAAACATCTGATCACTGTTCATACTCATCAACAACGGCTGTAACCACCACTGTTGCTGTCCTCCCAACACCACCAATCCAGCCAGAAAAAAAGCCACCAGCAATCCTTCACGTAAAATTAAATGATCCTGATAGTGTTGATAAGCATGCACAACACCTAGAAAAAACAGGAACAGAGCCATGAAGATGGCAGGATGATGTGCAAAAACGACGATTCCGATCAAAAATAGCAAATGCATAGCCACTAATACCGGAGGCACCGTATTACGCTGATCCTCCTCAACAACAGGTAATAATCGCAATTCTTCACGAAACATCAGCGTGATACCCAACGCGTTCACTATCACGGCAATGACTGCTTTCCAGCCAAAGGTTGCTAACATAAACCACATATCCCATCCCCATTTACCTGCCACCATTAAAACCGGGGGCGCTGCAAAATGTGTAAGCGTTCCGCCAATGGAAATATTTACAAACAGCACGGCCAAAGTCGCGTATTTCATATGGGCAGAAATACCTTTCGAAAAAATACGCTCCGCTAAAATTAACGCGGCCAACGTCATGGCAGCTGGTTCAGTAATAAAAGAGCCTAACAATGGGATTAACGTCAGCACCACCAAATAAAATCCCATGCTGCCTGGCAACGGAATAACACGAGTCAGCTGCAACACAAGCGCTTTGACTGTCTGCAAAATAGGGCGCGTACCCGCTACCACCATGATGACAAATACAAACATTGGCTCAGTAAAGTTACGTGAATCAATGTAAGCAACCGCTGTTTCATTACCCTCCACAGCAAACAGCATGACCACCAACACCATCGCCCAAAAACCAAACACAACCTCCACTTCCCCCAGCAGATGCCAGACACCTGCATGTGCTGGTTGAATATGTGCCAGTTTCTTGAAAAAACCGGTGCTAAAAGTATGCACAATAGCTAGCGTAAACAACAACGCACTGACGAACTCAATGAAAGTAGGAGTCATGTTTTATAAAAATGGTAGGTCAGTTTAAAAATTGAACTGAATAATCAGACTGACTGATTACTTTTACAGCAACACCATACAGCAAGTTACACCCCTTGCTTCAGGCTCGCTTCAATAAAAGTATCCAGATCGCCATCCAGCACTGCTTGTGTATTACCTATCTCAATATTGGTGCGCAAATCCTTGATGCGCGATTGATCCAATACATAAGAGCGAATCTGGTGCCCCCAGGCAATATCCGTTTTGGAATCTTCGATAGCCTGCTTGGTTTCGTTACGCTTGCTCAATTCCGCTTCATACAAACGGGAGCGCAATACAGTCATTGCATCAGCGCGATTACGATGCTGTGAACGCCCGTTCTGGCATTGCACGACAATGCCAGTAGGGATATGAGTAATTCGGACTGCCGAATCAGTTTTGTTGATATGTTGCCCGCCTGCTCCCGAAGCACGATAAGTATCTATCCGCAAGTCAGCCGGATTAATATCCACCTCAATGCTGTCATCCACTTCTGGATAAACAAATACGCTAGCAAAAGAGGTGTGACGACGGTTGCCTGAATCAAAAGGAGATTTACGCACCAAGCGATGCACCCCAGTTTCCGTACGCAGATGGCCATAAGCATAATCACCACTTACTTTTATCGTAGCACTCTTAATACCAGCCACATCACCGTGCGATTCTTCTAACAACTCCACTTGCAAATCTTGCCGCTCACAATAGCGCAAATACATGCGCTCCAGCATAGAAGCCCAGTCCTGCGCTTCTGTTCCACCAGAACCGGATTGAATATCAATGAAACAATTGTTGGGATCCATTGGATCAGAAAACATCCGCAAAAACTCCATGCTTTCCACGGTTTGCACCAGCACTGCCGCATCATCAGCAATACTGAGCAAGATTTCCTCATCCTTTTCTTCGCGCGCAATCTCTAGTAACTCGTGTGCATCCTGCAACTGCTGCTCAAGTGATTGCAAAGTTAACACCACCTTTTCCAATGATTTCTTTTCCTGCCCGATTTCCTGGGCGCGCACGTGATCATTCCAAACAGCAGGATCTTCCAATTGACGCCCCAGCTCCTCTAGCCGTAATTGCTTGCTGTCAAAGTCAAAGATACCTCCGTAATACTTCACCCCGCTGCTTCAAATCATCCAGCTGCCCAGTTAATGCATTAATTCGTTCAGCTTCCATAACTATTCCTTATTCAAAACCGTCAATTATACTGTAAGTTAAATTGACACTTAATTTGGAAATTAAATGCAAAAAGTATCTACACAAACGTTCATAACATCAGCAAAACATTCAATTCGGGACAAAATAACGACACAGAAACTTTTCAAGAGCGATCTACACCACTTAATAATTAAGTTGTCACAAATAATTGCATACAAAAAAACTTGCGCAGTTAGCTAAACTTGCCGCATGATAGAATTCTCATCTCGAGTTCTCTCGACCTGATAGACACAAATACACGCTTGCTTTGCCAGTGAAACAGCCAACACTGGATGCTCTATTTCTGAATAAATCATGTCCGCTAAAAATATTGTACTTGCCCTCCTATTGCTCGCCATTGCAGCGAGCTGCAATTTTGGCAGTGCCGACTGGAGAACAGCCAGCCGCGCACAAACAGGCATCGCGCCTGACCCAGCACAAACACCAGAAGCAGTTATTCAGGTGTATGCCGCACGCGCCTATAGCTGGCGGGGAATTTTTGGGGTACACACTTGGTTTGCCACCAAGCCTTCTCATGCCAAATCCTTCACGGTATATGAGGTTGCCGGATGGTATGCACAATGGGGTGGTTCAGTTGTCGCAATTCATGAGCAAGCACCGGATCGACGCTGGTTTGGCAACGCCCCCGTGTTATTGGCAGAAAAACGCGGCGAAGGAGTGGATGAACTGATCAAACGAGTTGATGCAGCGGCACAAACCTATCCTTATGAAAAAGACTACACCGTCTGGCCAGGCCCCAATTCCAATACATTTACCGCATGGCTCTCACGCGCTGTGCCGGAAATCGGGCTAAATCTGCCACCCACCGCCATCGGCAAGGATTATCTGGGAGATAACATCACCGCCACCGCACCTAGCGGCAACGGCTGGCAATTTTCTGTTCTTGGTCTGTTCGGCGTCATCGTCAGCGATGTAGAAGGCTATGAAATCAACCTGCTTGGGCTCACCTTCGGCATCAAACCTGATCCATTTGCTATCAAACTACCCTTGATCGGACAAATTGACTTATCAGCATAAAATCAATCTGTCTTTACCAAGAGTTCCTTAGAGCCTGTTCAAAATCTTTTAAGCAAAAGAGCCAGGAATGCCAGCTGAATGAATTGCAAGCTGGTATTGAGTTTACGCTCGCAGTTTTTCCACAACCGTCGATTCTTCTCCAGCCAGGCAAAGCTGCGCTCCACCACCCAACGCTTGGGGATAACGGCGAAGGTATGCAATTCACTGCGCTTGGCAATCTGCACCGTAACCAGTTTTCCTAGAATTTCTCGCACGCCTTCAGCAAATGGTTCTCCGGTATAGCCGCTATCGCACAGCAGACTTTGTACTTTTCCCAAGCTTGGTCTGCAGTGCTCCAGGGCTTGCAACGCCCCTTTGCGGTCAGTCACTTCTGCCGTCGTCACCGCAATGGCATGCGGCAAGCCCTGGGTATCAACTGCGATGTGACGCTTGATACCAGAGATCTTCTTGCCAGCGTCATAACCCTTCTGGCCCGCCGTGTCCGTGTTTTTCACGCTCTGCGCGTCCACGATCAAGAACGTGCTGCAAGCGCTGCGCCCCTGTCTGGTACGAACCGCGCCAACGGATTTTTTTTAACGCCCGCTCCAGCAGGCTCACTCCCTCCGCATCTGGCTCACTCCAGATGGCCCAGTACGAGTGCACTGTGCGCCACTTCGGAAAACTGTCCGGCAACAGACGCCACTGGCAGCCACTCTTGAGCAAATATAGCACCGCACAAAACACCTCGTACAGATCCACGGTGCGCGGACGTGTCTTCTTCCTCGCACCCTCCAACAACAGGCGAACCTGCTCAAATTGTTCTCGACTAATGTCGCTAGGATAGTATTTTCTCATCCAGAGAGTATCTACCAAAAAAAAGATTTTGAACAGGTTCTTAGCTATTTTCTCAATGGAGCGGCGGTGCACCACAAGACCCGCTACACATCAGGTTAACTAATGGAGGTGTGTTATGGCCAACCAGACGGTTAACCCAGTCTTTTAGATAAACTCCTCCTGCACTTTTCTCAGTGAAAAAAACATTCTCTGTAAATGCATCCAGCAATTCCACATGATTGGTGCCTGCACCGATATAGTACTTGGCATTGCTATTAAGTAATGCGTTGGCATTCAGCGTAAGCAACATTCTCAGATTCCATTCCAACGCAGTTGCAGGCGTGACATTGAACCACTGGTTGGGATCATCGATTCCCTGATCTGTTTTTCTCATGATGTTAAGAAACAGTATCTGAACGCTATCCCACGCTGTCGTAACATAAGCAAACTTGCTTTTTGTGAAATGGTGCTCAATACCAGTAGCCAACGTAGCAAAGAAGTTAAGGGCATGATAGCTGCCGATATTTTTTATTACGGGAATCCAGGTTGCTAATGTGTTTTCGGTTTTCCACGGGCCATTAGGCCTGAAAACCTTTTTTATAAAACTATCCGTGAAATTGCCGATTCCTCCGTCAGCAAGCAGTGAAATTTTGGTCGTGGTCGGATAAATACTATGTATGCGAGAAAAATTCATTAAGGCACCATACGCACCGGCACTGGATCCGGCGACTAATACCTGTTTCGTGCTTGTCCGATCAGAGCTGTTTTTCAGCCACTCACGCACTGCCATAAAATTATCAAACCCGCGATGCTGTACCAGAACGGGCTGGCCGGCATTGATGGTTCCGGATGGATCGGTGTAAATGCTGTCCTGGGAACCGATATGGACGTCTCCTGTACAGTAAGGAACGAAAATCATATTCCAGTCTTTCAAAGGGTTATCTGCGCGGGTAGCATCCATTATCCCACCCAGTACTGCCGGGTTATTTTCATCTTCAATCGAGGGATTGTAAGCTGGCCGGGTTGTTGGCGTGACCGGGAGAGCCAGGGAAGTCAGACAAGTGGCATCGTTCCAGCAACCTCCCCCGCCATTCAGGTAAATAAGTGTTTTGGATACCGATCCTTTGCGGTAGTAGAAATGGAACGGTTTGTTGGGTAAGCCAGCTTCATCCGATAAATGACTGAATGCGCAACCAGGCCGGATATCTTTATAATTGTTGTCGTCATCCATGATAGTCATTACTGTTTCGGGTACTTCTATTTTCTGCCAATTTCCCGCATAGACTCGTGGAATAACAAGAAGCATTAATCCCAAAGAAAAAATCATTTGATTGAATTTCGACATATTCCTCCCTTTGTAAAAATCTGATATTTGTGCTCACAACCGTATATTCCAGCTACTAAATGACATGGTAATACCAGATCGCAGGTGCGGGGAACAAATAATATGCAAATGGTATTGACGGACTGTAATCGGATTCGCCAAGCATCGTAGTCAAGAGATTAAAAATGTGAAGTCCTTTCAGGCGAAGAAACAGGGAATGGAAGTTGTTATTCCTCCGAAGAAGAACCGAGAAATGCTTTTCTGCATCCCAAAAAATAGTGTGATATTGCTACAAGATATGCTATAAATATTTCTCCTTTCCTCGCTACCATACAGATTAGATGTACCATCCTTTGGACGAGTATCTCGTAACAAAACACCATCTAACAGAAAAATTTCCACCGGTAGTAGTTGGCTGTCCACTAATCACAACGTTCGAGCTTTAGGGAAATACCTAAATTACCGCACGTTTCAAGTGCACAGACAATTCGTGCGCTGGAGCGTTAGAGACTCAAGCTACCAAGATCTACATGAGCAAAACTTCAACCACTCTATACACGCACGGGCACGAGCGCAGTGCGCTTGCTTCCCATAGTGCACGCACCGCCAAAAACTCAGCAGCCTATCTTTTGCCTCACTTGAAACCCGGAATGCATCTGCTGGATATAGGGTGTGGACCGGGCACAATTACGCTGGATTTGGCTGCGCTAGTAGCTCCCGGGATAACAATAGGTATCGAAAATGTTGATACGCCACTTGTTACTGCACGAACTGAGGCTGTTGCTCGCTCGGATACGACAACTCGCTTTCAGCTCGCAGATGTCTTGAATCTGCCGTTTGAAAACGAAACTTTTAATGTTGTACATGCCCATCAGGTTTTGCAGCACTTGAAAGATCCTGTGGCGGCCTTACGCGAGATGGTGCGTGTCTGTAAAACTGACGGTTTTATTGCAGTACGCGATGCAGATTATGCGGCGATGAGCTGGTATCCTGAGCTCCCGCAGCTTGAACGCTGGCGAGAAACTTATCGTGCAGCAGCGTATGCCAATGGTGCTCAACCTGACGCAGGCAGAAGGTTGCGTGCCTGGGCACATGCCGCTGGCATTGCAAATCCACAAATTACGGCATCAGTATGGAGCTATGCAGATGAAACAGCGTGCCAATGGTGGGGAAATGGGCAAGCTAATCGCTGTGCCGGTTCAATTTTTTCCAACCAAGCTCAAGAACAAGGGTTAGATGATGCAGAAATCGAAGCCATCGTAAATGGCTGGCGCCAATGGGCAGCAGAACCTGATGCCTGGTTTTGCATGCCACATGGTGAATTGTTAGCGCAAATTCGCAGATAGATAAAAGCTAATAAATCTGCATATAACCACTTAAGCTGACCCACTTATAGTGAATGGTTTACGCTTATACCGGACATCAAACTCGATCCCTTTGCCATCAAACTGCCCTTGATCGGTCAAATTAATTTATCAGCGTGATGTTTTGATAGCCCGGCCAATCAACTTTAGTTGGCAACACTACCGCATTTATTCATGATGCGTGTCTTACTCAATATGGCTTTATGATTAAATATATATAGGTAACTGATTTGTATTGAGGTTACATAATATTAAATTCAGAATTATCAGATAAAATATTGCACATAACATATTAAAAATGGAGCAAACCATGCTTTTTACTGCTGTTCTCTTACCAGCCACAGAGGGTGGCTTCACCGCGTTGAATCCAGAAACTGGTACGATCTCCCAAGGTGAGACGGTGGAGGAAGCACTCGCAAACCTTCAGGAAGCTACCGAACTTTATATAGAAGAATTTCCACTGGCAGTAGCTGGCCGTCCGCTAATAACAACGTTCGAGCTTCGAACAAATGCCTAAATTGCCCTACGTTTCAGGCACGCAGGCAATTCGTGCACTGGAGCGTCTAGGATTTTCAGTTGTGCGGCAACGTGGCAGCCACGTTATCCTCCGTCGTGGTGCATCTGGCTGTGTCGTTACCCAATCATCAAGAGCTGAAAATTGGCACATTGGCCGGAATCCTCAAGCAGGCAGGCGTCACGGCAGAGGAATTTGTGAATGCATTGCACTAAAGAATATAACTCGACAGACGAACCAGCGTGCCAATGGTGGGGAAATGGACACAAGCTGATCGTTGCACCAGATTAATTTTTCCATCCAAACTAAATAATGTAGTCACGAGATGTTTGCCCAAAGGGCGATAGATACATCTAATTTGTACAGCAGCAAGGAAAGAAGAAGTGTTTTTAGCATATCTTGTAGCAATGCCACGCCATCGTTTGAGATGCAAAAAAGCATTCTCGACAAGATGCCTCAGTTTATACAGTTCTTTATCATAAGATCTTTGTATCTTTCGGTTTTTCTTCGGAGGAATAACCACTTTCATTCCCTGTTTTTCTGCCTGTTCAATAATGGCGTTACTATCATAGCCACGATCTGCCAACAGATAATGCGCATCTATTCCTGCGATCAGGTGGCCAGCCTGCGTGCAATCAGCAGTGGTACCTTGTGTAGCAAGGATTCTGACCGGCACACCATGCGCATCCACGGCCAAATGTATCTTGGTGTTGAGCCCCCCTTTATCTGACTCATAGTCTGGTTGCCACCTTTGGCTCCGCTGGCATGTGGATGAACCTTGCAATGGCTGGCATCAATCATCAGCCATTCATAATCCGGATCATCAATCAGGATTTCCAGCAGTTTCTCCCAGATACCCTTATCACGCCAGCGAATAAAACAACGGTGGGTATTGCTCCAGCCTCCATAGTCCGGCGGTAAATCTCTCCATGGCGCGCCTGTTCGGATAATCCAGAAAACAGCATTGATAAACTGACGATTATCGGTAGCTACTCCTCCCCAGGCTCCTTCTCGTCCCGGTAAATGATCCTTTAGCAGTGCCCATACCTGATCTGAAATATCATGTCTGCGATGTGATTGTGTCACGAGAACCTCCTTTCATTTAATTTCCTGCAAGGATCTCATATTTTTAATCTCTTGACTACATTATCTAATAGAGGCTATAGATATTAGCTGTCTGCTTCAAATCATTAAATAAGTTGTGAACTACCTAGTCACATAGATTTTTATTCAGGATATGGACCATATCTGGTGAGTACCGGCAACCTCAATCAGCTGATACCCCATCTATACGTATTTTCATATTGATTACCCCAAACGTTGTCAGAAAATGCAACCACCAGCAGAAGATCTTGAAGATCGTGCTCTCATATGGAGTTCCATGCAGGAATTCTGGATGGATATCGATCCTGCGGTTACATTCAACCTATTAATGCTTCCGGCACCGGAATGGGCTGGTTTTGAGATTGAGTGGCTCAAAAAACAGGTACTTCTCAAATCCCGCTTTGGAAAAACTCTGCCCTATAAATGGCTACGCCCAGTTTCAGCTTACTGGTGGCGCAAACTACGTGCTGGCATTGTCCAGCACAGAAGAAGCAACATGTAGACGTAGCCACACCAACACTAATGCGTCACCAAGCGTTCAATATGCTGCAGCAATTCATCTTCTTGGTAGGGTTTACCCATGAATGCGCTTACTCCTAATTCTTCCGCTACTTTACGATGTTTTTCCGCCGTGCGTGAGGTGATAACAATAATCGGGATTGCTTGCAGTTCCGGATTATTGCGCACGGTGCGGATCAGCTCAAAACCGTCCATGTGAGGCATTTCAATATCAATCAACATAACGGCTGGTACTATTTCGCGCAGTAATTGCAATGCTCCTACACCATCCTTGGCAATCAGGATTTCATAGCCTTGTCGTTCCAGTAGCCGGCTGGTTACTTTGCGTACAGTTAATGAATCGTCCACGATCATTACGACAGGTGCCGTTGCTGAAGGCGGAACAACCTCATCCATTGGTGCTGCTGGACCAGCAGCTAATCGTTCTTTTACTTGTTCACATTGCAACAATCTCAATGGATTGATTACCAGCACGATATTGCCTTCCCCAGTAATGGTGGCGCCTTCTATACCCGGCACATTAGTTACTTGTGGGCTGGCTGGCTTGACCACCACTTCGCACTGTCCAATCATGGCATCGGCATGGATTGCCAAGCGTTCCTCTCCTGCGTGCAACAATACAATACGATTGCTGCGTTTTATTGCAGGTGAATCATGTAGCACTTCCAGCAAATGCGGTAAATACACCAGCGGAAAGCGATTATTGTTCCAGATTAAGTGATGTTCTTCATACGCTACGCCAAGAGTGGCAGCGTTCATTTCCAGAATATGTTCGACTGTCGCCAGCGGAATCGCATAAGTATTATCAGCAGCCTTAACCATCAAGGCTTGCGTCACAGCCAGTGACACCGGAAAACGCAATGTAAAAGTAGTACCTTGGTTTTTCTCAGAAGTAACTGAGATATTGCCGCCCAGTTCTCCCAATTCATTTCGGACAATATCCAGCCCTACTCCGCGCCCCGCGATATTCGTAACATCATTCAATGTCGAAAAACCATGCGTGAAAATCAGTGAATACCATTGCTCATCATCTTGCGCCGTTTCGGATACCACTAAATCCAGCAGTCTGGCTTTCTCACGTATTGTTTCTACATTTAATCCGATACCATCATCTTGTAACAGCAGGATGATCTCATTACCCTCCTGTTGCAGGGTGAGTGCAATTTTGCCGGTTTTTTCCTTTCCTGCGCGGCTGCGTTCTTCTGGTGTTTCGATCCCATGTACCAGAGCATTACGCAACAGATGTTCCAACGGTGAACTGATTTTATCCAGTACATCTCGATCCAGCTCGATATGACCACCCTGAATCACCAGCTCGGCTTGCTTACCTAACTCTTTGGCAACTTGTCTGACAATGTGATGGAAGCGTTCAGCATAATGACTGAAAGGAATGGTACGCAGTTGTAACAGGCTTTGTTGCAACTGACGATTCAGATAGGCCTGCTGATCCAACGCCATCGTGGCAGTGCGCTGAACTTCTCGCAGACTCTTCTCGATGGTTGCAATATCATCCATACTCTCTGCCATCAAGCGCGGTAATTCCTGGATGCGAGTAAAGTGATCCAGTTCAAGTGGATCAAATTTTTCCTGATCAGTTGTTGAGGTAGAAGTATCCGCTGCTATTTTCGTCTCGGCTAATAATTCCATTTCGCGCAATTGGCTACGCATGCGATCGACGCTTTCTCTCAGATCCTGCAAATATTGTTCCAGATTGTACAATTGCGCTTCAACCTGGGAACGTACAATACTAGATTCTCCTGATTCGTTGATTAAACGATCAATTAATTCGGCATCCACTCGCAACAACATTTTACGAGTGGATTCTGGTTCTTCTTCAACAGGCGCATCAGAAACAATTTCTTCTACCTCTGGTGAGAAAAGCAGTTCAGAACGTGCCTGCGCCTTCTTGACTGCTAATACAGGTAACGGTTCAGCTGGCTCAGTTGGCTTAATTGACTCAACCGATTCAATTGATTCAGCCGGTGAGCCATTCTGTATTTGTTCAATAGCGCTAACAATTGAATCAAATTGTGCCTCCAGCTGATCAAGCAATGCAGTTGAAACAGAGGGTTCATGCCATGCCTGAATATCACTTTCCATCTGATGCGCTTGCTCACTCACTTGTTGCACACCAGCAGTGCGAGCACCACCTTTCAACGTATGCAAAGCACGCAATATAGCTTGCCGTGCAATCGATTGATCAGGCTGCTGACGCCATGCACGCAGATTGGTACCAATTTCGGATTGCAATTCCTGTGCTTCTTCCAAAAATACTGCCAACAACTCCTGGTTTAATTCGGCCGTAGTTGCTTCTGTTTGCAACGTGGGCTCGATTGGCAAGGAAAGCATATTCACCGAATAAGCTGGTAATACCTTTTGTGCGGGCGATTCCTCTGCTGCTGCCAACTCCAATTCCGGTGCCGTAATTGCTGCTATTTGTTCGGCTTCAGTTGCAGCAACTTGCGCAGTAGGTATCGCCGCCAATGCATGCTGCAATGCTTCCGTCACTTGCTGGCCAGCTTGTACAGTTTCCTCTGACGGAAACTGTTGTTCCCGTACTGAAGCCAACATATTTTCTAGTAGATCAACAGCTGTTGTTATGGATGATCGTGTTTCCTGGGCTAGCGGCTCGGTAGCTGTTAACGCATGATTGAACCAACGCTCCAGAACTTGGCCAATTTGTGCCACACAATCCAGCTTCAACGCGCTGGAAGTACTCGCCAAAGTATGCGCTGCCAGCATGGATGCATGCGCACTAGGCGCCATTCCCTGCTCTGCAGATGATGCCAATGTCTGTTTAAGCGTGGCAATATGCGTATCTGCTTCCTCAATAAAGATATTGAACAGATCAGCTGGAACAGTATTATCCCCAATTGTGATAGTGGCTTCTGTCTCCAAAGCAGCGTCATCAGCAATATCAACAGGAGATTCTTCCAATGATTCAGTTTGTGCCGCCTGCTCCAATACATCAGACAATAGCGGAAGTGTTGTTGCCGCTGCCATTGCTTCTGCCGGCTCACCCGAGCCATACATGAGTGCTTTAATACGATCCAGCAAGGAATCCGCCTTGATCTCTGCTGTCCCCTCCTGCTCCAAACTGGCACACCAGTTACCAAACTGTTTGTGGCTATCTGCCAACAAATCCAGCAAGGTATCGGTTGCGTCCTTCTGTTCACTCAGCCAGCGATTCATCAGCTGCTCAACACGCCATGCCACCTCGCTCAACGCATCCAGTTTTACCATACGGCCACTGCCTTTGAGGGTATGGAAATTACGTCGAATAGTGGTTAACGCATCCTGGTTTGTGTTATCGGCGCGTACTACTGCTAAATGCTCCGCAATGCTGGCTAATACTTCTTTTGCTTCCTCTAGGAAAATTGCCAATAACTCAGGATCATGTGGCTGATCCACCGTCGCAACAGCAGGAATATGCAAATCGACGATAGGTTCAGTTTGAGTAGATGTTTCTGAAACATCAGCGATCGATGTATGTTCATCGTCGGGCTGCTCCAATCGCTTCAGGAGTGCTGCAAGTATTTCTTCCGGATTAGATTGCGCATTTCTAAGTGCTTCAATATAGAAACCGAGACTACTCAATGCATCTGCCAGCAAGGTTTGTTCGCTTTGATCAATTAGCTGTTCATCTGCTTGCGTCAGTTTTTCAGTTAGCGTTTCACATACGCCCAGCACTTTGCTGCCTTGCTCCAGCTCCAGCATGTCCAATACACCGCTGATTTGTTCAAATAATCCGGGCAACAATGGCAAATCATTACGGATTTTCGGCTCAGTAAAAAAGCGATCTAAAATATCTTCAACTTGTGCCAAGTTAGTCAACATTTCCTGGGCAACCTGTCTGAACAGTTTCTTTTCCTGGGCGAGATGGCCTGCTTGATCAGGATTAGGCAACTCAGGCAAATCGACCTCATCTCCCTTGCCGGTGGTAACCATGCGAATACGCTTAGCCAGCGCTTCTACCTGCGACGGAAATGCTGCCGATAGCCGGTAAAAATTATCTAATGCATTTTCTGCCAGCAATAAAGACGAGGCAATATCCAAAGAGATGCCTTCATGCATGCTTTGCGGCTGGATACGCAAATAAGACAAGGCACCATAGACAACACCAGCCAATTTTTCCAGCGGCGGACAATTGGCCTGGGCAGCTAGTGCTTTAAAACGCTCGATTAACGTTTGTAGGGATTGAATCTCATTCTGATTTTCCACGTTGAATTTGCGCCATTGCTCATTGATATCCTCCAGCAATTCGCGCATATCCTGCAAATCCGAGGCTGAAGCGCCTTCATCGACTACGAATTCGGCCAGATGTTCTCCATTATCAATTGCGGATAGAGAGGCCCGCCAATCGTACACACGATTAATTTCCTGCAAACGTTCACTAACTGGTTGACTGCGCGCAATTCGATACAGCAATTCTCTAGTCAAGCGAGCAGCGACAACATGCGATTCCTTATTTAAGTGCCGAATTTCTTGCTCAATCTTCCCACATAATCTGCGCACAGATTTATCAACCACTTGTTCCTGATGCAGCAAGCTATCCAGAAAACCAGAGGAAATCCACCAGAATTTTCGTTGTTCAATGGAAGCGGGTAATGTTTCAATTGAGCGCACCGCCTCAATCATCTGCTGCAAACTCTGCTTGTCATTTGCATCTTTTAACCAACCCAATAAACCCGACTGAAATTGTGATCGCGCTTGTTTGGTCATTTCCTGGCGGGATGCAGTATCCAAATCCAGTGAAACTGGCTGTAACGGCAGCGATTCGCGCATATCCGGAAAAAATAAATCACTTTCAGGCACTTCGGTGACGCCTTGTACCTGCATTAACTTGCGATAGAGCGGAAACAATTTGACTGGATTGGCTTCTTCGCCATCGATCAGTGCATCCAAATAACGATAAATGCACTGAACGGCTTGATGAACTACTGCGAGCGCGGATGTATCTGCTTCGACACGCTGTTCCTGCAAAGCCAGTAACAGCTCTTCCACACTACCGCCAACAAAGGCAACGCCGTGCAGATCCAGCATCTCCAGCATGCCATTGAGTTGATGCATATAGTAACGACATTCTTCCAGCTGATCGCTGTCACTGGTATCAGCAGCATAAGCATCAAAATGGCGATGAATTAGGGTAAAAATCTGCTCAATCGCTTCTCTGATTCCCATAACAGACGAGATATTTATCCTGGTGACGGTATTCATGATGCGTTCCTGTTGATACTCAAATTAATCATGGATGGGCCTACTCTATTTCTATTGTGGACAGCTTCATGTAATGTCTCATACCTTAAAATTGGTAACAGATGCCTTTAAATCTGTGACATGTTCTGCAATCTTCCTAATAGAATCCGCATTTTGTTGTGTACCTTCACTGGTTTGGCGGGTAATGGATAAAATATCTTCCATATTGCGCGCCACCTTGTTAGACACGCGAGTTTGCGTACGGGTAGCTTCAGTAATTCTGATCACCAACTGTGCCAGACGCCTGGAAATGGTTTCAATTTCTTCCAACGCACTGCCCGCTGTATTAGCACGTTTTGTTCCTTCAACAACACTAGAGGTACTGCGTTCCATGGCAACAATGGTATCTTGCGCATCGCCGCGAATATTGCGAACCAGCGTACTGATTTGTTGGGTGGCCTCGGCAGAACGTTCTGCTAAACGCTGTATTTCCTGTGCAATCACAGAAAACCCTTTGCCAGCTTTTCCGGCTGTTGTGGCCTGAATTGATGCGTTCAATGCCAAAATATTAGTTTGCTCGGCAATATCTGAAATCAGAGTGACAATTTCCCCTATTTCCTGTGAGCTTTCTCCCAATCGTTTAATACGTTTGGAAGTATCCTGAATATATACGCGAATTTCATTCATACCCGCCATCGCATCCTGAACAGCATTGGCGCCATTTTCTGCAGCAAACAAAGTTTGTTTGGCGACTTCTGCACACTCCTCAGCGGATTCAGATGCGGTTTCCAAAGATTCTGCCACGCCTAATACGGCAACAGTTGCTTCCTCAATCTGGTGAGTTTGCTCTTGTGTCGCACTGAGCAAATCAGATGAGATTTGTTCAGCTTGCTGTGAGGCATCGACTACTTGTTCGCCTGCATGATTGACTTTGTTAACCAATTCCTGCAACGCTTCAATCATCAGATTAATAGAATCAGCAATGGTGCCGGTCATGTTTTCTGTGACAGACATGCGCGCCGTTAAATCTCCTTCCGTGGGCGCTTCCATTTCATTTAGCAAACGCAATATTGCATTTTGCGTGGTCTCAACGCTTTGCTCATCCTGATAAATACGTTGGCGCATGCTGGTGGAAAACATCTGTATGAAGACGACTCCACTTATGATTGTTGCAATGACTGCCAGATAAAACAGCATGGTGACAAGTGTGTTGCTATCATTGTTATACGCAGTAATTGCTTGTTCAATCTGTCCTACCTGAACTGCCAATTTATCATTGGCTGCAAAGGTTTCATGTATAGTAGACCAGGCTCCAGCAGCTTCTGGCACCAATTTCTGGGCCACACGCAGCAAATCTTCCAAGGTATTAAATTGCACCCGAATCTCGGATAAAGTTTCGGAGGGGGATTGATTACCTAGCACAGTGGCATACAACCAATCGCGCCCTTTGATCAAAGCCTGAATCATACTGGTCATCTGTTCAGCATCTTCTGATGCTTGATCAATTGCGTTTGAAGCCTGGAATCCGTCCCGTACCATAGAACTGATATTGCTGGTAATAAACTGCACCATGATTTTTACCGTTTCAACTGCTACGGTCTGATTGGAAGCATGGCCAGTACGTGTCAACTCAGCTGAAAAATCCTGCAACTTTTTTTGTAAATTGTCATTTACCAAATCCACTCGCTTCAGGATTTCTGCTAGATTAATCAGCACTTCGCGGCTTCCCAGAATCTGGCGCGTCTGATTTTCCTTGGTACGCAAGGTATTCTGGAACGATTTGAATAAATCTGCTGAGAGCAATTCCGCTATGGCAGGAATCGTTTTTTGTTGATATTCCCCGCCATATTGCAGCACATCGGAATAGCGATTGAGTTGATCCAGATTATTGCGCAACTGAATAAATGCCTGTTCATTGCCTCGTAGCGCCTCACGTGAGACGATAAACAGCTGCTGAATATCCGTATGCACCCGCCCAATCAACTCCAGTGAGTCAGTATGCGTGCGCATTTGCTGGGTATCAATGCGCAACATAATCAGCGCCATCAGCAAAAACAGAATAAATAATCCTCCTGAGAGCCAGGAGCGACGAAATATCTGCAAATATCTGGTTACAGGAAGCAGTACAGTCATAGTTTTAAAGTCATCCGAATCATTACGATCCGCCACAGATCGATTCAAACCCAATCCCAGCCACATCTCCGTCAAAACTGCTTTCATTATTGACATTTCGATATATTGTAAGAGGTTAATATTATAATGACATAATTTTTATGCAATATGATAGTTCTATTCTACGGATACAAAATCCGGAAGAAATTTACAAAAACCTGCTTTATCTATTCTTTGAAACTGGAAGAGTAAAGATGAAAGGAACAGTAAATAGCTGTAAAAAACAACTATTTCGGGATATTCAGTTGGATATGACCATCCAAAATTTGGTGGAATCAGTGCTTTATAAACAGCTAATTATGGGTGATTAGCCATGACGACAACACATCATGGCAGAAATCAGTCGTAATCAGCTGTGTGTCTGTGCCCAATGCACGATTTCTTGAACACGCATTGCGCCCGCTTGGCGTGCAACTTCGCGGCCGTGACGGAACAAAATCAAGGTTGGAATACTGCGAATACCGTACTGCACACCAAGATTTGGCTCAGCTTCTGTATTGACTTTAACCAAATGCATATTCGGTTCCAGTAGTTGAGCTGCCTGTACAAAATACGGAGCCATCATTTTGCATGGACCACACCAAGGCGCCCAAAAATCTACCAGCACTGGAATATCACTGCGTGTAATATGAGTTGCAAAATTCGCCTGAGTTAATTCTATTGGCTGAGCAGTAAATAATGTTTGATGACAACGACCACAATTAGGTGCTTGATCAATACGAGCAGCGGGCACACGATTGGTACTGTGACAGTGTGGGCAAACTATATGTAACGTATCATTCATCCAAATTCCTCCGGCACAAGTTTACATGTGATGACATCAAAGTGTATTACATATAGATTCAAAAACATCTGCTTATTGCCATAAAAATAATTGAAAATCGGTTTTAAACAGCATCAGCCATTTCTATACTCGACAAAATGAAATGTTTATAAAGTTAAGTGGGTCTATTTTTGCTGTCTCTATTGTTTGCCGAATATTTTTCCAATAGCAATTTTGTCAATGGCCCATTACTGGCAAAAAATATCACCTATTTTTCAGTCACACATATTGGCCAATGGATCACTTTATCTGGGATTGACAGTTTACTACCTGAAGTAAGTGGCCACTTCGGGGTTGACGTACACGCGGTTAACCAGGCGAAGCTTTTGATGAACCCGAGTGTGTTATCACCGTACCAGTTTGGTATTGTGAGAGTAGTTCTTATCCAGAATCGTATCGTCAAACACGATATAACCATGCAGGGAAGGCCCCATCTGTAAGCGCACATTTTCCCATATCAGACGCGAAGTCAGGCAATATTCTCTCGGGTAACGGTTAATTATGTCGTGGCTCATAACATTTTGCGTATGGGCAGCATAATTGATAACCGTACAATCAGTTTGTCCCATCAACTTAATCACACCTTTAAAAAAACATCTCTTTGGTAACAGGCTGGTAATCATCCTCTTATTTCCATATTTGGCCAGATTCCAAATGTGTCAGAGTATTGGAAGTAGCATTAAAAGTTTCTTAGAGCCTGTTTACGATCTTCTGAGTAATAGTGCCAAGAAAGCCAAATGAATGAGCTGCAAGCTGGTATCAAGTTTACGTTCGCAGTTTTTCCATAATCTTCGGCACTTTTCCAGCCAGGCGAAACTACGTTCCACTATCCAGCGCCTGGGCATAACCTTGAAGGTATGCAGTTTGCTGCGTTTGGCGATCTGCACGGTGACAGGTTTGCCCAGAATTTCTTGCACACTTTCGGCAAATGGTGCTCCAGTATAGCCACCGTCACACAGCAAACCTTGCACTTGTCCCAAACTCGATCTGCAACGCTTCAAGGCCTGCAATGCACCGTTACGGTCAGTCACTTCCGCTGTCGTCACTGCAATGGCGTGCGGCAACCCCAAGGTATCAACAGCGATATGGCGCTTGATGCCCGACACCTTCTTGCCGGCGTCATAGCCTTTCTGGTCAGCCGTGTCTGTATTCTTCACGCTTTGCGCGTCCACAATCAAGAACGTGCTGCAAGCGTTGCGCCCCAGTTTCTCTCGGGCCGCGCCAACCTGATTTTTTTAATGCCTGCTCCAGCACG
This sequence comes from Nitrosomonas stercoris, assembly GCA_006742785.1. Lineage (NCBI taxonomy): Bacteria > Pseudomonadati > Pseudomonadota > Betaproteobacteria > Nitrosomonadales > Nitrosomonadaceae > Nitrosomonas > Nitrosomonas stercoris. Next base: position 1,478,996 of record AP019755.1, on the reverse strand, counting down.
CTCACGCCGTGCTGGTCAGGCTCATTCCATTTGCGCCAATAGGCATATACACTCTGCCATTTGGGAAACTCTCCGGGCAAAAATCTCCACTGGCAACCAGTACGCAGCAGATACAGCACAGCACAAAATACTTCATACAAATCTATTGTCGTGGGTTTGGTGCTGCGCCTCACGCTACGCAATAGCGGCTCTATCTCGGCAAACTTCTCTTTGCTAATATCACTGGCATATTTTGTTCTCTTCATCCACGTATCGTAAGGAATAATGATGAGATCGTAAACGGGCTCTTACAAAAATTTTTCAAAATTTAGCATGTTGCGACGGCGCCTATCCCAAAAACTAGACGATTTTTCCTGTATTCCATTTGCACAATGCCCTGCAAAAACTTTCGAGGATGCAAATGGAGAGAAACAGCTTGGACGCAGTGTATTTAACCACTGCCAAATTGTGGGCGAGGTAGCCAAGGAGCTAATTAAGCGTTCACCAGCTCAGCACTTGTTTCCTCAAGGCTCCGCCTTTACTGCGGCTACCCATGATATTGGTAAAGTCAGTACGCATTTTTATAACAAGTTGCACCATGCCTGTCAGCTGCCTTTGTTACCTAATATTAATTTTGAGCTAGAGAAATGCTGGGGTGGCCATGCGGGGGTAAGTCAAGCCACAGCCAAAGCGTTGAATGCGCCTGAATACATTGCTGAAATTTTAGGTTGCCACCACGGTTTTGCGCCAAACTTAGGTGGCAAAACTGCTTTAGCCGAACAATTTGGTGGCGAAGCTTGGCAAGCCGAACGTAAAAAATTGGTAGAAGCATTGCAGGACGCTTTGCAAGAAAATTGGCCCGAAATTGCCAATTATGCAACGGCTCGTTTAATCGCGGGTTTAACCTCTGTTGCCGACTGGATTGGCTCAGGCCAACACTTCGATAATCCCAATACAGATTGGCGACCCAATATAAAAAATGCCTTAGAGCCTGTTTACGATCTTCTGAGTAATAGTGCCAAGAAAGCCAAATGAATGAGCTGCAAGCTGGTATCAAGTTTACGTTCGCAGTTTTTCCATAATCTTCGGCACTTTTCCAGCCAGGCGAAACTACGTTCCACTATCCAGCGCCTGGGCATAACCTTGAAGGTATGCAGTTTGCTGCGTTTGGCGATCTGCACGGTGACAGGTTTGCCCAGAATTTCTTGCACACTTTCGGCAAATGGTGCTCCAGTATAGCCACCGTCACACAGCAAACCTTGTACTTGCCCCAAACTCGATCTGCAACGCTTCAAGGCCTGCAATGCACCGTTACGGTCAGTCACTTCCGCTGTCGTCACTGCAATGGCGTGCGGCAACCCCAAGGTATCAACAGCGATATGGCGCTTGATGCCCGACACCTTCTTGCCGGCGTCATAGCCTTTCTGGTCAGCCGTGTCTGTATTCTTCACGCTTTGCGCGTCCACAATCAAGAACGTGCTGCAAGCGTTGCGCCCCAGTTTCTCTCGGGCCGCGCCAACCTGATTTTTTTAATGCCTGCTCCAGCACGCTCACGCCGTGCTGGTCAGGCTCATTCCATTTGCGCCAATAGGCATATACACTCTGCCATTTGGGAAACTCTCCGGGCAAAAATCTCCACTGGCAACCAGTACGCAGCAGATACAGCACAGCACAAAATACTTCATACAAATCTATTGTCGTGGGTTTGGTGCTGCACCTCACGCTACGCAATAGCGGCTCTATCTCGGCAAACTTCTCTTTGCTAATATCACCGGCATATTTTGTTCTCTTCATCCACGTATCGTAAGGAATAATGATGAGATCGTAAACAGGCTCTTAGATGAAGCAGGTTTTGTTAAGCCAACAATTCAAACAGGATTAAGTTTTGAGCAGGTTTTTGGTTTTGCACCACGAGAAACACAAAGCTTGCTTATTGAGCAGGCATCGAAGCCAGGTGTTTATGTGCTAGAAGCACCAATGGGACTGGGTAAAACCGAAGCAGCTTTGTACGCCGCCTATAAGCTACTCGAAAAAGAGCAAGCCGGTGGTATTTATTTTGCGTTGCCCACGCAATTAACCTCGAACAAGATTTACGATCGCTTCAATTCTTTTTTGAAGCAAATACTTCAACAAGATTGCCCTCATCGTAAAGCGTTATTGCTTCATGCCAATGCGTGGTTAATGGAAACCGAAATGGGTGAGGAAGGCCGCCCAGGGGGAGCATGGTTTAATCAATCAAAACGTGGCCTGCTTGCTCCTTTTGCTGTGGGCACTATAGACCAAGCCCTAATGGCCGCCATGAATGTGAAGCATGGTTTTGTGCGTGCATTTGGCTTGGCAGGTAAAGTGGTTATCTTAGACGAAGTGCATACTTACGATGCTTATACCGGCACGCTGATGGATGCACTGATTAAATTGTTACGAGCGCTAGACTGCACCGTTATTGTATTAAGCGCCACGCTTAACCAAGAACGCCGTCAGCAGCTTATAAACAAACCCACTGCCAGCATGGCTTACCCCCTTATTACAGCCTTACCTAAAAATGCAGAGAAGGTGATAGAAATAGACGTGGTGCCGCCACAATCCAGCATCACTCAGCTACAACTTATCCAAGACGATAACTTAGCGTTGGAAGAAGCCCTAAAACGTGCCGAACAAGGTCAGCAGGTGCTGTGGTTAGAAAACACCGTAAAAGAAGCTCAAGAGCGCTATTTGCAGTTGGCTGCGCGTGCTAAAAATTTAGGTGCAGATTGTGGGCTATTGCATTCGCGTTATACCTTTGAACATCGTCAAAACCTTGAAGAAAAATGGGTTAATTTATATGGCAAACCCGCATGGGAAAACGGCTCTGATAACCGCAATGCACAAGGACGAATTTTAGTTGGCACGCAAGTGCTGGAGCAGTCTATTGATATTGACGCTGATTTTTTAATTAGCCAGTTTGCCCCAACCGATATGTTGTTACAGCGTTTTGGCCGTTTATGGCGCCATAAACATACACCGAGAAATAAGCAGGCCGTGCAAGAAGCCTGGCTTTTAGTGCCTGAATTAGAAAAAGCGATAGCTCAACCTACAGCCGCCTTTGGTAGTAGTGCTTATGTTTATAGCCCCTATGTGCTGTGCCGCAGCCTTGAAGTATGGCAACAGCTAAAACGAGTTAACCTGCCGAGCGATATTCGCACTCTGATAGAAGCCACTTATCAATCGCGCCCAGAAGAAGGCGAGATGGCACGTTGGCTACATGAGTTAGAAGAAGGTACATCGCACCGCAAAGGCCGCAAAGCATTACAACAAATGGCTTTGACCGGGCTTGCGCAGACAGGTAATACGATGCCAGAAAGCCATGCTCAAACACGCTATAGCGAAACCGACAGTTTTGAAGTGCTGCTACTAAAAGGTATTTATTACGATAAAGAACAACAGGCGGGCGTGTTGACCTTGCTTAATAGCGAACAGGTTGTTTTGCCGTTGAATCGTAACAAGCTAAGCCGCAAAGCATGGCGCGATATTACCGCTAAGTTGATGACTCAGCTAGTGTATGTACGGCCAAATGAAGCCCCCAAACAAGTGGATAGAAAACGCTTGCAAGGCCTGGGTTTGCACTATTGTTTTTACTTAGGCAACCCCGCTTGGCCACAAGATGAAAGCCTCTTGCGACTTGCACTGGTGGCAGACAGCGACGAGCTGCAAGGCTTTGAAAATAATCTAGTCAACGAAAAGTACAACATCGAATACCGTCAAGATTTAGGCTATCGCGCTGTTAAGAATTAACACCATAAGGAGACGTTATGGAAAACCGTTTCAACCTGATAGATGAGCCCTGGATACCCATTGCCGATTACGGCAAAGCCAGCTTAAAAGAAGTGTTTCACAATAAAAACTTCCAAAGTTTAGGTGGCAATCCAGTACAAAAAATTGCGGTTTTTAAACTGCTGTTGGCCATAGCACAGTCTGCGGCAACGCCACAAAATGAAACTGAATGGCAAGCATTAGGTGCTGAAGGCCTAGCGCAAAAATGTTTAGATTATTTAGACAAATGGCATGATCGTTTTTATCTGTATGGTCATAAACCGTTTTTGCAGATGCCAGCGATATCGGCCGCTCGTACTTTATCTTTTGGCGCTTTCTTACCTGAAATATCAACGGGTAACACTACGGTATTAATACAATCACAGATCGAGCGTGGACTGCCTGAATCCGACCAAGCACTTGTTGTGTTAATGCAGATGGGATTTGCCTTGTCAGGTAAGAAAACAGATAACAGTGTGGTACTCAGTGAAGGTTACGCGGGTAAACGCAATGATAAGGGCAAACCCTCGACTGGTCGCACAGGACCTTCGGTTGCTCATATGGGGTTGTTGCATAGCTTTGTTATGGCAAATAGCTTACAAAACTCTATTTGGCTCAATTTACTTACAACAAAAGAGCTCGACAACACCAGCATTTTTCAACAGGGTTTAGGTGTTGCACCTTGGGAAGAAATGCCTGCTGGCGAAGCGTGCACAGTAGCACAAAGGTTACAGCAAAGTTACATGGGACGGCTTATTCCTTTATGTCGTTTTTGTCTTTTAACTGAAGATGGAATGCATTACTCAGAAGGCATAGCCCATGCAAATTACAAGGATGGTATTCAAGACTTGAGCGTGGCGGTAAATAGTTCAGGTAAAGAACCAAAAGCACTATGGACAGATCCAGAAAAACGCCCTTGGCGCGAGTTAAATAGTCTGTTGAGTTTTATTGCTCAAGGAGGCTCGCAAGGGTTCCAGTGTTGGCAAATCCGATTTGGATTGGAGAAAGCAGTCAATACACAAGAAATCTTTAACTTATGGTCAGGCGGTTTACGCGTAAGCAGCAATGCGGGTGAGCAATACGTATCAGGCAGTGATGATGCTGTTGAATCTGGTATCACCATTTATTCTAAAGCAATTAACGAAAGCTGGTTTGATCAGCTTAAAGCTGAGATGACGGAACTTGATAATCTAGCAAAAACGCTTTACGGCCGAGTGATGGGCTATTTTAAAGATTTAACTGTGGAAGGGAAAAGTATCGCAGCGAATGCCACCAATTTATTTTGGCAATTATGTGAGCGCGACTTTCAAACGTTGGTAGAACACTGTGATTACAACGAAGAATCCAACCAAATCCGCAAACAACTGCGTCGCAAATTTGCTGGCTATCAGCGCCAAGCGTACGACCACTACTGTCCCAATGAAACTGCCCGCCAAATAGACGCTTGGGCACATAACCTACCGAATTATTCAAAATATTTAGCAATGGAGGCGTCCTAATGGAGCAAACAATGACTACCGCAGAAGTAAAGCCTAATAAAGAACAAAGCTTTGTTCGCTTTGTTATTGAGCGCTGCAAAAAAGATAAAGGCTTTGCGGCTAAATTACGCCGTGCAGACAATCCAAACACCGAATACCAAAGCTGGGAAATACTGGGTCCGTGGATCGATTTAGAAAATAAATTCCAACGCCTTCCATACGCTGCGATTGGCTCTGCTATCAGCCGTGCCAAATTAGAAGCCAATGGTAATTTAAGTTTAGGCAAAGCGATTGCTATGGCCTATGCCGAAAAAGGCAAAACTGAATACAGCGACCAAGCCAAAGCGCGGTTACGTCGTTTACTTGCCTGTAATGACGTCGAAGAAGCCTGCCGCATTATTCGCCCTGTTTTAACCTTGGTGCAAAGCAAAGTGAGCCAGCCCTCAGATTATGCCAAGCTGCTTAGCGAGCTACGCTACTTTGGTGAAAAGACCAAAACCCGTTGGGCCAAAGATTTTTATGGCCAGCGCGATGCCGAAAGCAAGCAAGGGGAAGGCGCATGAATTTAATTGCCAGTGTGCTGCACCTAACCCGCAGTGACGTGAACGCTTTAAAAATTAAAGATGCCTACTCGCTGCACAAGGTAGTCTACAGCCTTTATCCCGATGTGCGCAGCGATAAAGAGAAGAACACCAGCACTCCTAGCGGTTTTTTATACGCTGATCTAGGAGGTGATTACAAAAACCGAAAAATATTGCTGCTGTCTAGTCGCCAGCCCGCCGACAAAGTAAAGGGCGAATACGGTGAAGTGCAAAGCAAATCTATCTCGCCCGATTTTTTAAGTCATAAAAGCTACCGTTTTAAAGTCACAGTAAATCCAACAAGACGTGAAAACGCCAGCCGCAAATTAGTGCCAGTCAAAGGTCGCGAAGCCATCGCCCAATGGTTTGCAGCGCGTGCAGAGCAAAGCTGGGGTTTTAAAGTGTATCTGCCAAGCTTGCAGGTAGATAGCGTAAACGTACTTGAATTTAAAGATAAAAATCAGCGCTCTATTACACTTGCCCAGGCGCAAGTACAGGGCACATTCGAAGTGATAAATCCAGAACAATTTAGCCAAAGCTTTGGCCAAGGCATTGGCCGTGGTCGCGCCTTCGGTTGTGGCTTATTACAAATTGTTCCCGTTGTTGAAAACCCATTTGCATAGATTAATTAAAAGTTTAACTAAAAAGGAAATAAACCATGGCCAATAACTACACCAACACCCGCATCGAATTTCATATTCTGCAATCTTTCCCCGTCACCTGCTTAAACCGCGATGACGTCGGCGCACCTAAAACTGCCGTCATTGGCGGCACCACTCGTGCCCGTGTCAGCTCTCAAAGCTGGAAACGTCAAGTACGTTTATCTATGCAAGACTTTGGTATCAAGTTGGGTGTTCGCACTAAAAAGGTAGTGCAATTAATGCACGAAGCCCTAGTTGGCATAGGTGCAAATGAGGAACAAGCCCAAACCTGTAGTGAAGCTATCGCTAAGGCATTAAGTGATGACACCCTATTGTTTTTAAGTGAGACCGAAGCCAAAGCCTTTGCCGCTTATGCGCAAGAACAAGGCTTTGATGCCAGCAAATTAAAAGATAAAGAGTTGGCTAAAGTCGCTAAAAAAGCACTTAACCCCAATGTCGATGCCTTAGATATCGCCTTGTTTGGCCGCATGGTAGCCAAGGCAGCCGATATGAACGTAGAAGCCGCTGCTTCTTTCGCTCATGCTATTTCCACACACAAAGTCAGTAATGAAGTGGAGTTCTTTACTGCTTTGGATGACGTACCTGATGAAACAGGTAAGCCCGGTTCTGCTCACATGGGCAGCTTGGAGTTTAACTCGGCTACTTATTACCGCTATATCAGTTTGGATTTGGGTCAGCTCGCCCAAACCTTAGGCGAGGGTGCCGACTTAAAACCTGCCGTTGAAGCTTTTACTAAAGCATTATTTGTAGCAGTTCCTAGCGCTCGCCAAACTACCCAATCAGGTGCCAGCCCTTGGGAATTCGCCCGTGTATTGGTGCGCAATGGCCAACGCCTACAAGTGCCCTTTGAAACCGCAGTTAAGGCAGAACAAGGTGGCTTTATTCAGTCCAGCATTAAAGAGCTGACGAGCTACTTAGATAAAAAAGAAAAAATGTTTGGTAGCTTATTTGGCAAACAAGGCAGCTACGACTGGGGGCAGGACGAAAACTATTCGGTTGATCAACTTGTCGCCGACTTGCAAAGCCATCTGTGAGGTGAACTATGAGTGAACCCTATTTACTTTTATGGCTAGAAGCTCCCCTGCAATCATGGGGGCACGATTCTAAATTTGGCCGTCGTGATAGCCTAGACTTTCCAACGAAATCAGGTGTTCTGGGTTTGCTGTGCTGCGCTTTAGGTGCAGCAGGCGAACAAAAAGAATGGTTAGAAACCTGGGCAAATCGCGATATGACCGTGCAGGCTTTTGTGCCGGCTAATAAAGAGGGCAAACCAGTTAGTCGCGAGCCCTTATTGCGTGATTTTCACATGGTAGGCAGTGGCTACAATGACAAAGATCCTTGGCAAGCGTTACTTATTCCCAAGAAAAGCGATGGTAGTAAAGCGGTGGGCGGTGGTGCCAAAATGACTTATCGTTTTTATGTGCAAGATATGGCTTATGCCGTGGCTTTGCAGGCACCTCAAGCAGAACTTGAACATTTGCAGCAAGCGCTACAGAACCCCGTGTGGGATTTGTACTTGGGGCGTAAAAACTGCGTGCCTACAGACTTTATTGCGCGTGGCATTTTTGCTAGTAAAGGGGCAGCTTTTGCTAAAGCGCAAGAACTGGCATTAGAAAAAAACCGCGCATTAAGTTTTAGTGTTCATCAAGGCGAGCATGAGGGTGAACGACTCACGCTTAATGATGTGCCTCTGCAGTTTGGCACGCAAAAACGTTACCGCGATAGGCGTGTAACGGTAGTTAAGGAGGATTAAATTGAGCAGCGAGGTACAACGTTTATTTGTCAAAATCACCCGTGAATCCCTGCCGCAAGTAAAAGATAAATATCCATTCATTTATCTTGAACGTGGCCGCCTTGAAATAGACGACAGCAGTGTTAAATGGATTGATGCCAGTGCCAATGTTGTCCCTCTACCCGTTGCCACACTCAATACTTTATTATTGGGGCCAGGTACTACCGTTACCCATGATGCCATCAAAACAGCTACTGCTGCCAATTGCGCAGTGTGCTGGGTTGGTGAGGATTCCCTGCTGTTTTATTCAGCAGGTTTTTTACCCACCGCCGATACGCGCAATTTGCGTCACCAAATAGAATGCTCTGCCGATAGAGAACGTGCGCTGGAGGTGGCCAAACGTATGTTTGCACGGCGCTTTCCTGATGTGGATTTAGAGAAAAAAACGTTGCAATCCATGATGGGCATGGAAGGCAACCGTGTACGAGCGCTTTACCAAAGCAAGGCAGAAGAATATGGCGTGGGCTGGAAAGGCCGCCAATTTGTGCCGGGAAAGTTTGAATTTAGTGACACGACTAATCAAATACTGACTTCTACCAACGCAGCGTTGTACGGAATTTTATGCTCAGCGGTACACAGCTTGGGTTATTCGCCGCATATTGGCTTTATTCATTCGGGCAGCCCTTTGCCTTTTGTTTATGACTTGGCAGATTTATATAAAGAGCATCTCTGTATAGATCTTGCCTTTGCTTTAACCAAAGACATGGCGGGCATTTATAACAAACATAAAGTATCGAACGCCTTTAGAAAACGCGTGATTGAAATGGATTTACTCGCGAAAATTCCAACTGACATTCAAGAAATACTAGGAGCACCCAATGCTCGTCGTACTCGCAAATGATCTACCGCCAGCTGTGCGAGGTCGCTTAAAGCTATGGTTTATTGAACCGCGCCCTAATGTGTTTGTATCAGGAGTAAAAAACTCCGTAGCTCAAACCGTAGTAGACTACCTTTACAAACACTGTCCACCCGAATCTGGTGTAATTATTTTTCGCTCTATTTCACAACCACCTGGCTACGAAGTACGCACCATCGGTCCACCAAGGAAACCAACCATTGAGATAAGCGGCTTGCAATTAATTATTGAAACTCTGAAAAGTTAAGAAACACAATTTGTAGTGTTGAACTTGATGTTCTTTAACAACATATTGCTGTCTTCCCCACGACCGTGGGGGTGTTTCTCGCAAAGATACATGCCAGCAGGGTGATGGTGAGTCTTCCCCACGACCGTGGGGGTGTTTCTCAACATATCTTACAACAGTGGCTTATCCGGCTGTCTTCCCCACGACCGTGGGGGTGTTTCTGAGGCATATATAGCTTCTGTGGAGCAAGTGTTGTCTTCCCCACGACCGTGGGGGTGTTTCCTCTACAATGCTGAAGCTTCTGAATGCTGGAAAGTCTTCCCCACGACCGTGGGGGTGTTTCCAGGAGTGATATCCGCCCTATGCCTTGCGCTTAGTCTTCCCCACGACCGTGGGGGTGTTTCTCCCCAGTCTAATCCAAAGTATGGCCCACCCCAGTCTTCCCCACGACCGTGGGGGTGTTTCTTAGGATTGCTTGCGCATCAATGCGCCCAAGACGTCTTCCCCACGACCGTGGGGGTGTTTCCATACTCTGGCGTGTGGGATGGAACATTTAAGAGTCTTCCCCACGACCGTGGGGGTGTTTCCAGGAGTGATATCCGCCCTATGCCTTGCGCTTAGTCTTCCCCACGACCGTGGGGGTGTTTCTCCCCAGTCTAATCCAAAGTATGGCCCACCCCAGTCTTCCCCACGACCGTGGGGGTGTTTCTTAGGATTGCTTGCGCATCAATGCGCCCAAGACGTCTTCCCCACGACCGTGGGGGTGTTTCTGCCCCGCTAACAGGGAAGAGGCCAGGCTGACTGTCTTCCCCACGACCGTGGGGGTGTTTCTAGATGAGCCCGTTTGACTAGCTAGAGTGGTAAGTCTTCCCCACGACCGTGGGGGTGTTTCCCTGCGAGATGTCACCCAATCGGGTAATATGCAGTCTTCCCCACGACCGTGGGGGTGTTTCCATCCTTCCTGTCAAGGAAAATTTTTTATTTCCGTCTTCCCCACGACCGTGGGGGTGTTTCCATACTCTGGCGTGTGGGATGGAACATTTAAGAGTCTTCCCCACGACCGTGGGGGTGTTTCTCCCTGGTTCACATACCTCTGTAAAGGGGTATTGTCTTCCCCACGACCGTGGGGGTGTTTCTATGGAGTTTGAGCGATATATACAAGGGCCTCAGTCTTCCCCACGACCGTGGGGGTGTTTCTTCCTTTAGCTTTTTCTAAGAGCCTGTTTACAATCTCGATCAAGGGAGGTAGTGCAAGGCAAAATTGAACAAGAAAGCGGAGCATACTCGAAGTATGTGAGCATTTTGAGTTCGATTTTAACGCCGCAATGCGCCCTTTAGTGGGATCGTGAACAGGTTCTCAAGCAAGGAAAAACTGATAGGCAGGGTTATTGCTCTCATCTTCAAACTCATAACCCAATTCTTCCAGGAAATGCATGAATTCCTCTTTTTCCTGGTGGGGTATCTGTATCCCAATTAAAACACGGCCAAAATCAGCGCCATGGTTACGATAATGAAACAAGCTGATATTCCAGCGATCGCTCATTTTGTTCAGAAAATTCATGAGTGCACCTGGGCGATCCGGAAATTCAAAGCGATACAGCACTTCATTACTGACTCCTCGCGAGTGCCCTCCCACCATATGGCGAATATGTAGCTTGGCCATTTCATTATCTGTCATATCTTCTGCACGTAAATCATTGTCTTGCAGAATCTGAATAAGATTTGTTGCTTCTTCGCGATTGCGTACTGATATTCCTACAAAAACATGCGCTTGCTGAGAATCGGCATAGCGGTAATTGAATTCAGTAATATTACGTGCGCCGATTAGGTTACAAAATTTCTTAAAGCTACCTGGTTTTTCAGGAATCGTCACTGCCAGAATAGCTTCACGCTGTTCACCCAATTCAGCCCGTTCAGACACATGGCGCAGACGATCAAAATTCATATTGGCACCAGATGCCACAGCAATCATGGTTTCATGCAATAAGTCATGTTGTTTGGCGTACATTTTTAACCCGGCCACTGAAAGCGCGCCAGAAGGCTCAACAATGGAGCGCGTATCCTCAAATATATCTTTAATAGCTGCACAAATAGCATCTGAATCTACCAACAAGATTTCGTCCACCAGATCACGACATAAACGGAATGTCTCCTCTCCCACTTGTCGAACAGCTACGCCATCGGCAAACAATCCCACCTGAGGTAGCTCAACGCGATGACCAGCCTGCAAGGAACGATACATGGCATTGGAATCTTCCGGCTCAACTCCGATGACTTTGATAGTCGGACGTAACCGCTTGACATAGGCAGCGATACCAGAAATCAAGCCTCCCCCACCAATCGGAACAAAGATTGCATGAATTTTGCCAGGATGCTGATGCAAAATTTCCATGGCAATTGTGCCCTGACCAGCAATTACATCTGGATCATCATAGGGATGAATAAATTCAACACCTTTTTCCTTGGCAAGGTTCAGTGCATATTCATAAGCATCGTTATAAGAATCACCCTGCAGCATCACCACAGCGCCCATCGCCATAACCGCATTGATCTTGATTTGTGGAGTGGTAGTTGGCATAACAATAGTGGCCGAACACCCCAATTTTTGTGCCGCTAATGCCACACCTTGTGCATGATTTCCTGCTGATGCGGCCACCACTCCTTGCTGTAATGCCTCAGCATGCAGTTTAGCCATCTTGTTATAAGCACCACGCAGCTTAAAAGAAAATACTTGCTGCTTGTCCTCTCTTTTGAGCAGAACTCGATTATGAATGCGGGCAGATAATAGCGGTATCGAATCCAGACGCGTCTCAACTGCCACATCATAGACATGCGCAGTCAGTATTCTTTCAAGATAATCATTAATCATGATGGCAAAATCAGAGCAGTATCACAGTTATTGTGAGTAAAAACTACTATTGCAACCCTCGAGCCAAGTCATGTTTGATATCTTCCGGCGCCTCCAGACCAACTGCTATACGCAGTAATCCGTCACTAATCCCGGCTGCGGCACGCGCTTCCTGGCTGATACGCCCATGCGTCGTAGTCGCTGGGTGAGTAATAGTACTTTTGGTATCGCCCAGGTTGGCAGTAATCGATAACAACCGTACCGAATCGACAATTCGCCAAGCTGCTTCTTTACCGCCTTTGGCTTCAAATGACACAATACTGCCACCGGTTGATTGTTGACGCATTGCTAACGCATGCTGTGGATGAGACGGCAAACCAGGATAAAATACCCGAACCACATTAGGATGAGCCTCTAACCAGCGCGCCACTTCTAACGCATGCTCAGAATGCGCTTTGACCCTGATGCTTAACGTTTCCAGCCCTTTCAGAATTATCCAGGCATTAAATGCACTCAGTGCTGGCCCACCAGTACGCAGAAAACGAAAAATTTCGCTATCCATCAATAAATCACGCTTGCCCAGTATTGCTCCGCCTAAGATTCTGCCTTGTCCATCCAGATATTTTGTCGCTGAATGAATCACGATGTCAGCTCCCAATTTCAGAGGTTGTTGCACAATCGGCGTACAAAAACTGTTATCAACTACCAGTAACACACCAATTTGCTTGGCAATCTTGGCCAATGCAGCAATATCGGAAATTTCCGTCAATGGATTGGAAGGCGTTTCCATAAAAAACAACTTGGTGTTTGCTTTGGCGGCAGCCTGCCATTCACTGGGATCCGTTGCAGAAACATAAGTAGTTTCAATATTAAAGCGATTCAAAATATTATTGAACAATCCCACTGTCGTGCCAAACAAGCTACGTGAAGCAACAATATGATCACCCGATGAGAGCAAGCCCATCACACAAGCGGTGATCGCGGCCATGCCTGTAGCAGTAGCAATACAAGCTTCCGCACCTTCCAGTGCAGCTAAGCGTTCTTGCATAGCGGTGACAGTCGGATTGGTAAAACGTGAATAGATATTGCCAGGTTCTTGTCCGGAAAAGCGTGCCGCCGCCTGAGCTGCACTATCAAACACAAAGCTTGATGTCAGAAAAAGCGCTTCTGAATGTTCATTAAACTGGCTACGATGAATGCCTGTATGGATCGCCAGTGTTTGGGGATCGAGTTTATTTGTCATTATTATTCCTATGAAGTTAATCTACCGACGATAGTGTCAAATCAAGCTGAGTAGCGCGCTGATTGCGCAATAATTCAAGATTATTACGCTGTGATTCGATTCGGCCAAGATATTCCTGTGTAACATTACCTGCTATGTAATACCCATCAAAGCAAGATGTTTCAAAATTTGCAACCTGTGGATTTGCTTGTGCCACAGCTTGCTTTAGCGCATCCATATCTTGATAAATCAAATAATCCGCGCCGATTTCACGACATACTTCCTCATTGGTACGATTGGTTGCAATCAATTCCTGGCGAGTTGGCATATCAATACCATATACATTAGGAAAACGGACTGGTGGAGCTGCCGAAGCAAAGTAAATTTTTGCAGCGCCTGCTTCACGCGCCATTTGCACAATTTCCCGGCTGGTGGTGCCGCGTATGATCGAATCATCAACAAGCAGCACATTTTTACCACGAAATTCCATTTCAATTGCATTCAGCTTCTGGCGCACTGATTTGCGCCGTAATTGCTGGCCAGGCATGATAAAAGTTCTGCCGACATAGCGATTCTTGACAAATCCTTCTCTTAGGCTGATTCCCAAACGGTTAGCAAGCTGCATTGCACTGGGACGACTGGATTCTGGAATCGGTATCACAACATCAATGTCCAGATGACGCATGTCTGTGCTGATTTTATCCGCCAGATTAATTCCCATATTCAGGCGAGTTTCATAGACAGAGATACCATCTAACATGGAATCAGGTCGCGCCAGATAAACATATTCAAAAATACACGGATTCAAACTAGATTGAGGTGCGCACTGTTGGCTGTAAAAACGTCCATCCATATCAATAAAAATGGCTTCGCCAGGCGCAACATCGCGGATTAAACGAAAACCTAGAATGTCTAATGCTACACTTTCGGAAGCCACCATATATTCAGTGCCAGCATTTGTTTCAATAGTGCCAAATACCAGCGGTCGAATGCCATAGGGATCACGAAAAGCCAGTAAACCATAACCTGCAATCATGGCAGTGACTGCATAAGCACCTTGACAGCGCTCATGTACTCCAGCGACTGCTGAAAAAATTTCTGCTGGATCTAACTGATAGCCGGTGGTGCGTTCCTGCAACTCATGCGCCAGTACGTTTAACAATACTTCTGAATCAGAACGCGTATTGACATGGCGCCGATCTGCCAAAAATAGCTCCTGATTCAGTACATCTGCGTTGGTCAAATTGCCATTGTGGGACAGCACTATGCCAAAGGGAGAATTCACATAAAAAGGTTGTGCTTCGGCAGGAGAGTTGGAAGATCCTGTTGCTGGATAACGCACTTGCCCAATCCCCATACGCCCAGGCAAGGCGCGCATGTTGCGGGTGCGAAATACATCGCGCACCATACCCAATCCTTTATGCATATGAAAACTGTTACCTTGCGCAGTCACAATACCAGCAGCATCTTGGCCGCGATGCTGCAGCATTAACAAACCATCGTAAAGTAACTGATTAGCGGGAGAGTGAGCAACTACGCCCAAAATTCCACACATAGCGTACTCGCTGCAAAAGTGGATTGAAAAATTTGTAAACTAGCGATCTATAGTCGACTGATCAGCTACAAGCTATTGATGACAAAATGGATCACAAATGAACCTATAGGAAATGCAGTTATAATGCATATGGTAGTACAACCAGATGCAAATTTAAACTCAAGCTACCGTGCAAAATTGATCAGCTCTCTGAATTTTTCAGGTAACCAAGGAATTATATCGGCGGCCAGGATTTCCAATGGTTCGCTCAATACCGCTTGCTGCCAGAAAGGTTGCTGTGGTAGCGGCGTAAAGCCAGCAGCAATCACCAAAAACAATACGATTACGGCACCTCGCACAATACCAAATAACGCACCCAGCATTCTGTCGATTAAACCCAATCCGATTCCTTTCACTAACAGCGATAATAATCTGGAGGCAAGCATCGTTACCGTGAGTGTAAGAAAAAATGTGAGACTAAAAGCAACCAGGGTTCGAATAGATTCATCCGCTACCCAATCTGATAATAGTGGCGCGACATTAATCGAATAACGACTGGCAACAAAAAAAGCAATGATCCACGCCAGCAACGACACAATTTCAAACACCAAACCACGCGTAATACTCAACAAGGCTGAAAATGCGACGATAGCGATAACAGCATAGTCAAAAATTGTCATTTGGTTGTCACTACGCCACTTAAGCCAATTTTCTTCAGTTGCTCATGCTCCAATTCTGCAGCTTCGCGCGTCGGAAATGGTCCAATACGGACACGAACCATTTCATTCCCACCCACATTAATTGTTTCGGTATAGGCTTTTATCCCATTTGCAACTAAATTTTGCTGTTGTTGTTGCGCCTTGGAAACATCAGAGAATGCTCCGAGTTGAATAACAAATAAACCTTCCTGCATTTTGGACTGATCATGTGTTGTTATTTTTTCTTGGGCAGGAAGAGAAGGAGCGACAGATTTTACCAATACCGGTTTTCTGCCAGGAACCGGAACACTAGCAACCAACTGATCATTGAGTTCACTATTTTCAGCATTCTCAAATCGATCAGTTTCCTGATAAAAAGGCAATGGTTTGTCCGGTTCTGGAATACTTTCGAGACTGTTATCAGCAATTCCATCTTCTAGGGTCATCCACGGATAATCTTCCGCTGTCAATTCTTCAGAAGGAATTTCGATGTCAATTTCCTGTTGCTCTGATTGCGGCTCTTCATCAAGAACCATAGGCAAAAACACGACTGCTACAATAACCAGCAAAATAGCACCTACTAGGCGCCTTCTTGCGCGTTTTCTCAGGATAATTTCTTCTTCATTGATATTTCTGACCATTTTTACGCCTGTTCATCCTTAAAAACCATCTCGCCATGATGTTTCAATATTGCGCTGACGGTATAAAATGACCCAAAAACGCATATTCTATCACTACTATTTGCATGTTTACGCGCATAGATATAAGCATTCCAAATATCCTGAAATGTATTGATACGTCCTAACTCGTTAATACCTGCAATCTGTAACGCTTGCAGCAATTCATTCTGCGTGGCACCTCTTCCCACCTCTAAACCTGCCAGCAACCAGTAATCCACCTGATCTTGCACTGCACGCAGCGTGCCCGCCATATCCTTATCCTTCAGCATACCAACCACCGCATACGTACATCCTTTGACAGGAATAGCCGCTAGATTGGTCGATAACTCCTGAGCAGCAGCCGGATTATGTGCAACATCTAACACAATGGTAGGCCTAGCAGCAATCAGCTGAAATCGGCCAGGCAAGGTAGCTTCGGTCAAACCACGACGAATTGCATTCATTGATATGGGTAACGCCTCTTCCAACGACTCCAGTGCAGCCAAAGCAGCACTCGCATTTTTCAGTTGGTAGTTGCCTCGCAATGCTGGTAACGACAAATTGTGTCGGTGCCCTGTTATACCTGTATAGCGCCATTGCAAATTATCCAGCGCATAACCAAAATCCTGGTCAATGTAAAACAATTGGGCATTAGTTGCTTCCATTTTAAGCAGCAAATTTATAGGCAAATGTCGCTCTGCACAAATTGCTGGTTTATTTGCTCTAAAAACACCTATTTTTTCTAATCCGATGGCTTCACGCGTATTACCCAAGTAATCCGTGTGATCCAGATCGATGCTTGTCAGAACTGCACAATCGGTATCAAAAATATTCACTGCATCCAGGCGTCCACCTAATCCCACTTCCAGGATGGCGACATCTACCTGCGCTCGCATAAATATTAGCATAGCTGCCAGCGTGCCAAATTCAAAATAAGTCAGCGTAACCTGGGCTGATTGCCGCGCTAATTCGATCTCAATAAATGCTTTACACAATACATTGTCAGCCACGGTTTGCTGATTGATCTTGATTCTTTCGTTGTAATGTAACAAATGGGGAGAGGTATAGCATCCCACACGATATGCGGCGCAATGCAAGATAGATTCCAGCATGGCGCATACCGAACCTTTGCCATTTGTGCCCGCTACAGTAATAAGAGGGAATTGGGGAGACAACTCCAAGCGATCTCTTACTTTTTCAACGCGTTCCAAATTCAAATCAATTGCCTTAGGATGCAACTGCTCAAAATAATGCAACCAATCATCCAACGACATTGATTGAATATTCATTGATTTGATAGGAAAATGATTTTCGTAAATCGCCTGCTATGTGTCACAAACGATATTGAAACAGTTAGTTAGGTTTCCGCTGGAACCGTAGAAGGGGAAGGAATTGAAGTACGCATCAGCAATGTGCAAAGATTAACCAAGCGATCACGCATTTCACGCCGATCAATAATCAGATCAACCGCACCATGTTCCAACAGAAACTCAGCACGTTGAAAACCAGCTGGCAATGTTTGGCGTACCGTTTGCTCGATAACTCGCGGACCAGCAAAGCCAATTAATGCACCTGGTTCGGCAACCACAATATCACCAATAAAAGCAAAACTAGCTGATACGCCACCCATTGTAGGGTCTGTTAGCACTGAAATAAATGGAAGTTTTGCACGATTTAATTGCTCCAATGCCGCAGTTGTTTTTGCCATTTGCATCAGTGAAAACAAGCCTTCCTGCATGCGTGCCCCCCCACTCGCACTAAAACAAATAAATGGAAGGTGATGGGTCACACAAGCTTTTACAGCCTGGACAAAACGTTCTCCCACTACAGAGCCCATTGATCCGCCCATAAAACCAAACTCAAATACTGCAACGACAACAGGCACAGATTTAATATTGCCACGCATTACAACCAGCGCATCGGTTTCACTGGTTTTTTCATGTGCACTACTTAATCGATCAATATATCGCTTGTTGTCACGAAACTTTAGAGGGTCTTGTGGTAAAACAGCCAAACCGATCTCTTGGCGATCTTGCGTATCCAACAAAAAATCGATACGCTTACGCGCTGTAATACGATTGTGGTGTCCACACTTGGGACATACATTCAAATTTTTTGCTAAATCAGTACAATAAAGAACCGCTTCACAATTGGCGCATTTGCTCCACAAACCTTCTGGAACAGCCTTCTTTTCGCCATTTTCCTTGCGCTTTATTTTGGGTGGAATAATACTTTCGAACCAGCTCATACATTATTCTCCCTTACCAGAAGCATGATTGGATTTGGTATCAATCGCACGTCGTAGTGATGCGACCCGCGCACCGACATTTGCCAGCAAATCTTCCGCAGAAGAACGCTCGATTTCTTCTACAATGTAACTGCCAATCACAACTGCATCTGCTCGTTCAGCCACATCACGTGCAGTTTGTTCATCGCGTATACCGAAACCCACTCCAATCGGAATGTTAATATGTGCACGCAACTGGGATAATTTATCACTCACATCCTGCAAATCTAGATGTGAAGCACCCGTTACGCCTTTCAGAGAGACATAGTAGACATAACCTTTAGCCAATTCTGCAACATGCTTAATGCGTGCTTCTGATGTGGTAGGAGACAACAAAAAAATAGGATCAATTGCCTTTTCTTCTAAAGATTGTACCCATTCGGCACTTTCTTCCGGTGGATAGTCAACTATCAACACACCATCCACACCAGCTTCACTTGCTCCTTCTACAAATTTCTTATATCCCATCGCTTCAACTGGATTGGCGTAACCCATCAAAACAACCGGTGTAGCTTGGTTCGTTTTTCTGAACTGCGCCACCATGGTAAATACATCCTGCAAACTAATATGGTGCTTGAGCGCTCTCTCGGATGCTCGCTGTATCGTTGGTCCATCCGCCATGGGATCAGAAAAAGGCACACCAAGCTCGATCAAATCCACTCCAGATTGGGTTAGCTGGTGCATTAATGCAACAGTGGTATCGGCATCCGGATCACCTGCCGTAATGAAAGGAATCAGTGCAGCTTTATTTTGTGATTTAAGCTGAGAAAAAACTGTTTTGATACGACTCATCGAAAAATATATGAAAAATTATCTCATTCGAGCGAAATATTGGATTGTTGAGCAACGGTTGCCATATCCTTGTCTCCACGCCCTGACAAATTGACTAACAACAACTGATCTTTTCTCAGCGTCGGTGCAATTTTAGCCGCGTAAGCCAACGCATGGCTGGATTCCAATGCGGGTATGATACCTTCAAAGCGACACAGAGCATGAAAAGCAGCCAATGCTTCATCATCCGTCACAGCAGCATATTTGGCACGCCCACAATCCTTAAGCCACGCATGTTCTGGCCCAACCCCCGGATAATCTAACCCGGCAGAAATTGAATGTGTTTCAATAATCTGGCCATGTTCATCCTGAATCAAATAGGTACGATTGCCATGTAACACACCAGGTCTTCCCGTTACTAACGTGGCAGCATGCTCGCCAGTATCGATCCCTCTACCCGCAGCCTCTGCACCAATCATCTGAACATTTTCTTCATTGATATAGGGATAGAACAAGCCGATAGCATTGGACCCCCCCCCGACACAAGCAATCAGAATATCGGGTTGTCTTCCATAATCTTCTTGCATTTGCTGCTTAGCTTCATTGCCGATAACCGCTTGGAAATCCCTAACCATCATAGGATAAGGATGCGGCCCCGCCACGGTGCCGATAATATAATAAGTATTACTCACATTGGTGACCCAATCACGCATCGCCTCATTTAACGCATCCTTAAGCGTGCGCGAACCTGAATCAACCGGAATCACAGTAGCACCGAGCAATTTCATGCGATAAACATTAGTTGCCTGACGCTTGACGTCTTCAGATCCCATGTAGACGACGCACTCCATACCATAGCGAGCAGCAACTGTCGCTGTGGCCACACCATGTTGGCCAGCACCTGTTTCAGCAATAATTCGGCTTTTTCCCATACGTCTTGCAAGCAAAGCCTGGCCGACCGTGTTATTAATCTTGTGCGCACCCGTATGGTTGAGATCCTCACGCTTCAATAAAATCTGCGCGCCACCCAAATGATCTGACCAGCGCTTGGCGTGATAAATAGGACTTGGACGGCCTACATAATGCTTAAGCTCTCGAAAGAACTCGGTTTGAAATTCAGCATCATCTCGATAATACTCATATTGCTTGCAAAGCTCATCTAAAGCTGTAATCAAGGTTTCAGCTACAAATGTGCCGCCATAAGGACCAAAATGACCGTGTTTATCAGGAAGATCATACGTCTTCACAAGATCTTACTCCTTCCATGAAAGCAGAAATTTTATTCACATCCTTTATACCACTATCGATTTCAACACCACTGGAAACATCAATCGCCAAGGGATGCGTCTGTTGAATTGCATCGACAATGTTTTCCGAATTAAGGCCACCTGAAAGTATCCAGGGTAACGACAATTCTGAAGGAATCAGTTTCCAATCGAATGTGTGACCTGTTCCCCCGGGTTTTCCTTTGGTATAAGTATCTAGCAGCAATCCTTTAGATCCCTCATAATGTTGGGCGTATTGTAGCAAATCCAGCCCTCTACGAACACGTACTGCCTTGATATAGGGCAAAGAAAACTGACCACAAAAATCCGGAGTTTCATCACCATGAAACTGCAACATATCAAGCCCTGCCGCCGCACTCGCCATTTTTACCCAAGGTTTATCAGGATTTACAAACACACCAACCGCCTGCACAAACGGAGGCAAGTATCTCACAATTTGCCCTGCATCTTCCGGTGAAATGTAACGCTCACTTTGCGACCAGAAGACAAAACCAAGCGCATCCGCTCCATGATCGACAGCAGCCATGGCATCTTCCAAACGAGTAATGCCACATATTTTTACACGAATCCGCAATTAATTTTCCTTTCAGTCAGGTGCTGAGTCACTAAATGTTTAAAGTTAAAATCCTGTTAATATTTTTAGCATACTATTTAATTGAGCTGCATTAGCAGCAACAGCAGGCAAATTCCACTTGGTATCATACCGTACAGCTGATAGATACAACCCATCAGGTGCAAATGTCGGTGCTGCAAAAGTGCGGTCACGCTGTTCTAAAAGTGTATTTATCCAATCAGGCGCATACTTTCCTCGGCCAATGTATATCAAACTCCCGAGGATATTTCGAATCATGTGCTGTAAAAATGCATTCGCACAAAATTCAAACACAAAGAAATTTCCAATTTGCTGAATGTCTAGCTTGATAAGTTTTCGTATTGGACTACTTGCCTGGCATTCTGATGAGCGAAAAGCACTGAAATCATGTTCACCAACCAGATATTCGGTAGCTACTCGCATCCTTTCGAGATCAAGCAAATAGTGTGTCCACCCAATTCTTCCATGTGAGATCCCCGGACGAGCAGAACGACTTAACAAATAGTATTGATAAGTACGCTCAATTGCACAAAATCTGGCATGAAAGTCATGGTCAACTTCCGTGGCCCACAACACTGAAATATCATCTGGCAGAAACGTATTTACTCCTCTGACCCATGCAGTTAATGGGCGCACAACATACGTTTCAAAATGAACAACCTGACAAAAAGCGTGTACGCCCGTATCGGTTCGCCCGGCAACAACAACGCGAATTGGGCTATTTGCTATGCGTGATAGAGCAGTCTCTAGTTGTGATTGGATTGTATTGCAACCAGGCTGCTTTTGCCAGCCACAATACTCCCGACCATCATATTCTAATGCGAGAGCAAGCTTCACCAATTGTGGCAGTAAAAAAATATATTACTTAGAACAAGTAATTTTGTGACAGATAGAACAACATCAAGCATCGCGGCTTTGAATAACACGTGGCGATATAGATATGGCTTGACTACTGTAGATTCAACCGAGCTTATCCAACAGAGAACGGGCGCTTGATTGCTGCTCCTGATCACCCTCACGCAGCACCTCCTCAAGAATATCACGCGCACCTTCGCTATCATCCATTTCAAGATAAGCTTTGGCTAAATCAAGTTTAGTTGCAATTTCCTGTTGTCTCGCCCCTGCATCACCTGTGAAGCTTTCATCTTTTATCTGAGGCGCTTCACCCAGATCAAGATCAATATTTGCAAAATCAGCATCTAGCTCAGGTATTTTATCTACTGTACGCGCCACTTGTTCTTCCAGCTCGTTTTCCTCAGGTAACTGTATATCAAAATCCAGTTGATGTTCAGTATCGTGAGATAAAACATCTTCCTCATGATCATTCAGCATATGTGAAGTATCAGGCTGTTTCTCTAATTGATCATCATCGCTAGTAAATACCCACTGTTCATTTTCATTATCTTCCTGAAGAATCGGCTTTTCTTCCGTGCCATCCAGTGTTCCTTTCTGATGCTCGAACTGATAAGAATCAGTGGTATCAGCTTCCTCGTCTTCAGAATCACTGACAGGTTCCATTTGATTGGAAACATCCGCAACAAAGAAGGAAGAAGTAGTCGCTTTCTCACTATCTTGCTTGCCACCAAAAAACACACCAGGATCAACATCAGTATGATTGTCAACCGAGGTATCCAGATTATCTGTTTCTGACACACCAACTGCCTGCTGATCGAACGGTTTTTCACTCAATTCATGCATCTCTTTCCCATTACTTGATGCCAATTCAGTGGGTAACGCATCCTCGTTTTCAGCGTCATCATATAACGTAGAAAAATCGTCATCCATCTCATCAGATGATCTTCTTCTGCGACGAATTGCAGCCACACCCAATGCAGACATCAATAATGCCCCCAGCCCCGCCGCCACCCATTGACTATTTTCAGTTGTGTACCGCACTAATGTCTCTACGAAATCCGGCTCATCTTCTGCAACATTAGCTGATTGAGGTGAATCAGGTGATACCGCTGGTTTAACAGGTTGAGCAGGAATTGTAAAAGGAGAAGCCGTGTTTCCCTCATCTACATTTGTAGTGGGCATACGGGCATTTCCCGTTTCTTCTTCAATCACAGCCTCGTCAACAGGTTTGGATTCCGCTAAAATTTCTTGCAAATCAAGCTCCAGTTGCGTGCGCTCCGAATCAGTATCAACCCCCTCAGCGGCAACTGATTCTTTTAAATCAAGCAGACGTTGTAGCTTCATAACATTTTGCTCCAACATCGTAACCCGCTCACTCGCCTCTTGTAACGCATGTTCCTTTGCAATGGCATCTTCTTCCATCATCCGCAAGTAGTCCTGCGCAGTTCTATCAGTTGTTTTTTCAACAGAAGCACTATCATTCAACATCTCCCCCTTTGAAAGAATGAGAACCTCCTCAGGTTTGTTTGCTTCAACAGCTAAAGATTCTTCCGATACAGTTTTAATTTTTCCCGATTGAGCCTGCTCCAATTTAGAGTTTTCAGAAGAATTGACAACCGAAGCTGCGACCTTTTGCCGATAATCGTCCCAGCTTTCTCTCTGAATAGCTACTTCACGAGAAGCTTCTCTGGTGGTAATAGCTAGAACTTCATCTTCAGCAGGAATATGTAAAACAACACCTGTCTTGAGCAAATTCATGTTACCTTCAAGAAAGGCATCTCGATTAGCACGATACAAAGCTACTAACATTTGATTGAGGTTGACGCTACCTGGCGCCACCTGGCGAGCAATGTTGCTCAAGTTATCGCCACGTACAACCGGCCCATATGTATTTCCTGATTGAACAGGAGACACAGCCTGCTCTACGGGACGCGCTTCTTTAGCTGATTCTGCAAGAGATTTTTCACTCTTTTCAGTTGATTCTACTGCGATGGGGTCTGCGGGAGCAGGTTTTTGTGTTTCAACAGGATCAAGCAATACATTGTATTCACGCAATAGCAATCCCGATGAAGAACTCAGCTCAATCAGCAAATTAAGCACGGGTTCATTCAATGCGCGTGATGAACTTAGATGAATATAAGGATGCCCATTATTTCGTCTCTTTACAGACACAGATAACGTAGCATGATAGGGAGCAAGATTAACTCCTACTTTCTGAAAAACCTTGGAAGAAGCTAGCCGTGCTGATAATGAATCTATTTCCTCATTTGTTACAGATTCCAGCACTATTTCTGCATTCAGAGGTTGACCAAGATATGAATTGACTGTTAATTTGCCTAAACTAGCTGCTTGAATAGCCCAAACAGATAGCAATACACTAGCCAGAAATGCTTTGGATAAAACGCCAAGAAAAAAACCGCTTGCTCTGAAATTAATTATCTTCACTTAATTATCCTTCGTTGTCACCCAAACTCTTTGATATCAACACCAAGGGGTAATGTATATCAGAAAGCGAAAGTCATCTTATCGACAGCAATCACAACCCGAAATCAGAACAGCATAAAATACTAAAAATTTATGCTGCCTTATCTTCCTCAACCAAAATACGTAACATGCGACGCAATGGTTCCGCAGCGCCCCATAATAACTGATCTCCTACTGTAAAAATAGAAATATATTCATTCCCAATATTCAATTTGCGTATGCGACCGACATGTATATCCAATTTGCCAGTTACCGCTACCGGCGTCAATTCTTTGGCAGATGCTTCTTTTTCATTAGGAATAACATGCACCCATTGATTAGATGCGGCAATAATTTTCTCAATTTCTTCCAGAGGCACATCTTTTTTCAATTTGACTGTCAACGCCTGACTGTGACAGCGCATCGTACCAATCCTCACACAAATACCATCAATGGGAACCGGATGATCAGCATGACCAAGAATTTTGTTGGTTTCAGCCTGACCTTTCCATTCCTCACGGCTTTGCCCATGTGTTACTTCACGATCAATCCAGGGAATAAGACTGCCCGCCAATGGCACACCAAAATTTTGTGCAGGGAAATCTTCATCACGCATTTTTTCAACCACTTTACGATCAATATCTAATATGCTGGAAGCAGGATCATCCAGTAAATCTTTTGCAACGGCATGTGTCTCTCCCATCTGCTGCAACAATTCACGCATGTTTTTTGCGCCTGCACCCGATGCTGCCTGATAAGTCATCACACTTGCCCACTCGATCATATCTCGCTCAAACAGCCCTCCCACTGCCATTAACA
Source organism: Nitrosomonas stercoris (assembly GCA_006742785.1). NCBI lineage: Bacteria > Pseudomonadati > Pseudomonadota > Betaproteobacteria > Nitrosomonadales > Nitrosomonadaceae > Nitrosomonas > Nitrosomonas stercoris. The sequence goes on along the minus strand of AP019755.1, from coordinate 1,453,599 downwards.
TCAAACTGACCGTGCAGTTTCCGCCAATATAATTTTTAACTCCCTTGTTCAGGGCTTCATTGATGACTGAACGATTCACCGGATCAAGAATAATGACAGCATCATCATCCATTCTAAGCGCAGAAGCTGCATCAATCCAATACCCCTGCCACCCAGATGCACGTAATTTTTTAAAAATATCGTTCGTATAATCTCCCCCTTGGCAAGATACGATAATATCCATTTCTTGCAACAAGGTAATATCATAAGCATCTTTGAGTGGAGTTGATTTTCCACTAATATCAGGTCCCGCCTCACCAACCTGGGATGTCGAAAAGAATACCGGTTCTATTAACGAAAAATCATTTTCTTCATGCATACGTTGCATAAGGACAGAACCCACCATACCGCGCCACCCGACAAACCCAACCCGTTTCATGTAATTTACCTAACCTTGTACAAATCAATATTGATTAATATTGCATCAGCTCTAACAGCTTACTATTAGAAAACTTATTTAAAATGAGAAAAAGAAAGACAAAACAACCTTATAAAAACTGCCACCATAAAATACTAAACTTGCAGATTAGCTAAAACTCTATCACCCATTTCTATTGTGCCCACCTTTTTCAACCCAATTTCATAAATATCTTCAGTCCGATACCCTTGTCTTAAAGTTGCTTGAACAGCCCGTTCTATTTTCAAAGCAGCTTCTTCTTCGTTAAAAGAATAACGCAGCATCATAGCCACTGACAAAATAGCAGCAAGTGGATTAGCAATATTCTTGCCCGCAATATCTGGAGCAGATCCATGAATGGGTTCGTATAAACCCTTGTTTTGATCATTCAGAGAAGCTGATGGCAGCATGCCAATTGAACCTGTTAACATAGAAGCTTCATCTGACAAAATATCGCCAAACATATTGCCAGTAACCATCACATCAAACTGTTTAGGATCGCGTACCAACTGCATCGCTGCGTTATCTACCAACATATGTGATAGCTCAACATCTGGATAAGACTGTGCTATCTCCGTTATTACATCACGCCATAGTTGCGTACATTCAAGCACATTCATTTTATCTATAGAGCATAATTTACCATTACGCTTGCGCGCCGCCTGAAATGCAATATGTGCAATACGTTGTATCTCTGCTTCCGAATAGTGCATGGTATTGAATCCTACTTTTTGTCCTTCTTGGTATTCAATACCTCTTGGCTGCCCAAAGTAAATGCCGCCAGTCAATTCACGTACAATCAAAATATCCAGCCCAGCCACCACTTCTGGCTTTAAAGTTGAGACATCAGCCAGCTCCGGATACAACATAACTGGACGTAAGTTAGCAAACAAATTGAGTGCTTTACGAATGGCTAACAACCCCTGTTCCGGGCGTTTCTCTCGTGGCAAGGTATCATAGCGGGGGCTTCCTACTGCTCCTAGCAAAATGGCATCCGCCTCAGCAGCCAATTTTCGGGTTGCCTCTGGAAAAGGCTCATCGGTAGCATCTACTGCACACCCTCCCAGCAAAGCTGGTTCGAGTTCAATTTTTAAACCTTGTTGTTTTAAAAAAAGCAGTACGCGCTCTGCTTGCGCCACAATTTCGGGACCAATACCATCTCCCGCCAACAATACAATTTTCATACTTCCAGCCTATCTTTATTTATGCTGCAAAAATAACCAGGGTTGCTCACTTCTGTGATTAACCTCAAATTCTCTGATTTTGTCAGCATGTTGCAAAGTCAGGCCAATTTCATCTAATCCATTGAGCAAGCAATGCTTTCGAAAAGCATCAATCTCGAACTGATAATTTTCACCTGATGGTAACGTGACTGTTTGTGTTTGCAAATCAACCGCTAACTGATAGCCCTCAATTGTCAAGCTATCCTGAATTAGCTTATCCACAATAGCAGCTGCCAGAACAATTGGTAACAGGCCAATCTTGAAACAGTTGTTGTAAAAAATATCAGCAAAACTTGGTGCAATAATTACATCGAAACCATAATCTTGTAATGCCCAGGGGGCGTGCTCCCGACTTGACCCACAGCCAAAATTATCACGAGCAACCAGAATTCTTGCTCCCTGATAGCGCGGTTGATTCAATATAAAGTCCGGATTCAGTTGACGTGATGCAGCTTCTTTACCTGGCTCGCCATAATCAAGATAGCGCCATTCATCAAACAAATTCTTGCCAAACCCTGAACGTTTAATTGATTTTAAAAATTGTTTAGGAATGATAGCGTCGGTATCAACATTGGCTCGATCTAATGGCACGACGATGCCACGAAATTGTTCAAATTTTTTCATTGTATTTATTGCGCTGTTTTCTCGATCGCCTCACCGCCGCGTTGAACATCCTTGCCAAATCCCTGAATCGTATTACAAGCAACTAATTGGGAAACAATCAACAACAAAAATACAAAATTTGCTTTCATTAACTTTCTCCTCTAGATCTTTATTGGGGTAAAGCACGCACATCGACAAAATGCCCAGCTATCGCTGCTGCTGCTGCCATAGCAGGGCTTACTAAATGAGTTCGCCCACCCGGGCCTTGTCTGCCTTCAAAATTACGATTGGAAGTCGATGCGCACCGCTCACCTGGCAGCAACCTATCATCGTTCATGGCCAAGCACATTGAGCAACCTGGTTCACGCCATTCGAAACCAGCAGATAGAAAAATCTCATCCAACCCTTCTTTTTCTGCCATTGATTTAACCAATCCTGAGCCTGGTACTACCATAGCTAATTTGATGTTGGGTGCAACCCGTCTGCCTTTGATTACCTCTGCCGCTGCTCGTAAATCCTCTATACGTGAATTAGTACAAGAGCCAATAAATACTTTATCCAATGCGATCTGTTGAATCGGTGTGCCAGGCTCCAAGCCCATATATTCAAGGGCATGCTCAATATCCTGCCGTTTAACGGGATCACCAATATCAGCTGGATTAGGCACATACCCATCAATGGTAGTAACCATCTCTGGTGAAGTTCCCCAGGTAACCTGAGGTCTAATATCTTCAGCTCTCAGCTCAACTGTATGATCAAACACTGCACCTTCGTCGCTTTTCAAAGTACGCCAGTAAGTAACCGCTTGTTCCCATAATTCTCCTTGAGGAGCAAAAGGTCTTCCCTTGATATAGTCAATCGTGACATCATCCACACCGATCATGCCAGCGCGTGCACCTGCCTCTATTGTCATATTACAAAGCGTCATGCGCCCTTCCATGGAAAGCGAACGGATTGCGCTCCCCGCAAATTCAATTGCATAACCCGTTCCACCCGCTGTGCCTATTTCTCCGATAATGGCTAATGCAATATCTTTGGCTGTTACCCCTTTTCCCAATGTTCCTTCTACCTTAACCAACATGGATTTGGATTTTCGAGCAACCAAACATTGTGTCGCCAACACATGCTCAACTTCAGAAGTGCCAATACCAAACGCCAGGCAAGCAAAAGCACCATGCGTGCTTGTGTGGGAATCACCACATACGACCGTCATGCCCGGTAATGTAGCACCTTGTTCTGGCCCTATTACATGCACAATTCCCTGACGCTCATCATTCATTTTGAACTCAGTAATTGCAAACTCATCACAATTTTGGCTTAACGTTTCGACCTGCAAACGTGAAATCGGGTCACTGATACCATTACTGCGATCAGTTGTCGGAACATTGTGATCGGCCACCGCCAATATCGAACCAATACGCCACGGCTTACGCTGAGATAATCTCAAACTTTCAAAAGCCTGTGGACTTGTGACTTCGTGTATCAAATGGCGATCAATATAAAGTATCACCATACCATTCGGATCAGCTGACTCTGTGTGGACGACATGATTGTCCCAAAGTTTGTCGTATAACGTTTTCATTTTTCAGTAAGATTACCTATTTTCATTAGCATGATTATCCCATAAAGCTTATTCTGGTAACAAATAGCTGCACCAAGAATAAACTTCTTAGAGCCTGTTTACGATCTTCTGAGTAATAGTGCCAAGAAAGCCAAATGAATGAGCTGCAAGCTGGTATCAAGTTTACGTTCGCAGTTTTTCCATAATCTTCGGCACTTTTCCAGCCAGGCGAAACTACGTTCCACTATCCAGCGCCTGGGCATAACCTTGAAGGTATGCAGTTTGCTGCGTTTGGCGATCTGCACGGTGACAGGTTTGCCCAGAATTTCTTGCACACTTTCGGCAAATGGTGCTCCAGTATAGCCACCGTCACACAGCAAACCTTGCACTTGTCCCAAACTCGATCTGCAACGCTTCAAGGCCTGCAATGCACCGTTACGGTCAGTCACTTCCGCTGTCGTCACTGCAATGGCGTGCGGCAACCCCAAGGTATCAACAGCGATATGGCGCTTGATGCCCGACACCTTCTTGCCGGCGTCATAGCCTTTCTGGTCAGCCGTGTCTGTATTCTTCACGCTTTGCGCGTCCACAATCAAGAACGTGCTGCAAGCGTTGCGCCCCAGTTTCTCTCGGGCCGCGCCAACCTGATTTTTTTAATGCCTGCTCCAGCACGCTCACGCCGTGCTGGTCAGGCTCATTCCATTTGCGCCAATAGGCATATACACTCTGCCATTTGGGAAACTCTCCGGGCAAAAATCTCCACTGGCAACCAGTACGCAGCAGATACAGCACAGCACAAAATACTTCATACAAATCTATTGTCGTGGGTTTGGTGCTGCGCCTCACGCTACGCAATAGCGGCTCTATCTCGGCAAACTTCTCTTTGCTAATATCACTGGCATATTTTGTTCTCTTCATCCACGTATCGTAAGGAATAATGATGAGATCGTAAACGGGCTCTTATATATAAAATATCCACATATATTTCCTAGAAAATATTTGGCTATTATTTGAATTTATTCAAAGTGTATTGGTTCGATATATTTTCTAAATCAGAAAACACAATACGACAACGAGAAATATAGCGATTGCTGATTAAAGCAGTAGCTCAGGAAAGTTTATATATTGAGAGAGAAAAATTCTGATGATTGCTCGTTCAAATAAATGACAAAATGCTCAGACGCTATTAAAAAATCATTTCTCAGAACGAGAGTATAAAAACAGGGGATGCTCGAGCAATCGCCAATTTTTGTTAAATACAATTTTATGGCGTGTGCGAAGCAAATATCAAAATAGGATCACGGCCAAACTTCCTATCTATAACTAACTTAGCCGCTCCGTAGAAAATAAGAGAGTTTAAACAAACTAAATAAAATTTATCGTTACAACTATGCTTCAGACTAACTTTCATAAATAAATTCATTGGATAACGTAATTGCTCGTTATCCAATGAATTTATTTACATACAGTAAAAGCTAGCGATCTTTAACGTCAACCGGCACATTTTCCTGAATACTTACTTGGTTCCCCAGTTTCTTAAGTGTGCCTGGTCCAATTCCTTTTACTTTAACCAAATCTTCTATCGATTTAAATTCACCGTACTTTTCTCTATATTCAATTATCGCTTTTGCCTTAACAGGCCCTAAACCTTTTACAGTCTCAAGATCAGCCTGATTCGCAGTATTGATATCTACTCCTGCAAATACTGATAAATTCAGCCCAAAAAACAATATAGCAATTAAGAAAAGTCTCTTCATTTCATATCCTTTAACTTTAATTATCTAAACAATATCTCTTTGCTTATCTTTTAGATAAGCTAGTGACTTTATGTCGATAATTAATATCGACACTACTGTTATAAACTTTAAAAAAAGATATAAAAGAACCTCTAATTACAACAATAGAACGCACCTTAATTCATCCCTCTAACTCCAGTTGCACACAGAAAAATCTTGCGTAAACGATTAACATCAATCATCCTAGCCGCCGATAGCGATATAATTTTTACAGCTTGATGATAAATTCTGCAGAAATTTTCTGACCATATAATTCAGAAAACCATATCAATAAATTGATGAATTATCTTTTGCTATGGTAGCTCAGTAATACAAGGAATATAAAAACACCTATAACTATGTAAAGCCAATATTTACTATCTGATGCTCAAGAAATTTCTTGAAAAATGCTAACGAGACAGTCAGTTTAAGGAGAGAATTAATGAAGAAGTGAGGCGTACATACAACCAACCAATGAAAATATAATTTACCCCAAATGAATAACAACGCAAACAGCTCTCAAGCTCTTTAACTGTTGGTTTGCATTTGCCATTCCATCAAAAACCAGCGCAGACCAACAGTTAAGGCTTTCTATTATCTACTCTTCTTTTTTCTGTTCTTTTTCTTTTTTATCTTTTCTGAGGGAGTAGAAGAAATAGCTTCCGCCAATGATAATGATCAACAATGGCCACAGGAACATATTGGGTTTAAATTTCCCGCCTGTACCCACCGCAAAGGGGAAACGTGAAACATATTCCGTACCGTTATCATTAACAGTCACCAATCCTACAAAGTCACCTTCTTCCGGAAAAAAGTGTTCAAAGGTAATGGAGCCATTGGCATAAACTTGTGCCGGAATGTGCATCACGGTAATTTGCTCCAGATCACCTTCTTCTCCTTCTGGTGCACCGGTATCCACAATAATGCGTACCTCGGTTGTCAATGGTCTTAGTGCTTCATCAATATAGTCTAGAGCAACAATGGTACGACCAGTATTGGGAATGTCTTCACAGAATTCCTGTTCTTGTGAGCTTTCAGGTTGATAACCTGTAAAGTGCATGAAGTAAGGGCCTACTGTCAGTTTGCACATGTCTTCTGCCATGGACAATCCGCCATGAGCATACGCCTGTAGTCCAAAAGTCATTCCCAATAACATGCCAATCAGCCATTTCATGCTGGTTGTGATCCATTTTTTAATCATTTAATTATTTCCTCCCTCTTTCCATTGACGCTATCAATTATTTATAGCCTACAAAGTAATCACTTATTCATCTTCAGAGCCAAACAATCTTTTCAAACGACCTGATCGGATTAGTTTGTATAGTGCCCAACTCAGAAATAAAAATGCCAATACTGGTGCTGCCCATGTGCGCACCTGTTTACCATAATCAATCGTTTCAACGTGTACTATGTAATCAAAATTCAAGGGCGGTACACCTTCAGCTGTCACTGCAATTGAATAGATGCCTTTGTCCAATCGACCAATGCCATTAATTACACCATCTGGATGATGCTGTGCATCCACTTGGATAATCACATCTCCTTCTTTGTCTTTGCCTCTAAATACTTTTACGCCTACTGGCATTTCTCGCAGCGCCGTGTCAATCAGATCTACCACCAGATAGGCTTCTCCTGCTGTGGGCACTTCAGTACAGTAGTGGCCGGCTCGATCAAATTGAGGTTGGTAGATGTTGAGATGTACCAGGTTCTCACCAACCTGGCGTACACAGGTGTCTTCTTCCAAGGAGGCTTTCCCATGCGCCAAAGCGGTATTGGTATAACACAGAACAGCAAGCATGCAAGTGGTAAAAGTCAGTCGTACCAGACGCTTTAACATGACGATTCCTTACTTGTCTTTAGTAAATACACTCTTCTCATTTTTATATTTTCCTTCTATTCAGTCGTAAAGTACTAAATAGGATAGGTCGCTTATTTGCTTTCGTTCAGAATTTGTACTGTAACAAAAAACCGGTACATCTCTGTCGTATGACAGGCGATGTACCGGTTCCGTGTTAACTAATGCGCAGTACCTCAGTACTGTTTATTAGAGCTTGGTAAAGACTGGAATCACCGGACCAGCAATACTGTTGATATGGCGATTTCCTTCTGAATCCCAAGACATTAATAAGCCACCAAAACGGCTCTCAGGGTCACCTAACAAGGCCATCAAACGTTGGATTTCCCACAAAGCATCTTTAGCTTCCATTCTCAGCTCTTTGGTTTCTCCAGGTTGAATAGCATTTTCGTCATCAAAGTTCAAACCAACTGCAATTAATTCACGTGGATATTTTGGATCCAGGTATTTGCGGCCAGTGTTGTTGATGAAACGAATACCAGCTGTGGTAAATTCACCAAATGTAATTGGCAGATCACCATTGTTGGTCACTTCCATTGTTACGCGCAGTGCACGTCCCGGTACGTCATAGTTGGCATCGCCAATGGTGATAGCAACTGGATTAGGTGCTACTGGCAATGGAGCAATCTTGGTTTCACCAGCCTGGATAGGTACTGTGTAAGGATGTTTCGTTTCTGTGTAACGATATCCTCCCCAGACTATCGCCAAGGTCAGAATTGCCAGAACCCAGGTGATTTTCTTATCCATTGGGTCCATGAGAATTTCGTCACCATAGGCTAGTAGAACACGACTGCGTGGCAGGAACATTGGACGAGCTACGAAAATACCAATCCAGAAGATACCGATGGCCATCCAGAGACCATGCCAGAATATTGAGTTGGCAAAGTTGAATGTTTCAGTATCAATGGTCTCGCCTGTAAGCAGTTTGATCGGGTTGGTAAAATCAGACCAACTACCAGTGATGTTCATCCAGGATCCAGGGCCAGCAATTGGACCTGCATCTTTGACGTTCAACATGGCATGCATATGGTGACGACCTGGAATGCGGGCTCTCAAATCAACCTCGAATTCGTAGTCACGACCAATTTGCATTGGGCCAGAAATAAACGTTGGGGAGCCGTTAATCTTTGTACTCAAACGTACAAATACTGAACTAGGGCTACCTACGTTAAAGAATGCATAATGTGGGCTCGCTGCTGCACGTGGCCAGTCTTCAGCCAGGTGGAACTTACCTGTGATTTTAGCATTCTCGTTAACTTTGGTAACTTCCGGACCCCATTTAACGTCATACCATTGCACGGTACGCATCCGGAGGAATGGTTCCTGAGAACGTTCTCCGTGGGCTGCTACTGTAGAAACATCTAATGTTACAGTCATGGTCAGTGCTGCCATTGCATAGGCCGCAACGCCACAAAGCCCTAACACTGTACGCTTGTAAAGGTTTTTGATACCCATTTTATTTGATCCCCTCTGCAAATCCTTCTTCTCCAAATGCTGTCACATCATTGCGATGTACAACGCGTCCTCTTTTACCTTTAACGTAGAAGAAAGCTGTGCAGTAAACTTTGCCCAGATACCACCAAACTGTAAACATCAGCATGGAGATAAAGGCTGAGAAGAATGCTGCAATAACTGTCGTGTGACCACCAAAGGTACGCAGTGAACCTTGTTCAATCTTACGAACGTACTCCGGTGTACCGGTACGAACATACAAGTGACCCATGTAGTCAGCTAAAGATAACAAAGTACCTTCTACAACAACTGGCAAGTGGGTTGGTCCGAAGATTGGCCAGTTACCTGGGTAGAACAGCAAACCAAAGAATGCACCACCAATTAACGCTGTGATCAACCAGCTACGTGTCAGATACAGGGTGAAATCCAGCATCAATGCACCTGGAAGCATGGTGGATGGTGTCACAAAGTTAAGTGGGTAGTGTGACCACCAGTAGAAGCCCCAGTAGCGGGTTATCCATTCACCTGTCAGCATACAGACCACACACAACGTGGCGCCAAACGGTTGGCGGTAGTTTACCCATAGGTAGTACATGATGGCTGAGCAGTACATGATACCAACAATTGGTGACAGTACCGGCCACCATTGACGGTCTTTCCAATCCAACCAGAAATCCCAGTCACCTGCCAGCAGCATGAAGTGCATGTGATAGGTGCCAATCAGCAGGACAATTAGAATAGGAAAATATACCGCGTCAATCATACGCGACATATGGATCGCCTCCGGCGGCATTTTAGCCGCTTTCAGGATCTCGTCTGTTTTAAATATACTCAACTTTACCCTCCCCTCTTATAATTGAAAGTTAACATCACTACACCTTGTTACATTAAAACTTGTGATAAAAATCAATGCTTTTTATCACTTTCCATTTTTTGCGAATAACCACAACAATAAAAAGGTTTTCGCTTGACTGTGTTGCTTTTTTTGTTCCAGCAAGACCGTAATAGCCATACCAGATACATTCGAAAGGCTAGTCACCTTGCCTCTTTTAGTCAAGTCCTTTTTTATTTAACCTACTAGAAATTTTTACTACTTATCAGAAAATCAATCATTTATAATAGCCAACACAATCAAAAACATTACAAAAACTAAACAAATAACATCATAACCATACAAATCATAAGGAATTGAGTTCGTACCAACGCAATAGAGGATTTAACAGCTAGCAACTCTTCGTTTTCTCATAGTTTGCCCAAGAATTCCATAAATATGAGGCAGTGTTGGACAAAATTAAGTGAGAAAACGGAGCATACTTGAAGTATGTGAGTATTTTAAGCTCAATTTCAACGCTGTAATGCGCCCTTCAGCAAGATATTAAACAGATTCTCAGAAGAAACAAAATATATACTTACTCATGAATACAGACGCCTCCAATCTACTCAACAAGGATAATGTCTAAGTCACACTATTCAGATCTCGGCACACCAAATAAAATTACTAGAGCAGCTGAAAATTTGCGCAAAGGCGGCGTTGTTGCCTTTCCAACAGAGACTGTTTATGGACTAGGAGCCGATATTTCTCAGCCTGAAGCAATAAAAAAAATATTTGAAATTAAAGGTAGGCCGTATAACCATCCACTAATAGTTCATTTTGCTAAATTAGCTGAACTTGATTTCTGGGCACGCAACATTCCACAGAAGGCGCTCATACTAGCGGAACATTTCTGGCCAGGGCCTTTAACCTTGATTTTACCCAAAAGCAAACATGTTCCTCTAAACGCTACTGGTGGTCAAAACACAGTAGGGTTGCGCATCCCTCGTCATCCCATTGCATTGCAACTTTTAACAGAATTGGGTAGCCATAAAGCGATTGCAGCTCCTTCAGCTAATCGTTTTGGTTTTATAAGTCCTACAACTGCTGATCACGTAAAGGAAACATTTGGTGACAGTATTGATATTATTCTTGACGGTGGTCATTGCGAAGTAGGCCTTGAAAGTACGATTGTCAGCTGTCTTGATAATGAAATTACTGTTCTCCGCCCTGGCGGTATTTCAGTTTCACAGCTTGAAAGTGTACTCAAACAAAGAGTTACGATTCAACCCCACAATCGCGTTATTCGAACATCGGGATCTCTGGTATCACATTATGCCACCATAACCCCTCTCGAAATTTGTCACAGCAAATCTCTTTTTGCACGCGCCTGTGACTTACAACAACGAAAGATACGCACAGCGATTGTCATATGGGGCAAACATGAAATCGATATTCAGCAAAAAACAAGCAAATTACTTCATTATATCTTCATGCCAGACAATCCGATTGAATTTGCTCAAAATCTATACACAACACTGCGTGATCTAGACAATAAAAATTTTCAGCAGATTTTAGTTGAAGCGCCTCCCGACAATCCCGAATGGCTCGCTATTACTGATCGGCTCACTCGAGCTAGCCATACATTTCACAAATAAATCTCAAGCAATATGCCTCTTTCCGCTGTTATTTTTGATGTTGATGGCACACTCGCAGAGACCGAGCGAGACGGTCACAGAGTTGCTTTTAATTACGCTTTCAAACAATTTCAACTTGATTGGCAATGGGATGTGAAATTATACGGTTCGTTGTTACACGTTAGTGGTGGCAAAGAACGCATTCATTTTTACCTAAAAAATTATGCGCCTGCACTTTTAAATAGAAATAATCCCGATGAATGGATCGCACAAATTCATCAAGTTAAAACTGAATATTTCCTCAACCTACTAAAAAAGGGAAAAATAGCACTACGTCCTGGTGTCAATCGTCTATTAAATCAGCTCCGAAAGAGAAACATAAGAATTGCGATTGCGACTACCACGACATACGAAAATGTAACCACTTTGCTTCAATATGCATTGGGAAGTGATGCGCTGGCACAATTTGATGTTATTGGGGCAGGCGATATTGTTTCAAGAAAAAAGCCTGCTGCAGACATTTATCATTGGGTACTCAACCAGCTTGGCTTATCTGCACAAGACTGTATTGCAATTGAAGATTCGGAAAATGGATTAATCGCAGCCAGCACAGCCGGTATCAAAACAATTATCACACCGAGCGAATACACTCAGCAGCAAAATTTTGCTAAAGCAGACTTAGTTCTGAGTAATCTGGAAAATGTGGTGCCACTCCACAATAAGCCATTCAACATACAAACTCTGATCGATCTACAGCAAAAAACACTGTAATCTTTTAAATGATTGCTATTTCGCTGGTAAGTAACCAAGAGGATTAACAGGTTTGCCCTTTTCGCGTATTTCAAAATGCAATTTTGCTGAACTACCATCCGCGCTCCCCATTTCAGCAATTTTCTGCCCCTTGGCAACTCTTTCTCCTTCATGCACCAATATTTTACTATTGTGTCCGTATGCACTTAAATAACTATCGCTATGTTTGATAATAATTAAATTTCCATAGCCTCGTAAACCATTACCACTATAAACCACAGTACCTGAAGCAGCTGCTAGCACAGGTTGCTGAAGAGTTCCCCCAATCCCCACACCTTTTGATTTATCAGAAAATCCACTAACTATCCGTCCTTCTACTGGCCACCCCCAGTTAACCCCTCCTCTGTTCACACCTGCACTAGCTGGTTGCTGGGCAGCGCTCTCCTTTGCATTAGCAATCGTTTGTTGAGTCACAACGACGCCCTCAGTTTGCTTGCCCAACTGATCACGCGCTGAATCAGAATAAGGCAACACACTGCCTCTTGGCTCGGTCTTAATTGGTCCTGCTAATCCCTTTTCATATTCGGGAACATTAGATTGATAACCAATTACACCCAAAGCTTCGGGCTGGGAGATCGAGTAAAGCATAGGCTTCGAAGACAAATTTTCCTGTTGGGTTGTCATACTTTCTATACTTGATGGAAACGGCATTTGCAAATACAGCTCCTGACCAATCTGTAATTCTTCAGGATTAGTAATATTATTTATTTCCGCCAACTGCCTGACATCCAATCCATGTCTCAATGCAATGTTATACAATGTATCGCCACCTTGTACTACATGCACCTTTCGCTCTGAAGAGCTCTGATCAAAGCCACTCCCTCCAGTAGAATATCGATTTAATGGACGTTCAACAACCGGAGATGGATTAGGTTTTGAAACACAGGCACTCAAGGATAAAACGAGAATTAAGAAAACTATCCGTGTGAACATATTTTTAGCGCTACGCTACAATTAAGTTTCATAAAACAAAAGGCAGTAATAAGATATCTTATCTTTTAGAGACAGGGACGAGAAGCTATCTATTAATGATGCCCGGAAGAATAGGTACAAATCTCACCTCATCTAAAATTGTTTCGACAAAACCCTCAGGCGTATGATCAATTATACAAAGATACTGTTGCTCACTACCTTTGGGAAACACTATTCTTCCTCCCGCTGCCAACTGTCCCAGAAGTACCTCAGGTATTTTGGGAATAACGGCTGTCAGCATGATGCCATCAAATGGGCTGAATTCTGACAAGCCATCGATGCCATCAGCATGCTTTAAGTAAACATTGCGAATACCTAATTTGCGCAACCTGATACGCGTACGTGTCAATAAAGGACCAATTCGCTCAAGCGAATAAACTTCATTTGCTATTTGAGTCAAGACAGTTGTCTGATAACCACTTCCTGTTCCAATTTCCAAAACCTTTTCAAGAGAATTATTACGCTTATTTCGCAATAATTCACTCATGCGCGCCACAATCCAAGGGCTGGAAATCGTTTGTCCATAGTTAATTGGTAGCGCCACATCTTCATATGCTCGAGAAGCTAATGCTTCTTCAACAAAAACATGACGGGGAATTAAAGCCATTGCGGCCAATACCACCTCGTCTTCAATCCCCTGCTTCCTTAAACGTTCGGCCATGCGAATTCTTGTTCGCGGTGAAGTCATACCAACCTCAGAATAGCGCACACTCACGCAACTACTCTCCTCTGTATCTCTTCCAATAAAATATTAGTTTTAACTATGCCTGCTATTTTTTACAAAACTGGTTAATAAATAGTAAGCATATCGCTACAATAAAACTCTCCATTCTCATTATGGGTATAATTTTCACTACACCAGATCTCCTTGGCCAAATAATTAAAAACCTTAGAAATCTAACCAACTCTTGATATAGCCAATTTGGTCGTAACGTGTCAAATCAATTTGCAAAGGAGTAATCGACACACGATTATTTTGCAGTGCATAAAAATCTGTTCCTTCACTTGCATCTTGTGCGGCACCAGCAGCACCTACCCAATATACTGTCTCTCCCCGCGGGGTTTGATACCTAATGACAGACTCAGCCTTGTGTCGACGGCCTAAACGGGTAATTTCTACGCCCTGCAACTCCTCATACGGTATATCAGGAACATTGACATTAAGCAAAACAGGGACATGAAACCTATTATCTATAAATCGCTTAACCAGATCCAAGACAATTTTTGCTGCGGTAGGAAAATTGCCACGCGAGACACTAACCAAAGACACTGCAATTGAAGGCAACCCCAATAAAAAGCCTTCAGTAGCGGCCGCAACTGTGCCGGAATAAATAGTGTCATCCCCCATATTGGCACCATCATTAATACCGGAAATTACCATATCAGGCAATTCATCCAGCATGCCAGTGACAGCAAGATGGACACAATCTGTTGGAGTACCATTCACATAGTAAAAATCGTTATGCGATTTATGTAAACTAAGAGGGCGATCCAGTGTGAGGGAATTACTTGCTCCACTACGATCTCGTTCTGGCGCTACTACCGTTATCGTTGCAATACTAGAAAGCACCTCCGCTAAACTAGCAATACCAGGCGCAAAATACCCGTCATCATTACTGAGCAAAATGCGCATTTTATATCCTTAAAAACAAGCAATATAACTAATCATTCAGTATTTTCAGGTGAACAAATTAGGAAATCTCCACAACTCCTGAAAAACTATCAACGCTACTATTTCTATACTTAAAACATCAAAAACTGGTCGGGGCGAGAGGATTTGAACCTCCGACCACTTGCACCCCATGCAAGTACGCTACCAGACTGCGCTACGCCCCGAATTTATTAATTACAATTACTTGCAAAAACCCATAAAAAAACACTAGATCTATGGTAACCCACCTATCATTTTTGTAATTAAAAATAGAAGCAATTAACTTGCACCTGATTTACCGTGATAGTTGGCTTCCACCATCGATTTAAGTTTTTGACTAGCATGAAAAGTAACCACTCTGCGTGCAGAAATAGGAATTTCCTCACCAGTTTTGGGATTTCTACCCGGACGCTGTGGTTTTGTTCTTAATTGAAAATTACCAAAACCTGAAAGCTTTACCCCATTTCCATTCTGAAGCGCTGTTCGTAATTCATCATAAAAACACTCAACAACCTCCTTTGCTTCACGCTTATTCAGACCGATATTCTCAAATAACAAATCAGTTAGCTCCGCTTTGGTTAAAGCCATATATCCACCCTTAAGTTAAAAAATAGAGTAAATATCCCAAACCAATATTAAAATTTATGATATTTAAACACTCTTAACAAAAAAATAGCCACTAATTATCACACCGAAATACGCTTTCCATATTTGAGAAAAAACAAACGAATGCTGTTGGTACTTATTTTATTTCTCATAAAACAAAGATGGTATATAAGGCATAATATCAGCTGCGCAATATCGCGCCAAATTCACGACCAACTACATCGATCAACTTACTTATTGTTTTATCGATCTCCTGATCTGTAAGATTTTTCTCGGTACCCCGCAATAAAATACGAAAAGCAAGACTCTTTTTCCCGGATTCTAAATTCTTACCACTATATAAATCGAACAAAGAAATCTCACTGACATGATTACCTTTTTCCAGATTCATGATTTTCAGTAACTCAGCTGCCGTTACACTACTGTCCACTACCACTGAAATATCACGTCTTATAGATGGAAACTTTGAAAAGGTTTGCATTGCTGGTAACGATTTTCTAGCCAATGCATTTATTTGTAACTCACATAATACTGCAGATTGTGATAGCTGATACTCACTCAACCAACGAGGATGCAGTTCTCCTATCCAACCTATTACTTCTCCATCAAGCATAATTTTAGCTGATTTCCCTGGATGTAATGCTGGATGAACAGCCAATTGAAATTCGATATCTTGCAGCCCAAGTAAAGATTCAACATCCATCTTGACATCATAAAAATCAATTTTTCGATCTGCGATTCCCCATTGTTCTGGATATACACTTCCAGAGCAAAGCATAGCCAGATTTTCTATTTCTTCTTCCTGACCATTTTTTTGAAGAAAACAGGAGCCCAGCTCAAAAATTCTAACCCTACTCTGCTTGCGATTCAGATTAAATTGTAAATTATTAATTAACCCACCCAGCAGACTACTTCGCATTACGCTCATATGATTCGCAATGGGGTTTTTTAACTTGATGGGCGAATCATTTGCGACAAAATCTGTTTCCCAACGAGCATCAACAAACGTGTAATTAATTACCTCTTGATATTCTCTTGCAATTAGAATCTTACGCACTTGCTCAACAGGTGAAACACCTATCTCTGGCTCAGCTAGCATATGTATTGATGCCTGAGGCAATTGAGCAGGAATTAAATCATAACCATGAATACGAGCAAGTTCTTCAATAAAATCTTCCTCAATTTCTAAATCAAAACGCGCAGCCGGCGGCACAACGTGAAACATTCCATCTGTCACAGAATAACTAAACTGTAATCGCTGAAAATACGCTGCTATCGATTCGATATCTAAATTCACCCCCAAAATTCTCGCTACACGTTCCGGACGAACTTTAACAGCTTCTCTTTTTGGTAAATGATCACACGCTTCAACAATCGGGCCAGCTTTACCACCACAAACATCTAAAATCAATGCTGTAGCACGTTCGAGCACGCTACGCGTCATCGAAAAATCTACTCCTCGTTCAAAACGATATGAAGAGTCTGATCCAAAACCCAATGTAAATGACTTACCGCTAATAACAGTGGGTGAGAAAAAGGCACTCTCAAGAAAAATATCTGTTGTAGTATCCACTACACCACTCTCATCGCCGCCCATAATGCCCGCTAGCGCCAGTGGTTTAGTGCTGTCAGCTATAACCAGAAAATTTCGCCGTAAGTCTATTACTTCACCATTTAATAATGATAGACGTTCATCCTCATCGGCATAGCGCACACAAATTCTCGCACCCCCTCCCTCCGCAAGCTTGGCAAGATCAAACGCATGCATTGGCTGCCCAGTTTCGAGCATAACGTAATTGGTTATATCGACTACAGGATTAATTGCGCGCAAACCTGCTCGCACTAAGGCTTGATGCATCCACTTGGGAATTTGTACATCAGATACCGTAACCCCTTTTATAATACGGCCACAATAAAGTGGGCAGGCTTGTGGTTCTTTGACATCAATCTGAAGAACATCAGGAATCTCCGAACTAACTGGCGCAATTTTTGGCAGATTAAGTTCGTTGTTAGTGATCGCCGCAACTTCACGTGCCACACCAAACATCCCCAGACAATCTGCTCGATTAGGTGTGAGTGCTAAGGTAAAGACACTATCATTCAGCTCGTCGTATTCTCTGAAATCGATACCGACAGGTGCGTCATGGGGGAGCTCAATTAACCCATCAACTTCGCTCTCCAACCCTAGTTCCTTAGCAGAACACAACATGCCGAAAGATTCTACACCTCGTATTTTACCGCGTTTTATATTTAACTCTGGTAACCGAGCACCGATCAGAGCACATACAACCTTCATACCCTCCGCTACATTTGGTGCTCCGCAAACAATTTGTAGAGAGGCATCAGCATACTTGCCAACATTAACTTCACATACCTTTAGACGATCAGCATTAGTATGTTTTTGAACAGAGAGAATTTCTGCCGTTACGACCTTATCAAAAAAAGGAGCTACTGGTTGTACGCTTTCAACTTCCAAGCCTGCCATCGTCAATTGGTGCGCTAATTCTTCACGAGAACACTGATAATCGACAAATTTCCGCAACCAATTTCCAGTAAATTTCATAACTGCTAACTTTGTAAATACTAATTAAATTGTTTTAAGAAACGCAGATCGTTCTCAAAGAATAAGCGTAAATCATTAACACCATAACGTAACATCGTTAGCCGTTCGACCCCCAGCCCAAAAGCAAATCCAATATTTTCTTCACTATCCAAGCCAACATGGCGCATTACATTAGGATGTACCATGCCGCATCCCAACACTTCTAACCATCCTGTTTCACTACAAATTCGGCATCCCTTCCCATCACACATCACACAAGCAATATCCATCTCCGCAGAAGGTTCTGTAAAAGGAAAAAAAGAGGGGCGAAATCTCACTGACAAATCATCTTTTTCAAAAAAATTTCTCATAAATTCTACCAGCACACCCTTTAACGATGAAAAACTGATATTTTCATCAATCCATAACCCTTCAACCTGATGGAACATAGGTGTGTGAGTTACATCAGAATCGCAGCGATACACACGTCCAGGTGCAATGATTTTGATAGGAGGGCGATGACTCTGCATGTAGTGAATTTGCACAGGAGATGTATGAGTGCGTAGCAATTTTCCATCATCGACATAGAAAGTATCATGCATAGCACGTGCCGGATGGTTTTCAGCGATATTTAGCGCTGTAAAATTGTAAAAGTCTGTTTCAATTTCAGGGCCTGTTGCAATATCAAACCCGATTGAATGAAATAACGATTCAATACGTGTAAGTGTTAATGTAATCGGATGCACTCCGCCTAATCCATATCCGCGCCCAGGCAAAGTAACATCTAATCTCTCCTCCGCCAAACGAGCTTGCATCTCCTTCTCACGCATCATGTTTCGGCGTTGAGTCAGGGCATCTTCCAACGATCTTTTTGCCTGATTAATCCGCTCTCCCATTATCGGGCGCTCTTCTGGGGGCAGCTCTCTAAGATTTTTCAGTAGAAGCGTAATTTCCCCTGTTTTACCTAAATATTGTGCTTTGACTCGTTCTAAATCAGCAATATTTTCCGCCTGATCAAATAACTCTATTGCGGTATTGATTAAATTTTCCAGATCATTCATAAGTCATGAAATAACTTACTCATAAAAAAGGGGGTCGAGCGAACAAAATGCAGACCCCCTTTTTAAAATTTATATAAGATATTGAACAGGTTACTTATTTACTGATCAGCCAAATGAGCCTTCACTCGGGTCGTTATTTTCCCAAAGGCAACCTTATCAAACACAGCCAAATCAGCCAGCACCTTTCTATCAAGATCAATACCTGCTTTTTTAAGCCCATGAATAAATGTGCTATAGGTCATTCCCAATTCTCGAACAGCTGCATTGATGCGCGCAATCCATAAAGATCGGAATTGTCGTTTCCTTTGGCGACGATCACGATAAGCATATTGACCAGCTTTCATAACAGCTTGCTTGGCAATACGATATACATTCTTTCGCCTACCGCGATACCCTTTTGCTAGTTTGATAATTTTTTTATGACGCGCCCTTGCAACTACGCTTCGTTTTACTCTTGGCATTTCTTATTATCTCCTTAAGCGTACGGTAACATTGCGCGCACAGATGCCACATCACTGGCATGAACGGCAGTTGCACCTCTTAGCTGCCGCTTATTTTTAGTTGTCTTTTTAGTAAGAATATGTCTCTTAAATGCTTGAGAACGCTTAATACTCCCCCCTGCTCTGATTTTAAAGCGCTTAGCAGCACTTTTTTTTGTCTTCATTTTAGGCATGAATGTATACTTCCTTTTTAATATGAAATACAAGGTGTTTATTAAAAAACTTTGGAACCTTATTTCACTTATATTTTTAAAAATAAAACCTCTTTACGATACCGCTTCATCCTTCACATCTACCTCTACTTGCTTACCAGATGATTTATCCTTTTTGATCTCTTTTTTCTTAGGGGCTAACACCATCACCATTTGACGCCCTTCCAATCTAGGAAACTGTTCAACAATCGCACGCTCTTCAAGATCCTCTTTTACTCTCTCGAGCAACTTAATACCAAGTTCTTGATGAGCCATCTCCCTGCCACGAAATCTCAGAGTTACCTTTACCTTATCGCCACTATTCAAGAAATTGATGAGATTTCTTAATTTGATACTGTAGTCTCCTTCATCTGTGTTCGGTCGAAGCTTAATTTCTTTTATTTGTACCTGCTTCTGCCTCTGCTTAGCATCATGTTTCTTTTTGCTTTCCTGATAAAGATACTTACCATAATCCATCAATCTGCAAACCGGAGGCGCCGCACTCGGAGCAATTTCTACAATATCTACTCCATTTTCTTCAGCTAATTCCTTTGCTTCTATTATTGGCAGGATACCTACCTGCTCGCCATTTATACCAATCAATCTAACCTGGGAAGCTGTAATCTCATCATTTACTCTTACAGTTTTTTTTTGTGCTATGGTATTCTCCTTAAACTCGTAGTTATTCTTTATTAGTTATTTTCTCTTGAACAGAGAAAACAAAATCAGCAAGCGCTATCGTCTCTTGATGTCGATTTGCCCGCTCCCTCACGGTGACAGTCCCATCTTCAACTTCTTTGTCACCGATTATCAATAGATAGGGTATTTTTTGTAAGCTATGCTCCCTAATTTTATAACTTATCTTCTCATTTCTCAAGTCCGCACTAGCACGAATACCATTTTGCACCAACTCACTAACAACAGATTGAGCATAATCAATCTGATTTTTAGAAATATTCAATACCATTGCCTGATCAGGAGCAAGCCATATCGGTAGCGCGCCCGCATGGTGTTCAATCAAAATACCAATAAAACGTTCCATCGATCCCAAAATAGCTCTATGCAACATCACCGGTGTTTTTCTCGTGTTATCTTCGGCAATATATTCTGCACCTAAGCGCGCCGGCATAGAAAAATCAAGCTGCAAGGTACCACACTGCCATCTACGTCCAAGACTGTCCTTTAAAATAAATTCTATTTTCGGTCCATAAAAAGCACCTTCTCCCGGTTGTAATTCCCAGTCCAATTTTTTCTGATCCAGCGCCGCCGCTAAAGCAACTTCTGCTTTATCCCACTGCTCCTCGGTGCCAACTCTTTGTTCTGGACGAGTAGAAAGTTTGATTTGAATCTCAACAAAGCCAAAATTTCTATAAACTTGATTTAACAAGTCAATAAATCTAACAACCTCTTCTAAAATTTGATCTTCTGTACAAAAAATATGTGCGTCATCTTGCGTGAACGAGCGAACACGCATCAATCCATGCAAAGCACCTGATGCTTCATTTCTATGACAAGAGCCAAATTCAGCCAAACGGAGTGGTAAATCACGATAACTTTTTAATCCATGATTAAATACCTGTACATGCCCCGGACAATTCATAGGCTTAATCGCAAAATGTCTACTTTCTGACTCTGTGATAAACATATTTTCACGAAAATTTTCCCAATGCCCAGATTTTTCCCACAATGATCTATCCAATACCTGAGGAGTACGAATTTCCACATAACCACTTTGGGTTAATATTTGACGCATATACTGCTCAACCTGTTGCCAAATAACCCATCCTTTAGGATGCCAATATACCATCCCAGGCGCTTCTTCCTGCATGTGAAACAAATCTAGCTGCTTACCAAGTTTACGATGATCTCGTTTTTCCGCTTCTTCCAGATAGTGAAGATAATCATTTTGTGCATCTTTGGTAATCCATGCTGTCCCATAAATCCTTTGCAACATCTCATTCTTTGAATCACCACGCCAGTAAGCTCCCGCTATTTTCATCAATTTAAACACTTTAATTTTTGACGTGTAGGGCACATGTGGTCCGCGGCACAAATCAGTAAAATCACCTTGGGAATACAATGAAACTGGTTCATTACTGGGAATAGACTCAATTATCTGAGCTTTATAGCGTTCTCCCTGATCCTTGAAAAAATTAATTGCCTTAGTACGATCCCAAACTTCGCGCTCTATCTTCAAATTTCTCTTACTAATTTCATGCATTCTTTTTTCTATTGCTGCCAGATCCTCCGGTGTAAAGGGACGCTCATATGAAAAATCATAATAAAATCCATTTTCTATTACAGGTCCAATCGTGACTTGTACACCTGGAAATAACTCTTTCACTGCATGAGCAAGCAAATGCGCGCAAGAATGCCGAATAATTTCGAGTCCTTCTGGATCTTTATCAGTAACAAGAACCAAATCGCTATCAGCAATTATAGGTTCCGACAAATCTACCAGCTTGCCATTCAATTTACCTGCCAGTGCCACGCGCGCTAACCCTGGACCAATCGATTCAGCGACATCTAATACAGTCACAGGCGTATCAAATACCCTATCTGTACCATCCGGCAAACGCACAATTGTCATTTATAACCTCATACTAAATAAACACATATACCAACAACAATCTTTTGCGAGTCCATTCTCTATATAAATCCCTTAAATCTCTCTACTTTCCGACTCACCAAACACTAATTATTTATCATTATCGGATAAATAAACCCAAAGTATTCTAAGAACAGCCACAAAAAAACGCCCAGTTATTATTAATTCTAGCAAAGCAATATTATTAATGTTGCCAATCAAGATTTTACTCTTCAGCAATGATTCAAATATTCATCTAATAAAAAAACCCGCGAAGTTTGTTAACTTGTCTCCGCGGGTCTTAGTTTATATCAACAAGATAGCGTTATTTACATCAAACCTTATTCTTCGTCGCTATCTTCGTCGTCATCTTCATCGGAATCGCTGTCTTCATCAGCATCAGTATCGGATTCAACCTCGACTTCGATTTCTTCGTCCTCATCATCATCGTCTTCATCATCATCGTCGTCATCTTCATCAGCTTTCAATACCAGTTTGCCTTGTGCCAAACTCGCATTCAAATCTGTTTCAGGTGCTTCTTCATGCACTAAGTTCTGATGACAATCAATACAGGTTGCCCCTTCCGTTTCCATTTTCAAGTGTTCTGCTTGCGCAAATTCTCCGGGAGGATCAGGCTTAACGTGACAGTCACGGCAAGTAATACTATCCCATTTCTTCAGATTCATCCTAGCATCATGGGCCATGATGCCTCTTCTTTCATTGAACTTATCTAAAGTAGAATAATCATTAACTAGTTCTAACCAAAGCTCTCTGGCACCATCAACAACGTGTGTAGCCACCGCTAGGTGGAAGTTTTTCACTCCCTGTGGAATATGACAATCCTTACAGGTTGGGTTAATTCCTAACGCACCATAGTGTGTGGATTCTTTCAATTCAGTCTGTGGGTAAGACATGGAATGACAGCTGGTACAGAATTCTTCTGTGGATAATGCTGCCTCTCCACCAAACACCACAACTATTAATGCGATACCCAATAGCACCCCTACTAGCAGGGTGCCAATTGATCCTTTTTGCAATCTGGTCATTTACTATTTTCCTTTTTTGGTAGTTTTGGCGCTGGCCTGGAATTCTTCATGGAATTTGAATTTAGGTTCGCCCTCAAATACACCATCCAGTTTGTAATGTTCATGCATGGCTTTAACATCTTTGACCATTTCATCAAAGTTGAAGGTGTATTTCGCATCTACTTCTGGTGTATACGGTGTGTACGGTGGCTTGGCATCTTTCCAGGGAGAGCCTTCGTAGTTCAGATGGCAGGCACTGCAGCGTTCTTCAAAGTGGAAGTCCTGACCTTTCTTCGCCAGTACACTACGTTTGGTAGTCTTGCCTTTTTTCTCAAACGCTTGGCCACTCTTGCGGTGATCACCTCGGTAGTTACGACCAGGGCCATGGCAGGATTCGCAGCCAACACCGGTTAACATCTTTTTAGGACTATCAATAGTATAGCCCCCTTTTTGACCAAAGCCATCTACGTGACAGCCAACGCAATCTTTATCTTGTGTGTAATCCTTGGCTGGATCCAGGTTGGCTTTTTGTTTGGCTTCCGCTTTGACATTGGGTTTCAATGATTCCATTGCCTTGGCATGGGCGGTATCTTTCCAAGATGATGCTTGGGCTTTGTGACAGGAACTACATTTTTTGCGGCCCTCAAACGGGGCATCTGCTGCCAGGCTTTGTCCACTCACTATAGTAAACAGAGCTGCAACAATGACTGCGCATACGCTCATTACTTTCATAGTCTCTCCTCTTGTTTTAGGTAGATAAATATAGGTTATGATTTTTTTGTCTTGCCAATATTATTGTACCTGATCACTGTGCTGGATTAAATCCATCTGTTTCTCATGGGGGGTAACAGGTTGTGCTGTAGACTGTTCTGTCAGTTGATACACCCAATAGCCGCCTTGTTGATAAATCAATCGGGGGGAGGCAAGATCCAGCGGTGAGGGTTGGCTGGTAAAAGGCAGTAGCCGCGCCAGTAATGTTTGATAGCTGGCTTTATCAATCAGGAAGAAGGCTCGGATCAGTTCATCTGAGAGCGATTGTAAGGTGTAGGCATAATACCCTTGGTTGGTCATTTCTGCTTTGACATGGGTAATCATGCCATGCAGGTTGCTTGTGAGCCGATAAGGTTTGTACACAATGCCAAATTGCTCCGGATACAGTAGCCCTAGTTTGTATAAGTCGCTGACATGCACAATGAGGTAGGCGTCACGTTCTCCTGCCAGTTGGCGTAGTTCTGTGATGCCCTCTGCCAGTGGTTTCAGCAGGCTTTGGGTAAAGCTTAGAAACTGTTCATGCTCTTGTGGATCAACAGCTGTTTCAGTTTGGCTGGCTTCATAGGTTCGAATAGCGCGAGCATCGGCTTGCCATTCATCAGGAATGATGAGTGGTTCATGTAGTGCGCTATGGAACAATACGTCGCGTCCAGTTAACAACGCCAGTTGACGGGAGGTATCCCACCAGCTTAGTAGCAACGCATCTTTGGCGGCATATTGATCAATGGCTGCAGCTAATTCACTCAGTTCAAGGGCTTTTTGATCCAGTGCCAGGATGGGTTCAATGGTTTCATTTTTCCAGTGCAGCAGTACAGGTGCTTGAGCGGCGCGTTGGCCAAACCAGGCTTGTGCCAGTGGTTCATCTGCTCCAGCCAGCATGACGTTATACTGGTTAATCGTCAGATCCTTCCAGGCTTCCAGTTCCAGATCAGGAAAGTCCGCTGTATTACCCGTGGTGGTAAGTTGGTAATAGTAAGGCGGATCGCTTGGCGTGAGTTTCAGCCAGGCATATAGGGCTAATAAAACCAAACCTCCCGTCACTAATAAAATACCCAGTGACGGGAGGAGTCGGTCAGACCAGCGCGAACTGCGCCGGTCTGAGGAGGTTAACGAGGTAGTCAAGCTGTTTGCTTACGCTTGCGCCAGCCAAACAGGGCAACTGCTCCGGCTAGCAACATGCCACCTCCCAGTCCACCCAGGGAGATTTTCTCTTCTGCCTCTCTGAGGTCTAACAGACTGGTTTTCTTGCCTTCCAGTTTGCTTACACGTGCACGCAAGGCTTGCATTTCTTGCATTTTGGTGTATTCATCCTGAATTTCAACATAGGCGCGGTTCATTGGACCCCATCCTTCGGTATAGGTCCAGCCACCTGGATTAGCATGGGCAAGACCTACGTGCATCTTGGCCAGGTTGTTTTCTGCCATTTCCAGTACTTTTAGCTCAAGTGAGGCCGGGTTATTCCCTTTGGACCAGAACAGCTGGGTAAAGATGCTGTAGCCAGGTTTCTCTGGTGCCGGTGGGTTAGGACGGTTGGTCTTTTGACCGGTAAGGGTGCCATCTTCGTACATCTTGTGAACAATGGCGTTGGCTTCCTGGTATTTAGCCAGGCCTTCCAGGGTACCTTTGTCCATGAGGTCAAGATAGGAACGGGCAAAACGTTCTGAGTGACATTGGGTACAGGTGACTACCCAGGAGTCCAGTCGTCCTTCTGCCCAGTCACTGGTGATGTTTTCAGCAATACCAGGAACGAATGGGTAGTTGGCCCAGCGGGTTTTACGGGTGATGTTATGGGTGTACTCGCCTTCATATTCCATGTGGCAGGCTGCACAGGTCGGTGCCGTTTGGCCTCCTTTGGAGAAGGCGTCTTGCAGACGAACTTCCCAGTTCCAGTTGCCACGGTTCATTTCAGCCATCTTGCCGTGCTTGGACATCATGTAGGTTTCGTAGTTGTTGTGGTCTACGCCGCTATGACAGGTAGCACAGGCTTCTGGTTTGCGTGATTCCGCTGCTGAGAATTCGTGACGGGTATGACAGTTGTCACATTTATTCTGGTTGGTGTGGCACATGGTACAGCCTTCAGCCACTTCGCGTTGTGGCATGGCTGCCCAAACGGTGGTTTCGATGTTGGCGGTGTAGTCCAGTGCGTGTGAAGGACGTCCATCAGGCCATTGGCCATTAGGCCAGATCATGGTATCGCGCTCTGATTCACGTTCGGCAAATTCTCTCAGGTGACAGGTACCACAGGTATCTGCTGTAGGCATGCGGATGTCTTTGGTGTGGTCAACCTTTTTGTTGCTGTTGATGTCTGCGTGACAGTCTATACAGCCTACTTCTTTGAGTTTTTCGCTTTTACCCAGTTTGCCCATAGAGCGCAGGTTGTTTTCTACTTCTTCCAACTTGCCTTTTTTGTAGTAAAGCGGGTCGTCTGATTTAAGATTACGAATCTTGTCCAGGTTGGCGTGGGTGCTACGTTGCCAGGCACGTACCCATACCGGTGTTTCATCTGTATGGCATTCTACGCAGTCTTTACGTTCCGCTATCTCTTTGGGAGAAACAGGGGGTTTGTAAAAGGTGGCGGGGTCCATGTAGCGACTGAGTTCAATCGGTTCCCAGTAGTCTCCCATCGTGCCTTTACCGGCTCCATGTGCCGGGTCTTTGTAACGCTTGACCAAGGCATCGTAGGTTTGTTTCGGTGTGGCTTTGCTGCGATCCAGATTCAACGCTTCATACGTCTCGTCCGGTACCGTCGAGATGTCCGCTTGTACTTGACCACCCATCAACAGCAGGCCAGCACATAGCAGCATACCCTTCATATACTCCCGTAATCTCATGCTCTCTCCTCTCCTTCTTAATCTACCTATCGGTATTTGCAATCAATGTGTATAAACTTAATTATCTGAATATAGCTCAGATAACCAGCCAATATAGCTTCTAGATAGCTGCTCACTAACAGCTAGATAGCACAGCAGCCCAAGACTACTTTCTCAGCAGGGACAAGTCAAGATATTAAAAACAAATTAATTCTTAAAAATCACCTGCTTCAATCAATAACTGATCATACTTTGCTTATTCAATCACTTCATTTTCTGCCAAATTCTCATCCTGATAAACAGCATCTTCTGATAAACGCTGTTTTCTACGAATATTATGGAAAGCCAAGCCAGTTCCTGCGGGGATTAATCTGCCAACTATTACATTTTCCTTCAAACCACGTAGATCATCCTTCTTGCCCATAATAGCCGCTTCAGTTAATACTCGGGTAGTTTCCTGGAAAGAAGCTGCTGATATGAACGAATCTGTGGAAAGAGATGCTTTTGTTATCCCCAGTAGTACATACTCATAAGTCGCCGGCATTTTATCTCTGGCAATAAGTTTGTCATTCTCAACCAGAACTTCAGCACGCTCCACTTGTTCACCCGGAATAAAGTCAGAATCTCCAGCATTAACTATTTGAACACGCCGCAACATTTGTCGAACAATAACCTCTATATGTTTATCATTGATATTAACACCTTGCAAACGATAAACATCTTGAACTTCACTACTAATGTATTTTGCTAAGGCCTCAACCCCTTGCAGTCGCAAAATATCATGTGGGTCAATCGGTCCATCAACAATAACTTCACCCTTATTAACCACCTGTCCATCATGTGCTGTTACATGCTTGTCTTTAGGAATTAGATATTCGTGTGCAATGCCATCAAGATCAGTAATCACCAACCGTTGCTTACCTTTTGTATCCTTTCCAAAAGATATTGTGCCAGTTGCTTCAGCAAGAAAACCTGCATCTTTTGGCACTCTGGCTTCAAACAATTCAGCAACTCTGGGCAAACCACCTGTAATATCGCGAGTTTTTGATGTCTCCAACGGAATTCGCGCTAAAACCTCTCCCACACCAATTTGTTGCCCATCTCGCACCGTTATAATTGAACCAACCTGGAAGGTAATACTAACGGGCTGATCAGTTCCCGGAATATTAACTTCCTTGCCACCTTCATCCAAAAATTTAACAAGTGGACG
Source organism: Nitrosomonas stercoris (assembly GCA_006742785.1). NCBI lineage: Bacteria > Pseudomonadati > Pseudomonadota > Betaproteobacteria > Nitrosomonadales > Nitrosomonadaceae > Nitrosomonas > Nitrosomonas stercoris. The sequence goes on along the minus strand of AP019755.1, from coordinate 1,425,510 downwards.
CTCCTTTTTGGATTGTGTCGAACTGCGCCGCTTGGAATCTATAACAACCAAGGTGGCCATTCCCGTTATTTCATCAATTTGTCTAACAACTGTTACACCCTCCTCGACATTCTCAAAACGAACCTTACCAGCATATTCTGTTATGATTGGACGTTTATGTGGCTCCCAAGAAGCCAAAGTACGACCGGCCTCAATCGACTCTCCATCTTGTACATTCAATGTTGCACCATAAGGCACTTTATGGCGTTCTCGATCACGCCCTCCTTCATCCTGCACCAAAACCTCACCACTTCGAGAAATCACAATGAGCTCATTTCGTACATTTTTAACATAACGAATGTGCTGTGAGTAGCGCACAACTCCACCAGACTGGCTCTCAGCCTGACTAGCAGCAACAGCTCCTGAAGCAGCTCCACCAATATGAAACGTCCGCATAGTTAGCTGCGTACCAGGCTCACCAATCGATTGCGCCGCAACCACTCCTACTGCCTCACCCACATTAACTAAAGATCCTCTGCCCAAATCGCGTCCGTAACATTTTGCACATAAACCATAACGAGTTTCACAGGTAAGGGGCGTCCGTATCTTTACCTCATCAATACCACAATCTTCAATTTTGTCTGCCATATCTTCATTCAACAACGTACCTGCTGAGCAAATCACACCCCCTGTCTCCGGATGTGTAATATCAATAGCTGCTACTCGCCCGAGAATACGTCCACGCAAAGACTCGATAACGCTACCACCCTCTACCAAAGTTTTGGTAAGCACGCCATGCTTTGTGCCACAATCATCTTCGGTGATAACCAAATCCTGAGTCACATCAACCAATCTACGCGTCAGATATCCAGAATTAGCAGTTTTAAGAGCTGTATCTGCCAATCCCTTTCTCGCACCATGCGTTGAAATAAAGTACTGCAAAATATTGAGTCCTTCACGAAAACTCGCTGTGATAGGAGTTTCGATAATAGACCCATCAGGTTTCGCCATTAGACCTCGCATACCAGATAACTGACGAATCTGCGCTGCTGATCCACGTGCTCCTGAGTCAGCCATCATATAAACTGAATTGAAAGATTCCTGTTTTATTGGTCGACCGTTTTCATCTTGTCGTATCTCTCCTGTCTTACGATCTTTAACAGGCTCGACACTAAGTTGATCCATCATGGCTTTGGCAACTTGATCCCCTGCACGTTGCCAAATATCAACAACCTTATTATATCGCTCCCCTTGAGTGACTAAACCAGATACATATTGATTAGCGATTTCATGTATTTCTTGCTCCGCCTCCTGGATAATTTCACTCTTTTGTGTCGGCGTTACAAGATCATCCAGACATATGGAAATACCACCACGTGTTGCATAAGAAAAGCCAGAATACATTAATTTATCCGCAAATATAACTGTTTCTCGTAACCCGCACAGACGGAAACTTGCGTTGATAAGTTTTGATATTTCTTTTTTCTTAAGCGTTTTATTGACTAAAGAAAAAGATAATCCTGCTGGTAAAATTTCAGATATTAGCGCTCTGCCAACAGTGGTCTCAAAACGCGCAACCATCTCAACGAGATTCTCATCATAAGCAGATTTTTTCTTCTCTTTTATTCTTACTGTAATTTTGGCGTTTAATTCCACAACTTTGCTAGCATAAGCTCGCATAACTTCTGAAACATCTGAAAAAATCATCCCTTCTCCCAGGGCACCAATTTTTTCGCGCGTCAGATAATAAAGCCCTAATACAATGTCTTGAGAAGGAACAATAATCGGCTCCCCATTTGCAGGAGATAAAACATTGTTCGTTGACAACATCAACGTGCGACATTCCATCTGTGCTTCGAGCGATAAAGGAATATGCACCGCCATTTGATCACCATCGAAATCCGCGTTAAAGGCCGTACAAACCAGCGGATGCAGCTGAATGGCTTTTCCTTCAACTAGGACAGGCTCAAAAGCCTGAATACCCAGTCTATGCAGAGTAGGAGCACGATTCAGCATAACAGGATGCTCACGGATAACCTCTTCTAGAATATCCCAAACTATTGGATTTTCATTTTCGACTTCTCTTTTGGCAGCTTTAATTGTGCCTGCTATTCCCATCGCCTCCAATCTGTTAAAGATAAATGGCTTAAATAACTCCAGCGCCATTTTTTTAGGTAAACCGCACTGATGAAGTTTAAGCTGAGGCCCTACAACAATCACTGAACGGCCTGAATAATCAACACGTTTTCCCAATAAATTCTGACGAAAACGCCCCCCTTTACCTTTGATCATATCCGCAAGCGATTTCAATGGTCGTTTGTTTGCGCCAGTCATCGCTTTGCCACGACGACCGTTATCCAGCAGAGAATCAACCGATTCCTGCAACATACGCTTTTCATTGCGAATAATAATTTCTGGAGCACGCAATTCTAGTAAGCGCTTCAGACGGTTGTTACGATTAATAACACGTCGGTATAAATCATTTAAATCAGAAGTGGCAAACCGACCACCGTCCAATGGCACTAATGGTCTCAATTCAGGAGGCAAAACCGGCAATACCGTTAATATCATCCATTCCGGTTTAATGCCTGATTTATTGAACGCCTCCAACACCTTCAAACGCTTAACCGCTTTTTTGATTTTGGTAACAGAACCCGTCGTTTGAATTTCAAGATGCAAAGCTTCTATTTCTGCAACAATATCCAAATTGTTCAGCAGTGTACGAACTCCCTCTGCTCCCATTGCAGCACTAAATTCATCACCAAATTCTTCAGTTTTATTTAAATAATCATCTTCTGTTAAGAGTTGGCCACGGGTCAATGGCGTCATCCCAGGATCAGTAACAACATAAGCTTCAAAATACAGAACTCGCTCAATATCACGCAAAGTCATGTCGAGCACCAAGCCCAGGCGGGAAGGTAATGATTTCAAAAACCAGATATGAGCAACCGGAGCAGCCAGCTCAATATGTCCCATTCGCTCACGTCGAACTCGCGAGAGAGTAACCTCTACACCACACTTTTCACAGATTACTCCTCGATGTTTAAGCCGCTTATACTTACCGCACAAACATTCATAATCTTTAACCGGCCCAAATATTTTGGCACAAAATAAACCATCTCTTTCCGGTTTAAAAGTTCGATAATTGATGGTTTCAGGCTTTTTGACCTCTCCATATGACCATGATCTAATTTTTTCGGGAGAAGCTAAGCCTATCTTTATAGAATCGAATTCTTCTTTATGTGTAACTTGTTTGAATAAATCAAGCAGTGCTTTCACGTGTCACTCCTGTGAATCAACGTATAAACTGAAACAGGTAAAATATAGAAGGAAAAACAACCTCCGCTCATCAGTATGCAAAAAATCATTAATACTGTTCTAAATCAATATCCAAGCCCAAAGATCTGATTTCCTTCACCAGCACATTGAATGATTCTGGCATACCCGCATCAATTTTATGGTCTCCTTTGACAATGCTTTCATAAACCTTGGTACGCCCACTAACATCATCAGATTTGACAGTAAGCATTTCCTGTAATGTATAAGCTGCGCCATAAGCTTCTAAGGCCCAGACCTCCATTTCACCAAATCTTTGCCCTCCAAACTGTGCTTTACCACCTAATGGTTGCTGTGTAACAAGACTGTAAGGCCCTGTTGAGCGCGCATGCATTTTGTCATCTACCAAATGATGCAGTTTTAAGATGTGCATATAGCCAACCGTTACGGGTCGATCAAAAGCCTCTCCTGTTCTGCCATCATAAAGGGTTGTTTGACCAGATTCAGGTAAATCAGCCAACTTCAGCATATGCTTGATTTCAGACTCATGAGCACCGTCAAACACAGGGGTTGCAAAAGGTACACCATCCGATAAATTTCTAACTAACTCTGATATTTCTTCATCATTCAAAGCAGCTAAATCTTCCTGTTTACCCGTGTCACTATAAATTTTATTTAAGAAATCCCGAACTTCAGAAATGTTGCGCCGTGCAGTCATCATTTCATTGATTTTGTGTCCAAGTTCCTTTGCTGCCCATCCCAAGTGCACCTCAAGAACCTGACCAATATTCATACGCGAAGGTACACCCAAAGGATTCAACACAACATCAACAGGTGTGCCATCTGCCATGTAAGGCATATCCTCCACGGGGACAATTTTAGAAACTACCCCTTTATTCCCATGACGTCCAGCCATTTTGTCGCCAGGTTGCAATCTCCGTTTGACCGCAATATAAACCTTCACCATTTTCTGAACACCAGGCGGCAATTCATCTCCCTGGAAAAGTTTTTTCTGTTTTTCCTCAAACGCAAGGTCAAATAGCTTTCTTTTTTGTACTAAACTATCCTTGATTTGTTCTAGCTGAAGACTAGCATCTTCATCAACTAGACGGATATCAAACCAGTGATGCTTATCTACCTTTTCCAGATATTCCTGAGTAATTGTTGAATTTTTTGCTAGTTTCTTAGGACCTCCAGCAGCAGTTTTTTCCAAAAGTAATCGCTCTGCACGCTGAAATGCATCAGCTTCTACAATACGCATTTGATCTGCTAGATCTTTCTTAAAACGATCCAGTTCATCAGCAATTATCTGCTTAGAGCGCTTATCTCGATCAACTCCTTCACGCGTATAAACTTGTACATCTATTACAGTTCCTGAAATACCTGAAGGGACATGTAAAGAAGTATCTTTTACATCTGAGGCTTTTTCACCAAATATTGCACGCAAAAGTTTTTCTTCCGGTGTTAGTTGCGTTTCACTTTTAGGTGTCACCTTACCGACCAGCACATCACCAGCCTCAACTTCAGCGCCAATATAAACAATGCCTGATTCATCAAGACGCGCACGTTGACGCTCGGATAAATTAGGAATATCCGCAGTTATTTCTTCAGTACCAAGTTTAGTGTCGCGACTAACGGTAGATAACTCCTCAATATGAATTGAAGTAAATCGATCCCCTGATACCACACGCTCAGATATAAGGATAGAATCCTCAAAATTAAATCCATTCCATGGCATAAAGGCTACCAACATATTTTGCCCGAGAGCCAGCTCACCTAAGTCAGTAGAAGCACCATCCGCAATTACATCATCACGCGCAAGCACATCGCCAACTTTTACAATTGGTCTTTGGTTTATATTTGTATTTTGATTTGAACGTGTATATTTAGTGAGATTGTAAATATCAACCCCAACTTCTCCAGCGCGTGCTTCTGCATCGTGCACACGCACCACTATCCGGCCAGCATCTACATAATCTACTATTCCACCACGCAAAGCCTTCACTGCAGTTCCTGAATGTAGTGCGACTACTCTTTCAATGCCTGTGCCCACCAAAGGTTTTTCAGCACGTAAGCATGGCACGGCCTGTCGCTGCATATTCGAACCCATCAGTGCGCGGTTAGCATCATCATGTTCTAGAAATGGAATCAACGAAGCAGCAACAGAAACAATTTGCGCTGGTGCAATATCGACATATTCAACCCGGTCTCGAGGAGAAAGCGTAAATTCATTTTTATGACGGCAAGAAATTACCTCGTCAGTAAAAAATCCATCCTGGTCAAAATTTGCATTCGCTTGTGCAATAACATACTGCCCTTCTTCAATGGCTGAAAGATAAACAACTTCTTCTGTCACCTGCCCATCTTTAACTTTGCGATAGGGGGTTTCTATGAAACCATACTCATTTGTTCTGGCATAAAGAGCCAACGAATTGATTAAACCAATATTCGGTCCTTCAGGTGTTTCAATCGGACATACTCGTCCATAGTGAGTGGGGTGCACATCACGCACTTCAAATCCTGCACGCTCTCGTGTCAAACCACCAGGGCCCAAGGCTGATACTCGTCTTTTGTGTGTGATTTCAGATAACGGATTTGTCTGATCCATAAACTGCGACAGCTGGCTTGATCCAAAAAACTCACGCACAGCAGAAGATACTGGCTTGGCATTAATAAAATCATGTGGCATCAAATTTTCTGATTCTGCTTGACTCAAGCGATCTTTAAGTGCTTTCTCAACACGCGCCAAACCTGCCCTAAATTGATTTTCTGCCAATTCCCCTACTGAACGAACGCGGCGATTACCCAAATGATCAATATCGTCTATCTCGCCTCTACCGTTTCTTAATTCAACTAGTATTTTGACAACATCTATAATATCTTCGTTTGACAAGGTTAAAGAACCAGTCAATTCTTCACGCCCTACCCGGCGATTGAATTTCATGCGGCCAACAACAGACAAATCATAACGTTCTGGCGCATAAAAAAGACCATTAAACAAGGTCTGCACTGTTTCTTCAGTAGGAGGTTCTCCCGGTCGCATCATTCTATAGATGGCAACCTGTGCAGATAATTGATCTGTACTTTCATCAATTCTTAATGTCTGCGAAATATATGGTCCATAATTAAGGTCATTCACAAAAAGAGTACTAATCTTGGTACCTGACCCTTGAATTTTCATAATTTTTTCAAGCAAAACCTCATCGATTTCACTATTAATTGTGGCGATAATTTCTCCTGTATCTTTATCCACAATATCTTCTGCCAAGATTTTTTCCAATAAAAATTCTTCAGGAACAACAATTTTAGTCAATTTAGCTTGTTGTAAATCACGAACATGTTTTGCCGTTATTCTTTTATCCTTCTGAATAAGAATCTTGCCATCTTTTGATTTAATATCAAAACTAGCCAACTCTCCGCGCAAACGCTCCGGAACAAGATGAAATAAAACTTTATTCTCTTCAAAAGTAAAATGATCAAATTCAAAAAAATTAGCTAGAATTTGTGCGTCAGAATATCCCATCGCTTTCAAAAGAATCGTAACTGGCATTTTACGGCGACGATCTATCCTGAAATAAACATAATCTTTATGATCAAATTCAAAATCTAACCAAGATCCACGATAAGGTATAATGCGAGCAGAAAATAACAATTTCCCCGAAGAATGTGTTTTACCACGATCATGTTCAAAAAACACACCAGGAGAACGATGTAACTGTGAAACGATTACTCGCTCCGTGCCATTTACAATAAAGGAACCCGTTTCTGTCATCAGGGGAATTTCCCCCATATATACCTCCTGCTCCTTAACTTCCTTAACAGTGGGTTTTGAAGCCTCCTTATCCATAATGGTTAATCTGACACGCGCACGCAAGGGAGAAGCATAGGTCAATCCTCTCTGCTGACACTCCTTAACATCAAATGTCGAAACACCTAAGCTGTAGCTTATAAAATCAAGTCGAGCATTACCGGAATGACTCTCTATTGGAAAAATAGCATTGAAAGCTGCTTGTAATCCTTGGCTTTTTCGCTTGCCAGGAGCGACATTCGCCTGCAAAAAATCTGCATAAGATTGTATTTGAGTGGCAAGAAGAAACGGAAACGGTAAAATGCTGGTTCGTTTAGCAAAACTTTTCCGAATACGTTTTTTCTCGGCAAATGAATAACTCATTAAATCACTCCGTATACTGAAGATATAATCGAAAACACAGAATAATTTATTAGAATATAAAAATATCCTGTAGTCAGAGACACAATCTATAAAATATTATGAACAAATAGAAAACAAAAAGAACATACCCTACCCAAACAGCTCGTATATAACTATAGGCATAACATTCAAGATGAGATTGAAGAAATTTTAACAACCAAGTTACACTGTTTCTTTTTAGCAGGTTAAATAAATAAAAATTGACAACATCTATCTTAAAAAATGAATAGCATCTACTTGTAAATCAAATTTACGATATCTACGCGCATCAACACAATAAGGGCTGATGATACAAAAATATCAAACAGCCCAGAAAATTTAATACAGATAATTATTTAATCTCGCAGTCAGCACCTGCTTCAGTCAATTGTTTCTTAATATCTTCAGCCTCTTCTTTAGAAACACTTTCTTTAATCGGTTTCGGAGCACTATCAACCAAATCTTTGGCATCTTTCAATCCTAAACCAGTTATTGCTCTAACAACCTTAATAACACTAACCTTATTACTACCAGCGGAAGCCAGAATAACGGAAAACTCAGTTTGCTCATCAGCAACATCAGCCGACGCGGCTGGAGCTGCTGCCACAGCCACTGATGCAGCTGCTGAAACACCAAACTTATCTTCCATCTCCTTGATTAACTCAGACAACTCTAGAACCGTCATGTTAGCAATAGATTCTAAAATTTCCTCTTTAGCTATAGCCATTTATTTCTCCTGTATATAGATTTAATTCAGATTAACTCGATACGAATATTTTAAGCCGTTCTATTTTCAATTATTTTTTGTCACGCACTGCTGCAAGCCCGCGAACAAATTTTGAAGGAACTTCATTAAGTGTTCTAACAAATTTGGCAACGGGTGCTTGTAAAGTACCAAGCAATTTGGATAGTAATTCTTCCCTACTTGGCAATGTAGCCAAGGCAGCCACATCTTTATCAGACATGACTACTCCAGCCATAGCACCTGCTTTAATCGTAAAATGCTCATTACCCTTAGCAAATTCATGCAAAATTTTTGCCGTAGCAACAGGATCATCACCAATCCCATAAGCCAGAGGTCCTACCATAGATTCCGCTAATCCGGAAAATGGGGTATTTTCAACCGCTCGCCTAACAAATGTATTCTTAATAACTCGAAAATAGATACCAGCTTCTCGCGCCTTAGTTCGTAACTGAGTAAATTGTCCAGCACTCAACCCACGATATTCTGCTATAACAATAGCTTGAGCCTTTTCAACTTGAATACTAACCTCGGCTACAATTGCTTTTTTTTCATCGAGACTATGACTCAAAAGATCTTCTCCATTTAAAATCTAATCAAAAATACTATTATTTATAACAATATTTCTCATTAAAAATGGCGACCTGAACCAGGAGAATTTTTCCACCTGTTTATGGGCACACCATCTACGCTGGGCACAATCATTCAAAAACTACAACAATTAAAAATATCTTACTTAAATAATAAATCTAATTTGTAATTATCTTTCTGACGTAATTAAGTTTTTATTAGAAATAAGCTTAACCATTATTTTTCAATAAAAACCCCTGCGGTCTTTGATAATTTGCTGCTAATAATTTATCAATCGGCAGCAACCCAAAGTTTTCTATGCTTCAGCTATTCCAGTATGATCAATGTGTATACCAACACCCATGGTGCTTGAAACAGCCATCCTACGAAAATAAACTCCTTTTGAAGTCGCAGGTTTGGCTCTATTTAATGCCTCCACTAGAGCAACAATATTAGTTTTTAAAGCATCTACACTAAAAGAAGCTCTACCAACAGTGCAATGAACGATGCCCGCCTTATCAGCCCTAAACTGAATTTGTCCTGCTTTAGCATTACGAACGGCACCGGCCACATCTGTGGTTACGGTACCCACCTTAGGATTTGGCATCAAGCCACGAGGACCAAGTATTTGCCCTAATTGCCCAACCACTCGCATTGCGTCAGGACTCGCTATCGCCAAATCAAAATTAATTTCATTTGATTTTACCTGCTCAGCTAAATCTTCGAAGCCCACAATATCTGCACCGGCGTCTAAAGCTTCCTGCGCTTTATCACCCTGTGCAAAAACCGCCACTCGAACTGTCTTTCCCGTTCCTGACGGCAACACTACAGCTCCTCGCACCACTTGATCAGATTTACGAACATCTACACCAAGATTAATTGAAATGTCGATAGATTCGTCAAATTTAGCCGTTGCTGTATTCTTTGCCAAATCCAAAGCATCCATTAACGAATACAATTTATTTCGATCAATCTGCTTAATAATCTCTTTATAGCGTTTTGAAGATTTTGCCATATTATATCCCCTCAACTTCGACGCCCATACTTCTGGCACTTCCAGCAATTGTACGAACAGCCGCATCCATATCAGCTGCTGTAAGATCAGCCATCTTAATTTTGGCAATTTCCTCTACTTGCTCTCTTGTTAATTTACCCACCTTATTCACATGAGGCTGAGCGCTGCCCTTATTCAAATTAGCTAATTTTTTAATTAAAACAGCTGCTGGCGTTGTTTTTAGGATAAACGTAAAACTTTTATCCGCATATGCCGTAATAACTACTGGTACCGGCAACCCCGGCTCCATTTTCTGAGTGGCTGCATTAAAAGCCTTGCAAAACTCCATAATATTAAGTTGACGCTGACCAAGAGCAGGCCCTACAGGCGGGCTTGGGTTCGCTTTTCCCGCTGGAATCTGAAGTTTGATGTATCCTACTATTTTTTTTGCCAAAATATTCTCCTTACTTGGGTATTAACGAATGCACACACTTGACACTCTTCCCTTCTCCACTTGTATTCAGTGACATTAAAACATAAGCTTTCTAAAAACAAATATTACCAACCACAATACATTTAACTTCTCTAAATCTTATCAACCTGATGAAAATCCAACTCAACTGGTGTAGGACGTCTAAAAATAGACACAGAAACTCGTAATTTATTTTTGTCGTAATTAACTTCTTCAACGCTTCCATGAAAGTCGGTAAAAGGCCCCTCCTTGACACGAACTGCCTCTCCTGCCTCGAAGATAACCTTCGGCTTGGGTTTCTCCCCCCCTTCCCTTACCTGATCAAATATATTTGCTATCTCTTTAGCACTAATAGGTACAGGTTGCATCGATGTCCCCCCAACAAATCCTGTCACCTTTGGAGTTCCCTTAACCAAATGCCAAGTTTCATCAGTCATTTCCATTTCTATCAAAATATAACTTGGAAAAAACTTTCTCTCACTTATATTTTTTTGTCCAGCTTTAACTTCAACCACTTCCTCAACTGGAATTAAAATTTCACCAAAGCTATCTTCGAGTTTATATAATGCAATACGACCTTCTAACGCTTTCTTTACATTTTTTTCAAAGCCTGAATAGGTATGAACCGCATACCATTTTTTACTCATATTCTTCCCAAAATGCTTTCATTACCCCTCTTGCCCCATTACGAGTCTAACGATCGCCATTAAACCAGAATCCACTGCCCACAAAAAAAACGCCATTACTATGACAAAAGCACAAACCACTCCAGAAGTCTGAAGTGTTTCTTTTTTATTCGGCCAAACAACCTTGCTCACCTCATCAACCGAATCTTTAAAAAATGAAAATAATCGTTTTCCTTGGGCTGTAAATAAAACAACCACACCTGCAAGAACGAATCCTAATATAAGGATAAGTATCCTTACTACTAGAGGATTATCTTGCAGCAAATAAAAACCAAAAAAACCTGCTATTGCCAATAAAGCCGCTATTCCAAACTTTATTTTATCCACACTTTGCTCTCAGTAGAGTAGTACTTTGGTGTTCAAGAACCATTGAGACTAATTCCAATTATTTATTAACACTGGCAGGCCAGGAGGGCATCGAACCCCCAACCTTCGGTTTTGGAGACCGACGCTCTGCCAATTGAGCTACTGGCCTATTCTCCGAACAAAAAAACACAAGATCTAAATTTGCTTATTATGCAATCACTTTAGCGACGACGCCGGCACCGACTGTACGTCCACCTTCGCGAATAGCAAAACGCAAACCTTCAGTCATCGCTATTGGCGCAATCAAATTAACCGTGACAGATACGTTATCGCCAGGCATGACCATTTCTACGCCTGGTGGCAATTCTATTGAACCTGTCACATCAGTAGTTCTAAAATAAAATTGTGGTCGATAACCTGCAAAAAATGGGGTATGTCGCCCTCCCTCTTCTTTGCTTAATACATATATCTCTGCAGTAAATTTGGTATGAGGATGAATACTACCTGGTTTAGCTAAGACCTGGCCACGCTCGACTTCTTCTCGCTTGGTACCTCTTAATAAAACACCTACATTATCCCCAGCCTGCCCTTGATCCAACAACTTCCTAAACATTTCCACGCCAGTACAGACTGTTTTGATGGTAGGCCTCAAACCTACAATTTCAATTTCATCTCCGACTTTAACAATACCACGCTCCACACGCCCAGTGACAACTGTTCCACGCCCAGAAATAGAGAACACATCCTCAACAGGCATGATGAAGTCTCCGTCAATAGCTCTTTGTGGTTCTGGAATATAGGAATCTAAGTATTCAGCCAATTTTAGAATAGCTGGTTCTCCGATTTCACTCTGATCACCCTCCAGCGCTTTTAAGGCTGAACCCACAACGATAGGAGTATCGTCTCCAGGAAAATCATATTTAGATAGCAGTTCGCGGATTTCCATTTCAACGAGCTCAAGTAACTCAGCATCATCCACCATATCCGCTTTGTTCATAAATACAAGAATGTAGGGCACACCCACTTGTCGCGCTAACAAAATATGTTCTCGTGTTTGCGGCATAGGACCATCTGCTGATGACACGACTAATATGGCACCATCCATTTGTGCCGCTCCGGTAATCATGTTTTTCACATAATCAGCGTGACCCGGACAATCCACGTGTGCGTAATGGCGTTTTTCTGTCTCATATTCAACGTGGGAGGTGCTAATAGTAATACCACGCGCGCGCTCTTCTGGCGCCGAGTCTATCTGCTCATATGATTTGGTTTCACCACCAAATTTCTTGGTCAAAATCGTTGTGATCGCCGCCGTTAGTGTCGTCTTGCCATGATCAACGTGACCAATCGTTCCAACATTTATATGCGGCTTAATCCGCTCAAATTTACTTTTAGCCATTACGCCTATTCCCTATTACAGTTAATACCTCATATTAATAATCTACTATCTCAGGCCACCACATACCATATAACCATGGTGCCCATGGCCAGGATTGAACTGGCGGCCTCTCCCTTACCAAGGGAGTGCTCTACCACTGAGCTACATGGGCATATAAGAAACACTATTACTACTGTAACGTGGAGCGGGTGAAGGGAATCGAACCCTCATCGTAAGCTTGGAAGGCTTCTGCTCTACCATTGAGCTACACCCGCTTATATTGTGATTACTGCCCACATCCAACAATTATCCCAACTTCAACAATGACCAACAATTGTGCGATTTGGATTAAACCCACCCATTCCGCTTTACAATCAAACTGGTGGAGGGGGAAGGATTCGAACCTTCGAAGGCAGAGCCGTCAGATTTACAGTCTGATCCCTTTAACCACTCGGGCACCCCTCCAAAATAGCAGGGCATTATGCACGCTTAGACAGATCAAGTCAACGCACAATCTAACGCTAGATACGTGGTTTTCAGCTCTGCCACTGGTTATTTTCAAGCTAATTGAGAGCAGATCGAATCGTATTGCTTAAATTTTCATTCAAGATACGAGGCGTAACGAAAATTAACAACTCTCGTCTATCATCACGCCTTGCGGAATTTTTGAACAAATTCCCCAGAACTGGAATATCTCCTAACAATGGAACCTGATTACGGTCTCGCTTTTCAACTTGTTCAAATATACCACCAATAACAACCGTACCACCATTTTCTACCAACACCTCAGTAACAATTTGTTTCGTATCAATAGCTGGCCCAGCTGGCGTATTCTCTCCACGCGTATCCTGATTCACTTGCAACTTCATAATGATATTATCATCAGGTGTAATTTGTGGCGTTACCTTAAGACCAAGCACAGCTTTTTTAAACTCGATTTGAGGACGCGTCACGCTAATAGTTTGAAAGGGAATCTCTGTGCCCTGCTCGATACTTGCCTCCACACGATTAGCCGTCACCAAACGCGGACTAGCAATAACACGTCCTTGGCTATCCGATTCCAGTGCAGAAAGCTCCAAGTCAATTAACGTTCCATTATTAATTTTGATTAAACTCAAACCAAGTGCCGCCGGCCCCCCTGCAACACCTGCCAAAGCTGCCGCTGGCAAATTAACATTGAGATTTTCACCACCAGGCGCAGGAGATGCGCCAGATGCCAAATCACCAGAGCTAGCCAAGTTTCCAGAAATACCTAGTCGCCTACCGTGATCTCCATTGCTCCTGGTTCTTGCAGCAGTTTGTAGCCCAAAGCGCGCACCCAAATTGCGACTAAATGTTTCTGTTGCTTCAACAATACGGGTTTCGATCATCACTTGACGCACCTGCGTATCAAGATTAGCCACATGCCGTGCCACTTCTGCCAGCCTGGTGGGGATATCAGTAACAGTCAAGGTATTACTAATGTCATCCACTTCTACTGAACCTCGTTGGCTTAAAATACCTTTTAGCGGAATCGAGCTGGCCGTTCTGTAATTCAATCTAAATGCTTCTGTTTGCAATACTTCCAGCTCAGTAATTTGCTGGTTCTGCTCTAACAGCATTTTCTCACGAGAAGCCATTTCCTCTCGTGGTGCAACAAAAATAACATTACCCACTTTCCGTTTATCAAGATCACCTGTTTGCAGCACAATATCCAGTGCTTGATCCCAAGGAACCTCTTTCAAACGCAGAGTCAGATTACCTTTGACTGAATCACTGGCAATAATATTTAAATCAGTAAAATCAGCAATCACTTGAAGAACCGAACGAATTTCAACATCCTGAAAATTAAGTGAAAGTTTCTCGCCAGTGTAACCCCCATCGACTAATTTCTTATAAACAGGCACTTCATCACTTTCAACGACTGATCTTACCTCTATCGTAAAGCTATTTCCGGATTGATAAGAGGTATGTTCCCAGTGCCCCGTCGGTTCAATAATCATCTGCACGTTATCTTTTCGTGCAACGGTCTCAATTGTCTGTACCGGCGTAGCGAAATCTAATACATTTAGTCGCCGCTCCAAATTAGGAGGTAAGTAAGCCTTCATGAATTCAATCAACAATCTACCACCTCGGCTATGCACATTTACAACAGCACCTGGTTGAGATAACTCCACTTCTATCCGACCTTCTCCCTGTGTACCGCGATAAAAATCAACACCTCGCACGCTCAATTGCACTTTGTCCCTCATTTGAGCAAATTTCAAATCGGCATTATTAAATGAACCACCTGTTCCACTACTTGAAAGCGGCACTAAGAAATCTGCTTCCTCCTCATCAAGTCGCGCAATAGCAGCATGGCTCGACAAATCATCTGATTCACTATCCATCAGCGATATCAACAAATGATTATCCTCAGTACTGGTTTCGTACTTGACTGTTTTTGACAAATTCATTACCAGACGAGTACGCCCTTCTGCAGGAACAATATCCACACTTTTTACAACCCCACGCCCTGATAATCGGTCAGTTTTTTTCAATTCACTGGCAACCTGTTCCAAGTCAAAATAGAGACGATCAGGATTGTTCAACAATACTCCATCAGGTGAAGTTACAATCGGTTGATCTAAAGTGGCCTTAACAATTAAGCGCCCGTCTGTCTGAGCCTGAATATCCAATGCACGCAACGTATTAGTTGGCGCCGGTGCGGCGATTATCTGCGTACTCCATGTAACCAATAAAATGCACATCAACACTCCAAACCAGATCCAGCAAGACTGCATAAAATAATAGTTATTCCATTTACTCTTCATTAGCTGATTCATCATTTTCTCACTCCTGAGTTTGCAGCATCAGTACACTGGCTCGTTCTATCCATTCATCTGCACCATCACGGGTAATCTCTCTTAATTTGATTTCGCTTTCGGAAATGTCTGTGATCAGACCAAAATTTTGTCCAAGATAATTTCCGGCTTTCACACGATGAACTGTGTTATCTGGCGCCTTAACTAAGGCAAAAACATAATTGCCACGTTTTAATGAACCAACCATGGCAATATTTTCCAAGGGGAAATTCTCTAAAGCTTCCTTAGGGCGCTCCAGATCAGGCTGTAACTCATTTTGAGCGGCCTTTCCTCGTTTGCTTCTTCGGCTGCTAAAGGGATCCGGAACCTCAAATGCCTGATAGGCAAAATGCTCTAGTGGCTTGATTTCCGGCAAAGGCTCTACCTTGCCTCTTAATCCAGCTCCAGATTTGCTAACAAAGGATTCCAAATCCTCAAATCCTTCCTGATCACATGCAGTTACAAATAGCATCATCCCCATCACAGTCCAGAAACAAAAGCGATTACTCATGATGTCCTCTTTTTATTTTTCTGCTTGTTTTTCTCTGCCTCTTCTCGCTTACGTTCTGCAATTTCCTCATCATCGAGATAACGGAAAGTTTTAGCGGTTGCATTTAAAATAAGTTGGTGATTTTTTCCAGGAACAATTTCAATGTCCTGCAACGTAACAATGCGTGGCAACTGAGCCACATCACTGGCAAAAGCACCAATATCGTGATAATCACCTGTCACTCTGACAGCCACTGGAAGTTCTGCATAAAAATCACGTACTACTTCCTTGACACTTGGTTTAAACAACTCAAATTGCAGCCCCCGCCCCAATCCAGCGCGATTGATGTCCACCAGCAATGCATCCAGTTCAGATTTATTAGGTAACAGTTTTAGCAAAACACCTAGCGTCTGCTCCACCTCTGTTAACTGTCCACGCAGAAGATCAAGATTCACTGCGCTAACTTTTTTGGTCTTAAAAGTATCTTTTAAGGATTCTTCCTCTTGGCGCACCTGCTCCAATCCCTCCCATTGCTCCTCCCAAACCAGGAAATAGCCTACTGTAACAATTACTCCCAGCAATAATGCAAGCACACCCGCCTTGATAGCAGCTGGCCAAGCTCCTGGCTCATTGGGATTAACATGACGTAGTTCTTCTAATAGGTTCATAACTGTTCTGCCTTTGCAGTCACGCTCGAAGCTGCCTCATTTTTCTGAGAATTGGAGGAATCACTCTCATCACCTCCTTTTGGTAATTCAGTCAATTTGACATTTAAATCAAATTCACTCAGCCGAATACCATTATCAGTCACAGCCTTGATCTCAATTAACAAGGGGGATTCCAGCCAAGGAGAAACATCCAGATTACGCATTAAAGTTGACACCCATGCATTGGATTGTGCATAACCCGCAAGATGTAGATGCTCATCCATCTGCTTCAAATTCTTTAAATACACACCCTCCGGCAACCGCTTGGCCACTTCATCGAGCATATGCACCACTCTGACTCGAGTACCTTGCAGAGATTCGACAATCGCCTTGCGTGTCAACATTTCCTGAATTTTTTCTTTAATTGATTTTATTTCAACGATTTGTCGGTCAAGCACAGTAATCTCACTCCGCAAATACTGATTGCGTGCATTCTGATGATCAATTTTACTTGCCACCACTTCATGCCCACCCCAAATAATCAGCACACCCAGAGCAACCGTAAGGCCGGCCAATACAGCAAACTGCCGTTGGCGTGCTTTACGCTTGAACTCTCGATGTGGTAATAAATTAATATATATCATGATGAAACAAACCCTCGCATAGCTAAGCCACAAGCAGTCAACAACACCGGAGCATCCACCTTCAACTGCCGTGGTGCAATACGTTTGGATATCTCCATACTTGTAAACAAATCAACAACCTGAGTCATGATCCCTGTACGCTCAGATATAATTTCTTCAAGACCAGCAATTACCGCACATCCTCCTGACAAAAAAATGTAATCAATCTGGGCATATTGAGTTGAGGTATAAAAAAGCTGCGCAGCGCGTGCTACTTCCAACGCAGCCGTTTCACAAAACGGCCGCAAAACATCATTTTGATAACTATCGGGCAACGTTCCATTACGCTTGGCTGTTTCAGCATCTTCCGGAGAAAGATCAAATTGATTTTGGATTTCCTGTGTCAGCTGATCCCCTCCAAAAGATAAATCCCGCATATAAATAGAATCTCCGTTCAACAACACATTAATTCGTGTGACATTTGCGCCAATATCAACAAGCGCCACCACCTTATCCCGCCCCCCATCAGGTAATTGTTCATTAACCATTTGAGAAAAAACAGCTTGCGCCGCCAATTCCTCAACATCCATCACCATGACCTTTAAACCCGCAGAAACCGCAGTTGCCACACGATCTTCTACTTTATCTTTGCGAGCCACAGCCAATAACACCTCTAGCTCTCCTGGGTGATCAGGTGCCGGGCCAAGTATCTGAAAATCAAGATTAACTTCATCCATCGCAAAGGGCACATACTGGCTTGCTTCTGTTTCAACCTGAAACACCAAATCATCTTCCCGCAACCCAGCTGGCACATTGATTGTTTTGGTGATAACCGATGTCAATGGCAACGCCATCACTACTTTTTTCTGACGTGTTCCCAAACGCTTCAAAGCACGTTGCAGGCACTCATTTACCTGCTCCATTTGATTAATACCACCATCCAGCAAAGCATCCATCGACATTGGCTCAATAACATAACGTTCCAGACGATAGATTGGTGAAGCACCACCTTTTCTAGACAATTCAACCAACTTGATCGATGATGCACTAATATCCACCCCCAACATTCGGGAAGAGCCGGCTGGCAAGCTAAAATTGATATCAAATTTAATATCAAATGGTTTCTTCATAAAAATTTGACTAAGAGGTGCACGATACTTTGATAAAGTAAATGCCATATCAGCTTCCATTCATTTAATGATTCAACTGGGGAAACTTCCTATCCAGAACAATATTTTGATTTAGAGAGATTTTGTCAGATAAGTAAAAAATCAATTTATGTAATAGCAGCTGATATACCCTTTATAATCTTGTTCTAAGGAATCTCTGAAAAACTATCCGCATTGCTATTTCCGCATTAAAATTAGCTCAGAAACACTCATTTATTACATACACATTCCGCTCTTTACTGACTTGTATCCCAAATTAACTACCCTGCTGACACTTTTCAGAGATCCTTAAATCATTTTCACTAATCGATATTTTTCTCTATTAATGTTATTTCGCTGGATTTTCCGTTTCCTTATTACCATTCTGGCTAGCGGTTTACTTGCTACACTGTTAGTAATATTTGCTGCCCTGGTTACCCTTCCCTCTCTGCCCAGTCTCGATGTATTAACAGATTATCGCCCTAAAATTCCGCTGAGAATCTACAGTGCTGACAATTTATTAATAGGGGAATTTGGTGAAGAACGTAGAGATTTTGTAGCAATCAAGGAAGTACCAGAGTTTCTTAAAAAAGCTATTCTGGCAGCTGAAGACGATCGTTTTTATCAGCATTACGGGGTGGATTACATTGGTGTTTTACGTGCTATTTATTCAAACTTCACTGCGGGAGGTACACTTCAGGGAGCCAGCACAATTACAATGCAGGTGGCGCGCAATTTCTTTCTGACCAGAGAAAAAACATTTACTAGAAAATTTAGCGAAGCCTTGCTTGCTTTTAAAATTGAGCACAGCCTAGAAAAAGATCTCATTCTCGAACTGTATATTAACCAGATTTACCTTGGGCAGCGCAGCTATGGCTTTGCTACTGCTGCACAAACCTATTTTGGCAAAAAATTACCCAATATCAATCTGGCTGAAGCCGCCATGCTGGCTGGACTTCCCAAAGCTCCTTCACGCTACAATCCAATCGCCAATCTTAAGCGTGCAAAGATACGGCAACAATATGTATTACGACGCATGCATGCGCTCGGCTACATCTCAAATGAACAACTTGCACAAGCGGGAAAAACAGCCATCACACTCCATCGTCGTGTGAAGGTATTTGCTATGCCTGCGGATTACATTGCAGAGATGGTGCGTCAAGTTGTCTACGATCGATATAAACAGGAAGCTTACACTCGCGGCATCAGGGTTTACACAACAATACGCAAAGCCGATCAAGAAGCCGCCTATCATGCTTTGCGCAAAGGTGTAATGGAGTACGACACCAGACATGGTTATCGTGGCCCAGAAGCATTCTTAAAACTGCCTGAGAATCCCGGAGATCACGCCGCGCTACAGGACATCATGCACAGTATTAACAATAGTGATGATTTACTTGCTGCAGTCGTGTTATCAGCCACACCTAATGCCGTTGAAGCTTTTCTCAAAAACGGAGAAACCATTCGTATTACTGGTAATGGGTTAAAAACAGCCAACAAATATCTGAGTAACGACCCCAAAACTGCTGAAAAAAGGATTCGTGCTGGTGCCTTGATTCGTGTAAAGAAAACTGAAAAAGGCGATTGGCAAATTACCCAGTTACCTGAAATAGAAGCAGCGCTGGTCGCAATCGATCCCAATGATGGCGCTATTCGTGCACTAGTAGGAGGATTTGACTACAACCTCAACAAATTTAATCATGCTACGCAAGCCTGGCGTCAACCGGGATCAAGCTTCAAACCTTTCATTTATTCTGCTGCACTTGAAAAAGGTTTTACACCTGCAACCATTATCAACGATGCTCCACTATATTTAGGCCCTGAACAAACCGGTGGCAAGGCCTGGCAACCTAAAAACTATGATGGTAAATTTAGCGGTCCTATCAGAATGCGAACAGCATTAACTCGTTCAAAGAATCTTGCTTCTGTACGTATTCTTCAAGCAATCAGTCCTTCTTACGTGCAAGATTACATTACACGTTTCGGCTTTGATAAAAAGCACCATCCGGCAGTGCTTCCCATGGCACTAGGCTCCGGCTCAGTCACTCCAATGCAAATGGCTATTGGTTATGCAACCTTTGCCAATGGGGGTTATCGTATCTCCCCCTATTTTATTGAACGCATAGAAGACGAACATGGCAATACAATTGAATCAATGCGCCATACCACCATCGACCCAAATAGTAAACAAGTCATCGATCCACGTAACGCATTCCTAATGACCAATATGATGCAGGATGTGGTTCAACGAGGAACAGCAACAAGAGCAAGGGCACTTGGCCGTAACGATATTGCAGGAAAAACAGGCACAACCAGCAATGAATTCGATGCCTGGTTTTGTGGCTATCAAAAAAATCTAGTGGCAGTTGCCTGGATGGGATTTGATGATCCCAAATCTCTGGGCAGAAAAGAAACCGGAGGACGCACAGCACTACCTATCTGGATGGATTACATGTCTAGCGCCCTCAAACCCATTCCAGCTGAAAAACTTTCTCTCCCGAAAGGAATCGTGGTTGCCAAAATTAATCCATCAACTGGCTTAAGAGATCGTTTTGGCACACTAAACGAATATTTCTTTCAGGAACAGCTTCCACCAGAAACTGATTATTCATTTGAGGACTTCTTTTTTTCAGATCAAATGGAAGATCGAGCATTTTAAATTTACACCTCACCCCCATCTATCTGCATACAGCCACCGCATAATTGCCTCAAATTGTTAAAAACTTGACAGATAATCTGGAGTTGTTTAAATGCTATTTGGATAATAAATGACAAAAGGATTAGATGTGAAACGAGCTAACAATCTGACAACTAGTGCGAACGCCTTTCTTGTAATCACCCTGGCATTAGGACAACCAGCACAGGCGGATGAACTAATTCTTGGTGGCAACCAAACTATTAATAATGACACCGACGTCAGCACGATTGTTATCGGCAATGCCGGCACCGGTATTACAGGGGGCAATGGCAATCTCACCGTCAACAATGGAGCAAGGCTTACAAATTTTGATGCCAATGCGCCTACTCCTCCTCAAAAAATTAACGGTGTGGAATATCATTATGAGAGCAGTTATCTGGGTTTAAACAGCAATACGGCAGGTACCGCCACCGTCACGGGACAAGATACCCTTTGGGATAATTCAGGAGGGGAGCTACATATAGGCCATCAGGGACAAGGCACGCTGACAATAGAAGCAGGTGGAAATATCCTCAGTGATCAAAGTTATATCGGATATACAACTGGTTCACAGGGCACAGCTACTATTACCGGCGCTGATTCTTTTTGGGATAATGTTAATCTTTATATCGGTGGATCTGCTTCAGGCGCAGCAGGCCAAGGAGAACTGATAATCAATGATGGTGCAACCGTATCAGCTTTTGACGGTACAATCATTTGGTCCACTGGTCGCCTTGCTGCCCAAGGTGGTGTACTAGATGGGGACGTCACTAACTATGGCCACATCAGCCCGGGTAATCTCGATAATCCAGCAGGTGTACTCACTATCACCGGTGATCTTACGTTAGCAAGCACCAGTACACTGGCACTTAATATTTTTGATCCAACACACTATGATCAACTGCTGATTGATGGAAATTTCATCATAAATGGCTTACTGGAGCTAGATTTTAGCAATTTCACTCCATCAGCCACCGAAACCACTTACGATCTAATACATATAGGCAATGGCATCATCGGTGCATGGGATAATTTCAATCTACATATCTCTACCGGTTTTGATACCAGCTTGCTAAGTTATAGCATCATTGCAAGTAACCACACTGGTTACGACCAAATGCTCCGTCTCACTATCGCTGAAAATTCGATTCCAGTCCCAGAGCCTGCTTCCATCTTGCTCATCGGGTTAGCCGGCCTCATCATGCAATGGCAACGTCGCCGCAATCAATCAGCTTATTGATCACTATTTGAATCACTTGCGCATAATACTAGGCGTGCCATAATTAAATTGCTGTTAAATATTAAAAGGAATCAGATCGGACCATGCCTACTACTTATGACGTCAAGCTGTTACAAAAAAAAGAAGTTGCCGAAGGTACCTTGGAATTCACCCTGGAAAAACCAGCCGGCTTTGAATACCGCGCGGGACAATATGGTGATTTAGTATTACCGCCTTCTACAGGATTGGATGATAGCAACAACAAACATGGTTTCTCGTTTGTAAGTGCACCATTTGAGGATACCTTGCGTATGGCCACACGCATGCGCGATTCCCGTTACAAAAAAGCTGCCGCTCAAGTGCCAGAAGGCACTATGGTACAACTACTTGCACTGTGGGGAGATTTCACACTACAAAAAAACGAAACAATACCAGCGGTATTCATCATTGGGGGAATCGGCATTACGCCTGTGCACAGCATCATCGCACAAGCAACACATGATAAAACCAATCACAAAATCACACTGATTTACGCGAACCGCACCCGAGCACAAGCTGCGTACACAGAAGATTTTGAACGAATGGCTGCTGAAAACAAAAATTTCACCTTTGTAGCGGTATATACCGCTACTCAAGGCCACGTTAATGGCGAACTCATCAAGCAACACGTACCTGATATTGTGACGCCACGCTATTACTTATCTGGCCCGGAAGGAATGGTCAAAGCTATGCGTACTTTATTAATTGAAATCGGGGCGGACGAGGACAATATTAAGACAGAAGAATTTGATGGCTATTAAGAGTCATGGACATCACACTTCAACCATCCAGCTAAATTACCATCAGAAATTTTGAGTGCCACTCAAACTATTCAAACAGGTATCCCAGTAGGGCATCACTGCAAATCGGTCACACAGAAAATCAACAAAGATTCTCACACGCCGTGAAAGATGACGTGTTTGTGGATATACGGCATAAGCTGTCAGCTGTGCACAATGATATTTTGTCAGTAGCGGCTGCAGCATACCTTGTTCAATTTCCTGGTGAACAATAAAAGTAGGCAGTAAAACAATTCCTAATCCATCCACTGCAGCATCACGCAAAAACTCACCATTACTAGCCTTGAGATAAGATGTGATTCTGACTCTAGTCAATTGCTCCGTAGCATCATACAAATTCCAGTTGTCGCTATTGCTGATTAGGCTATACGCTAGGCAACGGTGCTTACTCAGTTCTGCTGGTGTTTGTGGGGCTCCCATTTGCTGCAGATAGGTTGGGCTAGCACACATCACCAGCTGAATAGGAGCAATGCGACGCGCAATCAAACTGGAATCAGGCAAATGCGCAATACGAATAGCAAGATCAAATCCTTCTGTTAATAAATCCACCTGGCGGTCATCAAAATCCAGATCAAATTTAATTGCCGGATGGGCGTGTAAAAACTCCTGAATAGCCGGCCCTAAATGCATCAAACCAAAACTGAGTGGCAGCGCTAGCTTCAAATTACCTTTCAGCGCACCATGCGAATGCGATACGGCTTGCTCTGCCTCAATAATGTCCGCCAAGATGCGAACAGCCTGCTCATAAAAAGCACGTCCACTATCAGTCAAATTCATTTTGCGTGTTGTACGACGAAATAGCTGTACGCCCAAATGCGCTTCTAATTCTTTTAATCGCCGGCTCACCACCGATTTTGCAATATCCATCCGCTCTGCTGCTGCACTGATACCCCCCGTTTCCACAATATGTACGAAGGTATCCATATTTTCAAATCGATCCATAAGCACCCCATTGTTCTCACAAAAAGAATAATTATTTCTTTAAAATAATATTTATTCTTATTATAACAACAAATATAATGCATCATGTTAGCTGAATGACAGCACTCTTAAAGGAGCAACATAATGAATACATCAGTGGAAACAGTACGTACTATCCCTGCAACCGCAGTGCGTGAAGGAGCAGGTGTCATCGTCCATCGTACGATTGGTTCGGCAGCACTACGCAATTATGATCCTTTTCTGTTGCTGGATTACATCAGCAGTGATAATCCAAATGATTATATTGCGGGCTTTCCTTCCCATCCGCATCGGGGATTTATTACCTTTACTTATATGCTGGATGGCTACATGCAACATCAGGACAGCATGGGTAATACTGGCAATCTTGAACCAGGAGCAGCACAGTGGATGAAAGCAGCCAGTGGTGTGATCCATTCAGAAATGCCTAAACAGGAAAATGGATGGTTACGTGGCTTCCAACTGTGGATTAACTTGCCGGCTGCTAACAAAATGGATCACCCTGAATACCAAGAATTTCCGGCAACTGCTTTTCCAGTTATAGAAACAGCAGACTACCGATTGAAAGTGCTGATTGGCCGCTTTGGTGAAACAGTTGCTCCCATCCAAGATGAACTTACACAAGTGACTTATCTGGATGTACAACTGCAACCTAACCGACATTTTCAGCACCAGTTGCCAACACATCATACAAATTTTGTGTATGTATTCGAGGGTGATGGTCAGCTTAATGGACAAGCTGCTTCACTCCATTCTCTTAATGCGATGGAAACGGGAAGTAATCAGCTTGATTTTGTTGCAGGAGCACAAGGCGCACGCTTTATCGTGGTGAGCGGCAAACCGATTCACGAACCCATTGTGCAACATGGACCATTTGTCATGAACACTCGTGAGGAGATTAATCAGGCATTACAAGATTATCAATCCAATCAATTTGTACGTGATAAAGCCTGGATTAAACGTAAGCAATAATATTTTTAAAAAACGCTGCCATCGCGGGCGACTACAGTCTGGATAAGCGATCCAGCATAACCCAGAGCTAATGGCTTACATTACTCCAACAACTGGAAATGACTGTTACATTAGCAATTGGATTTCCAGTCGTCCTGTTATGCGGATACACTAAGCTACATTTAGATAATGAATCATGTGACTACTTTAATGACATTGCAATCTTAAACTCGTCTTGATTAAAAATTTATCATTCACAAAATATTGACAGTGTCTTAATCTAGCGTAGTGTAATGGTAAACAAACATTAAAAACTTACGGAGAGGGCCATGTTCGAATTTGTTTTACTCCTATTCGTCATACTGCTTATTCTGGTTGTAGCACTACTGGGCATACCATTTCTACGACGAAATATTATCTCTCGTCTTGCTTTAAGATTTTTCCGCAAACTACTGCCACAAATTTCACAAACTGAACAAGAAGCGCTAGATGCTGGCACAGTTTGGTGGGAAGGGGAATTGTTCAGCGGCAAACCTGATTGGAATAAACTACTAGCTTACCCAAAACCCACTCTTACCACAGCAGAACAAGCATTTCTCGATGGGCCAGTTGAACAACTATGCGCCATGCTGGACGAATGGCACATCACGCACGAGCGACATGATCTTCCCCCTGAAGTCTGGCAATTTATTCGCGATAATCACTTTTTTGCGCTGATTATTCCAAAAGAATATGGTGGACTGGGTTTTTCTGCCTTAGCACATTCTGAAGTTGTGATGAAAATTAGCTCTCGCAGCAACACTGCGGCAGTGACTGTCATGGTTCCCAATTCGCTTGGTCCTGCTGAGCTATTGTTAAGCTACGGGACAGAAGAGCAAAAAAATTATTATCTGCCTCGTCTGGCCAACGGAACCGAAATACCTTGCTTTGCCTTAACCGGGCCAGAAGCAGGTTCAGATGCAGGTTCTATTCCGGATGTTGGTATTGTTTGTCATGCTGAATTTAACGGTAAACCCGATGTATTAGGCATACGCATCAACTGGGAAAAACGCTATATCACGCTGGGACCAGTGGCCACCCTACTAGGACTTGCTTTCAGGCTACATGATCCTGATAGCCTCCTAGGCGATGAACCAGATCTTGGCATTACACTAGCTCTGATTCCAACGGATACACCTGGTATTAGCATTGGTCGTCGCCATTTTCCACTGAACGGCGTGTTCCAAAACGGCCCTAATAGCGGAAAAGATGTTTTCATTCCCATCGATTGGATTATTGGTGGAAAAGATAAAGTGGGACAAGGTTGGCGCATGTTGATGAATAGCTTATCGACTGGTCGTTCGATTTCTTTGCCTGCTACCAGCGTGGGTGCAGCCAAACTGTCTGCCTGGAGTAGCGGCGCATATGGTCGGGTGCGTGTACAGTTTAGATTACCCATTGGTTATTTCGAAGGAGTAGAAGAAGCATTAGCACGCATTGCGGGCAACACTTACATGATGGATGCAGCGCGCATTATGACAGCTGGTGCAGTTGATCTAGGCGAAGAACCTTCTGTCATCTCAGCTATTGTCAAATATCATCTGACCGAACGTAGCCGCCAAGCCATTGATGACGCTATGGATATTCATGGTGGCAAGGGAATTTGCCTGGGCCCTTCCAACTACCTCGCCAGAACGTATCAGCAAACTCCCGTTGGCATTACGGTAGAAGGCGCTAATATTTTGACACGCAACATGATTATCTTTGGGCAGGGAGCTATCCGTGCCCATCCGTTCACCTTGCAAGAAATTAGCGCCGCCTGGGATGAAGACCAAAAACGCAGCTTACAGGCATTTGATAAAGCATTAACTGGGCATGCTCTTTTTGCTATTCGCAACACCTTTTGCAGTTTTGCATTTGGCATCAGCCAACGCCTCATCAAAGCCATTCCAGCAAACGTTGCCGGCGAAACCGTAGATTATTACCGACAATTAACACGCTTCTCCACCTCTTTTGTGTTACTGGCTGATGTTGCCCTACTGAAATTAGGTGGATCGCTTAAACGACGCGAACGGCTTTCTGCTCGTTTAGGTGATGTGCTCAGTCAGCTATATCTGTGTTCAGCGACGCTCAAACATTTTGAAGATGATGGTCAACCTGCGGCTGATTTACCGCTTTTGCATTGGTCAGTACAAGATGCACTGTACCACACTCAACAGGCACTTCATGAATTTCTGCTGAACTTTCCGGCTGGCAGGATGCTGCGCGGCTTATTGCGGCTGTTAGTTTTTCCACGTGGCTTGCGTTGTCAACCCCCTTCCGATGCCCTCTCACATAAAATTGCGCGTCTGATTCTAACGCCGGGAGAGGCACGAGATCGTTTGACAACTGGCATGTATTTGCCAACAGATCCGGATGATCCACTTGCACTACTACAGCAAGCCATGACCTGCGCAGTTGCTTGCGAGCCGATCGAAGCCAGATTACGACAAGCGGCTAAAGATAAAACACTCACCGCTCATGGTGAGGAACAAATCCAGCAAGCGTTAGCGCAAGGTATTATCACTGATGAAGAAGTTGCTTTGCTCGCAAAAATGAAAATATTGCGGCATCGTGTCGTGATGGTGGATGATTTTTCCCCTGACTTGCAACATGTCAATAACCCAGGCGAAGAAGCATCTATTCACACGGGCAACAATTAAGCCATTTCTCCAAGATAACCGGAAATTGTAAACATGGACATAATCTCAATTGATGCTGTCAAGACATTGGATGGATTGTTTAGAGAACGTGTCAAACGTACGCCACAAGCAATTGCCTACCGTGCTTACGACGTCAATCAAGAAGCTTGGGTAGACTACACATGGGTGGAGATGGATAACGCTGTGAAATGTTGGCAAACAGCTCTTTCCCAGGAAAATCTGGCTTCTGGTGATCGAGTGGCCATCATGGTACGCAACTGCCCACAATGGGTTATGTTTGAACAGGCAGCACTTGGATTAGGCCTGGTAGTGGTGCCACTTTATACCGAAGATCGGGCAGAAAATGCTGCCTGGTGTCTAGGGGATGCTGGCGCTAGTTTACTGCTACTGGAAAACATGACGCAGTGGGAAGCTTTGCGTAACGTTATTGGGCAACTTACCCAGTTAAAACGCGTTGTCATTCTGAATGCTACCGCGCAAGATATCCAGCAAACCGGAGATCAACGAGTTGTAGCATCCTCCACCTGGTTACCAGAAGCCGCAAAAAATATACCATCAGCACAAAACGATCCACATGCGTTAGCGACTATTATCTATACCTCAGGAACGACAGGGCGCCCTAAAGGCGTCATGTTAAGTCAACATAACATCTTATCTAACGCATACGCTTGTTCACAAATTGTGACGGTGGCTCCAGATGATTTGTTACTGTCATTTTTACCACTATCCCATACGTTCGAACGCACCGCCGGCTATTACACACCGATGTTGTGCGGTGCAACCATTGCCTACGCACGCTCCATTCAACAATTAGCAGAAGATTTGCAGATTATTCGTCCCACCATCCTTATTTCTGTGCCGAGAATTTATGAAAGAATCTATGCTGGCATGGAAACAAAACTAGCGGAAGGCTCTGCTATCGCTCGGCTATTATTCAAGTTGGCAGTTAACGTCGGATACAGCCGTTTTGAACACCAACAAAAACGAGCAGGCTGGAAACTATCTCACTTGCTATGGCCACTGCTTGATCGTCTGGTTGCACGTAAACTAATGGATAAGCTGGGTGGGCGCTTATGGCAGGTCATGAGTGGAGGGGCGGCCTTGTCTCCAGAAGTATCGCAAGTTTTTATCGGACTCGGATTGCCCATTTTGCAAGGTTACGGCCTCACCGAAACCAGTCCAGTGGTGTCTGCCAATCGACTAAATGATAACCTTCCTTCCAGTGTTGGATGCCCTGTTCCTGGTGTAGAAGTTAAATTAGGGGAACAGAATGCACTGCTAATTCGTGGTCCAAATGTAATGTTGGGGTATTGGAACAACCCGGAAGCTACCCGCGCTATTTTATCTGATGACGGCTGGCTCAATTCCGGAGATACCGCTCATATTGATCAACAGGGCAGAATTACTATTACCGGCCGATTAAAAGATATTATTGTCACCTCCACTGGTGAAAAAATTCCACCAGCAGACATGGAAGCAGCTATCTTGCGTGACCCAATCTTTGAACAAGTCATGGTTGTCGGTGAAGGCCGCTCTTATTTAAGCGCACTAGTAGTCTTAAGTAAACACGGCTGGGAAAAAATAGCCACTCGTTGTAATGCTAAAAATGATCCAACAACCCTAGTCAATAACGAATATGCTGAAGAAATTGTGCTAGAGAAAATCTCTCAACAGATCAGTGGCTTTCCCGGTTATGCCAAAGTACATCGAGCTTTATTGATCGCTGAACCCTGGACCATAGAAAACGAGATGCTGACCCCCACACTCAAATTAAGACGTAACAAAATTCACGAATATTACCAGGCTGAGATTGATCAATTCTACGCCAGCCGCTAATAATCTTATACGCTCCACATTCAAAAACTCATCGTGCCTAAATAACTTATACTCCCTTGCCATTACACGATCACTACACAACTACTCAACTGGCAAATTTATCTTCTGATTTTATTAATCAGCTATTCAACAGTAATACATACATCATCTCAACTCATCACTATGAAAGCGCTATTTTTTCTCCGCCATTACAACGACATTGATCATATTACTCCAGTGATTTCAAAATGGGCTGAATCCAACCATCATGCTGATGTCGTATTACTCGGACACGCAAAATTCATGCAAGATTATCGCATCCAGTATCTGAGCCATCTTCAGCAAGTTCGTGTGGCACATATCCGAGATGTGCTATCCACCTGGGAGTTTATGCAGTGGCGCATACAAACCTTGCTTTTGATCAGGGGCGTCAGACGTATTTTTCTGTTGGGTAAAATTGCACAACAGCTGGCCAATTGGTATGGTCCATCCAAGCGTGCGGCAACTTGGAAGAAAATAGCACAGCATTTGCTGGATCGTACCTTTGGCCATGATCAGCATGGCGTCATTGTATTTGACTGGGTAACCAGCCACTCACCAGTAGCCATCGAGTGGATCGAAATCATTATCACCATGGCAAAAGAACGGGGATTAGGGGTTGTTTCTCTGCCGCATGGAGATAGTCCACATGCCAATCAGTTGATACGGCATCGAGAGTGGATCATTCAGCCGAACACTATATACGCAGAAGCAAAAATATTCGATAAACTCGTGGTACCTAATGAATTGTGCGCTTCTCGTTTTCGCCCCTTTCTAAACAAGGAAGCCATTGCTGTATTAGGTTCGCCACGCTACTGTGATGAATGGCTGGAAAAATTAGCTACTTTATCTCCACCTGCCCAATTAAAAACCAACACAGGCACTCAGCTCAAAATCGTCATGTTTTTACGCAAACGTGAATTCACTACTTTCTGGGAAGAAGTTGATGAAATTGTACACATGATGGCTGCCTTTCCTGGTGTGCAGCTAATTATCAAGCCACACACACGTGGCGGTTGGCGACAACCATTGACTAGCAATTCCTCCCTTCGTCACCTATCTAATGTCAGCATCGCTGCAGATAGCGTACATTCTATTTCATTAATGAATTGGGCTGATGTCATTATCGATCTTGCCACTTCGGTGGTATTTGAAGCGATTAAAGCTAAGAAACCAGTATTGGCCGCTGATTATCTGCATGCCGGCCGCTCTGCACATGCCTATTACATGCCTGAAACAGAATTAAAATGCCGTGATGATGTGTATCAGTTAATCAGCGGATTCCTGATAAACGGTTGTGACAATTTCTATAAAGAAGCACATCGGCAACGCTTTATCAATGAAATGTTGCATGTTGGAGGTGCTGATGTATTATCACGCTACATCACATTACTAGAGGAACAAGCTCAACCAGCAAAAGCCGCTACTATAGAGAAAATGAGAAACCAAAATTACTCTCTTGCGATATGGCAACGAATCAAAACATATGCAGGATTTACACAATAAAACTGTAAACTCATTAGTAGCACCAACAGCTGCCACACCCGACATTTATTTCGGCGGCCCAGATTATCCACGCGGAAAATTACGTAATTTGCTGGAAGAAAGAATTGCTGCCGTTCCTGCAGGTGGATCAATCAACTGGGTCACTTACTATTTTCGTGATATTCAGTTAGCCAAAACATTGATTCAGGCACATAAGCGTGGCGTTAAGATTACCTTGTGTCTGGCTGGCAAGCCACGTATTCCACACGCTAATGTTGCTGTCATTGCGCTACTTTCAGGACCAGATGGCATTGGGAATGCTCTTCGTATCATTACCATCCCTGGCCTACCTTCCCCATCTCATAAATCCTGGAAACCACAACTGCACGAAAAACTGTACTGCTTTTCTCACCCAGAACCCATAGCTTTCATTGGTTCGTTTAACCCGTCCGGCAACGGCTCACAAGATGATTTTGATATTATCCAAGAAATTGGTGATCAGGATGTTGGCTACAACGCGCTCATTGGTCTTAAGGATCCAATTTTGGTTGATGGATTAATACGACACGCTCAATTATTGCACCACTCTCTACCTGGCTTTTTTCATCGATTTTCTGCGAATGCAAGTCATGATATACATGGAGCAGACACTACTGTATTTTTCTGGCCACGTATACATACCCATCCTATTATTCGATTTCTTAACACTCTCCGTCATGGCGCACAAATACGTATTGCCGCCTCTCACATTCGAGCAAGTAGCGCCGTAGATATAATGATTAAGCTGGCCAAGCGAGGCATCGATCTGGAGATACTAGCGGAGGCCACTACTCGCCGTGTTACCCCAAAAATAGAGCAGCGCTTGATCAATGCTGGCATCCGTTTCAGACGCATTCAATCTACTGAATCAGTACCGATGCATCTTAAATTTGTGTTAATAGAAGAGAAGGGCAAGATTTGGTCAATCTTTGGCAGCTTTAACTGGACCAAACCTTCATTCTGGTTGAATCACGAGATTGCTGCTATTTCCAGCAATCCAGCTGTTTTTGAAACACTTTCTCAGTGCTGGGAAAAATTGAAATATAGATAAGAGCGTCAAAAATATATTACTAAGACCAAGAACAATAGCAATCAATACCTCGAGCCTTCTTGTACACAAATAACTATACAAACAAATACCAAGCTCGAGGTAATCTACACAATAATTATTTATACATTGAACGCTTGAACATGCGATCAATCTTGGTTTCAGTATCAATTGAACGCGCATTAGCTTCGTTAGCTCTATCCATTGCTTGATTAGCAATATTAACAGCGTCATTAGAAGTTGCTCTGGCAGCAGCAGCATCTGATTGTGCCGTTGCAACATTGGATTCCAATGCATCTACACGGGATTTGAGTGTATCCAGCTCACCAGTCGTTGCGCAAGCGGACAACCCTACACATGCACCTACCACTACCAACATTGATACCATTTTTTGCTTATCCATACGATCTTATCTCCTTATATAAAAAAACAAAAACACACGTTACTACACAATCATATTCACTACTCAGAACAACGTAGTGAACAACCAGGTTCGATTTATATTGTTCGACTCCAGCAATAAACCACAATACAAATCAAAATTAACTCGCCACAAATATGACATCATAATGTATTTTATTTCTATCGTCATGATCAGAAACATGCGTGTGACGTTATGTTGCCAATAATGTTCTACTCTGTTTTGCACTAGCTCGCGCAGCAATACGCTCAAACCACGGCCCAATATTGGGCAGATTATGATCAAAAGGTTGATTAACCGATTGACCAAAATCCAGCCATACATACAACCAAATATCAGCAGCAGTAAAACGCTGACCACACAAATACGGTCCCGTGCCAAACATATTATCTAGCCAACGTAAACGATCTTGTGCCACCCGCTTTAATCCATCAGCACCTTCTGGTACCACCGGTATTCTCGATTCGAATCGAGCTAAACCTTCAGCATAATGAAAAGCATTATGGATAAATTCGGTAATATTCAGCTCCACACGGCGCCACCATTGCCGCGTCTGCGCACGTTGTTCAGGTGTACTCCCAATTAAAACCGGAGAGGGATGCAACTCCTCCAGATATTCCGCAATGGTAACTGCTTCCGTCAATACACTATCGTCATCCAAGCGCAAAGAAGGGGTTTGTCCCGTAGGATTAACTGCCAAATAGGTGGATTGACGATTTTCTCCAGTCATAACATCGACAGTTATAGCAGGTAACTGTAATTGTTTTTCTAGTAAAAACATCCTTAAACAACGCGGCGCAGGACTATGTGCATCATAAATCAACACGGAGTAACTCCTCTGTAAATACACGACAGCGCGAAAGAATCTATTGCTCTACTAGAGCATCTATCAAGATACTGGTGACTTTGCAGCACCCCGATTCTAGTGCGCCAGTATATATATAATAAAATATACAATATGAGTAAATAATACGCTGAATCAGCCACTTCATTGCATTTTTCTCTTTCCTTATTGTGAGAGATGCAATTATCTTGATGTTAAACTACGCTTAACATCAAGCTATTCTTAGTTGATACACTCAGCACCTGCATTTTTACTCATTTGTCAAAAGATATACATTCCTAATATGGATGAAAGCGCTAGTTTGCTCGCTCTTTTCACGAGCAGTTTTCTTGCAGCAACGCTATTGCCAGGAGGATCAGAAGCAGTACTGATAGGTGTACTAATCGCTCATCCTGATTTATTCTGGCCAGCACTCAATGTCGCCACAATCGGCAACACGTTGGGAGGGTTAAGTTCTTATATCATTGGACGCTTGCTGCCTGATGAGCAAGCTTTGTCAAAGAAACTAGGACGTTATATGCATGGGCTCCGCTGGACACGCCAACATGGAGCTCCCATATTATTTCTATCCTGGCTGCCACTTATAGGTGATGTACTATGCGTCGCAGCCGGATGGTTGCGGATGAATTGGCTAGCGGCAACTTTTTTTATCGCACTGGGTAAATTCGCACGCTACTGGGTTATTGCTTCCGCAATAAACTGAGGAACCTCTGAAAAACAATCTTTTACGTCCTATTTCCATATCAGAATTGAGCGAAGCACTTTGCTAATATCTTCAGAGGTTCTTTAATATACAAAAATTTATTTCTCGAGCAATTGTTTCAACTCACCATTTTGGAACATCTCGTTCATGATATCTGCCCCACCAACAAACTCTCCATTCACATACAACTGAGGAATCGTAGGCCAGTTTGAGTAATCCTTGATACCTTGCCTTATTTCGGGATCATCCAGCACATTCACCGCCAGAAAATCCTCAACACCACATGCTCCTAATATCTGTACAGCATGCGCAGAAAAACCACATAGCGGTTGTTGTGGTGTACCTTTCATATACAAAACGATTGGGTGTGTTGCTACTTGTTCCTCAATAGAATCAGTAACATCCATTTTTCATCTCCTCTACAAATCGATAAAGTAGCTACTTGTTTCTAATCAACCAACATTTTTAGCGGAATAAACTAATACGAGCACCCGTTAAAAATCTATCCTTTCAAATTTTAACCAGAATAATACACACACTATAATATTTATTTGGCTCCTTTTAATGGCCTATATTGTCCCCCTGTTACTCGATCTATTCCAGCGAGATCAGATTGCGTAAATATAGAGAGAAAATCGGTCCTATCCAATAATTCCTGGCAGACACTTGCTTGATCATATCCATGTTCCAGCATTAACCAGCCTGCATTCTCCAAATAATCCGGTGCCTGAATAATGATCTTGCAAATACATTCCAAACCATTCTCTTGAGCAGTTAGCGCAATAAAAGGTTCAAAACGCAAACCATCCTCTTCAAGATGCGGATCTCCTAACGTAATGTAAGGTGGATTGGCCACAATAACGGCAAATTTTTCACTACTAAAGCCTGAAAACCAATCAGCTTCAACAAATGCTATATTTTTTATGGCATATTTCTCGGCATTTTTGCGTGCTACCACTAATGCCGCCGAAGAAATATCAACCGCAGTCACTTGAGCATCCGGACGATGTTTGGCTATTGTAACGGCGATTGCACCACTGCCTGTGCCCAAATCAAGAATATTACACTGCTGACCCAACGGAATTTTAGATAACGCGATTTCCACCAGTAATTCTGTTTCTGGACGTGGCACTAGAACATCAGGCGTGACCTCAAAAACAAGGTCGTAAAATCCTTTTTCTCCAGTTAAATAGGCAACTGGTTCACCTTCAATGCGCCTTGCCAGCAATTGCTGAAAACGTCTGATTTGTTCCGTTCCCAGTAGCAAATCCGCATGCGCAATCAAAAAAGCAGCTTCCACATTCAGTACACTTTGCAGCAAAAAACGTGCATCTATTCTGCTGACAAGTAGTTCTGCACTACGTAATAGCTCACGAATGGTAATGGGCGATTTCAGAAAATTTTGCGTCAAAGAAGGTGGCTTGACTATTAATTTTCAATCATGTCAGCTAACTGTGCAGCTTGATGCTCAGTCGCCAAGGCAGAGCAAATCTCCTCTAATTCTCCATCCATGATCTGCTCTATTTTATAGAGCGTGAGATTCACTCTATGATCTGTCACTCTGCCCTGTGGAAAGTTATAGGTACGAATTCGCTCCGAACGTTCGCCACTTCCCACCAAGGATTTACGAGCGGCCGCCTGTTCCGCTTGCTGCTCACTCACTTGCTTATCAAGAATACGAGCTATCAATACGCTCATTGCTTGCGCCTTATTCTTGTGCTGTGAGCGCCCTTCTTGACACTCAGCAACAATACCAGTTGGCAAATGGGTAATGCGTACAGCTGAATCTGTTTTATTGATATGCTGCCCCCCCGCTCCGGAAGCACGAAAGGTATCAATCCTTAAATCAGCCGGATTCAAATCTATATCGGAGATTTCATCGACCTCGGGCAACACCGCAACAGTACAAGTCGAAGTATGTACCCGCCCTTGCGTCTCTGTCACCGGAACACGCTGAACCCGGTGGGCGCCTGATTCAAATTTGAGCCTGGAATAAGCGCCACGACCAATAATCCTGGCAATAATCTCTTTGTATCCTCCCACTTCAGATGGGCTTTGTGAAACTACTTCTACTCGCCATCCTTCCCGTTCGGCATAGCGGCTGTACATACGAAACAAATCACCCGCAAACAAAGCTGATTCATCCCCGCCAGTGCCAGCACGAATTTCCAGAAAAATATTGCGTTCGTCATTTGGATCTTTCGGCAACAATAATTTCAGTATTTCTGTTTCAACAACTGCTAATTTTTGCTCATCCGCCTCAATTTCGGCGGCAGCAAATTCCCGAAATTCTGGATCAACACTCATTTCTCTGGCTGTGATCATATCTTGCTCAATTTGTTGATACGTATGATACAGCTCAGTAATAGGCTCGATTTCCGATCGCTCACGAGAAATTTTGCGGTAGTTATCCAGATCAGCTGTCACGTTCTCATTACTTAGCAGCTGATCCAGCTCTTCCAGGCGCACACTCAATCGGACGAGCTGATTGATAATTCCTTGATTCATTGCGAGCGATGTAGCTGATATAACTGGTTAATAAAATCAATCAGCTGCTCACGCTCGCCATCAATAGCCCGATTCAGCACCACTGAAGGAGAATGCAGAAACTTATTGGTCAACCCTCTGCTAAAAGATTCGAGCACTTGAGTAGGATCTTCGCCTTTTGCCAATAATTTACGGGCACGATTAAGCTCATACTGACGAAATTGTTCTGCCTGATTACGCAACGCACAAATTGTTGGTACTGCCTCCCGCGTAGCAACCCAATGCATAAAATCAGTCACATTTGAATCAATAATAATTTCAGCCTGAGTCACCGCTCCTTGACGATTATCCAGTCCTTCCTTAACGATATCTGCCAAATCATCTACGTAATACAAAAACACATCGTCTAATTCAGCTACTTCTGGCTCAACGTCTCGTGGCACTGCTAGGTCAACAATAAAAATTGGGCGATGTTTACGCAGCTTAACTGCTCGCTCTAATAATCCCTTGCCCAATATCGGCAAAGGGCTCGCCGTTGAGGTAATCACGATATCATGCAGCGCCAACTGATCAGGCAGCTCACGCAAGGAAATAGGATGTGCATTGAAACGACGCGCCAGTACTTCAGCACGCTCTACAGTACGATTTGCAACCGTCACATGCGCTGGGTGTCTGGCCGCAAAATGGGCAGCACACAGTTCAATCATTTCACCGGCACCAATAAACAACACCTTTTGTTCGCTGATATCACCAAATATTCTCTCGGCCAGACGAGCAGCCGCTGCAGCCATTGAAATTGAGCATGCACCGATTTCAGTCGAAGTCCGCACTTCCTTGGCAACAAAAAAAGTTCGCTGAAACATTTTATGCAATAACAATCCCAATGTTCCAGCTTCTTGCGCCGATTTCACCGCATCTTTGATCTGCCCCAGAATCTGGGTTTCACCCAGCACCATGGAATCCAGGCCACTCGCGACACGAAACACATGTTTGACCGCCTGCTCTTTCAGCAATTTGTATAAGTAAGGTTCCAGATCATCCGAGCGCAGCTGATGAAAATCTGCTAACCAGCCTACTGCTTTATCAGGCGCGTCAGTATTACAATATATTTCGGTGCGGTTACATGTCGAAACAATCGCCGCCTCCTTAACCAACTGATGATTAACCAGTTCTTGCAACGCACAGCGCATCGATTCTTCTGAAAAAGCGACGTGCTCGCGTATGTCTAAAGGTGCTGTATGATGGTTAACACCAAAAGCAAAAAGTTGCATGAAAAATATCCTGATGACACCAATTCAAAATTAATCGTTAATTATAACGGAAGTTATACAGCCTCAATCAATGGAAGTTCTATCTAGTAATACATTGTATGATATACCTCTTCACCATTCTGCCAACAAGAATCCTTGACACTTGGGCAGAGACATTTCTACCATAGCAGTTTCTTCAGGGAGCCATTGTGTCAATTGAGTCAATCAGAAGCGTTATCGCCCCGGACATGGGCGAGGTCGATAACGTCATTAGGAAAAAACTTCACTCTCAAGTCGACCTCATTCGACAAATTATTGAATATATCATTCACAGTGGCGGAAAAAGACTACGGCCAGCCCTGGTTATCCTAGCTGCAAAACAATTCGCTTACCAAGGATCACACCATCACGTTCTAGCAGCAGTGGTCGAATTTATTCATACCGCCACCTTATTGCATGATGATGTCGTTGATGAATCCCAGCAACGTCGCAACCAAGCCACAGCTAATGCCCTGTTTGGTAATGCTGCCAGTGTACTGGTGGGTGATTTTCTGTATTCCCGTTCTTTTCAGATGATGGTAGAAGTAAGCGATCTGCGTGTTATGGAAGTGTTGGCAGATGCAACCAACACCATTACTGAAGGTGAAGTGCAGCAATTGCTTAACTGTCGTGATCCAGACGTAGACGAAGAAAACTACTTGCAAGTGATTCGTTTCAAAACCGCCAAGCTGTTTGAAGCAGCTGGTCGACTGGGAGCCATACTGGGTAAAGCTACAACTGCTGAAGAAGAAGCGCTGGCTGCCTATGGCATACATCTGGGTACCGCATTTCAGCTGGTTGACGATTTGCTGGATTATTCAGGGGATGACCACGAAACCGGCAAAAATCTGGGAGATGATTTGGCAGAAGGCAAGCCAACGTTGCCACTTATTTTCGCGATGCGTGCAGGCACGCCAGAACAAATACAGGTGATTCGTCATGCCATTGAATCAGGAGGAGAAGATGGTTTTGAGCCGGTACTCAAAGCTATCCAGCAAACTGGAGCACTAGACTATACCAAGCAATGTGCCCGCAAAGAGGCAGATAAAGCTATTGCAGCAATAACTATATTGCACGATTCCACCTATAAACAATGCTTGCTTGAATTGGCTGAATTTGCTGTCACAAGAAATTACTAGCTGGCAATAAGCACACACACGATATTCATAGCAGATTTTATCTAAACTTATCAAACCATTTTTTCCACGGGGTGTAGCTCAGCCTGGTAGAGTACTGCGTTCGGGACGCAGGAGCCGGAGGTTCAAATCCTCTCACCCCGACCAAGCGGATGAAAATTCAGCATTTCCCCCTCAACCGGAATCGCGATACAATCTTTTCAAGGTGAATTTCTGAAAACATCCTCAAGCAGTCAATTTAAAGCGAAAATTAACTAAAAAGCAGTATCTACACATAGTGAACGTATTTTCAAATTAATTCTTAATGTAGAAAATAGCAATCAGGTAGTTTTTCAGAGCTTCACCAAGAAATTTATAGTTGCCACTACATTATTGTTAGTTCAGGGTACATCGAAATATTTAACGGAATAAAACACGTACTGCTTGATGAATATAGGCAATGCGTCACGTCATTATAATTTTCCATAAATTAACTCTTAGCGCCAGTTCAATTTTAATGTTGTAAGACATTCTTTAACGAAATATTGAACAGGTTCTCAGTAAAGTGCCCTTGATTGAATACATCGTATTCAGCAACGATGATTGCGCCATTTAATTTAAGGATATTCAATATGGAAATTACTTGTTACCGTGACCCGGAAATCAAACGAGAAAAGCGAACATTACCCGCGACTACCTATAACCTGGCCGTACAACTATTTTCTCGCTGTGACGCGAAAAGCCTGTTTGTGCCCATTCGAAACATGCAATATCTGGCTATTATTGATCGGGAAGAATTCGTATTCGTTGATGGAGGGCGTAAATGCTGGGTTGATATCGCCTGGCAGAACTTTCGTTCACAAAAACGTGAATCACTTGATGATCCAATTGAGTACGAGGCCGTTTACTATAAGGAAAATCAAGCAGCGGTGATGCGGCGTTTACAAAGAGAATTTCCACTGGCTTTATATGCCATGATGGAAAAACAAGCACCGCATCAACCCGCTAAAGTGATTAAATTTAAATCCAAGTCTGCTACTGATACTACACAATAATCGTTAAAAGCATTGAGTCAGCTCAAACAATCTCAAACTTTGGCAGCTTTGGCTTTGTACTGATTGCGAAAATAATAAGCACATTGTATAGATAGAGCTTACTATGTACGGCTATATCAACCAGAATATAATCACAAAAGCAAGATATTGATCTAACTTAATAAATCGACTCTTTAACCAAAATTTCAAAGCATGGCTTCTGCGGCGTCAACTCTTATCATTCCCGTTGAAAACCAGGTGCGGGAGCTGGATGCAAAATTGCTTCTCTCCTGTATAGCCGCTGAGCGTGGCTTCCCAGTTATTATTGGCTCGCGTGCCTATGTTCACTTTGCAGCGGCTTCGCTACCGCGCGGCCTTTATCTTGCAAAAAGTATGCGCAGGCTGAGTAATTCCATGTTTCGCATCTTGCGTATGCTAGGGCATGAAATCATCGCCTGGGAAGAAGAAGCCTTGGTACACCCGCCAGCTGATACCTACTATTCACTGCGCCTTTCCCCCATCACCATGAAAAACGTATCTCATTTCTTCGTCTGGGGGCAGGAAAACTACGAATTGATCAAACAATATCCTCATCTTCCCGAAAATTTTCCAATCCACATTACTGGCAATCCACGCGGAGATATGTTGCGTCCGGAAATGCACACCCTTTTCTCTGAAGAAGTGAAGCAGCTACGTAAAACCTACGGTGATTTTATTCTGATTAATACCAATTTCACCAATGTTAATCCGTTCATTCCTAGTGTTGGTCTTTTTATCCCAACCAAAGAAGGAGAAAAAACTGATCGTCGTGGACAAGGTGGCATAGGTATGAGCGATGAATTCGCTGAAGGGCTATGGCATCATAAAAAAGCTATTATGGAAAGCTTCACACGGTTAATACCTGCATTGGAGCGTGCTTTTCCTGATGTAACGATCGTAGTCCGTCCTCATCCCAGTGAAAATCAGCAGATTTACCACGATATTGCTGCTCAGTGTAAGCGTGTCAAAGTGATCAACCAAGGCAACGTTGTGCCTTGGTTATTAGCCTCAAAAACCATGATACACAACGGTTGTACAACCGGTTTGGAAGCCTACGCGCTCGGTGTACCAGCTATTTCTTATCTCAACTGTTTCAATGAATATTACGACTACGA
Organism: Nitrosomonas stercoris; assembly: GCA_006742785.1. Taxonomy (NCBI): domain Bacteria; kingdom Pseudomonadati; phylum Pseudomonadota; class Betaproteobacteria; order Nitrosomonadales; family Nitrosomonadaceae; genus Nitrosomonas; species Nitrosomonas stercoris. The sequence continues at coordinate 1,384,388 of AP019755.1, read as the reverse complement.
TTTTCAGGGATTACCGACTAAACTCAGCTATCAATCCTTCAATTTTGACGAACTGGCTGATACTCTCTCTCAAATTTTAGATGGAAAACTGGGCGCTGCAGACGGAGAAGAGCGCAAGCAACTGATTGACTATTATTTAACCGCACAACAAGATCGCTTGGCGTGTGAACGTATTGTAGATGTGCTGGAAGCTAACGGCTATAACCAATCACAACCACCTGCTAGCTCTTTTCCCAAATACCTGACAGGTTGGACACTCTCCAATCTCAAAGCGACATTAACTCAGCTCTATATGCGCCGCCCCGGACCAAACCGGCTTGCGTACCATAATCATCGCTTCCCTGATATTTCAGTAACGCAAATCGAACAAAGAATCGCACAATTTGGTCAGATACTTAATCGCTTTAAAACAATCAAGGTTGCCCAACAATCACGCTACCTGTTCAAGATCAACGCGTAGATCACCTGTCGCTATAGATCAGGATTCATCACTCAGATCGGTATCCCAACCACTTTCCCTAGCAATGGCAATCCTCTGATCATATAAAGTAGTATGACGCTGCCGCAATTCTGGTGGTAATAGACTGGGAAGATGAGAATAAGGTTCCCATGCTGCATATACTTCCTCATAAAGTAATTGCATACGAGACATATCCCAACCCGTACATGTTTCATCTTCAGATAGTATTCCAAACACCCAAGCATCAATCACCATGCGCCCAAGAGGCGTTAATCCTCCTGCCATATCTTGATCTATGCCCGAGTAAATTTGTTCACTCATAAAAATTATCCTCTATTAGATTAACGAGTCAATCCTGCATATAACAGTGGCAATTTCTCTGGCAATCGCATTACATGATCCACCACCATATAGTTACGCATGCCAAATATCCGTGACACATATTGATCCGCATGTGGATCAAGACTCATACAAAAGGTTGACACACCTGAACGGGTAGCTTCTTCGACCGCTTTCTTGGTATCGTAGCGCAAATATTGTGGGTCGCGCACATCTACATCAGCCGGTGCACCATCCGTTATCACCAACAACAGCTTTTTGGCAGAATGCTGCATTTTCAAGAAGTGGTTTGCATGGCGTATGGCGGTTCCCATGCGAGTAGATAATTGACCTTCCATACCAGCAATTCGCATCTTGGGAATATCATCATAAGGCTGATCAAAATCTTTGAAACGATAATATTGCACATCATGCCGACCATCTGAACAAAAGCCATGAATGGCAAATGGATCACCGACACGATTAATCGCGTCTGCCAGTAACACCGTTGCCTGACGCGTTAAATCCAGCACGGTGTAATCGTACCCTCCCACTTTATCATTGGTCGATTCAGATAAATCTAATAGTACCAGCACAGATATATCGCGCACTTTACGTACAGCACGCATCATGACACGAGGATCGGGATAGAGTCCCATGCGAATATCAATAAATGAGGAGATAGCTGCATTGATATCAATTTCATCACCATCTTCCAGCTTGCGAATACGCTGCACCCCTTGCGGCTGCATTGCATCTAGCAAGAATTTCATACGATGAATCTCTTTTTTATAGTGGGAGGCAATATCATCAATGACTTGAATATCCCCTGGCTTGGCCCGTTTCTCTTGCACAGTAGCCCATGAAGGGCGCTCCAGCTGAATCTGGTAATCCCACTCTGAATAATGAATCGGAGAGGCAACCGGCTCTTTTCCTTCCAGAGTATTGTAGGAAACACCGTAGTCTTCATAAGGAAAGAGTTCTGTGCCCAACACCCATATTTCCTGAGCATCATCACCCGCGAATTCAACATCCAGCTCATTAATAAACTCCATCACACTTACATGTTTACGTACCTGTTGAGGAGGTTCATAACCAGCAGCAATGGAACGCTCAAAATCAAATTCTTCAAACTCCCAGAAATAGCGATTATCGTCCAGGTAAGGAGCAATCAACACGTCAGTACGCGGATGGAAAGGGATCTTTTTGGCCATAATTTCATGCGCAAGCTGTACACCGATATCCCAACAAATTTGATTATCATTCAAACGATCTTGTACCCGATAAAACAGTAATCGCCCTTGAATCACCCACTCATCCGTATCTCGATAACCAGGATCAATCAAAGCATGGGCAAGACGATTCAAATAATCTCCAATGGTTGTGTTCAATTCGGGGGTAGCCGTATGTAACGATGACCAGATACGTCTTAACCCGGGAAAACGTCGAATGGAAAGCGCTTCCACACGTGCATCCTCAATAACAGAAATAACAGCCATCTGTAGTGGATTGAGCGATTCTGCGGAAATGGGATGTTTGGTTTCAACAAGATGTGCTGCTGCATGCGCAGCTGCAGCCCGATAAATCTCACTGGCAGGTACATCATTATGTGCATCATAAGCATCCGGCAAGTGAATCATGTAATCCTCAATAAACGGGCGATACCCCTCCCGATTCTCAAAATCACCTGATGTCGGACGCATGTAAAAATCACGGCCCCACAAAGCACGCAAATAAATATTGATACGTCGCTGAATATCAACAAACAGTGTTCCTTTACGCTCTTGCTGCAGCACCGCCTGGGATTCAGTAGAGCGCAAGCCGAAATACTGAATTTGTGCTTCATAGTTAGTGCGGTGAGCATGTGCCCCCCACATGGCCCAGCGCCGCAATCCACCCAGTGTTAACTGATTGAACAGTACGTCCAGATTATCCAGCATAGGACGAATACCTCGCGGTGCTTGCGCAATCAGCGTATTCAGAAACTGCAGATAACTACGAAACAAATCCGGATCACTCAATCTGTTTGCCGCTGTAACTGACGTTACAATAATCATCTCTATTACTGAACCAGAGGTTTTAGACGCCAGTTTCAAGCAGGAAGTGGCCAGATCACTCACCACATCATCCCCGATCTCCCTTGCTACGCGAGGAACGCTATTGATCCAGGCATCAGCCAGTTCACGTCCGCGTCCCAGCCTTTGTAAAGCAGAAGCCCCTTTCAGATAATTATCTATGCCACGTGGCGAAAATACTCGCACCGCATCTTGCCAGGTATTTTCGAGTAACGACCTAGATTCAGCCTCTAAAGATTCCAGTTGTTCTTCGTAATCTGCCAGATTTACACTCATGATGTACCTTGAAGGAAGTTGATATCAGATATTACTTATTACTTTTCAAAAAATGTTACAACAGCTGCATCCAACGCATCACGCATATCTGGATCATCCGTAATCGGACGAACCAACGCCATACGGCAAGCTGCATGTACGTTTACCCCTTTGGCAATCAGATTGCCGGCATAAATCAGCATACGAGTTGAAATTCCTTCATCTAACCCATGTCCCTTCAAGTTACGCGCCCGCTCTGCAATTGAAACTAGTTTGCCAGCAGTAGCAGGATCCACCTCTGTTTCGTGTGACACAATTTCTGTTTCAATTTTGCTTTCAGGATAATTAAAATCCAATGCACCAAAACGTTGTTTGGTTGATTGCTTCAAATCCTTCATTAAACTCTGATAACCCGGGTTGTATGAAATCACCAGCTGAAAATCAGGATGCGCATTAACCAACTCCCCTTTTTTCTCAAGCGGCAACACTCTACGATTATCAGTCAACGGGTGAATCACAACAGTAGTATCCTGCCGCGCCTCAACCACCTCATCCAGATAACAAATAGCACCATGACGTGCCGCAGTGGTCAATGGTCCGTCTTGCCAATGAGTGCCTTGTGCATCAAGCAAAAAACGCCCAACTAGATCCGAAGCAGTCATATCCTCATTACAGGCGACAGTAATGAGTGGCTTGCCTAATTTCCAGGCCATGTATTCCACAAAACGAGTTTTTCCACATCCGGTAGGCCCCTTCAACATCATCGGCATACGAACAGAATAAGCCGCTTCGTATAAAGCCACCTCATCTGCAACCGGGCGATAATATGGCTCATCTTTTACAAGATATTGCTTGATAACGTCGCTCATTTTTTCTCCAGCTTTGAAAATATAACTATATGTAGATAAAAAAACCCTCCGCTACCTTGCAGTAACGGAGGGTTTTTATTCAGAAACCCTTACTGCGTACTCAGATTGATTATCAAACCGTTTTTCCACGATAAACTACCATCGAGGTTCCTTGGCTTTGGTTGAAGTTATTATAACCAACTACACGCACATGATTATTCGGGTTCGCTTTATGACAGGCTTCTGCTTCAGCAAGAACACGGTCAACATCTGTTTCCCCAAACATTGGTAATTTCCACATATACCAATAATTACTCATCAAATACTCAGGCTCGGTATGCTCAATTGCTGGATTCCAGCCTTTGCTCACAATGTATTGAACCTGTTTTCTGACTTGTTCCTTATCCATTACTGGCAGATAAGAAAATGTACCAAATTTACGACTCGCCGGATCAGATAAACGGCTCTTATAATCAATTACTTCAGACATACATTAACTCCATATGAGTGATCGCATTCCCCGTACAAGAAACTGTACGGGAAGGGTGACTAAATTATCTGTGAGCTACGTCCAGCTTATCCACTGTATCGAACTCGAACTTGATTTCTTTCCATGTTTCCATGGCGATCTTGAGTTCTGGAGAGTTTTTAGCAGCAGTGGTAAGAATTTCCTTACCATTTTTCTCCAACTCAACACCTTCGTTACGTGCTTCAACACATGCTTCAACCGCAACACGGTTAGCAGCAGCACCAGCAGCGTTACCCCATGGGTGACCTAAGGTACCACCACCAAACTGGAGACATGAATCGTCACCAAAAATGGTTACTAGAGCAGGCATGTGCCAAACGTGAATACCACCTGAAGCAACGGGCACCACACCAGGCATAGAACCCCAATCTTGGTCGAACATAATACCGCGTGAACGATCTTCTTTAACGAATTTGTCACGCATCAGGTCGATCCAACCTAATGTTGCTTCACGGTCACCTTCCAGTTTTCCAACTACGGTACCGGAATGCAGATGGTCACCACCTGACAGACGCAGTAACTTAGCTAGAACACGGAAATGGATACCATGGTGTGGGTTACGGTCAATCACAGCGTGCATAGCACGGTGAATGTGTAACAAAATACCGTTATTACGACACCAGTTAGCCAAGCCAGCGTTGGCACAGAAACCTCCAGCAATGTAGTCGTGCATAATAATAGGTGCGCCCAATTCTTTAGCGTACTCAGCACGTTTATACATTTCTTCAGGGGTAGGAGCAGTCACGTTCAGATAGTGACCTTTACGCTCACCGGTTTCGCGTTCTGCTTTGTGAATAGCCTCCATCACAAAATCAAAACGTTGACGCCATCTCATGAATGGTTGGCTGTTCACGTTCTCATCATCTTTGGTGAAGTCAAGACCGCCGCGCAGACATTCATAAACAGCACGACCATAGTTTTTAGCTGATAAACCTAATTTAGGTTTAATCGTGCAGCCCAAGTATGGACGACCATATTTATTCAGCAAATCGCGCTCAACCTGAATACCGTGGGGAGGGCCGCCACAGGTTTTCACAAAGGCGATCGGGAAGCGAACGTCTTCAAGACGCAACTGACGAACTGCCTTGAAACCAAAAACGTTACCTGTTAATGAAGTCAGTACGTTAACGACAGAGCCTTCTTCAAACAGATCAATTGGATAAGCAATGAAAGCATAGAAACTGCTGTCATCGCCTGGAACGTCTTCAATTTTGTATGCACGACCTTTGTAGTAATCCAGGTCGGTTAACAAATCTGTCCAAACTGTTGTCCATGTTCCGGTTGAGGATTCAGCAGCTACAGCAGCAGCGGCTTCTTCTCTATCTACACCAGGTTGTGGAATGATTTTAAAACAAGCCAGAATGTCCGTGTCTTGAACATTGTAATCTGGCTCCCAATAGGTTGATCGATACTCTTTAACACCAGCATCGTATTTTTTAACTGCCATTTCTACAATCTCCTTGTAAAATGTATCCATCAATTGAAACCATGATGGACATACAGCATTAACAAAAATTAATCTAAACTGCGAGAGAAACTATATCATGGTATAAACCATAAAATAAAATTAATAATTCTAATTGTTATCATAAACAATAGTTTATGATAACAATTATTCATCCTTTCATCTCCAACATGCTGCACGTCACATTACACCAACTCAAAATCTTCGAAGCTGTTGCACGATTGCTCAACTTTACCCATGCTGCAGAAGAACTCCATCTCACCCAGCCTGCGGTTTCCATCCAGATCAAACGTCTTGAGGAAATAGTTGAAATACCGCTATTTGAGCAAGTAGGCAAGCGTGTTTATCTGACAGAAGCAGGCAAAGAGCTGTTTCATTACAGCCGCGCTATCACGCAGCAGTTAAATGATATGGAGCTGGCACTCGATGAATTAAAAGGCTTGGAACGAGGAAAACTAAGTGTTTCCGTTGTAAGTACAGCCAATTACTTTGCCCCCAACCTCCTGGCTAAATTCAGTCAGCGCTACCCAGGTATCACGATTAGCCTGCATGTATCCAACCGCAAAAACGTGCTTAAACAACTCGCAGACAACATGATGGAATTGGCTATCATGGGACAACCTCCGGAAGGGTTAAACATTACGGCTGAATCGTTTATGGTCAACCCACTAGTCGTGGTTTCTCCACCTGAACATGCGCTTTGTAATCAGAAAAAAATTCCGGTTGAGCGCCTGGAGCAAGAAATTTTCCTTATCAGAGAACCTGGTTCCGGAACCAGAGGCGCAATGGAGCGTTTTTTTTCGCGTAACGAGATCAACATCCGTAAAGGTATGGAAGCTGACACAGCCGAAGCTATCAAACAGGCTATACAGGCCGGTATGGGGTTAGGCATCATGTCGTTACACACTATCAGGTTAGAGCTTGAGGCCAAACGGCTCAGCATTCTTGATGTCGAGGGCTTTCCGATCATACGACACTGGAATATTGTGCATCAAAAAAATAAACGCCTCTCTAAAATATCCAGTGCATTCAAGCAATTCCTATTAGCAGAAGCATCTGATTTAGTCGCACTTGAATATCCGCATCAAACCATACAGTTGCCAACCAGCTAACAACATTTCCGTTTAACAATAGTCACATGACAAACAGAGTCCATCTCGGCAAATCTTTACCTGCTTTGTATCAAGCGGTTGTTAAGCTTGATCAACTCTCTACCGAGGCGCTAGCTAATGCTGATATTGCTGAGGGCTTTGCACATCTTTTACGCTTACGCGCATCTCAAATTAACCAATGTGCTTTTTGTGTGAGACAACATACACGGGATGCTTTAGCTAGCGGAGAATCCAGTGATCGTGTCGCGGTTCTTGCTGCCTGGAAAGAAACTGAATACTTCAATTTAAAAGAACGTGCCGCGTTAGAACTTGTGGAAGCCATTACCTTAATCTCCGAAAGTCAATTACCAGATGCAACCTACGAACAAGCTGCGGAGAATCTTACTCAAGCAGAAATTGCTGCCATTGAATGGTTGGCTATTGTTATCAACACTTGGAATCGCATCGCCATTCCTAGCCGTTATATCGTCAAGGCAAATACAGATGCGGCAGCACTATAAAAGACCTGATCGCGCAAACTATTTGCTATTTACTACCGATACGATCACTACTTATCAAGCATCAATGAGATACTGATTAGAGTTCTTCAGAAATTCTCTAGCAAAATTTACTTATTATGGACGCTAAATTTTGGCATCAAAAATGGGAGCGCAACGAAATTGGCTTTCACCGCTCCACAGTCAACCCGCTATTAATCAACCACTTTAATGCGCTGAATTTAGCAAAAAACAGCCGTATCTTTTTACCATTATGTGGCAAAACACTTGATATCGGCTGGTTTCTTGCAAACAACTACCGCGTCGTTGGGGTGGAGTTAAGTGAAATGGCCATCAGACAACTGTTTATCAACTTAGGCATAGAACCGCATGTCACTGAAAATCAGGGAATGTGGCATTACCAAGCAGAAAACATCGATATCTTCGTAGGAAATTTATTTGATTTAACTGCTGGCATGCTTGATTCAGTCGATGCCATCTATGATCGAGCTGCTTTGGTAGCGCTACCCAAGGCTATGCGTACACAATATAGCGCTCATTTGATCACCATTACGCATGTTGCACCGCAACTTCTCATTTGCTTTGAATATGACCAAGCTTTATTGGAAGGACCACCGTTTTCAATCAGCGCCACAGAAATCAAACAACACTATGCCGCCAACTATGAACTACAACTACTGGAAAGTGTGGATGTAGCAGGAGGGTTGAAAGAAATATGCCCAGCCAAGGAAAATGTCTGGCTACTGAAACAGCACAGACACTAATTAGCTACCAGTAAGACCACGGGTTACCATGCATTGATAACCCGCCGCTCATAACAATAACTATTAGGCTTGATGATAGCGTGCGCTTTGCGCGTGCACCGCATCGACCAATGCCTTTACATTTTCTGGCGGTGTAAACTGAGATATGCCGTGCCCCAGATTAAATACATGACCATGACCATGACCATAACTGGCTAATATTTTCTCTGCTTCAGCAGCGATGGTTTCGGGAGAGGAAAATAACACGGCCGGATCCAGATTACCTTGTAGCGTCACTTTATCTTGTATACGGCGGCGTGCCTCACCAATATCCACTGTCCAATCTAACCCAACCGCATCACAACCACTCTCAGCAATCAACTCCAGCCACAGCCCTCCTCCCTTGGTAAACACAATACTCGGAACGCGTTCACCATCATGCTCTCGCTTCAATCCAGCCAGAATCTGCTGCATATAACGCAGAGAAAATTCCTGATAAGCAGCATAAGAAAGCACACCTCCCCAGCTGTCAAAAATCATCACAGCTTGGGCACCAGCCTCAATTTGAGCATTTAAATAAGCAATAACCGCTTGTGTCGTTATATCCAGAATATGATGCAGTAGATCTGGGCGTGCATACAACATGGTTTTGATCTGATGGTAATCCTTGCTGCTTGCTCCTTCCACCATATAGCAAGCCAAGGTAAACGGGCTACCAGAAAAGCCAATTAATGGCACTCGATTATCCAGCGCTTTACGAATAGAAGTCACAGCATCCATGACATAGCGCAGATGCGTGTTCGGATCGGGCACGATGAGCGAGCGAATCGCTGCTTCCTCACGCAATGGGCGCTCAAAACGAGGGCCTTCTCCTGCTGCAAAATACAATCCCAATCCCATTGCATCTGGAATGGTCAAAATATCAGAAAACAAAATGGCGGCGTCCAGTGAAAATCTTTCCAATGGTTGCAAAGTCACTTCTGTTGCCAGTTCTGTGTTCTTGCATAGCGAGAGAAAATCACCCGCACGAGCACGGGTTTGATTGTATTCCGGCAAATAACGGCCAGCCTGGCGCATTATCCAGATAGGCGTATAGTCCACAGGTTGTCTTAACAGTGCGCGAATAAAAGTATCATTTTTCAGTCTGGTCATTGTTTAAATAGGCCTAATCTCAAAAAAGTTGATCAATCAATTACAAAATTTGTGTAGCACAACCGCACGTACTTTTACAACTGTAGCGACTCAGTTAATCTAGTTTACGCAGCTGCTCTTGCAGCTTGTTCAATGTGGCATTAAATGCAGCTAATCGTTCTCTTTCTTGTTGAACTATTTTTTCAGGCGCGCGTTCGACAAAATCAGGATTATCCAGTTTCGTAGTCGCTTTATCGACCTCAGCTTGCAGACGCGTTATTTCCTTACCTAGCCGCTCCCGCTCAAGGGCGACATCTATTTCAATTTTCAACATTAATCTGCAATCGTCGATCACAGCAACGGGTGCATCTGTATCTGGCAATCCATCTGGCAAGAAAGTCACTTCAGACAATCTAGCTAATGCACACAAATGAGATGAAAAATCTGCTAACTGGACATGGTTTCCCTCAATTAATAGCGGCACGCGCTCAGCTGGTGATAACTTCATCTCACCCCGCAATCCACGGCACGCATTCACCACTTCTTTGAACAACTGTATCGTCGCAGCTGCTTGCGCATCCACACGTGATTGATCCGATTGCGGATAAGGTTGGCACATGATACTAGCTCCGATTTTACCTGCTAGCGGTGCTACCACCTGCCACAATTCTTCCGTGATAAATGGGATAATCGGATGCGCCAATCTCAGCACCGCCTCTAGCACGCGCACTAACGTACGGCGAGTGGCGCGCTGTTGCGCTTCCCCTCCAGTATTGAGCTGTACTTTTGCCAGCTCTACATACCAGTCACAATATTCATCCCAGATGAATTCATACATTTCGCGTGCGGCCAGATCAAAGCGGTAGTCGTTAAAGGCTCGTACGATCTCTTGTTCAGTCTGTTGTAAGCGCCCTACAATCCATTTATCAACTTGCGAAAAATCCAGCGGCAATGTTTCATCCAGCCCGGTATCTTGACCTTCGCAGTTCATCAGCACAAAACGGGTAGCGTTCCACAATTTATTGCAAAAATTGCGATACCCCTCGCAGCGCTGTAAATCAAATTTGATATCACGTCCGTGAGACGCCAGGCTAGCAAAAGTAAAACGCAATGCATCCGTACCAAAGGCTGGGATACCTTGTGAAAATTGTTTGCGGGTGGTTTTCTCGATAGAAGATGCCTGCTTGGGATTCATCAAGCCCGTTGTGCGTTTTTCAATTAGTTCGGACAGCGTGATACCATCAATCAAATCCAGTGGATCCAGCACATTCCCTTTGGATTTACTCATTTTTTGGCCTTCCGCATCCCGGATCAAGCCGGTGATATACACTTCCCGGAAGGGCACTTCACCCGTAAAGTGTAGTGACATCATGACCATACGTGCCACCCAGAAGAAAATAATGTCAAAGCCTGTTATCAGCACAGATCCAGGCAAGAAGGTTTTAAGTTCAGGAGTTTGTTCAGGCCAGCCCAGTGTAGAAAAAGGCCATAAGGCAGAAGAAAACCAGGTATCGAGGACATCCTCATCTTGGCGTAGCGTTTCCTTGCCAGAGAGAGCCTGGGCTTCTGCCAGGTCATGTGCAACCGTTACATTACCCGCTTCATCATACCAAGCTGGAATACGGTGTCCCCACCATAACTGACGCGAAATACACCAATCCTGAATATTCTCCAACCACTGATTGTAAACATGGGCCCAGTTATCTGGCACAAATCGCACCTTGCCACTCTGCACTGCAGCCAATCCTTGTTTGGCCAAACCGTCCATCGCCACATACCATTGATCAGTCAGCATGGGTTCAATGACAGTATTGGTTCGATCGCCGCGTGGAATCATCAGTTTATGCGGGCGAGTTTCAACCAATAACTCTTGTATCTGCAAATCAGCAATCACTTTCTTTCTAGCAACAAATCGATCCAAGCCCTGAAATTCAGCGGGCGCATTGTCGTTGATTTTTCCATCCAGCGTAAAAATATTAAGTGGAGTGAGCTGGTGACGTTGCCCTACTTGATAGTCATTAAAATCATGTGCAGGAGTAATTTTTACACAACCGGTACCAAAAGCCGGATCAACATAAGCATCGGCAATAATCGGAATCGTGCGACCAGACAAGGGCAAATGCACCTGCTGTCCAATCAAATGCTGATAACGCGTATCCTCTGGATGCACTGCGACCGCCATATCTCCCAGCATGGTTTCTGGCCGGGTAGTAGCCACAATTAATCCTTTCTCACCATTAGCTGCTGGTTGCTCAAACGGATACAGAATATGCCACAGTGATCCTTGTTCCTCAGTAGAGATAACTTCCAGATCCGATACTGCAGTTTGTAACACCGGATCCCAATTTACCAGGCGTTTACCGCGATAAATCAGTCCTTCTCGATATAAATGGACAAATACCTTGGTCACAGCACGGGAAAGCACTTCATCCATAGTGAAACGCTCGCGTGACCAATCACAGGAAGCACCCATACGGCGCATTTGCTGGGTGATAATAGAACCTGATTTTTCCTTCCATTGCCAGACGCGTTCCAGAAAGTTTTCTCGCCCCATCATGCGACGATCTTTTCCTTCCTGATCTAGTTGACGTTCCACAACAATTTGGGTAGCAATACCCGCATGATCTGTACCTGGTTGCCACAAAGTATTGTCACCCAACATGCGATGGTAACGAATCAGTGCGTCCATCAGCGTGTGCTGAAAAGCATGCCCCATATGCAATGTACCAGTTACATTAGGGGGGGGCAGCATAATACAGTAGGCAGTGGCATTTTCTTGCTTAGATGGACTGAAATAACCTGCTGCCTCCCAGGTTGCGTACCAATGATCTTCTATCTCTTTTGGATCAAAACTTTTTGCAAGTTGCATGATAATTCAACACAAAATAAACCGATGCAATAAAGCCGGCTATTATAACGAACACCAACTGGATTAAATATTTTTAGGCAAACGCTTTCTCAAGGCACGAATAAAGGTTAATCGTTTGGCAGGATCAAGGCTAATTTGCGCTTCTTCTAAAGCTGCATCGAAAGCAAAATATAACAATTCAGAAATTTCTGTTTGCGCCGGCCATGCATCTATCGTCAGTGCAATTTGATCAGTCAAAACAGGAATTTCGTTATCATTGTTCTCCGCAGTAGCAACTTCCGATAATTCATTCATAGCGGTTGTAGCTTGTTGCAAAACACCCGACGAAATCGGTGTTCTCTGCTCAATTTGCTGATCCGCACGCAAGATAAGAGACCATTGCTCCAATCTATGTTTATGCAACATGGAATCCACTTTATTAAGCAAAACCGCATCCTCCTGATCCTCAGTTACATCGAGCTGATTATCAGTCATCTGATTTTTCTTCCTGCTTAGAGAAACACTTAAAATATAAAAATGGGGTCGCAACGTTTATTCTATTTTAGCTAATCTTTCAACCAATTTGGTGGTGGCGAATTTCACTTCCCGACGCTTGATAATGCCGATAACGTTCACGCGCGAGTTGTTTATTATTTTCTGCCTCATCCACAATCTCGACAACTCGCGTAAAACGTTCAATTCCTGCAGGGATTTCTGTACTTAAATTGAACAACACCTCAGTTTCATTAGCCGCCAACATCTCCAGTCGATCGCTCAGAATGATTGGTGTTATAGCTGCCAATTTATCATCTGCTCGACAATGCGGTACAAAACTGGTTGCAGAAAATGTCCACAGCAGTTTATCAAACTGGTCCATCCACTCTGCATCAGGAAGATAAATTACCGCCTTCAGTTCCTGCTGCACTACTTTCGTACACAAGCGGCAAGCAACCAGTAAGCTATCTGCTGCTCCGGTATAAAAATCAACGCGCGTCACACCCATTTGCCGCTACTAACGATCAACGAATTTAGCCATCAATGGACTGGCTGTGATTAATCAGAAACTGAGTTAACAGTGGCACAGGTCGTCCGGTCGCACCTTTTTCTTTCCCTGATTTCCAGGCTGTCCCTGCAATATCAAGATGTGCCCAACGGTATTTTTTAGTAAAGCGTGACAGAAAACAAGCAGCGGTAATAGCCCCGCCCCAACGTCCGCCGATATTTGCAACATCGGCAAAGTTACTCTTAAGTAATTCCTGATATTCTTCACCTAATGGCAATTGCCAAGCGCGATCAGAGATTTCTTCACCAGCCTGTAATAACGCTTGAATAAGTGGCTCATCTGTTCCCATCAAACCAGTGACCACATGGCCCAACGCCACAACACAAGCGCCCGTCAGAGTGGCAATATCAATGACCACTTCTGGGTTGTAACGCTCAGCATAAGCTAGTGCGTCGCATAAAATTAATCGCCCTTCCGCATCGGTATTCAATATTTCAATCGTTTGTCCGGATAAACTGGTCACAACATCACCCGGTTTGGTTGCGTTACCACCAGGCATATTCTCAGTAGTTGGAACAATACCGGTTACATTAACAGGCAACTGCATTTCCGCCACAGCAGTCAACGTGCCAAATACACTGGCCGCTCCCCCCATGTCATACTTCATCTCATCCATATCGGCAGACGGCTTCAGGGAAATACCACCTGTATCAAAAGTTACGCCCTTGCCAACCAATACCACTGGTTTTTCTGTATCTTGCCGACCGCGATATTCCAATACGATTAGTTTCGCCGGTTGATGGCTACCCCGCGCCACGGCTAACAAAGCACCCATGCCCAACGTCTCCATCTCTTTTTCTTCCAGCACGGTTAGTTTAAGGTTGTAGGTTTTAGCCATTTCACTCGCACGCTCGGCCAAATAAGTTGGGGTGCAAATATTGGATGCAAGATTACCTAAATCTTTTGTGACATGCATGCCACGCGTAATTGCTATTCCTTGCTGCAATACATTTTCCGCGCTCGCTGCCACAAATTTATCATTAACTAGAAAAACAATTTTCTCCAAAAGAGGTTGCGATGATTCGCGCTTGCTTTTCAGCTGATCAAAGCGATAGCTACTTTCTCCAGCAGCCAGAATCGATTGCAGCATTCCCCAGGCAATATTTTTATCTTTTACAATTAAATCAGCTACAGGCAGACCGATTGTTCTTGCTCCCGTTTGATGCAACGCTTTAAAAATCGTACGGACCACGGCCTGAAACGTTTTCTCGGTATAGCCTTTCTGTTTTCCCAACCCGATAAGTAATATGCGTGCACTTTGACTATTCGGCACCGCGTGCAGCAACAAGGTTGTATGTAACTTGCCATCCATGTCACCTTGTTCGAGTATCTTAGTCAGATACCCTCCACTAGCTGTATCTAAAATTTTTGCCGACTCAGTTAATTGACGGGATTCAAACACCCCCACCACAATACAATCACCATGATATTTTTCGGGATTGTCAGATTGGATTACGAAATCCATGTTTTACTCCTGTTTTTATTCGTTTTTGCTAAAAAATATAGATCGAGAAATGTAACGAAGCGACATAGGTAAATTCAAATAGAAAACAAATTTTCTGTTATGATTTTGGGATAATGTGCGTAGCATCTGATACAAATAGGTTCGGTTAATCACTCTTATTCAACCTTTCGTCAGGATTATATTGAGTAAAATTATTTTCTCTACTCATTCACAATAAAAGTAAGCATACGCTATTATCAGTTTTCGGAATGGAAATATGAAAGAAAATTTGCTTGAGCAATTGCAGTTTTGTACAAACCTGCCTAGCCTTCCTTCTATTGCCCTTAGAATTATTGACCTGGCTGGTAAAGCAGATACTAGTCTTACACAGATCAATCATTATATCTCGCTTGATCCAGCGCTTGCTGCCAAAATTATTAGAACCGCCAACTCTCCTCTATACAAATCCAGGTACCCGGTTAGCAACATCAGTCAAGCCACTAACATTCTGGGAACGTACGGAATTATTACCATAGCCTTATCTTTCTCATTGGCTGATTCCTTGATGAGACAATCAAAAGAGAAACTGGGTGTAATTAACAACAACTTTTGGCGCCGTTCTATTACATCAGCTTTAGCAAGTCGCACTTTAGGAAAACGACTGGGGATAAATAACATACTGGATAATTTGTTCCTTGCTGGACTATTACAAGACATTGGTATTCTTGCTTTTTACGCACTGATGCCTGAAGAATATCCGCCTATATTTTCGCAAGCAAAAGATCACAACACCCTATTGAAAGCAGAACAGCAGGCATTTGGCATAGGACACGACGAGTTAGGCGCTGCGCTACTTGAATATTGGAAGTTTCCCGTTTACGCACCGGTTGCTTGCCAAAACAGCCATATTGCCCCACATGCTCCTAATGCTGGCATCAATGAGTGTGTTGCTGTATCGGGATATATTGCCGACTATTTCCTGTCACAAAACAAAAAGGAACAAATTGATGAGCTAATCTATGTCGCCAAAATCTATCTGGGTCTAGATGAACACGCGTGTTTAGAAGTGCTGGAAACCATGAAGAACAACTTACATCATGTAGAAGAGTTGTTCGAAATCACCATCATGAATCCGATCCACCTGAATAACATCGTGACTAAAGCCAGAGAATTACTCACGATGCGCACTATGATTAAAGTGCGCGAACTCGAAGATAAAATTCAGCACGACGGCTTGACCAGCGCACATAATCGCACCTACTTTGATAACACATTTCGCAGTAAATTTCAGCTTTCAATTCAGCAAGGTACGCCACTTTCCTTGGCCATGATTGATATCGACAACTACAAAATTTTCAACGATACCTACGGCCATATTGCTGGAGATGGTGTATTGGTAGCGGTCGCCAAGGCAATTGCCAGCCAGATCCGCCAAACTGATATCCTTTGTCGCTATGGTGGGGATGAGTTCGCTTTGATATTACCGGGAACCGCACTGCATGCTGCGCGCCATATTCTGACAAGAATTGTCAAAAGTATCGCAACAATTGATTATAAACCCAATGAATCTAACACCATTCGTATCACAGCTTCGATTGGCCTGGTAACCAATATGGATCAAGAGAAATCTTTTGATCTGCATAGCGAAATGCTGGAAGCAGCTGATAAAGCACTGTATACCGCCAAACGCGAAGGACGCAATCGCGTCATTGAATGGAACCCTATGCTGGCTTTTCCTTCATAAAATACGGCTTCAGCTGCACATCTACACAAATCAGTCTGGTTTATATCACACAGCATTCCATGTATAGTGGCTTTTCGTCATTTAAATCAATCAATTAAATAAAATAATTCTTATGAACCTCATTATTCAAGGTAGTGATATTCAAAATAACGATTTGCGAGCGATTGCCAAGCTTGCACAAGCAAGCCGCATTGATCGTATTACGGATGAAGCTTTTCGTATGATAGACGCTCAACCCCAAGCCGAAATTCCAGCTTACTGTGAAAAAGCCAACCTGGATTACGCATTTGTCCCAGCGGGTAAAAAATTGACCGACTTTGGATTAATTTCAATGGATATGGATTCAACTTTGCTTGCCATTGAATCAATTGATGAAATTGCCGACATGCACAACGTCAAACCACAAGTGGCTGAAATCACACAACGAACTATGCGTGGAGATATCAGTTTTGCCGAGAGCCTGACACAGCGCACAGCATTACTAAAAGACTTGCCGCAAGAAGCGCTACAGAAGGTTTATGACGAACGCTTCCGCCTGAGCCCTGGTGCTGAAAAGATGCTAAAACATGTGCAATCTATCGGCATTAAAACCATGGTAATCTCAGGTGGCTATACATTTTTTGCTGATCGTGTGAAAGATCGCCTCGGATTGGATTATGCGTTTGCTAACACTTTCGAAGTTCAAGATGGAAAATTAACCGGACAAGTATTAGGAAAGATTATTGGCTCTACAGGTAAAGGAGAAATCTTGAAGAAAATTCGGGAGGAGCTTGGCTTAAGTAAAGAACAGGTGATTGCTATTGGTGACGGTGCCAATGATCTCAAAATGCTAGAAGAAGCAGGAGTTGGTATTGCTTTTCATGCTAAACCTATATTAAAAGAACAAGCAACCTACTCTTTTAACCATATCGGGTTGGATGGTATTCTTAATTTGTTTGAATAACATCGCATTCACCATTCAAACGGTATAAGGCCTCTTCCAGAAATTCTCTGAAAAACATCGCAAACAAAAAAATGCATCGATAGTTTTTCAGAGATTCTTAATAATTGCTCAATAACTAGGCTCGTACATTAGCTCCCGCACAGACGCCTCTAAATTATTGAATAAATCAGTTTCCATTTTTGTCAAATTGTTCTGCTGTGCTACCTGACAAACCCGGACGGCAATTTTATGCGAGATATCACGCACTCGAACAATATCCGGATAAATTGATCCACGCTCAATCTCTTCAACTGAAACACAATTTGCCAATTCTTTTGCTGCTGCCAGAAACATGTCTTCTATTACTAAACGGGCACGGCTGACCATCACGCCTAAACCGATACCAGGATAAATATAGACGTTATTTCCTTGTGCCGGATGATAAGTTCTCCCATGCAAAGTGACTGGTGCAAACGGACTGCCACTTGCAAAGATGGCTCGCCCTTCACTCCACTGGTAAGCCTGTTCAGCAGTACATTCTGTATGAGAAGTGGGGTTAGATAATGCGATAATAACCGGATGCTGCTGATAGCGAGATATTTCCCGAACAACAGCCTCAGTAAATGCGCCTGCAGTACCCGTTGCTCCAATTAAGACATCTGGTTGGATAGTTGCAATTGCTGTAACAAAATCCGCTGCTGGCAAGTTTTTTACAAACGAGCGAATGCGCGGTTTGATCAGTGCGTGCGTGGCTGTGACTAATCCTCGCCGATCAATAAAACTGACTCTAGAGTAGGCTTCAGCTTCACTTAATCCTGCAGCCTTGAAGGCCGGCACTAGTAATTCCGCCACACCCGTTGCCGCTGAGCCAGTTCCCAGCAACATGATCTTCAGATCAGCAAATGATTTTTGTGTGATGCGGCTGGAAGCATAAATTCCAGCGAGTGTAACTGCGGCCGTGCCTTGAATATCATCATTAAAGCACCTGCCTGAGCCAGCATACCGATCCAATAAAGTAAATGCATTTTGACTACTAAAATCTTCAAATTGGATCGCTGCACTTGGAAAACGTTGTTGCACTGCTTCGACAAACTCATCCACTAGCGATAAATAATCTTCACCTGTCAAACGAGGGTGAGGATAGCCCAAATAAAGTGGATCTTCTCGTAGCTGTTGATTATTTGTTCCCACGTCTAACATAATGGGCATACATTGACTAGGAGCAATACCGGCACAGGCAACATACAAAGATATTTTTCCAATTGGAATCCCCATGCCATTTGCACCTAAATCTCCTAAACCAAGAATACGCTCACCATCTGTTACAACAACAATACGTACATCAGTTTCAGGCCAGTTTTCCAGACGGGCAAGCATGTGTCCACGATCTTCCGGCGTGAGATAAAATCCCTGTGGCTTTCTAAAAATATGCGATAGTTTGACACACGCCTCTCCCACAGTAGGGGTATAGACCAACGGCATTATTTCGGCGATATGATTAATCAGTGTCCGATAGAACAAGCGTTGATTGCGTTCAAGCAACCCATTCAGATAAATATATTTTTCTATATCACTGCTTTTACTGCGCAGATTAGCAAGAACGCGTTGCTGCTGAATATGAATATCCGTTACACCATAAGGCAGCAATCCTTGCAAACCGTAATGCGCACGCTCTTCCCGAGTAAAAGCAGTTGATTTATTCTGAGCTGGATTATTGAGTAAAGTCTTGCCACGTAATGCTTTCATAATATTTATCCAGATAAGTAATCGCAGGCCATTGCAGCGGAATTTCTCAAAGTAGCTCGCTAATATTTTTAGTGACTAAAAACATTCTAATTGTGAGTTTCACTCGCTATTAATCTCAACTACTGTACCGACAGGTATACGCTCAAACAAATCCAGTAGGTCGCTATTGTGCATTCGAATGCAGCCAATTGAACCAGGTTTACCCATTTCAGCACTATCCGGGCTACCGTGAATATAAACGTAACGTCGCATAGTATCGACTGATCCCAAGCGGTTAAAACCAGGCTCACAACCAGATAGCCAAAGAATACGTGTCAAAATCCAATCGCGCCCAGGGTAATTGGCAGCTAATGTTGGCGTGTAGATTTCACCAGTAGGACGACGGCGCACAAACACGGTATCCACTGGCATCCCCGCTCCAATTTTGGCACGAACAACATGTTTCCCCAAAGGCGTACAGAAACTACCATATTCTTGCCCTGTACCATTTTTAGCAGAAGAAATCAGATAACGATTGACAACATCCCCCGAAGTATCCAACAAAATCATTTGTTGGGATGCAATTGTGACAATAATTTTCATGGCATATCCAGCTTCTTTATTCCGCGCCGCTGACTAAAAAACTGTTTTAACATGGCACCAGCTTCCTCTGCCAATATTCCCTGGCTAACAACCAAATGATGATTAAGCCGCACATCAGCAGGCAGATCAAGCAAGCTACCACAAACACCCGTTTTTGGATCTTTTGCAGCGTAAACCAATCGCTCAATCCTGGCATGAAAGAGTGCACCGATGCACATCAAACAAGGTTCCAGTGTGACATATAATGTACAACCTGACAGTCGATAATTGTTCAGTTTGTTAGCTGCATCACGCACAGCCATAATCTCAGCATGCGCAGTTGGATCCATGGTTGTAATAGAGCGATTGTAGCCATGCCCGACCACTTGTCCCCCTTTTACTATGACAGCTCCCACCGGTACCTCTCCTTGATTTCCGGCTACATCAGCAAGCTCCAATGCTTCCCGCATAAAATATTCATCTTCTACTTGCACTGATATATGAGTCGACTGTACTTTCATCAGTTTTTTTATGATAAATTGTTGGATGTATACATTCGGATTGTGCCATGTCTCATACCAAACAGCTATGTGATACTAACATCTTGCAAGCAGCAGAAGAATTACGCACGCTACGCGATTTACTGCGTTTTACCGTCAGCTATTTCAATCAATCTGATCTGTTTCTAGGCCACGGTTTACCAACGACTTATGACGAGGCATTGCTCCTGATTATGCATACCTTACATTTAAATGCTGAGCAGCTGGATATTTTTATGGATGCCACACTTACGCAGCACGAACGCAATCAAGTACTCCATACTGCGGAACGTCGTGTCACTGAAAAAATACCCGTTGCGTATTTAACACACGAAGCTTGGCTGGGAGATTTCAATTTTTATATTGACCAGCGCGTTATTATTCCACGTTCATTTATTGCTGAGCTTTTGCAAGATCACCTTTCTCCTTGGGTAACTGATCCGTACACCATTCGCTCTGGACTTGATTTATGCACCGGGTCCGGTTGTCTCGCTATTTTAATGGCACACGTTTTTGAACATGCACACATTGATGCTGTAGATATTTCATCAGATGCGCTGGAAGTTGCCGCGATCAACATCAAAAATTATGAGCTAACAGAGCAAATTTATCCTATTCATTCGGATCTTTTCGCCCAATTACAAGGCAAAAAATACGATTTAATTATTAGTAATCCACCGTATGTCAACGCAGCATCCATGGCTGCATTACCTGCGGAATACCGCCACGAGCCGACAATTGCTCTAGCCGGTGGATTAGATGGATTGGATATCGTGCAACATATTCTACAAGAAGCGCCTAACTACTTAACTGAAGATGGATTGCTCATCATAGAAATTGGACATAACCAGGCCAAAATTGAACAAATTTTTCCACACCTGCCTTGCATTTGGTTAGAAACCAGTGCCGGCAATCAGTTCGTGCTGATGGTTAAACGCAGCGATCTAACATATTAAAATATCTTATATAACCCGCACAAAGTTCTAATCAAGAGGGACAGTACAAGGCAAAGTTGGACAAGAAAGCAGAATATATTCAAAAATGTGTGTGAGCATTTTGAGTTCAATTTTAATGCGGTAGTGCGCTCTTCAGTGAGACATTGAACAAACATCTCCTAGTCAATTAACATCAGCAACTGTTCCACCTCTACCGTAGTCAGCTCTAGCCACTTACCGCGCTTGAGTCTGGGCGGAAGCGCAATTGGCCCAAATCTGATACGCATTAATCGACTGACTGTTACCCCTAATGCCTTAAACATCCGACGCACTTCACGATTTCTACCCTCCTTCAACGTAACACCATACCAGCGATTAACGCCTTCCCCTCCCCGATCATGCAGCTGGTCAAATTTTGCCAAACCATCTTCTAGTTCAATACCGGTTGTTAAACGTGTTATTTGCTCGGCTGTTAGCTCTCCAATAGTACGAACAGCATATTCTCGTTCCATTTGATAGCGAGGATGCATCAAACGATTTGCCAGTGCACCATCTGTTGTAAAAATCAGCAACCCGCTGGTATTAAAATCCAATCGGCCTATTGCTATCCACTTGGAAGTGCGCGTACGAGGTAATTTCTCAAATACTGAGGGGCGCCCTTGTGGGTCACGCACGCTCACAATTTCCCCCTCTGGTTTATGATAAATAAGAATACGCGGTAGCTGCACTGACAGGCGCAACTGGATAATTTTTCCGTTAATTCGTATTTTGTCTCCAACTCCAGCCCGATCACCAAGCTTTGCGATAATGTTATTAACACTAATGTGGCCAGCCACGATCATTGCTTCAATCTCTCGGCGAGAACCCAGCCCATTTTGTGCTAATAGCTTTTGTAGTCGCTCAGGTTTAACCGCCGACGTGGTATTCGAATTACTTGGAGTCGAGGAAGAAAATTTACGTTTACGATCTTTCTTTTGATTTTTAAACCGGTCAACCGGCATAGGAGTAACTGTACAAATAACTTAACTACGTCGTTAAAAAATATGGAACAAGCATTTAGAAAGGGAACTTCATCCCAGCAGGCAACCCTAAACCACTTGTTACACTTGCCATATGTTCTTGTGTAGCTGTTTCCACTTTACGTACCGCATCATTCACTGCTGCAGCAACCAGATCTTCCAACATTTCTTTATCATTATCAGCCAATAGACTGCTATCAATATCAATCCGTTTTACATCATGACGACAAGTCATAATTACTTTCACTAAACCAGCTCCTGCCTGACCTTCAATTTCAATTGTTGCCAACTTCTCCTGCATAGCTTTCATATTTTCCTGCATTTGTTGGGCTTGTTTCATCAAGTTACCCAAATTAGCTTTCATCAATTTATCATCTCCGTTAGTTAATAGGTTTAATGGAAGAAATATTTAATTTCGCGTCAAATTGGTCAACCAGTTCGCGAATATAAGGATCAGATTCAATCGCATCCACAGCTTGAGATTGCTTTTCTTGCTTATTTCGCTCTAGCTGTGCAGCTGGTGTCATTCCAGCTACACCCCCTAACGAAAAATTTATTTCAATCGGTTTTCCGAAATGAGATTCTAGTTGTGATTTCAACTTACCTTGATAGGTTTTGTCCAGCAAATGTTTGTGTGTTTCCGCCACACATAATTCTATTTTATCTGTGGAAAAGTACTTTGCCTCACTATATTGCGCTAGCATCTTCGTCATTCCTTTTAGCGGTAGCTGATCAACTAACGCTAACCAGGCAGTATTCGGAGTAGAATTTTCTTTGATCTGCCTTGGCACAGCAGGTCGATCTGAAGACTCGGATTTGATCTCAGGGGAAGAAATAACAGCACTCGCTGTTTGCCCTGCCTCTACCACATGTTGGGTATGTGGAATAAAGGCCAGCATGCGCATCAACGTCATGGTAAAACCACTGTATTCGTCTGGCGCGTAGTCGAGATCACTGCGCCCATGTAATACAATTTGATAAAATAGTTGGATATCTTCAGGCGTAAAAAGCTGAGCCACAGCAAGTAACCGACTGGTTTCCGGCTGCTCATCAGCAAACATCTGTGGGAGAATTTGAACCATTGCTAATTGATGCAGCAATGCTGCTAAATCTTGCAAGATTTGATCAAATGACGCTCCTGCTGTTTCCAGTTGATCGACCACTGTAAACAGCGCTGATCCATCGTGCTTTGCCAATGCTTCCAACAAAGCAAACAAATAATCCTGATCTAATGCGCCCAACATGGCACGCATGTTTTTCTCATCAATTGCTGCATTACTGAATACAATTGCCTGATCAAGCAAACTTAATGCATCACGCAAACTTCCCTTGGCAGCCTTTGCCAATAATTTCAACGCTGTAGCATCTGCAGATACCTCTTCGGCAGCAAGAATTTCCGACAAACGGGTAACAATTAAAGAAGCAGGGATCTGTTTTAGATTAAATTGCAAACAACGCGATAAAACAGTAACAGGAATTTTCTGGGGATCTGTTGTTGCCAAAATAAATTTTATATGTTCTGGTGGCTCTTCCAAGGTTTTGAGCATGGCGTTAAAAGCCGACTTGGAAAGCATATGCACTTCATCAATCAGATAAACCTTGTACCGCGCGGCAACAGGTGCATATTGGGTGTTATCCAATAACTCACGCATCGCATCAACTTGAGTATTGGATGCAGCATCCAACTCAATTAAATCAACAAAATTTCCACGATCAATTGATTGGCAGGCAGTACATTTCCCACATGGCGTTGTGGTTGGTCCTAGTTCACAATTAAGTGCCTTGGCTAGAATTCTGGCAATTGTCGTCTTACCAATACCGCGTGTACCAGTGAATAGATAAGCATGATGTAATCGATTTTGTTCAATCGAGTTAACCAATGCTTTTACTATATGCTCTTGCCCTACTAACTTTGCGAAATCTTTGGGACGCCACTTTCTGGCAAGCGCTTGAGAAGCTGTCACAATTTTATCAAAAATAAGTTATAGCAATTTGGATGAGCACAAGATCACGAAGAGAAACAGATTTGATCAATCTGTATAAAAGACTGGTGGCGAGCCACGCCCCCGGCACTTGTGAAAAATAGCTGTGGCTGCTTCCTTCCGGATCTGACCAGGTTCACCATCTCACAATGCGGGGAGGCCCGCCATGGGTGCATTCTACCGTAAGATGGTATTCAAACATAGTACATTTTACAACTACTGCAAATAACAAAATAATATTTCACACTCAATTACAAATCATTATTGTCAAAATCCAATACCAAGCTGACTCTTAATTAAGCTTGATAATACGTGTACCTGCCAATTTATCATGTAGAAATTGCCGATCTCGACTAAACAGAGCCCATAACAAGCTAAACCCTAACAGGCTAATACCGATTACAGCCATCAGATAGCGTACCATTGCCTGCTGTGCGGTTACACGTTTACCATTCGCAGCCACCAGTTTTAATTTCCAGGTTTGCATTGCCAAGGTTTGTCCACCGTGCGTCCAAAACCAAATGAAATAAACTCCCCCTACAAACAATAAATAAAATTGAAATAGTGGTCTAAAATATTCAGCATTTGGATCTCGAAACACCAGATGGAACAAGAATGCCGCGATGAACCACACACCCAGTAATAGCAGAAATTCGTAAGCTAGTGCTAACATACGACGCCCAAACCCTGATGTTAAACCCTCTTGCATCAATAATTCCTATTGTCAAAAAATTGATCGCAGCCGTAAATCGCTAACATAATTCAAGATAATTTACGCCATACCCATAATGAAGCGGTAAACAACAACACAGCACCCGCTTGATGTGCGGCAGCAAATGTTAATGGGACAGACAAGAGCAGTGTGGTAATACCGAGTGCCACTTGAATAATCAACATGAGCAACAAAAGATGACAAGCCAAACGCGCAGAATTCGACAACGACAACTGTTTTGCTTTAAACCAAAACCAAGGAACAGTAAAAATCAATATCCAGGCTATTAAACGGTGATCAAACTGCACAGTCGTGATATTGTCGAAGAAATTTCTATACCAGGGCTCTAATACAAACATGGCAGGCGGAATTAAAAAACCATCCATCAAAGGAAAAGTATTGAACGCCTTGCCAGCATGAATTCCCGCTACCAAGCCACCAGACAACGCCATAATGAATATTAATCCCGCTAGGTTCCTGGCAAATTTTTTGAGCTTATGCAGCGAAGCCTTATCAACAAGAGGATGTGTATTGGAAGGAGAAAGCAACCCAGTTGCTACCCAGAACATCGCAGCATAAATAATAAGAGCCAAACCGAGATGTGCTGTCAACCGATACTGACTGACATAAGTATTATCTACCAACCCGCTCATCACCATATACCAGCCCATTAACCCTTGCAAAGCACCTAGTGCGAAAATACCGAGCAATTTCCAGCCAAGCATACGATTAACTTGCTTGCGTAGCATGAAATAGATAAAGGGTATGAAGTACACTAAACCGATCAAGCGGCCAAATAAACGATGAAAATATTCCCACCAAAAGATGCCTTTAAATTCATCTAATGTCATCCCTTTGTTTACTTGCTCATATTGCGGTATTTGTCGATATTTTTCGAGCAATATCTCCCAATCTTCCTGATTCATCGGTGGAATTGTCCCCACTATCGGTTGCCATTCCACAATGGATAATCCGGAACCAGTTAAACGTGTCACTCCTCCAATCACAATCATTGCAAATACCATTGCACAGCAAATTAGCAACCAAATTGCAATCGCAGTATGATGTTGGGTATATTTATCTTTAGAAATCACTGAATTCAATAAATTTGTCTGCATAAATGATATCGATTAAGGTTGACGCATACGTAATAAACGCTGTTTATCACGTTCCCATTCTTTACGTTTTTCACTTTCACGCTTATCGTGTTGCTTCTTCCCTTTTGCAAGGCCAATTTCCAGTTTGATTTTACCTGCTTTATAATGCAGATTCAGCGGAACCAGAGTATAACCTGCTCGTTCTACTTTACCGATAAGCTCTTTGATTTGAGAAGCATGTAACAGTAATTTACGCGTCCTAACAGGATCTGGATTGATATGCGTTGAAGCAGCTGATAATGGACTAATATGACATCCTATAAGGAATATCTCTCCCCTACGGATTACTACATACGCCTCTTTCAACTGAACACGGCCAGAGCGAATTGCTTTAACTTCCCATCCTAGCAGGACGATACCAGCTTCATATTTCTCTTCGATAAAATAATCATGGAAAGCTTTTTTATTTTGTGCAATGCTCATTCGAAATAATCAGAAAAAATACACGCATGTAACGAGTATCGATTAGTGTACCAGTTTTTAGTACCGTCACATTCGAAATGCGAGAAGAAAATATATTATGACTGAAATAGAAAAAACCGTATTAGTAGAATATTCAGCTGCACAAATGTTTCACTTAGTAGACACTGTTGAGAATTATCCTGAGTTCTTGCCTTGGTGTTCAGGCGCTTCAATGAACTTAATGGAAGATAACGAATCCGCACGTGCTACGATCAACATCGATTATCGCGGCATCAAACACAGCTTTACTACAAAAAACAAACGTAGGCCGCCTGAGTTAATAGAGATGGAATTACTTGAAGGTCCCTTCGAGAAACTGAATGGTTATTGGCACTTCATACCTTTATCAGAAACAGCTTGTAAAATAGAGTTCAAACTACATTACACATTTTCTCATAAACTCTTAGAGAAACTAGTTGGCCCTGTATTTTATGTGATCGCTAACAGTTTTGTAGAAGCGTTTGTAGGACGAGCTGAAAAGATTTATGGAACCGACTCCTGAAAACTATATAACAATACAAGTTGCTACTGCGGTAACCAAGCAACCAATCATTAAGCAACTTAAAGTTCCAGAGGGGATTACTGTAAAAGAGGTGCTGGGGTTTACAGAAATTAAGAGAATTTTTTTAGAAATCAAAGAGGTAGCGACGAAAATAGGTATTTACGGAAAAATAACCACACCTGAAACAATATTACAACAAAATGATCGCATAGAAATATACAAACCATTAGCTATTAATCCCAAAGAGAAACGCAAGATAAAAGCTAAATTAAAACAAACACATTGACCTGGTCAAGTAAAACCGGACAGTCCAGTTAAGGGTAATCCCCCCACAAACTAGCTGATGTCAAAAGTAGAATTTTCTCGTAATCTGTCACGAAGGAGATTCTGTATGAAGAAATCAAAGTTTACCGATAGCCAAATTCTAAACATTCTCAAGCGGGCAGAATGTGGTGCTACGGTTCCCCAGCTATGCCGTGAATACAGCATCAGCAGCGCCACATTTTACAAATGGCGGGCGAAGTATGGTGGTATGGATGCTTCGCTGATGGCTCGTCTGAAGGAGCTTGAAGCTGAGAATCGGCGTTTGAAGAAGATGTACGCTGAAGAACGCCTTAAAGCTGAGATTGTCCAGGAGGCACTGCAAAAAAAGTGGTAAAGCCATCTCGTTTGCGCGAGGTGGCGCAAGCTGTAGTCAGAACCAGACGAATCAGTATTCGGATAGCTTGTGCAGCTATTGGTATCAGTGAAACCTGCTACCGATTCCAGCCCAAGCTAAATGAAGAAAATGATCTGATAGCTGACTGGCTGATCCGTCTGACAGCCAGCCAACGCAATTGGGGCTTTGGTTTATGTTTCCTGTACTTGCGCAACATCAAAGGCTTTGGCTGGAATCACAAGCGAGTCTATCGCATTTACCGCGAGCTGGAGCTTAATCTGCGTATCAAACCCAAAAAGCGGTTATGTAGAGAAAAACCGGATGCATTGGCTGTACCCGTTGCTGTCAACCAGTTGTGGTCAATGGATTTCATGCACGATCGACCCTCCAATGGTCGCAGTTTCAGACTATTTAACGTTATTGACGATTTTAACCGTGAAGGGCTGGGTATTGAGGTGGATTTTTCTCTACCCACAGAACGAGTGATACGCAGCCTGGATCAGATCATTGAATGGCGCGGCAAACCCTTGCAGATCCGCTGTGACAATGGGCCAGAGTATATTAGTACGAAATTGGCTGAATGGGCATTCAAAAGAACTATTAAATTGGTATACATTCAACCGGGAAATCCACAGCAAAATGCATACGTGGAACGCTATAATCGTACTGTGCGTTATGAATGGCTGAACCAGCACTTGTTTGAATCTGTTGCCGAGGTTCAGGAGTATGCCACTTGCTGGCTCTGGACATACAATCATGAAAGACCAAACATGGCAAATGGTGGACTGACCCCCATCCAAAAACTGACCAAAGCAGCTTGATTAACTTTCTACTTTTGAATCAGGGTGAAAATGGGGGGATTACCCTCCAGTTAAGCTATTCTCTCTTAACTGGACTGTCCGGTTTATTAAACCATGTCACAAGATCAAATATTCCAACCAGCCAATGGCGCATCTTATTCGCTGGATCGAACGCGCCTCGCGCCTCCAGTTGAGAAGTCAGCTTAATCAGATCAGTGCGTTGAATACTCGTCACTGGTCGTTTTCCCAGCGCTGGCAGAACGTCCTTATCCAGATAGATTCGGATTTTGCGAGCAGTAGTTTTTGCCCAAGGCTTTGCAGCGTCAACCGCATTTGCTTTGAACCACTGTTCAACAATCGAGCTGAACCTGATTGCAGATTCTTTTTTCTTAGCTGGGTTAATGCCTTGAATTAATTTTAATCGAGCCGCGTCACGTTGAATGCGCGCTTGCAGTAGGGTGACAAACGGATATGGGCCGAAACTTAGAATGTTCACTCTGCCCTCAAACCGGTAGCGGTACTGCCATAACTTCGAACCGTTCGGCGTGACGAGCAGAAAAAGACTATTACCAACAGCAACCCGATAAGGCTTATCGCGTGGCTTTAAACCTTGAATTGCGTTGTTTTTGATACTCACAAAAATAAATTTATGTGGGTGTTTCGCTAATCCGGTTGATCGCTAACTATTTGATTATGCTAAATTAAAACAAACACACCAATCATAATTTGCGTAATCTGGTGCCGCAGAGAGGAGTCGAACCTCCGACTTGCTGATTACGAATCAGCTACTCTACCAACTGAGTTACTGCGGCGTAATAAAAATTGATACAGAAAGAGTCTGGCAATTTAATCTTATAGCTGATCCAAAGCAAAAATCACTCTCTTTCAGTAAAATAAAAAAGTTATTTATATTGAAAGAGAGTGATTTAACTAAAATTTATATAAGTACTATGGAATGTAACAAACCAATAGTATATAAACAAAGTAACTCAGGTTAGCTATATTTTTTATCATTCATGTGAATTAGAATCAATTTCTGGCCTATCTAATAATTCAATAATAGCCATCGGAGCATTATCTCCTTTTCTGAAACCACATTTAAGAATTCTTAAATAGCCACCATTTCTATTTTGATAACGAGGGCCCAACTCGGAAAACACCTTCCCAACATTATCTCTATTTCTCAATCTGGCGAAAGCAAGACGCCTACTAGCTAATGTTGGATTTTTGCCTAGTGTAATAATTGGCTCTACTACACGGCGTAGCTCTTTCGCCTTGGGTAAGGTGGTTTTAATTACTTCATGTTCCAGCAAAGAATTAGATAAATTTCTAAACATCGCCAGACGATGGCTAGAAGTTCTATTTAATTTCCTTAAACCATTACGATGGCGCATGTCCCGATTCCTTTACATAGTTTTCTAAGTTAGCAGGTGGCCAATTATCCAACTTCATACCCAAAGATAAGTCGCGAGAAGCCAAAACCTCCTTAATCTCATTCAAGGATTTTCTGCCCAGATTAGGTGTACGAAGAAGTTCAGCCTCCGTTCGTTGAATCAAATCTCCGATGTAGAATATATTCTCAACTTTTAAGCAATTAGCAGAACGAACAGTAAGTTCTAAATCATCAACTGGCCTCAGTAAAATAGGATCAATTTCAGGCTCTTTAGGTTGTTCAACTGGCAGTGGTGTATTCTCCAAATCGACAAAGAATGAGAATTGATCAACCAAAATTTTCGCTGCATAACGAATAGCTTCTTCAGGATCGATAGAACCATTGGTTTCAATATCAATAATCAATTTATCAAGATCCGTCCTTTGTTCCACACGTGCATTATCAATTTCATAACTAACGCGCTTAATGGGACTAAATGAAGCATCCAACAAAATATCACCGATTGAAGAAGAACCTTTATCTTCACGACTACGATTTATAGAAGGAAAATATCCTCTGCCTTTTTCTACTGTTATTTGCGCTTCAAGCTGTCCATCACTAGTAATATGAGCGATTACATGATCAGGGTTAATAATTTCGACATCATGTGGAATCTCAATATCAGCAGCTGTTATTACTCCTTCTGTATCTTTTTTCAGAAGAAGAGTAATTGAATCTTTATTGTGAAGCTTAACTACAATACCTTTTAAATTCAAAATTAAGTCAACGATATCTTCTTGCAATCCGTCAATCGTTGAATATTCATGAACCACTCCACTTATATTAACTTTAGTAGGAGCACAACCAGGAATAGAAGATAACAAAACTCGACGTAAAGCATTGCCCAAGGTAAAGCCAAAACCACGTTCAAATGGCTCCATCACAACCTTAGCACGCAAAGGAGAAATATTTTGTACTTCTATGATTCTGGGCGTAAGAAAACTATTCGACATATAAGTACCAAAAAAATCAGCTATTTTGAATACAACTCAACGACAAGTGATTCATTAATAGTTGAAGATAAATCACTTCGATCCGGATTGTTTTTATAAAGACCCTTAAGATCTTCAAAATCCACCTCTAACCACGCGGGAATCGTACGCCGTTTAGCAACCTCAATTGAAGATTTTATTCTTAAATAATTTTTCGCATGCTCAGCCACTTCAACTTGATCACCAGGTTTAACTAGTTGTGAAGGTATATTAGCTTTTTTTCCATTTAAAAGAATGCAGTTATGTCTTATTATTTGACGAGCTTCGGCTCTTGAAGAACCAAATCCCATAGAATAAGTGACATTATCCAAACGACCTTCTAAAAGCTGGAGCAAATTTTCACCTGTAACGCCTTTTTGTCTATCTGCTTGCTTATATACATTACGAAACTGGTTTTCTAATAAACCATATATCCGTCTAATCTTTTGTTTTTCTCTCAACTGCGTCGCATAATCTGATAGTCTAGTTCTTCTTTGTCCATGCTGGCCAGGAGGATAATTCCTCCGCTCTATCGGACATTTATCACTAAAACATTTGTCACCCTTCAAAAATAATTTTTCTCCTTCACGGCGACACTGACGACACTTAGGACCTATATTTCTAGCCACAAATCTCTCCTTCTTAGATACGACGCTTTTTAGGAGGCCTACATCCATTATGAGGCACAGGCGTCACATCAGTTATACTCGTAATTTTAAAACCTGTAGCATTCAGCGCCCTTACCGCTGAATCACGACCCGGTCCTGGTCCTTTAACTCTAATTTCTAAATTCTTAACACCGTATTCTAAAGCCTCTTTTCCAGCATGTTCTGCTGTGACTTGCGCTGCAAAAGGTGTGCTTTTACGGGATCCTTTAAAACCAACTCCTCCTGATGTTGCCCAAGATAATGCATTACCTTGTCGGTCAGATATTGTGACAATAGTATTGTTAAAAGATGCGTATATATGAGCTATCCCTTCAACAACATTTTTTTTAATTTTTTTTCTATTCTTTATTTGAGGTTTTATCATTAATGTTTATTTAGCTTTAATATATTAAATGTAAATATGTATTACCTAGAACGAGTAATTTTTCGAGGACCTTTTCTTGTCCTGGCATTCGTTTTAGTACGCTGCCCTCTTACGGGTAAACCTCTACGATGTCTCAATCCACGATAAGTACCAAGATCAATTAATCTCTTGATGTTCATTGATACTTCCCTACGCAAATCCCCTTCGATTGTTAACTTTGCAATCGTATCACGCAGCTCTTCCAACTTATCATCGGTTAGTTCCCCAAGTTTTATGTAGGGAGCTATATCCAAATCTATACATATCTTACGAGCGGTTGAATTACCAATACCATAAATTCCAGTCAACGCAATGTTAACATGTTTGTTGCTTGGTAAGTTTACTCCAGCTATTCGTGCCATTTTTTAACCTAAATCAGAAATAATAAACTAACCTTGCCGTTGCTTATGTCGTGCATCAGAACAAATAACACGAATAACCCCATGACGTTTTATTATCTTACAATTTCTACAAATTCTTTTAACAGATGCTCGAACTTTCATAACAATAAAATCATAAATAATATTAAATAAACACTACTTTGTGCGAAAAGTTATCCGTGCTCTTGTTAGATCATAAGGAGTTAGCTCAACTGTAACCTTATCGCCAGGTAAAATACGGATATAATTCATTCTCATTTTTCCTGAAATATGACCTAATACAACATGATCATTCTCTAATTTGATTCTAAACATCGCATTTGGAAGAGTTTCTATAACTTCTCCTTGCATTTGAATGGTTTCTTCTTTAGCCATCTTATAATCGATTAATTACCGCAAATAATTACCACTCGTCTTAAAATTCGCTTTCTTCAGCAAACTCTCATACTGTCCTGACACGACATGAGATTGCACTTGCGCCATAAAGTCCATAGTAACCACAACGATTATCAGTAGCGAAGTTCCCCCAAAATAAAATGGCACATTCCATTTTAAAATCAAGAATTCAGGCAATAAACAAACCAGTGTCACATAGATTGAACCTATTAAGGTTAGCCTTAACATAATCCGCTCAATATACTTTGTAGTTTGATCACCAGGACGAATTCCCGGAATGAAAGCACCACTTTTCTTTAAATTATCTGCTGTTTCTTTAGGATTAAAAACGAGTGCGGTATAAAAAAAACAGAAAAATATAATTAATGCCGCATATAAAGTAACATAAATAGGTTGGCCGGGTGCTAATGTACTACTGAAATCCTTAAGCCAATTTGATGAGCTACTATCTGAAAACCATCCGGCCAAAGTAGCAGGAAACAAAATAAGACTCGATGCAAATATTGGGGGTATAACACCTGACATATTTAGCTTTAGTGGTAAATGAGAGGCTTGTCCACCCATTATCCTCTTTCCTACCTGCCTCTTGGCATAATTAACTAAAACTCTTCTTTGCCCTCGCTCTACAAAAACAACAAATCCAGTAACCGCAATAGCAGCAACAAAAATAAGTAATGCTGTAAAAAAATGCATTGCACCCGTATTTACTAGTTCGAGCGTTCCACCCACGGCACTTGGAAAACCCGCGGCAATTCCAGCAAAAATTATCAAAGAAATTCCGTTACCAATTCCACGTTCCGTTATCTGTTCACCAAGCCACATGAGAAAAATAGAGCCTGTAACTAATGTAATAATGGTCGTAAAAACAAAATGAAGGCCTGGAGAAACCACTAATCCTGGCTGCGATTGCAGCGCAAAAGAAATTCCATAACTTTGTGCCGTTGAAAGTAATACAGTACCGTAACGGGTATATTGAGTTATTTTCTTCCTACCAGACTCACCTTCCTTCTTTAAAGCTTCTAAAGCTGGAACAGCAGCTGTTCCAAGCTGCATAATAATAGAAGCCGAAATATACGGCATAATTCCAAGTGCGAAAATAGAAAATCGCGAAAGCGCTCCTCCGGAAAACATATTAAACATCCCGAGGATTCCGCTTTCCTGCGAATTAAAAAGATCTTTTAAAACAGCCGCATCAATACCAGGAACGGGAACATGTGTACCTATACGGTATACGATTAATGCAAGCAACAAAAACCACAATCGCTTCTTTAAATCATAAAATTTATCAGTTGATGCTGCTTTTGATTTAGCTCTCATTTACACTTTCTACAGTTAATTCAACATGACCACCCGCACGTTCTATTATAGCTTTGGTACCACGAGTTACAGCCAGATTACTAATCTTTATAGCACGCTCACAGTGCTCAACATCTGCAATAATCTTCACTAAAACATCTATTGATTTTATAAAATTCAATTTATGTAAAACAGATGGATCAAATAATTCATTTTGGCTACAAGACAGCAAATTAGATAACTTAATTTCTTTTGTCTGTTTCTTTCTATAAATTTTAAATCCACGTTTAGGCAAACGACGCTGTAACGGCATCTGTCCGCCCTCAAAACCTATTTTATGAAAACCACCAGAACGTGATTTTTGACCTTTATGTCCTCTGCCACAAGTTTTTCCAAACCCAGAACCAACACCACGCCCCACTCTCTTTCTGGATTTAATCGAGCCCACGCCAGGTTTTATAGTATTGAGCCTCACTTCTGCTCCTCTATTTTTAGCAAATATCCCGTTTTATTAATCATACCTCTAGTTACAGAAGAGTCTGGCAAACAAATCGTATGATTAATTTTCCTCAATCCCATACTTTTTATTATTTGCTTATGATTTTTCTTTGCGCCAATTAAACTTTTCACTAAAGTTATGTAAAGCAATTTACTTTCTGTCATCTGAATTAGGCCCCAGTAATCTCTTCTATACTCTTGCCTCTCTTTGCAGCAATCATTGCGGGAGTTTGCATTTTCTCTAAGCCATTCAATGTAGCCCTAACAATGTTGTAAGGATTTGTAGATCCTAAACACTTAGCCAAAATATCATTCACACCCATTACCTCAAAAACAGCACGCATAGGACCGCCTGCGATAATACCTGTTCCTTCTGATGCCGGTTGCATATAAACCTTAGCCGCACCATGACGACCAACAACTGAATGATGAAGAGTGCCATTAATGAGATTAATCTTAACCATTTTACGTCTGGCCTCGTCCATTGCTTTTTGAACTGCCAAAGGTACTTCTTTAGATTTTCCTTTTCCCATTCCAATACCACCCTTGCCATCACCAACCACGGTCAACGCAGCAAAGCCAAGTATTCTACCGCCTTTCACTACTTTGGTGACACGATTGACAGATATCATTTTTTCTTTCAATCCATCAACCTTCATATCATTTTGATTTTTTGCGCCTGTTGATTTAGTTGTTCTGGCCACTTGAATATCCTTTTAAAACTTTATACCTTGAGATCTAGCCGCTTCAGCCAGAGCCTTTATTCTTCCATGATACTTAAATCCAGATCGATCAAATGCAACCTCATCAATTTTAGATTTGAGTGATTTTTCAGCTATCAATTTACCAATATATTTTGCAGCCTCAATCGACCCCCCATTTGGGTACTGTTTTTTTATCTCAGCTTCAGCAGTGGAAGCACTAACAATCACAGTTTTAGACGAGGGGTCCAAAACCTGAGCATAAATATGTTTGTTGCTTCTATGAATCAGCAATCTATACCGGCTAGAATTACTTATCTTAATTCTAGTTGCTTTAGCTCGTCTCAAACGTGCACTCTTTACAGTATTTCGCACCTTTTCCCCTAATTATTTCTTCTTAGTTTCTTTGATGACGACCTTCTCATCCGCATATCGAATCCCCTTGCCTTTATAAGGCTCTGGGCTCCGATATGCCCTTACTTCAGCCGCAGCTTGCCCTACTTTTTGCTTATCAATTCCTTTAATCAATATTTCAGTTTGACTGGGTGTTTCAACTTGAATGTTTTCAGGAATAGAGTAAGAAATTGGATGTGAAAAACCAAGATTCAAGTTTAGAGTATCGCCCGACACTTGAACTCTATATCCCACCCCAACGACAAGTAGTTTTTTTTCAAACCCCTTTGTCACTCCCACAACCATATTTGATATCAAAGTTTTAAATGTTCCCACCATGGCTCTTGCTTGTCTAGAGGCATTCTTAGCTTGAATTACCAAGTCAGCAGAATTAATTGCGACTTTAATACTGTTAATATCGATTGGCTGAAACAAAACTCCCAAGGGCCCCCTAACCGTCAATCCTAACTCTGTCAACTCGACTTCGACTAACTGAGGTATTTCGATTGATTTCGACACCATAATATTAGACATTACAAAACCACCTTACGAAATAACACACAATAGCTCACCACCAACCCCACATAAATCAGCTGATCGTTCAGTCATCACACCTTTTGATGTTGACATTATCGCGATTCCCAATCCATTCATTACTCTTGGTAAATTATTTCGCGACACATATTTTCTCAACCCAGGTTTACTTATTCTAGTAATCGTATTTATTACAGGTTCACCATTAAAATACTTCAAATGAACATTCAAAAATAATTTTCCATCAACTATTTTCTCTTGAAAATCATTGACATATCCTTCATCTTTTACAATTTTCAAAATAGCTTTCTTCAGATTTGACGCTGGAAATTTAACCTCTTTCTTCTCAGCCAATTGCGCATTTCTTATACGCGTCAACATATCTGCCACCGGATCCGTCATACACATATACTTATACCACCGCTCTTAGTATTTGATTTTTTTACCAACTAGCTTTAATCACACCTGGAATTTCGCCACGCATGGCTATTTCACGAAATTTAATTCTACCCAAACCAAATTTTTTATAAACACCTCTACCTCTTCCCGTCAAAATACATCGCTGTCTTATTCTAACAGGACTGGAATCTCGAGGTAGTTTTTGCAAATTATTACGCGCTTCTAATTTTTCCTCAAAATCAGCTGACGAATCTTTAATAATATTAATTAGCTCTAGACGACGTGCTGCATATTTACCCACCAGCTTAATTCTTTTTTTATTACGATTTACAATTGATTTCTTAGCCACATCATTCTCTTAATTTTTAAATGGAAATTTAAAAGCGGAAAGCAGTGCCTTAGCTTCAGTATCAGTTTTTGCTGTTGTAACCACCGTAATATTTAAACCGCGCAAACTATCTATTTTATCATAATCTATTTCTGGAAAAATAATTTGCTCTTTAATTCCTATATTTAAATTACCGCGTCCATCAAAACACTTTCCACCTATTCCTCTAAAGTCACGGATCCTGGGAATAGCAATATTCACTAGTCGATCTAAAAACTCATACATTTTTACTCCACGTAGAGTTACCATACATCCTACTGGATATCCCTGCCTGATTTTAAAGGTTGCAATGGATTTTCTTGCTTTCGTTATAACTGGTTTTTGGGCAGTAATTTTTTCCAAATCACTTATAGCACTCTCAATAATTTTTTTGTCTGTCGATGCCTCTCCCACTCCCATATTAAGTGTTATTTTCTCTATCTTGGGTACTTGCATCACAGTTTTATAGTTAAACTGCCCTATTAATTCTTTTACGATTGTTTGCTTGTAATAATCAAATAGCCGAGCCATCTTATCTTTCACCTTACAAATCTATTAAAGAGTTATCAGATTTAAAATATCGAACTTTATTACCCTGTTCATCTAACTTAAAACCAACTCTATCCGCCTTATTGGTATTAGAATTAAAGATGGCAACATTGGAAATATGAATTGACTTTTCCTCTTCAATAATTCCCCCAACTACATCTTTGCCAGGATTAGGCTTAACATGAGATTTCACTTTATTAATATCCCTAACAAGCACCCTCTCTAAACACTCAAATCCAATTACGGATGAGCGCTTACCCTTATCCTTGCCAGATAATACAATTACATCATCACCTTTTCTAATTTTTCTCATAACTATTATTTTTTACTTAGCTATATTACTTCAGGAGCCAAAGATACTATTTTCATGAATTTTGCTGTGCGAAGTTCTCGTGTCACTGGACCAAAAATCCTGGTTCCCATTGGTTCCAATTTATTATTTAGAATCACCGCTGCGTTTGAATCAAATTTTATCAATGAACCGTCTGATCTACGCACACCTTTTGCAGTTCGCACAATCACTGCGTTATATATTTCACCTTTTTTAACTCGACCACGTGGAGCAGCATCTTTTACAGCAATTTTAATAATATCGCCTATCCCAGCAAATCTTCGCTTAGAACCACCCAATACTTTAATGCACATCACAGATCGAGCCCCTGTGTTATCGGCTACATTTAATAAAGATTGCATTTGAATCATTTTTATTTCCTATTAATTTAATTCATGTAGAACAATACACAGCAGCTTATCTTTCATTCATCAATTCGCTTTAATAGCCTTAACCACTCGCCAAGACTTAGTCTTAGAAACAGGACGAGTTTCACTTATAGCAACTATATCACCTACTTTATATTGATTTTTTTCATCATGTGCATGATATTTCTTAGAACGAGTTATGATTTTGCCATAAAGAGGATGTTTAACTTTTCTGTCAATTCTTACAGTTACCGTCTTATCTCTCGTATCACTAACAATCTCTCCTACGAGATATCCAATTTTTTCATCTGAAGCTACTGACATTTTCTTTTTCTCGAATAATAGTTTTGATGCGCGCAATATCTCTACGTGTCTTTTTGATTAAGGATATATTCGTAAGCTGTTGAGTTTTCACCTGAAGCCTCAATCCAAATTGGATTTTCCTTAAAGACAAAAGCTCTTTTTTCAAATCCGGCAATACCCTTTCTCTTAATTCTTTTGCTTCCATTAAATAATCAACCTCCTAAATGCCTTATAACAAATACTGTTTGTATTGGTAATTTTGCAGCTGCTAATTTGAAAGCTTCGCGCGCAAGCTCTTCATCCACACCATCCATTTCATACAATACTTTCCCTGGTTGAATTTCCGCAACATAATACTCTGGATTTCCCTTGCCTTTCCCCATCCTGACTTCAGCAGGTTTCTGTGAAATAGGTTTATCAGGAAAAATTCTGATCCAAATACGTCCACCACGCTTAATATGCCTTGTCATTGCACGTCGCGCAGACTCGATCTGCCTAGAAGTCAATCTACCGCGACCCGTTGCTTTAAGCCCAAATTCGCCAAAACTGACCTTAGCTCCCCTAGTGGCCATACCCGTATTACGACCCTTGTGCTGTTTACGATATTTAGTTCTAGCAGGTTGTAACATCACTAAAATCCTTGATTTTAATCGATATTTATTAGATAAATATTAGTTTCTAGTTAATTATGTGGATAATTTTTTATATCAAATTTCTCACCCTTAAAAACCCATACCTTGACACCTATAATGCCATAAGTAGTTTTTGCCTCTGATGTTCCATAGTCAACATCTGCTCTTAATGTATGAAGTGGCACTCTACCTTCTCGATACCACTCAGTTCGAGCTATTTCTATTCCATTTAACCTACCAGAGCTCATAATTTTAATGCCTTGTGCTCCTAATCGCATTGCGTTTTGTATAGCTCTTTTCATCGCTCTTCTAAACATTATTCTTTTTTCTAATTGCTGAGTAATGCTAGCTGCAATAAGTTGAGCATCAATTTCAGGTTTACGAATTTCCTCTATATTGATATGCACAGGCACATTCAACAGTCTCTCGACATCCTTTCGAAGAATCTCTATATCTTCACCTTTTTTTCCAATTACCACTCCTGGTCGTGAAGTATGTATCGTAATTTTCGCATTCTTCGAAGGCCTCTCAATAATAACTTTTCCCACTGAAGCATGCGCTAATTTTTTTTGTAAATACTGCCGAACATTAATATCTTCACTTAAGAAAGTTGAAAATTTCTTTGTGTTAGCATACCAGCGAGAAGACCAATTCTTTAATACCGAGAGTCTAAATCCTGTTGGATTAATTTTTTGACCCATGAACTATTTACCTTTTTTCATATCAATTTAATAATTAATTTCTATCTATCACCAACAGTTACAAAAATATTGCAGGTCGGTTTTGAAATACGATTCCCTCTTCCTTTCGCTCTTGGCCGCATACGTTTCAATGAGGTCCCCTGACCTATAAAAATTTTATTTATTTTTAATTCATCAATATCAGCACCATCATTGTGCTCAGCATTTGCAACTACTGATTCGAGCAATTTCAATACAATTGCAGCCCCCTTTTTGGGGCTAAACCTTAAAATCTTGATAGCTTGCTCAACACGCAAACCTCTTATCTGATCTACTATCAAACGCCCCTTTTGAGCAGATAATCTGACACCTCGTAGTGTTGCCGATGTTTCCATATTCAATCCTATCGCTTGGCCCCTGCTGTTTTCTTATCCCCAGCATGCCCTTTAAAAGTCCTGGTATGAGCAAATTCTCCCAGTTTATGTCCGACCATATTTTCCGTTATAAAGATAGGCACATGCGCCCTACCATTATGTACAGAAATAGTTAACCCAATAAAATTTGGAAGAATGGTCGATCTTCTCGACCAAGTTTTAATAGGCCTCTTATCGTTATTTGTACGAGCATTTGTGATTTTATTAATTAAATGCAAATCAACGAAAGGCCCTTTTGTTATCGATCGACTCATGGCTAATTATCCTTTCTTAGAATATCTGCTTCTTATAATCATACTAGCAGTTCTCTTATTTCTTCTTGTACGAAACCCTTTTGTCGGATTACCCCACGGACTTACAGGATGCCTCCCTGCAGCCGTTTTACCTTCGCCACCACCATGTGGATGATCAATTGGGTTCATTGCCACGCCTCGTGTTGTCGGGCGAATCCCTCTCCATCTTATAGCTCCGGCTTTACCTATTGATTGCAAATTATGTTCCGCGTTACTAACTTCTCCAATCGTTGCTCTACAATCCACATGTATCTTTCTTATTTCACCTGAACGCAATCTAATTTGAGAATAATCGCCTTCGCGAGCCATAAGTTGTGCTGATGCACCAGCCGACCGAACAAGTTGAGCACCTTTACCTGGTTTCAATTCAATACAGTGAATTGTACTTCCAACCGGAATATTACGAATAGGTAATGTATTTCCAATTTTAACCGGGGAACTTGGACCATTGAATACATGTGAACCAGTTTTAATGTCTTTTGCTGCGATAACGTATCTTCTTTCACCATCCGCATAGCAAAGTAATGCTAGATACGCACTCCTATTCGGATCATATTCTATACGCTCCACTTTAGCAGCAATATTATCTTTGTTCCTACAAAAATCGACAATACGATAATGGTGCTTGTGCCCTCCTCCCCTATGTCGTACAGTAATTCTCCCTGCATTATTTCTGCCAGCTTTTTTATTCTTCTTTTCTAATAAATTTGAATATGGCGTACCTTTATAAAGAAATTTATTAACAGATTTAACTATGGCCCTTTGCCCTGGAGAGGTGGGTTTTGATTTTCTTAATGTCATTATTTATCCTCAAACAATCTTACATTAGTAAAATCTATCTCACGCCCATCTGCAAGACTCACGAATGCTTTTTTCCAATCTGATTTTTTCCCTTCATATCGACCAAATCTTTTTTTCTTTCCTTTTACATTAATTGTCTGCACATTTTTTACTTTTACATCTTGTGATTTCCAGATTTGTTCGACTGCTATTTTTATTTCACTTTTGCTAGCATCTCGTGCAACATAAAATACTATTTGGTTAGCTTTTTCAGCTAGAAAAGTTGCTTTTTCTGAAATTTGTGGAGCTAATATTATCTCCATAATTCTTTCATCATTTATTTTAGCTATTTTCATTGCAATACACTTTCAATTTTGTTTATTACCTCACGAGTAACCACAACATTATCATAAGATAACAAACTCGCAGGATTGATTGAATTAAGCTCAATCACTTTAATATCAGGTACGTTTCTAGATGCTAAATATAGGTTCTTATCAATTTCATTCGTAATGATTACTGCATTTTCAAGATTGAATTTTCTTAACTTCTCTACAAACCTCTTCGTCTTCTCTGTTTCAAGCTGAAGATTATCTATCACAATTAATCTATTATTTCTCAGTAACTGAGAAAATATGATACTTATACCCACGCGATACATCTTACGATTAATCTTTTTATGGTAATTTTCCGTCGGCTTATTCGGAAATATTCTTCCGCCTCCTTTCCATAATGGATTTGAAGCCGCTCCTACTCTTGCTCGCCCAGTTCCTTTTTGCCTCCATAATTTACGTGAAGAACCAACAACTTCGGAACGTCCCTTTTGCGCACGCGTGACACTTCTAGCATTCGATAAATAAGAAGTGATCAATTGATGGACTACCGCCTCATTATATGATCTATCAAAAACGGCATCAGATACTTCCATATCTTCCACACGCCCGTCCTCACTTCTACAAATAATTTTAGTCATTTATTTATACTTTTGATTATTGCTTGTCTATATGCTTTACGCTTGACCGTATAAAGATTTGATTACCTTTCGAACCTGGCACCGATCCCTTCAGATAAATTAAACTACGATCAACATCAATACGTACAATTTCAATATTTTGAACTGTTCTCTTTACATTCCCTAATTGTCCTGACATTTTTTTACCTGGAAAAACACGCCCAGGATCTTGCGCCATACCAATAGATCCTGGTGCTCTATGAGACAATGAATTTCCATGGCTTGCTCTGCTCGCAGCAAAATTATGACGTTTAATTGTACCGGCATAACCTTTACCTATAGACACGCCGCCAACGTCAACTTTTGAACCCACTTGAAATATATCGGCCTTTATCTCATCACCTGATTTTATATCAGCACTTTCCTGTTCTATTCTGAATTCTTTTATTATACTTCCTGCCTCTACACCAGCTCGTGCAAAATGCCCCGACAACGCCTTTGTTATTCTATTTTTGCGTCGATATCCCTGCGTTACTTGACAAGCCGAATATCCATCTTTCTCAATTGTCTTAACTTGAACCACACGATTCATTGATACATCAAGAATGGTGACAGGTATGCTATCCCCCGATTCGGTAAAAACCCTTGTCATTCCAACTTTTCTACCGATGAGTCCTAATTTCATTTACTTCCTCTAATTTTGAACTTTGTTATATCAAATAAAGATACGATTTATAATTTAATCTCGACATCAACACCGGCAGGCAAATCCAATTTCATCAAGGCATCCACAGTTTTATCTGTAGGATCAATAATATCCATTAATCGCAAATGTGTTCTAATCTCAAATTGATCACGAGAAGTTTTATTCACATGAGGTGAACGCAAAACATCAAAACGCTCTATGCGTGTTGGCAACGGAACCGGTCCCTTTACTACCGCTCCTGTTCGTTTAGCCGTTTCTACAATCTCAATTGCTGATTTATCTATTAAACGGTAATCAAACGCCTTTAAACGTATTCTAATTTTCTGACTTTGCATAGAGCACTCTAAATAATATTCAACAGGGCTACTTTAATATCACCCAACAACTAAACTAATATAATAACTTTTATACTACTCAATCACTTTAGCGACGACGCCGGCACCGACTGTACGTCCACCTTCGCGAATAGCAAAACGCAAACCTTCAGTCATCGCTATTGGCGCAATCAAATTAACCGTGACAGATACGTTATCGCCAGGCATGACCATTTCTACGCCTGGTGGCAATTCTATTGAACCTGTCACATCAGTAGTTCTAAAATAAAATTGTGGTCGATAACCTGCAAAAAATGGGGTATGTCGCCCTCCCTCTTCTTTGCTTAATACATATATCTCTGCAGTAAATTTGGTATGAGGATGAATACTACCTGGTTTAGCTAAGACCTGGCCACGCTCGACTTCTTCTCGCTTGGTACCTCTTAATAAAACACCTACATTATCCCCAGCCTGCCCTTGATCCAACAACTTCCTAAACATTTCCACGCCAGTACAGACTGTTTTGATGGTAGGCCTCAAACCTACAATTTCAATTTCATCCCCAACTTTAACAACACCACGCTCCACACGCCCAGTGACAACTGTTCCACGCCCAGAAATAGAGAATACATCCTCAACAGGCATGATGAAATCTCCGTCAATAGCTCTTTGTGGTTCTGGAATATAGGAATCTAAGTATTCAGCCAATTTTAGAATAGCTGGTTCTCCGATTTCACTCTGATCACCCTCCAGTGCTTTTAAGGCTGAACCCACAACGATAGGAGTATCGTCTCCAGGAAAATCATATTTAGATAGCAGTTCGCGGATTTCCATTTCAACGAGCTCAAGTAACTCAGCATCGTCTACCATATCCGCCTTGTTCATAAACACAAGAATATAGGGCACCCCCACTTGTCGCGCTAACAAAATATGTTCTCGTGTTTGCGGCATAGGACCATCTGCTGATG
This sequence comes from Nitrosomonas stercoris, assembly GCA_006742785.1. Taxonomy (NCBI): domain Bacteria; kingdom Pseudomonadati; phylum Pseudomonadota; class Betaproteobacteria; order Nitrosomonadales; family Nitrosomonadaceae; genus Nitrosomonas; species Nitrosomonas stercoris. The sequence continues at coordinate 1,340,113 of AP019755.1, read as the reverse complement.
ACACGACTAATATGGCACCATCCATTTGTGCCGCTCCGGTAATCATGTTTTTCACATAATCAGCGTGACCCGGACAATCCACGTGTGCGTAATGGCGTTTTTCTGTCTCATATTCAACGTGGGAGGTGCTAATAGTAATACCACGCGCACGCTCTTCTGGCGCCGAGTCTATCTGCTCATATGATTTGGTTTCACCACCAAATTTCTTGGTCAAAATCGTTGTGATCGCCGCCGTTAGTGTCGTCTTACCATGATCAACGTGACCAATCGTTCCAACATTTATATGCGGCTTAATCCGCTCAAATTTACTTTTAGCCATTACATCACCTCAACCTCTATTTATTTGGATAACCTTTCTATTTGCTAATAATTGCTTCAGCTACATTTTTCGGAGCTTCAGAATAATGCTTGAATTCCATAGAATAGGTCGCCCTACCCTGCGTTGCTGATCTGAGTATAGTGGAATACCCGAACATCTCCGCCAATGGCACCTCTGCTCGTATCACTTTAAAACCAGGCACATCATCCATTCCCTGAACTATTCCGCGACGCGAAGACAGATCACCAACAACATTACCCATAAATTCGGAAGGAGTCTCCACTTCTACTGCCATCATTGGCTCCAACAACACTGGATTAGCCTTTCTCATGCCCTCTTTAAAGGCCATTGATGCAGCCATCTTGAATGCGTTTTCATTAGAATCTACGTCATGGTATGAACCGTCAAACAACGCAATCTTCACATCAACAACCGGATATCCAGCAAGCACTCCATTTAACAATGAATCCTTTAAACCTTTCTCAACAGCAGGAATATATTCTCTAGGAACTGACCCACCTTTGATCTCATCAATGAATTCAAATCCCTTACCAGCTTCGCCTGGCTCCATCCGCAACCACACATGGCCATACTGACCACGCCCCCCACTTTGTTTGATGAACTTACCTTCAACCTCAACTTGTTTCTTGATTGCTTCACGATATGCCACTTGAGGTGCACCTACATTTGCCTCCACCCCAAACTCTCTTTTCATTCGATCTACAATAACTTCCAGATGAAGCTCACCCATCCCTGAAATAATCGTTTGACCGGATTCTTCGTCAGTCTTAACTCTAAACGAAGGATCTTCCTGCGCCAATCGATTTAATGCAATCCCCATCTTCTCTTGATCAGCTTTGGTTTTAGGTTCGACAGCAACATGAATAACCGGCTCTGGAAAATCCATACGCTCCAACACAATAATATTGCCAGGATCACACAACGTATCCCCGGTAGTTATCTCCTTTAGCCCAACTGCCGCAGCAATATCACCCGTCCCAACTTCTTTAATTTCCTCACGCTGGTTTGCATGCATTTGCAGCAATCTACCCACTCTTTCTTTCTTGCCTTTAACTGAATTAAGTACAGTATCTCCCGATTTAACAACACCAGAATAAACTCGGAAAAATATTAGCTGCCCAACATAAGGATCAGTAGCAACTTTAAACGCCAAGGCAGCAAAAGGTCCATTTTCTTTTGGTTCACGCTCATCTTCTTCACCTTTTTCATTTGAACCTTTGATCGCCGGAACATCTAACGGGGAAGGCAAATAATCTAAAACTGCGTCCAACATTGCCTGAACACCTTTATTTTTGAAGGCTGTTCCACATAACACCGGCACAATCTCATTACTTATCGTCCTTAAACGAAGACCTAGCCTAATGTCTTTTATTGAAAGATCGCCATCCTCCAAATATCTATTCATGAGCTCTTCGTTAGCCTCAGCAGCGGATTCCACCATTTTTTCCCGCCAACTCTTAGCCTCAACTTGCAAAGAATCCGGAATATCACGCTCTTCGAACTTTGTTCCTAGACTCTCATCATCCCAATAAATAGCCTTCATCTTTACAAGATCAATTACACCAACAAACTGATCTTCCGCCCCAATAGGCAATTGAATAGGAACGGGATTAGCCTTAAGCCTAACCACCATTTCTTCGCGCACACGCATAAAATTCGCGCCAGACCTATCCATCTTATTTATAAAAGCCATTCTTGGAACACCGTATTTGTTAGCCTGTCGCCAAACTGTTTCTGTTTGAGGTTGTACCCCACCAACCGAACAAAACACGGTAATCGCTCCATCCAAAACACGCAGCGAACGCTCAACCTCAATTGTGAAATCAACGTGTCCTGGTGTATCAATTACGTTAATTCTATGCTCAGGATAATCTCCTGCCATCCCCTTCCAAAAACAAGTTGTAGCAGCCGAAGTAATGGTGATACCTCTTTCCTGCTCCTGCTCCATCCAATCCATGGTAGCAGCACCATCATGCGTCTCCCCTAATTTATGAGAAATACCTGTATAAAACAATATACGCTCTGTCGTTGTTGTTTTTCCTGCGTCTATATGAGCCATAATACCGATATTTCGATAACGCTCTAGGGGGGTTTTCTTTGCCACTGCTATAACCTTATGATTATTTTTTATTAATAATACTTATACAATTATCTTTAAAATCTAAAATGAGAAAAAGCTTTGTTAGACTCAGCCATTCTGTGCACTTCTTCGCGTTTTTTAACCGCAATCCCACGATTCTCCGAAGCATCCAACAACTCTCCCGCCAATCGCAAAATCATCGATTTTTCACTACGCTTGCGTGCAGCATCTTTTAGCCAACGCATAGCCAAGGTACCTCTTCTGGCCGACCTTACCTCAATAGGAACTTGATAGTTAGCACCCCCAACACGCCTACTCTTAACCTCCACGATTGGCCTAACGTTCGACAACGCCTGAGCAAAAACTTCCATCGGATCTTTATCAGCTTTTTTCTCTATATGGCTCAAAGCACCATATATGATCCGCTCAGCAATTGATTTTTTTCCTCGAGTCATTAATACGTTCACAAACTTAGCCAGTTCAACATTATGATATTTTGGATCTGGCAATATTTCTCTTTTAGGAACTTCTCTACGTCTTGGCATTTTATATCATCTCAACATTCTGAAATTCATCTCTGGATCTAAACATAACACTCTATTTTTATGCACCCTTCGATTTTTTAGAACCATATTTTGATCTGGCTTGTTTTCTATCTTTTACACCAGCCGTGTCTAAACTTCCACGTACAGTATGGTAACGAACACCCGGCAAATCTTTTACCCTGCCACCTCGTATCAAAACAACAGAGTGCTCTTGCAAGTTATGCCCCTCACCACCAATATAGCTACTTACCTCATATCCATTAGTCAGACGCACCCTAGCCACTTTTCTCAATGCAGAATTTGGTTTCTTGGGAGTTGTTGTGTAAACACGTGTACACACCCCTCTTTTTTGGGGGCAATTTTCTAAAGCCGGCACTTTACTTTGCACCTGCTTTGCCTTGCGCGCCTTGCGCACTAATTGACTAATGGTTGGCATTTTATTCCTGGTTTTTACCTCTAATTAATTTTTGCTAGATAGCTAGATAATATATCTTTGTTTTAACTATACGGATAAAGATTTTGTACATTTATTTTGCGTCACCTCTTTTAGCATGCCACTTGATATATAGCGATACTTTGTGAACGACTAAAAAAGATTGCGAATTCTACGGCGTTATTACCCCCCCGTCAAGGTAAAAGCGCTCCATCGCAAAATATTGTCAGATGAATTTAATCTTTCAAAAATTCTTATTCACACCTTGAACATTTGAACGCATCAATGAATTTCAACTCGTGTACCTAATTTGAGCCAAGGATTCAACTGATCAATTTGTGAATTAGTGATAGCAATGCATCCATTTGTCCAATTGAAACGAGTGTGTACCTCCTCATCTCCTTTTCCCAAACCATGGATGCCTATATAGCCGCCAAGCGATGTATTTTGTGGTGGCGATCCGGTAGATTCAATTGCATTAATTATATTGCTCCATTCCTTCTGCGAAATTCTTCCTTCAGAAAGGGCTAAATCTGCAATTTCTCGATTGGGGAAGTCAAAGCCATAAAATCGATAAAAATGACTACGCTGCTTAATGTGATTAATTCGAAATGAACCCAGTGGAGTTTGATTACTCCCCTTCATTCTTGATCGGTTGGCACCATATCGCCCAATCGCAATGTCATCAAATAATAGTACAACTTTATTTCCACGCATCACGCTTAAACGATGCGCCGCAGTATCCACCAAAATCCACGCGTCCTGTTCCGCATAACTTTGCACAGAAAAAATCAACAACAAGCTCGCCAGCACCCAATACACTACTAATTTTTTCTGCACCTTGATGAAACCTTATCAGAGTATTTTATAAGCTGACTCTTAACACAAACGGAAACAATATATACTTTTCAGAAACTTCGTTCGCCAACAACCAATTCTACTCTTTTCAATTAAACAGCTTCAATGCCGCCTCGCCACCCGCAGTAATATCATATGCGATCATAGCAGCTTGAATATCAATCAATCTCTGTCTACTTTTTCTCATACCGTTTTCACTTAAAGGCACTCTATTATCATCCACTAAAATACCATTTAACGTCGACGAAAAAAGTTTGGCGATATGAATCATCTGATCAAACACTTTCTCACCGCGCGCTACTCTCGGCACATCCAATAGAAAAGTAATCCCGTGTGTGGTTAGTGTTCGCATATTACTCGGTAAAAACGGAGCTGATTCAAAATTACCAAGAGAAAACAATACTTCATTCGTTTCATCATCCCGATATCTGAAAACCCCCTCGGACTCCAGCCTAAAACCAGATGCTTCTGCCAAAGCACGAATTTTAGTACCTACAAAAGCTCCGCCATCCTTACTGATGATATTAACACCTACAAGTATATCTACCTCTGCACAAAACTTATCCAAGTCAATCGCCCGAGCATACGCATCGACAATATCAGGACAATTTGCTTCTGCACCAAGCTGAGAAGCAAACTCTTCAACCATATCACGGAATCTTGATAAGTTGATTTCCGTTACTAATCCAGAGCGATCAACTAACTGTAAACCTCCCTTCAACTGAACATAGTCACTTTGAGAGTCAATTGTATCCAGCGAAATTTCCTCCCAGGCCGATTTTGAGCCTAATCCATACCAGCGCACTGGTTTGCCATAATCGAATTTTTGCTGTAGTAAATCGACAAGCTTTTCATGCGGAATCAACGAATCTGAACGAATATCAACAACGTAATGAATAGCATCATCAACAACTATAACTTCATTTACTCTTTCCTCTGATACTTCTTCGTCTTGTACCACCTGATCATCGTCACTTGGCAGTTCAGTCAAAATATGCTCGGAGTCAGCATTATGAACAAGTTCATCATCAGCAGATGCCAGCGTTTCATCGCCAAATTGAGGCTCAATTCGTTCACCAGTAGCAACTGATACATGCTCAACATCTAACAACACATCATCATGATCATGTCTAAATCCTTCCTGGATCCGCCGGTGATAACGAGCGAGCTGAATTTTATTAAACAAAATCACCCCCACAATTACTACCACACCAATAATAACTAGACTGATCTGCAAATCACTCATAAATTGTCATCTCCCATTTGGCACAATCTGCTTGATTATAATCTTTTCACCTGTTTTCAAGGATACTTCTAAGAACCTGTTCACGATCCCACTGAAGGACGCATTGTGGCGTTAAAATCGAACTCAAAATGCTCACATACTTCGAGTATGCTCCGCTTTCTCGTTTAATTTTGCCTTGCACTACCTCCCTTGATCAAGATCGTGAACAGGTTCTAACTGCCAGCACTCTGCCGGATCACAAAACACTATTCTTCCACGAAATTTGATACACGCATCTCAACCAGGGCCACAATCAATTCTGCGCAGCTATTATTTTATCAAGATCTACCGTCACCACCCGAGAAACACCCTGCTCACGCATGGTAATACCAATCAACTGCTGAGCCATTTGCATAGCGAGTTTATTATGGCTAATAAAGAGAAACTGAGTTTCAACCGCCATCCTTTGAACTAACTGGCAAAAACGACCAACATTATTATCATCCAGAGGAGCATCCACCTCGTCCAACAAGCAAAATGGAGCCGGATTAAGTTTAAATAGTGAAAAAACCAAAGCCAACGCAGTTAAGGCTTTTTCTCCTCCTGAAAGCAACTGAATTGAGCTGTTCCGTTTGCCTGGTGGATGTGCGGTCAGCAATACACCTGCTTCCAAAATATCTTCATGATCCAGCGCCAGCTGCGCAGTTCCGCCACCAAAAATAGCAGCAAACAACTCACTCAAATAATTGTTAACCTGCTCAAAAGTTACTTGTAAACGGCGGCGAGTTTCGTGATTGATTTGCTGAATTGCCTGCCCTAGCACGTCAATTGCCTCACGCAAATCAAGTGACTCTTCTTCAAAATGTGTCCGACGTAATTGCAGCGCCTCCAGTTCCCGTGGTGCTCCTAAATTAATCGAGCCAAGCGCAGCAATTTCACTATTTAGCTGATCAATACTTTTCTGCAACTTAGCAGTTTTTTCCTCAACAAACTGCTGCTCTACTTCGCATACAATCTCCCCTAACTCAGCCAACTTATCTGCAAACTGTTTTTCAGTGATGGCTGCTTCCTGCTCACGCAATCGCGCTTGACTGACTCTCTCATTATATTCATATAGCTGCTGTTCAGCCTGCATCCGATCATGCTCTGCAGTATGTAATACCTGCTCTACATTTTCCAGTTCATGACGAGCAGCTACCAAATCTCGCTCGTGCTGATTATGCTGAATTTGCCACTGCTCCACTTCCTCCATCAACAACACTTCATCCAGCTCCGCATGTGTATCCTGTAATTTTTGCATGTTTTCCGTCAAAAGCATCTTATTCTGGATAATCATTGCTGTGCGCTGCTTGCAATCATTTGCTCTATTTTGACAATCCTGTTTACTGAAAGACACTTCTTTCAATGCATCCATTAAACGTTGCACCAAAGATCGATGCGATAGCAACGCTTGATTGGACAATTGACTAGCCACTTCTGCCTGTTGCGTTAATTCCGTCAATTCGATTCTTTTGCTCTCACACGCAACCAACTCCACTTCGAGTTGGTATTGGCGCGAAGATTCTTCCTCAATCTGCGCAGCCAAATCAACCCGTTCTGCTTCCAGTTGAGCACGCTCCTGCTCAACACGTTCCATTTGCTGCGTGACATGTGTAATCTGTAGTTGTCGATCATGTAACTGTATTTTAATTTCCTCAATTACCTGTCGAACTTGTGCAACCTTGTTCACGCCATGCTGATAATCTTGTTCCGCTTCAGCTTGCAACTGCTGTTGCTGCAAAATAGATTGATTGATCTGCCCACACTTTGCCTTAATTTGTACAATCTCACTCTGGCGCTGCAAAATGCCATGAGTAGCAGAATCAGGAGCAAAGTAATGCACACCACAACTTGTGATACTGTGTCCTTCCGCTGTCACCAATATCTCATTGGCCATCAGTTGCCGCTTAAGTTCCAAGCCGGACGCCAGGCTATCTACTACAAACACACCATATAACCAACTCTCTAACACAACTTGTATAGCTGAATCATGATGCGTTACCAATTCATTCAACGATTTCCAACCTTGCTGATTTCGCACTGCAAAATTAGTTGCCGCATCATCCGGAGTTACACGTTCGCACACTGACCATTTCGCTGTTGGCCGTTTTTTTTCACCATGCTCCCAATTCAGCACCTGCTCCAGCTGATCGATAACCACAGCCTGGAGTCGTTCCCGCAAGATCGCTTCTAGCGCTGCTTCCCAGCCAGGTTCAACCGAAAGAAGTTGCCACAATCTTGGCAGTGCATTCAGCCCAGTAGCGGCTAACCATGTATTCAATCCTTGGTTATCTTCAATCTGATCCTGCAGGCGCTGCAACACATCAAGACGTGCATTTAATTGCGCCAGATCACGTTGCAATAGCTGAACGGTCTGCTGCAATGCATCACGTTTTTGTTGTGCGGCATGTACTTCTGCCTCACGCTGATCGAGCAAACCCTGATTTTCTTCCAGCAAAACTGCAAACTCAGCTGATTCTTGTTGTAACTCGTCCAGCTGTCCCACATCAATCTCCAATTGATTAGATTGTTTTGCTAGCAGCTGTTCATAACGCACTGTTAGTTGTTGCAATATTTTTTCAACATAGATTTGCTGATTCTGTTGCAGCTTTTCATTTTGACTAGCCAATGACAGCTTCTCTTTCAGTTCAACAAATAATGCCTGATCTGTTTGCTGAACCGCTTCCAGTTGCGGCAGTTTTTTCGTCTCACATTCATATTGTGTCTGCTGAGTAAGATAATCACTCTCCGTTTGAGCTAACTTTTCTGACCAAACCATCAAGCTTTTATTGACTTCATCCAGTTGTCGCTCATGATCCAGCAATTGCTGTTGTATCTGCGCAAGCTGTTGGTCAAATTGTGCTTTATTAGCACGAATATGCTGAATACTCTGCTCAATTCGAGCAATTTCTCCTTTAGTAGCATAGAGTGCTCCCTGAATTTGATGCTGCTGATCATTTACTACTTGATGGCGAGTGCGCAACTCAATCTGCTTATCAGCAAATTGTTGTAAATCAATTCGAAGCGCTTCTGTTTTCTGTAAAAAGGATTCAATCTCTTGCTGTGCCTTGTCGCGCAATGCTGCCGCGCGTTGCTTGCTTTTTGCCCAAAGTACACGCTGCGCAGCTGCCAACTGCTGATGCAAGCGCTGATAGTGCGCCGCTTGCTCTGCCTGCACCTCGAGATGTTGCTGCTGCTTGCCTAATTCTTGCAACACATCGTCTACACGTTGCAAATTACTGCGTGCATCTATCAATCGCAATTCAGTTTCATGGCGGCGCTCGTGATAACGAGAAATGCCGGCAGCTTCTTCAAGAAATGTTCGCAATTCTTGCGGACGTGCCTCAATAATGCGAGAAATCATCCCTTGTTCAATAATGGCATAGCCGCGCCCACTTATGCCGGTACCCAGAAATAAATCAATAATGTCTCGCCGTCGCACACGAATATTATTGATGTAATAGGAAGATTCGGCATCACGCTGAATAACGCGACGAATGGCAATTTCACTATAGGCTTTCCACTGGCCAGCCGCTTTACCAGCATGATTATCAAAAATTAATTCCACACTGGCACGCCCAACTAGCCTACGCGTAGCAGAACCATTAAAAATCACATCTTGCAAGGATTCTCCACGCAACACAGAAGCACGAGATTCACCTAACACCCAGCGAACTGCATCAATAATATTGGATTTGCCACACCCGTTTGGCCCAACAATGCCAACCAGATTGCCTGGGATAGAGATTACTGTAGGATCAACAAATGTTTTGAAACCGGCCAGTTTGATTTCGGTTAGGCGCAATTTAAGAAGTAAAGCGTTATAATTTCAAATTAGAGAATCCCTGAAAAACTATCTGCGTGGCTGCCAGTGTGCTAAAAATCAGCTCAAACTACTCTTTTCACACATCAACTCCACTTTTTTGCTAATTTTTACCTTGAACCAATCACTTTACTGACGTTTTCAGAAGTTTTCCGGTTATTTTAAATGATTTATTCGTCATGAAAAGCCTGCTACCCATAAAATATGACTACACAACCTTCAAAACAATTAGAAATTTTTGAAAATCCCGTGCAAACACGTGATTATCGAATTCATATGGAAATACCAGAATTCACCTGTTTGTGCCCCAAAACTGGACAACCCGATTTTGCTCGACTAACACTGGATTACATCCCGGATAAAAAATGTGTGGAGCTCAAAAGCCTCAAGCTCTATATATGGTCCTATCGCGATGAAGGTACTTTTCACGAAGCAGTCACTAACCAAATATTGGATGACTTGGTTGCCGCAATGAAACCTCGCTTCATTCGTCTGACTTCCAAATTTTATGTGCGAGGCGGAATCTTCACAAATGTCGTGGTGGAACATCGCAAAAAAGGTTGGCGACCGAAAACTCAGGTATTCTTAGAAGCATTCGATGAACAATTCAACACTCGCTAATATGCCTCATACATCTATACACCCATTTATTTATTTGCCATGACCAATTCTTATCGGGAAGAACGAGATTCAATGGGCACAATATCCGTGCCTGCCAATGCACTTTGGGGCGCCCAAACCCAGCGCTCGCTGACAAATTTTGCAATTTCTGGTGAACGGATGCCACTCGCGCTTATTTCAGCATTGGCAGTGGTAAAACGTTCTGCTGCTAGTGTCAATCAAGCACTTGGTTTATTAGAAAAAGATATTGCGCAGGCAATTATTGCAGCTACAGATGAAGTTTTGGCAGGAAAGCACGCCAGTGAATTTCCGTTGGTTATTTGGCAAACCGGTTCTGGCACCCAAACCAACATGAACATGAATGAAGTGCTAGCCAATCGTGCCTCGGAAATAATGGGCGGAGCACGTGGGAAAGAACGTACTGTCCACCCCAATGATCATGTAAATTGCGGGCAATCTTCTAACGATGTATTTCCTACAGCCATGCACATTGCTGCCGTGGAAGCTATTAATAGCAAACTGATCCCCGCGCTGAAAACCTTGCGCACCACTCTGGCCACCAAATCAGCTGAATTCCAAGATATTGTCAAAATTGGCCGCACTCATCTACAAGACGCTACCCCACTGACGCTCGGGCAAGAATTTTCTGGCTATGTTTCACAACTTGATCATGGATTGGCTCATCTCGAATCTGCGTTACCACATCTGCTTGAATTAGCGCTCGGCGGAACAGCAGTCGGTACCGGTTTGAATACTCATCCGCAATTTGCACAACGCGCTGCGGCAGAAATAGCTGATTTCACGGGTTGCCCTTTCGTGACCGCACCTAATAAGTTTGAAGCACTGGCCGCGCATGATGCGCTGGTTCACGCACATGGTGTACTGAAAACAATCGCCGGCATATTCATCAAACTGGCCAACGATATACGCTGGCTAGCTTCCGGACCACGTTGTGGCATTGGCGAAATCCTGATTCCAGAGAACGAACCGGGCAGCTCAATCATGCCAGGTAAGGTTAATCCAACTCAAGCTGAAGCCGTAGTCATGCTCGCATGTCAGGTGATAGGCAATGATGTTGCTATTAATTTGGGAGGAGCTATGGGTAATTTCGAACTGAATGTCATGAAACCCCTGATCATCTATAATTTTTTACAAAGTGTGCGTTTGCTGGCAGATGGTGCTGAAAGTTTCAACACACATTGCATTATTGGCATAACAGCAAATACTGAGCGCATTCAACAGCATCTACACAATTCACTGATGCTTGTCACTGCTCTGAGTCCTCACATCGGTTATGACAAAGCAGCAGAAATTGCGGAAAAAGCGCATCACGAAGCACTTACTTTGAAAGCTGCTGCTATTAAGCTAGGCTATGTAACCGCGGAACAATTCGATGTATGGGTCAATCCACAAACAATGATCGGAAAGTAACAACCATAACAGCCAAGCGATCAATTCGAAGTAAAAATCGGTGAAAAAGTAGAATTTATACAGAAAAAACCCAGAAAACCCTGGAGTTTCTTCTTAATGAATATGATTAGCCCAATTCAGGGCATCCAGTTCTGATTTAACCAAATTTAGCTGATTTAGAAACTTGAGTTCCGCCAGTATCTGCTCCACTTGTTCAGCATCACTTTTCTCTCTGGCTTCAATCAACTTCAACATCGTACCCAAACGCTCTTCCCGGCGTAACAATGCATTTACAACTTCGTGTGGCATTTTTAGCTGATCTATGATCTGATGCATCTCCACGCCGAATAGCGCATCCAACAAGGACATAACTCCTGTCATAAAGGCCCGATCCTGATAATTTTTATCATGCGGACGATCAATCATCGCCAACAACTCCATTAGCCTGCCGCGAATAGCCGCCGTTTGTAATAATGCCTCAGCACTATTAATACCTTCAGCTGGATCAGAAGCATAAATCAGTAATTGAACCCACCTTCTCAAAGGGCGATAACCAATCGCTATTAAGGCTTGCCGGATCGAGCCAATTTTATGCGATAACATAGCAGCGGCAGAATTAACCATCCGTAAAAGACCGTAGCTAAGAACGGGCTCATACTTGAACATTTGCTCAATTTCATCAATCTTGGCATTGCGCATGACCAATGCCAAGAGCTGCATCAGCGATACGCGATTAGATGTTACCTTACGCCCTGCAACAATCACAGGTTTAGCAAAAAAATAACCTTGAAACATCTCGAAGCCCAAATCCATGCACATCTCTGCGCGCTCCGGACTATCTATTTTTTCTGCTAACAGCACAACTGGCCACACCTTCAATTTTTGCATCAGTTTTCTGATTTCATTATCAGTTAATACCAATACATCAACTTTAACAATGTTAGCAAATGGCAATAATGCTTCAGCTCTCTTATCCAAGCAAATAACATCATCCAACGCAAGCTGATATCCCATATTCTTCAATTCGGCACAACGTTGTACCACTTCATCGGTTGCCGGGATTGTTTCCAATAATTCCAGAACCACATGCTTATCTGGCAATAATAAAATTGCATCACTTAACAGCAAATCATGGCTGACATTGATAAACCCGCGTAAATCACCCAGTACCTGCTGAATACCCAGATAACCATAAGCATTCACCACCACATTAGCAGATGCATGAAAATCATTTAGAACTTCCGCTCGATTAACTTCTTTGGTTGAGCGAAACAAAAGTTCATAGGCAACCAATTTTTGATCACGATCCAAAATAGGTTGTTTACCTAAAAAAATATCTTCCATTTGCTATTTTTCTTTAAGAAGCAATCATGATTCGACTTTTGCCACATCTTTTGGCTTGATATAAAGCATCATCCGCACGTTTAAATAAGGATTTTTTGCTTTCATGCAACTGCCGGGCAGCCACTCCTCCACTAAAAGAAACAGAAATTGGATGATCATCCATATCCAACAACACTTTCTTAGAAAAATTATTTTGTAAACGCTGCATCACCCAGACTGCTGACTCTAGCGTGGTATCTGGTAGCAATATGACAAATTCCTCCCCGCCATAACGAGCTACCACATCACTTGAACGTAATGATTGCTTTGCCAATTTGACCAGGTGAATCAGCACAACATCACCAAACTGGTGGCCATAAACATCATTCACCCACTTAAAATTATCCAGATCGAGCATAACCGCACACAATGTATTTTCATGGCGATCAGCACGGGCTGCTTCCCGTAAATAAACGGCATCTAACCCACGCCGATTAAGCGCTCCTGTCATCGGGTCACAATGAATCATCGCGCGCATCTGCTCAAGCTCCTGCTTGAGTGCTTCAATTTGGTTTTCAGCTAAGCGCACCTGCTCCTGGGCATTGTATATTTCATTGCTGTAACGCAAATTTTTAGTCTCACCCAGCACCGTATCCAAAATACCGATGATTTCATTTACATCGCTAGTTTCCCGAATACGACGTGCATACTGTTCAACCTGCTGACCATATACCTCCGCCTCAGCACCATATTTTTTACTTTTTTCCTCAACCCCAGTTCTTTTTTTCTTAGTCTTAGTATTTGAAGGATTCACCAATTTCAACACCTTTTGCTCGTCTGAAATCTGCATGATTATTCTCCTGGAAGTACACCATGATTGTTATTAATCATCCACAAATCTACGGGATAATTAAAATTCAGAAAGCCCCATTTCAGAGTAATCTTTCAGCAAGCAGCCTAACAGAACTCATTTGAAACAAAAGGAAGAACTGAAGGGAAACTACGGCAATACTCGACCGTATAATAGATTCAATACCGAAACTAAAATGCCAACAAAATAAACAATAACGATTTATTACACCACGCATTAGACAACACGATATAGAGAGTCATACAAGGGAGAATTACTTCCCACCTGCAGTGGTTACTGACTACACTTTATTCGCATACTGTTTAAACAACCCATCTTTTGTGAGGAAGCTACAGGCTAACAGCAGCAATCTAGAAGAATTGATAAAGCATTACCACCATCACGAGAAGTAACGCAACGTGGCAACTCATAAAAATTGACAAAATAGCTTCGTCATCGCGAAACCTGTAGGGCTGTGGCGACCCAGCAATGCTGCCAACAGAAACGCATAAAGGTGATTGTTCCTCCATTGATGCGCTTGTACTGGATTGCTTCACCGGCTACGCCGTTTCGCAAAGACCATATTTTTCTCCGTCATCCTATGCTTGCATTCTCGTCTGGAGTAGACGTATTTTAGGCGAGCAGGAGAAGGGATAGAGATCGATGTCGTCTTTGGTCATCAAGACTGTTCGTAATGCAGATCGCCCTTTTCCAACCTGCCCACCAGGCCGGACAGTTCGATTGGAGCATGACTCCGTATTCAGGATGAAGGCAACGGGTACAGGTACTCAATCAACCTTGATAGCAATTGAAGGAAAATGCATATGATCGTTGGAATAGACATTAGCAAAGACTGGTTTGATATCACCTGGCAAGATGCAGATCAACTGAAAAACCAGCGCTTCCCCTATACAGAGGCAGGCATGGTGCAGTTGCTAGAGCAGCTGCCAGCTGAGGCAATATATGTCATGGAGGCAACCGGTACTTACCATGCTCGGTTAGCCGTGACGTTGTTTGAAGCTGGCCGTAAAGTCAGTGTGGTGAATGCGTTGATCATTAAGCGCTATGCGCAAATGAAGTTACGGCGTGTTAAAAGTGATCCGGCAGATGCCGCGTTAATCATGCAATTTGCCCAGCATGAAGCACCGCCGCTATGGGCACCTGCTAGTGAGGAAGTACAAGAGCTCCAACAAGCACATGGCTGGCTCAATGACTTGATTACTGAGCGCACCCGATTACTCAATCGTCAACAAGCGCATGCGCATCGCCAAACCTAGTCCATTTGTGATCAAACAAATGAATCGGCAACATTTCCCAAATCTCATCACGCAAACACTTCTGCCTCAGCCAAGCTTTTTCCCTGTGCATCTTTCACTGCTAGCTGTGGCTCACTCAACAACGGCCAATCAATATCTACCGCCGGATCATTCCACAATAAGCTGCGTTCATGTTCGGGGTAATAATAATCTGTAGCTTTGTAAAGGAATTCTGCAGATTCTGATGTAACGTAAAAACCATGTGCAAAGCCTGGTGGAATCCAGGCCAGATATCTGTTTTCTACCGAGAGCAAGAAACCTACCCACTTACCAAAAGTTGGTGAGGATTTGCGTAAATCCACCGCCACATCAAAAACCTCTCCAGCTACCACACGCACCAGCTTGCCCTGCGGATGTTGAATTTGATAATGCAAGCCGCGCAATACCCCTTGTTGCGATTTGCTGTGATTATCCTGCACAAACTCTACATCCAGCCCAATATCAACAAACACCTGATGGTTCCAGCTTTCATAGAAAAACCCCCGATCATCTCCAAATACACGTGGTTCAAGCAAAAACACATCAGCAATAGCTGTATCAATCCGCCTCATTACAATACCTTATCTCTCAACAAACCAGTCAGATAGCTGCCATAACCACTTTTGCCTAACGCCTGGGCTGCTTGTTCCAATTGCTCATCATTTATCCAACCTTGCCGCCAGGCAATTTCTTCCGGACAAGCTACTTTTAGCCCTTGGCGTTTTTCCAGCGTAGCAATAAATTGACTGGCATCCAGCAAGGAATCATGTGTACCGGTATCCAGCCAGGCCATTCCACGCCCCATGATTTCAACATTCAATTGACCTTCCCGTAGATAACGTCTGTTGACATCTGTAATCTCAAGCTCACCGCGCGATGAAGGTGGAATGGAAGCAGCAATATCACATACTTGTGAATCGTAAAAATATAACCCGGTTACGGCATAACGTGATTTCGGTTGCTTCGGTTTTTCCTCGATGCTGATAGCACGCTGATCAGCATCAAATTCAACGACACCATAACGTTCCGGATCACTCACCGCATAAGCAAATACAGTTGCGCCGGCTGTTCCATTAATCCCTACTTTATCAGCTGCTTGCAATTGTTCAGCGAACTCATGACCATAAAACAGGTTATCACCCAAAATCAACGCACTAGGTGAACTACTCACAAATTCACGACCAATAATGAACGCTTGCGCCAGCCCTTCTGGATTCGGTTGCACTGCATAGCAAATGTTGATTCCCCATTGGTTGCCATTACCTAATAATTGCTCAAACCGAGGCGTATCTTGCGGAGTAGAAATCAGCATAATTTCACGTATGCCAGCTAACATAAGCGTGCTGAGCGGATAATAAACCATCGGCTTATCAAATACCGGCAATAATTGTTTGGAAATGGAAAGTGTAGCTGGATGCAGCCGTGTACCAGCACCTCCAGCCAAAATAATACCTTTTCTAGAAGTCATCGTATTACAGGATTTGATGAAGGATATGAGTCAGGCTATTTTGCCAATGCGGCAAATTCAACCTAAAAGTTTGCTTGAATTGGTTGCAATCCAATCGTGAATTGGCAGGACGTTTGGCAGGCAAAGGGTAATCAGCAGTAGTGATCCTCTCAATTCTTGCAGGTGTGATCGCAAGCTGCTTGCCAGTATCTATTGCTGTTGCTACAACAAAGCATGCGTAATCACACCAATTCGTCTCACCGCTTGCTGCGCAATGATATAACCCGTAAGGAAACATGTTTGAATTACGCTGCCATTGTCGCAGTAAGTGCGCGGTCAAATCTGCTAGTAAAGCAGCTGAAGTCGGCGCTCCCCATTGATCTCCCACCACACGAAATGCATCACGCTCCTGCGCTAATCGCAATATAGTTTTGGCAAAGTTGTTGCCATGCACTCCTACCACCCAACTAGTACGCAAAATCAGGTGTTGTTCAGTAGCTGTAGCCAAGGCAATCTCACCATCGCGTTTGGTAAGTCCATACACACTTTGCGGATTGGATGCATCACTTTCCAGATAAGGTCGTTCTAATGCGCCATCAAACACATAGTCCGTAGAGAAATGTACCACTAGCGCACCTAGCTCGGCTGCCTCTTCACCTAATACACCTGGCGCCACTGTGTTAATTGCTCGCGCCAGTTCTGGTTCACTTTCCGCCTTGTCCACAGCTGTATAAGCAGCTGCATTAACAATTACTTCCGGCTGAATATCCCGTACCAATGTACGTATTGCATTCGCATCAACCAGATCACATTCTGATCGTCCTACCGCTACTACTTCGCCTAGCACACTTAAGCTGCGCTGTAATTCCCAACCAACTTGACCGTTTTTACCAAGCAGCAAAATACTCATGCAATAGTATCTGTATACTGTCTGGCCATCCATGCGCGGTACGCGCCACTGGCAACAGCTGTCACCCACTCTGCATTATCCAAATACCATTGCACAGTTTTGCGAATACCCGTTGTGAAAGTTTCAGCTGGCTTCCAGTCTAATTCCTGCTCAATTTTATGTGCATCGATGGCATAGCGGCGATCATGACCCGGTCTGTCTGTGACATGCGTAATCTGCGAAGCATAACTCGCGCTATCATCACGCGGCTGTAATTGATCCAGCAAGGTACAAATGGTGCGCACAATTTCAATATTGGGTATCTCGTTCCAACCGCCGATGTTATACACTTCACCCACTTTGCCAGCTGCCAGCACATGACGAATAGCGCTGCAATGATCTGTCACATACAGCCAATCGCGCACTTGCAAGCCATCCCCATAAATAGGTAGCGGCTTGCCTTGCAAGGCATTATTGATCACCAGCGGAATTAACTTTTCCGGGAACTGATAAGGCCCATAGTTATTGCTGCAATTGGTAGTTAATACCGGCAAACCATAAGTATGGTGCCAGGCACGTACCAGATGATCTGAAGCAGCTTTACTAGCCGAATAAGGGCTATTGGGTTGGTACTGATGTGCTTCGGTAAATGCTAGCGCATCCGGCGCCAACGTGCCGTATACCTCATCAGTAGAAACATGTATAAAGCGGAAATTGGCTTTCGCTTCATCTACAAGATCATTCCAGTAGGCACGTACGGCTTCTAACAACCGGAAAGTTCCGATTACATTGGTTTGCATAAATGCTTCCGGGCCATGAATGGAGCGATCCACATGCGATTCCGCTGCAAAATTGATCACCGCACGTGGCTGATATTGCACCAACAAGCGATCCAGTAATGCTTGATCGCCAATATCACCCTGTACAAAAACATGACGTGTATCTCCTCGCAAACTATCAAGATTATGCAAATTACCAGCGTAGGTCAGTTTATCCAAATTGACGACTGGCTCATCATTTACCGCTAGCCAATCCAACACAAAATTGGCACCAATAAAGCCAGCTCCGCCTGTAACTAGAATCATAAAACACCCTACAAACTCTTAAAACTCGCTCTTACGTAGGAAACCGCGGATTGATGCGGTAATCCAAAAAAGTTAGAAAACACTACCGTCATCGTGAAATCTACAAGGTTGTGGAAGCCGTGCTAGATTGTTTCGTCGACTTCAGATCTTTTCTAACAAGGAAGAAGCAATAAAAAGAAATGGGGCACCTCACCAACTGCACCGTTGCGTTGTTCCACATTTGCAGATTAACTATCCTGGAGACGCAGCAGACTTCCCTGTTTTTTGGCCGTTTCCAATTCGTTAAGTTATACGTTTTTCTCAAGCTCACTTTCCAATAATTCTAGCTCTTCGAGATTGTTGAGCCAGGTTTCTTCCAACTCTGTTTGCTTTTTTAGTAAGCTAGCTTGCTGGCTCAAGTGCTGCTTGAGTAGGTCTTTTTGCTGTGGTTCATAAAGACAATTATCAGCCAGTATAGTCTCAAGAATCTGTAACTCTTTTTGAATGTTGTCTAACTGCTTTTCTAGTATGTTGGCTTGCTTGCGTAGTGGTGCTAGTTGTTTGCGTAATGCTGCGGATGCCTGCCGTTGTGCACGGCGATCGATCTTTACGGGGCTAGTTACATCATCATTATTAGGATGCTGGCGTAAGCGATAATCATTGAGCCATTTGCTATAGTCATCAAGATCACCAGCAAATTCTTGCACATGTCCCTCAGCGACCAGATACAACTCATCCACAGTGTTTTTAATCAGATGACGATCGTGGGATATCAACAAGAGTGCGCCAGAAAAATCTTGTAAGGCCATGCTCAATGCTTGTCGCATTTCTAAATCAAGGTGATTAGTAGGTTCATCGAGCAGCAATAAATTAGGTTTACTCCACGCAATCAGCGCCAAAGCTAATCGAGCTTTTTCACCTCCAGAGAAATTGTGAACAGGCTCATCACAACGATTTCCTCTAAAATTAAATCCACCAAGAAAATCACGCAAGATCTGTTCGCGCTCATCTTGAGCAATCCGTTGAAGGTGTAGCAACGGGCTGGCTTCAGGATCAAGTGCACCCAGTTGATGCTGGGCAAAGTAACCAATTGCCAAGTTTTCACTATAGGTAAGATGGCCAGACAGTAGCGGTAAATTACCTACAATGCTTTTAATTAGGGTAGATTTACCTGCTCCATTTGGCCCAAGCAACGCGATCCTTGCACCTGGCACAAGCTGTAGCTTTACATTACTTAAAACAGGTTGTTCTGTGTTATATCCAAGCTTTGCCTCATTAAGATTAAGCAATGGTGTAGAGACTTTATCAGCCACACGAAAAACAAAATCAAAAGGTGAATCAAAGTGCGCTGGTGCCAGATCCTCCATACGTTCCAGCGCTTTAACACGGCTTTGTGCTTGTCGTGCTTTGCTGGCTTTGGCTTTAAAGCGACGGATAAAATCTTCCATATGTGCACGCTGTACTCTTTGCTTCTCGCATGCTTGTTGTTGCTGCACGATATGAGCGGCACGAGCGCGTTCAAAATCAGTATAACCGCCACGATACAGTGTTAATTTTTGCTGATTAATATGGACGATATGATCAACCACAGCATCTAAAAAATCACGATCATGCGAAATTAGTAGCAACATGCCAGAATAACTTTGTAGCCAGCTTTCCAACCATAAAATAGCATCGAGATCCAGATGATTAGTGGGTTCATCAAGCAACAACAAATCAGATGGACACATTAATGCTTGTGCTAGATTTAGGCGCATGCGCCAGCCACCAGAGAAGCTATTGACCTGATTTTCCATCTGTTCTTCCAGGAATCCCAAGCCAGCTAATAATTTACGTGCACGTGCATCGGCTGTATAAGCATTCGCATTATCAAGTTCCGCATGCAAGCGACCAAGCTCTGTGCCGTCTTGTCTTTGCTCGGTCTTTACCAGTCGTTGTTGAATATCGCGTAAGTGATTATCACCATCGAGTATATAATCAATCGCAGTACGATCAGGCGCATCGATTTCTTGACGCATATGGGCGATGCGCCAGTTCATCGGTAACACGCAATCACCTGCATCAGGATACAGCTCACCTCTTAATAGGGAGAACAAACTAGACTTACCAGAGCCGTTGGCACCAATTAAACCAACTTTATGTCCTGGATGCAGAGTTAAATCAGCATTTTCCAGTAAACGCAAAGGACCGCGCTGCAAGATTAATTCTGAGATTCTTATCATGGCGCGTAGTTTATCAGCTTAGCAATTGTTATCCTGCTTGCTTACTATTAGCCATTAGCTCAAGCGTACGCAATAACTTTTGCCTTCGAACCAGTATTACCCAAATTAACTGACGGTTTGGGTCACAATTACGTGCAAATTAGATTACTCCTTGGCACCTAAGTGCAACTCACACGGCGGTATTAGTTGCTGAATAGTAACCAGATTTCAGTATTGTTAAGTGACAATCTAAAAGATTGACAAAACAACCTCATCATCGCAAGGAGTAACGCGACATGGTAACTTATAAAAATTAACAAAATAGCCTCATCATTGTGAAACGGCGTAGCCGGTGAAGCAATCCCAGTACTTTTGCCGCCATTGTTACTGGATCACCATGATCTTTCGGTCTCGTGAAGGCATCCGATCTCTATCCCTTCTCCTGCTCGCCTAAAACACGTCTATTTCAGACGAGAATCAAGCATAGGGGTGGCGCTTCTTTGTCATTGCCGAGCCCATTTTTAATATTACAGCAGTAACGCAGATCGTTTTTCAACGACATGTGAATCAACATTTTCCCAATGTTGCATCATGCAACAACAGAGTCTGGCTATATTGCAAGAATTCATCCAGATGCTTTTCTATAATACTGACAGTGATGGGGAGCTGCAGGGCGACATAATCATGTACGGCAATATTGCGAAAGCCCACCATGCGTTTAAGCCCATCAGCCAGTCCGACATCGATCCAGCCACCACGAGCCAGTAAAGAAAACACATCGCGGGTGCTCTGTGGAACACCAAGCTTTTCACGGCGGATCAGATGTTGGCCCATAATCTAACGCCGCCTCGCAGGCACGTTGAATATTAAGAATGGCTGCATCCTGACGAGTAAAATCAGTGGCAAACCCTGCCGGATCGGCGGCATATTCCTCACGCGCCCTTGCTACACAGCGCTCAATCGTTGCCGCCTTGTTAATCAGCACATCATCAACCATGAATTGTTCCTCTTTGCTGGATATCGGCCAGCAAACCGGCACGCGCAGTATCGAGAGCAGTTTTTTCACTCAGGATGAATGCCTCGAATAAAGCTGCCTGCACATCCAGTACCCACCAGCGCTCGCCAGTGGTAATGATCTGATATTGCATGACCGTGGAAACAGCTCGCAGATCAAGCAGATCAACCGCACAACCCGCCACCTCTGATAACTCATCTGCAACTTCAAACAGAATCAACGGATCAGCATAGCCCGCTACCAGCACAGCCAGATCCAGATCGCTATCTCGTCTCGCTGCGCCATGAATACGGCTGCCAAAGGCATAAATCGCCAATAAATCCGGTATTCTGGCTTGCAAAGAATGGACAAGAACATCACGCTTCATATTAATTGCTCCATAATAGCCATTTCAATCATACAATGAGTCAATACCGGTTCATGTTACTCTCAAGATCAAGCAGGATATCACCGTTTCTGATACATGATGAGGGAGCACCAAGCAAATATGGGGCTGTCATTCCGCCTTGCAGTTCATATCAGCACGATCCATCGTAACCATCCCCTTCAACATCTTTTCAGGAAGCCATGTTTAAACTTGCATTACGCAACATTTTTCGGCAAAAAGCTCGCACATTGATGACATTGGCAGCTGTTATTACGGGTGTCGTCGGCATCACGCTGGCTGGAGGATGGGTGCAGGATATTTACGTGCAACTGGGTGAAGCGCTGATTCATTCACAAAGTGGGCATTTGCAGGTCTATCGCCAAGGTTATTTTGCTGCAGGTTCTCGCTCTCCAGAAAAATTTCTGATGGAATCACCTGCTGCACTTAAACAACATATTATTCACAATCCGGAAGTCAAGCAGGTTATGACTCGCCTTAATTTCTCTGGTTTACTAAATAACGGAAAGAGTGATTTGCCCATTATTGGTGAAGGTGTGGAACCCGATCTGGAAACAGAATTGGGCAGCTCTGTACGCATCATCGCCGGGCACCAGTTGAGTGATAACGATACATTCGGCATTTTGCTGGGCAAAGGCGTCGCGCAAGCATTGCAGCTGGAACCTGGCGATTCGGTTACGCTGCTAGTCAATACATTAGATGGCGCACTCAATAGTCTGGATTTCCAAGTCACCGGCATTTTCCAAAGTTTTTCCAACGATTTCGATGCGCGCGCGATCAGAATTCCACTGGCTGCTGCGCAAGAATTGCTAGGTACCGGGGGCGTGAATGCACTAGTTATTTCACTCCATCACACCGAAGCAACAGATCAGGTTGCCATACAACTACAGCAATGGCTGGATGCTAACGGACTAGAAATTAAAACCTGGGTAGAGCTGAACGATTTCTATGAAAAAACCGTAGAGTTGTACAAAGGGCAGTTCGGCGTGCTACAGCTGATTATTCTAGTTATGGTGCTGCTCAGCGTGGCTAACAGCGTCAATATGAGTATTTTTGAACGTGTTGGCGAATTCGGCACCATGATGGCACTCGGCAATCGCAGCGATCAGATCTTTCGACTGATTGTCAGTGAGAATCTTCTACTGGGATTAATAGGTGGTGGATTTGGAATTGGAGCAGGTGTTCTGCTGGCCATGCTTATTTCTGCCATTGGCATACCTATGCCACCGCCGCCCAATGCTGATATTGGCTATGTTGCCCATATCCAAATTGTGCCTTCAGTTCTACTACTCGCGTTAGGCACAGGTTTTATCGCCACTGTCCTGGCAGCAATATGGCCAGCCAGGCAGGTTGCACGCATACCGGTTGTAGAAGCATTACGACAGAATATATAAGTGTCAAACTTCTACGAAAGTATACAAGTGTGTAACTTTTGATATCGCGGTAAGAGGAAGGCACAATAAGCTGCAGCATATTGTCAATATAGGTTGATTAATAGCAACCAATAATCATCAACCGCTCAATCGGTTCATTCGCTTAACATATCAGGAGAGATCATAATCAGGACCGCATTAGATCTCATCTACGATGTAATATATTGCACCATTTTGGGCGTCTGTAATAATTAGGCAAGTCTTATAAAGAATCAAGGAGAGATGAAATTAAGTATGTGGTGGAAGAACATTGCAAAACAGTGGAACATCATGACCTTTTATCAACGCTTCGAAAGCGTGATTGCCTTTTTCCTCACGCTTCTGATTACGTTAATTATCATTGTGGCTACCTTCCGTTTATTTGTCGAAGTTATCAATGGTCTCGTACTTGACGTCATGGACCCGCTCGACCACAAGATGTTCCAAAATGTCTTTGGCGAGATTATGACGGTATTGATCGCGCTAGAATTCAATCACACCCTCCAATATACGGTCACTCGGCAACAGAGTGTCATTCAAACGAAGGTTGTCTTGCTCATCGCCCTACTTGCTATATCGCGTAAATTCATTATTCTAGATCTTAAGGAGACAACTGCCGAAAGTATGTATGGCTTGGCCGTAATAACTCTAGCAATAGGTATTGTCTACTGGTTATTACGTGAGCGTGACGATCGTCTCCCACAAATACAAGCACCACGACATCCCAATAACACATCAACAGATGCTAATAAACATACCGTTTAAGTGGGAAGCCGCAATAGTGCGGCACTCCTTAACTTTACGCTAGGCAATCAACCAGAACATGGAAATAGCAAAAACTTTTGGTCTTTTCGTTATCACGGCAGTAGCAGAAATTGTTGGTTGCTACCTTCCTTATCTATGGCTCAAACAAGGTGGGTCAATTTGGTTGTTAGTTCCTGCAGCAATCAGCCTGGTTGCTTTCGTCTGGTTGCTCACCCTGCATCCACATGCTGCTGGCCGCGTATATGCAGCGTATGGTGGGGTATATGTCAGTGTTGCGCTGCTTTGGTTATGGGCTGTCGATACTGTTCGCCCCACGGTAACTGATTGGGTCGGTGTGGGAGTTGTACTGATTGGCATGGCTATTATCATGTTTGGGCCACGCCATGCCTAACACAACGCTCGTTCGGATCAAACTACGCAGCGCTTCGTTTACACTGCATAGCTTCGGTGTTAGCTGCCAAAAACGTATCGTCTTGGCATGATTGAAAATCAGAAAATTTCAGCGAATTCCGGCCACCCGCGTGAAGTATTCATGGCTTTCCTAACACTCGGATTGACCTCATTCGGTGGGCCAATCGCCCATCTGGGATATTTCAGGGCTGAGCTCGTCGAACGGCGTCGCTGGATCAATGATGATCAGTTCGGACACCTTTTAGCAATCTGTCAATTTTTGCCTGGCCCGGCTAGTAGCCAACTGGGATTTAGTCTTGGTTTGTTGCGGGCTGGTTGGCTTGGGGCACTTGCTGCTTTTATCGCTTTTACACTCCCCTCGGCACTCATGCTCTTAGCATTCGCGGCTGCGCTGCCTCTCCTGTCTGGTCCTATTGGGCTGGCTGCTGTTCACGGCCTAAAGTTAGTAGCCTGTGCTGTAGTAGCAAATGCGGTGCTAGGGATGTCCAGGAAGCTATGCCCTGATGTAGCAAGGCAAACTATTGCTGTGTTGTCCACAGCCGCTTTACTCATAGTGACTTCACCTGTGGCACAGCTAGTTGTTGTAGCATTAGCAGGCATTATCGGTGTCTTTATCCTTCGTGGTGGGGTTGCAATTCATGACGATGCCAATATGCTTCCGGTTTCCTTCAGCACTCGTACTGGTGGGCTTCTCATTGCTGCCTTTGTTGTTTTTCTGGTAGGGTTACCAATAATGGCTGCATCCATTGACGGGTTATTTTCTGTAGCAGAAGCATTTTATCGAGCCGGCGCATTAGTTTTTGGTGGCGGCCATGTGGTTTTGCCACTACTGCAAGAGTCAGTCGTTGCTTCAGGCAGAATATCCCCTGATCAGTTCTTAGCTGGCTATGGTGCCTCTCAGGCCATTCCGGGCCCAATGTTTGCATTTTCAGCGTATCTTGGGGCGGTGTTATCCCCCACAGAAAACACCTATCTTTCAGCAGCAACGGCGCTGATCTTTATATTCCTTCCAGGCTTTTTGCTGGTCGCTGGGGTACTGCCTTTTTGGCAAGCCGTAGCTAGAAACCATGTTGCTAGCAGCACCATCGCCGGGGTTAATGCAGCGATTGTAGGTTTACTTGGCGCTGCACTATATGACCCTATCTTTATATCAGGGATATCGAATCCAATTGATTTGGCAATTGCGCTGGTTGGATTTGGGATGCTTGTAACGTGGCGAATTTCCCCGCTTATCGTAGTACTATGGTGTGTTGCAGCAAGTATTTTGCAAATACTGGTATAGCTCTATTAGGGTAATATAGAATTGACGGCTAACAAGTCACTGTGGGTAATGTTTGCCTCCCATTGTTGCTGTCACAAAAACAGATGTTGTTTCAAACCCACCTGACTTCACAGTGTGATTAAAAACTTAAGAGCGAGTGGGAGAACACGCCTCTCCGTTCCGCGGAGGATGTGTTGATAGGATCCCCCCCGTGTCGCCGATCTCCTCCTTCGCTCGCCCCGGCACACAACCACCAGCGTTGGAATGGGTCAGTTATGAACGCTGTGCTTGAAATCACACCTTATGTTATCGCTATTCTATAGAATTTTTTACAGGCAATGCCTCTATGCCTCTACACCTATGAGTTACCTTCACTGTGAGACGCACCATCTTACTTTCTCAGGCCCCCCCCCAGCCTAAATGCAACGTGCAACGCTCATCTCAGCTCTCGTGTGGATTGACTGAAATGATAAGAAAAACATCCGCACCTAACCTCTATCAGAAAACAGGCTGTGGTGATCTAAAAATCAAGAGAAGCTAGTGTATTTTGTTACTGAGTGATTTCCTTGATCAGACTTCACAATGATAGTTTTTATGAGGACTTTCAGTGGAAGTGATTGTCGATTAAAGCTTACTTGTCAAAAAGAGAGGCGCAGTTCAGTATAGACTCTGTCGCTATTATCAAACCGACCGAGCAACCCAGTAGGAGGGCCATTAAAGATATCTGCTCCCACCGCCATTTTCCAGTTTCTGGCAAAATTCCAAGTAAGACGCGGTCGCAACATCCATTCGTTACGATTCAAACTGTGGATCAGCAATACCTGCCCCTGAAAATCACGCCATAAATCTCCTTGTACAAAAACACTACCACCACTCTCCCATTTATCCTGAAAAATATCCCGGTCATAGCCCAGGTAAACTCGCTGGAAGAATTGCAGATTCAAACGGATATCCTGTGGTAGATTAAAATCCAACCCTAACGCGTAATCCAGGGTATTTTGCTGCACCAATCCGTCTTGTGCTGTCAAGCGTGTGACATTGAAACGTCGCCCATGTGTATAGACAAACTCTCCTTTGAGCACAGCTGATCCCAAATCTTTAGTCATGGTGCCACCCATCTGATCTATTTCATTATGTCGTGCTTGAAATAATAGCGGCTCCCAGGGTTGGCTAACCCGATAGAAAGTCGGTGTGGCATCTAGGCTGTGGTAATAAAAGGCGGAGACATCCCAGCCGTTCATCAACTGTGAAAGTCGAACACCATAGTTTGACTTGGAAATATTGCGCCCGGAACGATCTTCTTTCAGAAAACTGACTGGCGCTGCAACGGGCAGTTTGAATGGATAAAAATCAGCGCCTGGTCGACCAATTTCATCCAAAGTGGCAAACGGAATCCAGACAAAATCAGCATGAAAATCACTTTTGGTATATTCAGTACGCACTGCCCATTGCGGGATACGCATGATATCGAAATCGGGTAATACGAACTCGCGCATATCCTTGGCAGAAACAACGTCAGCAAAGAACAGGCCAACCATTTCTCCCCAAACAATGTGCTGACGACCAATACGAACATCAAAATCAGCAACTGATACATCCAGATAGTTTTCGCGCAGAAAGAATTCTAGACGCTGATCACGCCGCACTTGACGCGGATAAAAGTTAACAATGTCATAGATGGCATCGTAATCAAGACGAGCGCTCAGCTTCCATTTTACATTGGGGGTGAATTGCCCCAGATTGGAGAGTTCAGTGCGCAAACGCAGCTTTGAAGCGTGTCGTGGCTTGGCAACAGTATCAGCAAATTCCAGTTGAGAAAACCCACGCCAAGAAGCAGTTGGGCGAAAAGCTTGCTGCTGCTCGCCGCTTGTGGTTTCTTCATCTTCAAACAAGGCATCCAGTGTAGAAAGTTGTGCTAACTGGATAGGATTTGATGGTGCCGAGTTACTCGCAGTAGAAATCAGTGATGATAATAAGAATTGGTTTGAAGCGGCACATAGCACCATGCTCCATCCTGACGCACATAATAGCAGTAACCCTATGGCTATTTTTCTGCACGTCAGACATAGCAATCGCATCCGTTCAGGCAAGCACTCTGTCCTCTTCAACCAGCCGACCATCTTCAATACGAACCAGGCGTTCTGCCATCGCCATTACTTTGGCATCATGCGTTGAAAAAATAAATGTGGTGCCGCTGTCACGATTAATTTGTTTCATTAACTGCAAAATATCTTCACCAGTTTTGTGATCCAGATTGGCGGTTGGTTCATCTGCCAAAATAACCTTTGGATGGGTAGCTAATGCTCGCGCAATGGCAACACGTTGTCGCTGTCCGCCACTTAACTGATTGGGACGATGGTGTGCAAATGCTTGCAATCCAACAATATCAAGGAATTTTATAATACGTTCCTGGCGCTTGCTAGCCGTGAGCTCCTTGAATTGCAAGAGCGGGTATTCAACATTTTCTGCTGCTGATAACACGGAGAAAAGATTAAATGTCTGAAAAATAAAGCCGATAGTCCTAGCTCTGAGTTCTGATAATTGATCCGGAGTTTGCCCACTGACATCTTGATTATTAATATAAATCTTGCCAGAAGATGGCGTGTCGATACATCCGATAAGATTGAGCAGCGTTGATTTGCCACTGCCTGAAGGGCCAGCAATGGCAAGAAATTCTCCCGATTTAATTTGCAGGTTAATTCCCTTGAGCGCCTGAACCTGACTGGTACCCAAGGTATATTCCTTAAATACATTTTCAATGCGGACAATATTCATTACTCTGATTTCAACCGGATGCCTTCACAGTAGTCTAACTCGGATAGTTTATTTATGGAGATCGAAAATGAAGCAATATTCCCTGTTATTTTCATCAATTGCCAGTTTTTTTCTGCTGGTCTGGAGTGGAACATCCTATTCTTCTCTGGAAGATACAGAAAAAACCACTATTTCGGCACAAAGTATACTGGAAAGATCGGACGAAATTCGCTTTCCTCGGGAAAGTTTTCAGGTCAATGTCGCTATTCGCACCACTTCTCCTGAACATCCCGAAGATGATCTGTACCACTACCAGGTACTTTCCAAAGGCAATGAAAACAGCATTGTCAGAATTACTGAACCCGCTTCCGAGCGAGGCCAGACAATTCTGATGAAAGGACGCGATCTGTGGATTTTCATGCCCAGTGTTTCGCAACCGATTCGACTCTCTCTCTCCCAACGATTGACTGGCCAAGTTGCCAATGGAGACATTGCGCGCGCCAATTTTGCTGGCGACTATCATCCCCAGCTGCTGCGCGACGAATCGATTGAAGGCGAAAATTATCATGTGCTTGAGCTCACCGGCGTAGATCGTTCGGTCACTTATCAAAAAGTTCTGCTATGGGTTAATCAATCCAACTACAGGCCGTACCAAGCTGAATTCTATTCGGTTTCAGGCCGCCTGTTGAAAACCAGCCGTTACGAAAATTTTGATGAAATCCTCGGGGAGATACGCCCGACTCGCATTGTCATGGAAGATGCCCTGAAGTCAGGGGAAGTTTCAATTCTCGACTACTCCGATATGAAACTGCGTGATCTGCCAGACAAACTATTCACTAAAAATTATCTGAAACGACTCGAATAAATAGCGTAACAGATCAGTTCAAGCGACAAACAAGCAATTAGTGGCATAAATATCATGTTTATTATCTGCAAACGTCCGTTACTCATCTCTTTACAGCCTATTACCAAAAATGGATACCACTATGTTTACACAGGGAATCAATCATCTAGGTACATCTTTTAAACAATATTTTGAAATTGTGCCCGCGCTTACCGAGGAATTAAAACAGGAAGCCTATCGTGTTCGGCATGCCGTCTACTGTGAAGATTTACATTTTGAAACCTCACGACCTGATGGATTTGAAATAGATGAATATGATGCCCGCTCACTACACCTGCTGATTCGCAGCATTCACAACAATACTTTCATTGGCTGCACCCGTATTATTCGTCCTCCATTGGGGAGTAGCGATAAAAGACTGCCTTTTGAAAGAACTTGCGCACAAACACTTGATCGATCCATCATAGATCCCGCGAAATTACCTGCAGACAAAATCGGTGAAGTTTCACGATTAGCAGTTATCTCTGCCTTTCGGCGACGTAAGGGCGAAAAGAATCATCCAATCAGCATCTCTGAAGAGGATTTTAGTTTGGGTTCTATACTGCGTTTTCCTTATATTCCACTGGGCCTTTACATTGGAACAGTTGAGTTGGCACGCTTATATAACATCAAGGTGCTTTTTATGCTCACTGAAAAACGGCTGGCAAGCCACTTCAGCCGGTTAGGAGCTCAACTGGAATCTATCGGCGAACCAGTTGAACACCGTGGTTTACGTTTTCCTTCCATGGTAGAAACCCATAGCATTATTGCGAACATGCGCTCGATATTTCGCCCGCTTTATCAAGTTGTCGCAAAGGATATCAATATTGTAATGAACGCAACCAATCAACTATCTATCCTTGCCCCCATTGATGCACATCCAGGTATGTACGCGCATCACACTGAGACAAGAAGAAACGCCGTGAGATAAATGCAACCACTTATCACCACAGCCCCTCTCAAAAAATACAAGCCTCAGTCACACCAATAGCTGAGGTTTGACACATTAAATACACAATCTTTCGTGCTGCCATTTCTGCGTTAAAGATCAATCCAAACTCCACTTTTTTTGCCAATTTTCAGCTTGAACTGACAAACAAATTCCATCCAGGTCAGCTATACTCAGCAACCCTGTAAATGCTGTCGACTGAGCAAGCAGCTATAATTACTTGAAATAGTTAACCAAGGAGAACCGCGATGAGCGAAAAGCTTACCAAATCAGCCGCGCGTAATATTTTTTACGGTGGCACAGCTTTTTTCCTGCTGCTTTTCATTGCATTATCTATCAACACTCACTTGTATATCGTCAACCATTCAACTGATGAAGCCACTCTCACCCCTTCTGTTGCACAGGGAAAACGGGTATGGGAGCGCCATGCCTGTATTAACTGTCATTCGTTACTGGGTGAAGGTGCTTATTTTGCACCAGAAATCGGGAATGTTTGGGTACGCTACGGCGGGCGTGAACATCCGGAAGGCGCCAGAATGGGATTAAAAGCGTGGATGCGCGCACAACCAACTGGAGTACCAGGCCGGCGTCAGATGCCGCAGTTCAATTTAACTGAACAGGAACTGGATGATTTAATTGATTTTCTTGAATGGGTTAGTCGCATCGATACCCAGGGATGGCCGCCCAATAATGCTGGCTGATTCATCTGAACTCACACATCCCAAAGGAGACCATTCATGAAGTATGTAACTCAAAAGTTAGCTTATCCCTATTTTATTGCGGCATTGGCACTATTCGCCGCGCAAGTCATCGTTGGTGTACTGGCTGGCACTGTCTATACGTTGCCTAATTTTCTGGCTGACAGCCTGCCGTTTCACATCATTCGCATGATTCACACCAACGCGCTGATCATCTGGCTGCTGCTGGGTTATTTTGGCGCCGCCTATTTCCTCATTCCGGAAGAAAGTGAACGCGAGATTCACAGCCCTAAAATTGCCTGGTTACAATTATTTATCTTCGTTTTTGCAGCATTAGGTGCGGTGGTGAGTTATCTCATGGGCATACACGAAGGGCGAGAATTTCTGGAGCAGCCGCTATGGGTCAAAATATTACTGGTTGTCGCGTTTCTGCTGTTTCTGTACAACGTTTCCATGACAGTGCTCAAAGGGCGGAAAACGGCTGTCTCCACAGTGCTGCTACTAGGCATGTGGAGTGCAGCGCTTTTGTTTCTGTTTGCTTTCTATAATCCGGATAACCTCGCGCTCGACAAAATGTACTGGTGGTATGTGATACATATCTGGGTAGAAGGTGTCTGGGAATTGATCATGGCATCCATGCTTGCTTTCCTGCTGATTAAAATGACGGGGGTGGATCGCGAAGTCATTGAAAAATGGCTGTATGTCATTGTCGGCTTAGCATTGTTCAGCGGTCTGCTGGGTACTGGCCACCATTATTACTGGATTGGCACGCCTGGCTATTGGCAATGGATCGGCAGCTTGTTCTCGATTCTGGAAGTTTTGCCGTTTTTTGCGATGGTATTGTGGTGTTTTCACATGGTGTATCGCAGCGGGCGCAATCATCCTAACAAAGCTGCCATGCTTTGGAGTTTAGGTTGTCCAGTCATGGCTTTTTTTGGCGCTGGCGTCTGGGGCTTAATGCATAGTTTCTCATCCATAAACTTTTACAGTCACGGCACACAAATTACTGCTGCCCACGGACACATGGCATTTTATGGTGCTTACGTGATGCTCAATCTGGCTTTCTTCACCTATGCTCTGCCGCAATTGCGCAATGTGCAGCCGTATAACCAGATTCTCAATATGTGGAGCTTCTGGGTGATGACGGCTTCCATGGCATTCATGACCTTCACTCTGACCTTTGCTGGTGTGCTGCAAACCCACCTGCAACGCGTAGTGGGCATGGGTTACATGGAAATTCAGCAGCAACTCGATTTATTTTATTGGATGCGGTTACTATCTGGTGTGGTATTCGTGATTGGCGCAATTTTATATATTTACGCTACGCTTGGGCCGATCAAAAACCAAATCACTGCATCCACAAACTTGCAGCCAGCTGGTAAATAAAGCCACTGCACAAACCAATGACAGATTTGCCATTTTATGTTCCGGTTGATCACGAATGTGAGTTGTTTACCACCGCCTTTCAGCAACGTTTGCCATTGTTGCTGAAAGGCCCAACCGGTTGCGGCAAAACCCGCTTTGTCACCCACATGGCCGCTCGACTGCAGCGGCCGCTCTTCACCATCTCTTGCCATGATGATTTAACAGCAGCCGATCTGACTGGCCGTTATCTAATCAAAGGGGGAGAAACAGTGTGGGCGGATGGTCCTCTCACTCGCGCTGTTCGCGAAGGCGGCATTTGCTATTTGGATGAAGTCGTGGAAGCGCGCAAAGATGTCACGGTGGTGCTGCATCCACTGACGGATGATCGGCGCATGCTGCCGCTAGAGCGCACCAATGAAACATTACAGGCGCCAGATAACTTCATGCTGGTTGTTTCCTACAATCCCGGTTATCAGAATATTTTGAAAGCGCTTAAGCCCAGCACAAGACAACGCTTCATTGCGCTATCGTTTGATTTTCCGCCACCAGAAACCGAGCTGGAAATCATCGCCAATGAAAGCGGGCTGGCGCGAGAGCGTTGTACTGCGTTGGTCAATCTGGCAACACAATTGCGTCGTCTCAAGGAAACTGACCTGGAAGAAAATGTTTCCACTCGATTGCTGGTGTACTGCGCCACACTGATGGCTGCCGGACTGGATCCTTTGCAGGCCGCACAAGCTGCATTAGTTGAACCACTCAGTGATGAACCAGAAGTACAACAAGGATTGTTTGAACTCATACGCGCCACATTCGGTTAAGCAGCATGTGGCAATGGCTGGAACTGGAAGAACAAATCGGCCGCCTGTGGCACCGACTAATCGGCCAAACTGAAAACGGCTATCCACACTACCCGGCAGCGACTGTAACACTGGAATCCGTCCACGCAGCATTGCGTACCTTTTTTCATGGCATGGGGGGTGATCATGGCTTGCTACTTACTGCTACTTTGCCGCAAACCACTCGGCACCGTTTGCGCTGGAAACAACGTTTAGGACATCATCAAGAAAAATTGCCCCAGGCTGAACTCGGTCCGGAACGTTTGCTGCTACCCGTTGAAATTAGTTTATTCCCCGAAGTCTCACTCAATCGGCAACTTTATTTCTGGTTGGCTGCTTTTTTTGCATGCACAGACAAGTCTCCCCTGCCAACTGGTGATCCCTTTCAGGCCGATCTGTATTTTCTGCAGCGCGCCTGGCAAACCAGCCAGATCATCTGTCAGCGCTATCCTGGGTTAAAGCAAACATACCAAACATTGTGTACTCATTTGCTGGCAGCACGCCCGCTACGTTCATTACCTGTACAGGAACAGCAAATAGAAACAATTATTCGAGCATTACTTGGGCAGGCACCGCATGCTGCTGATCCGGCAACACTGAACTTACTCGCGCATGTTCAGCACCCCAAACCAGATTTCAGTAATTTACGTGCCAACAAGGGCTACCACTCGTTTCTACCGGTACCGCTATGGGGAACCACCGCAACCTATGCACAAGCTAACTCAAATCGGATTCATACAGTTGATGAAACACAAACCAGCCGAACAATCTCTCCGGAAGATTCACACAGCAGGAAAGCCCAGCGCAAGCAATTTGAGCAAAGTGAGCGCGATGATCCTTTATTGCTGAACCGCTTTGAAAAACTGCTTACCTGGTCAGAAATGGTCAATGTCAACCGGCCAGTGGAAGATGATGAAGAATCTTCTGCGCGCCAAGTAGCCGATGAGACAGAAGAAATCGCTGTGACTACGCATCAGCACCACGCGGCAACCGTGCTGAAATTTGATCTTGATCTGGCACCGGAAGATACCGATCCAACCCGCCTGCTGGCACAGCTGACTTATCCAGAATGGGACTATCGTCGTAAGCGTTATCATGCCGATCATTGCCAAGTGTTGTGCCAAACTGCTGCGGAAACGGGAGAACAATGGATACCTGATGACCATGCCCGGAAACAGTTTCGCCGTATTCGTCGCCAACTTGAAGCACTGCGCCCCCATCGGGAAATATTGCGTGGCCAGCCTGATGGTTCGGAGCTGGATCTAGATGCA
Organism: Nitrosomonas stercoris; assembly: GCA_006742785.1. Taxonomy (NCBI): domain Bacteria; kingdom Pseudomonadati; phylum Pseudomonadota; class Betaproteobacteria; order Nitrosomonadales; family Nitrosomonadaceae; genus Nitrosomonas; species Nitrosomonas stercoris. The sequence goes on along the minus strand of AP019755.1, from coordinate 1,305,665 downwards.
TTTGTACGTGCTCAAGCCGATCTGCTGGCTCAAGGCAGCGCTTCAAATAGATTCTATCTTGCTGCACATGAACAAAGCCGGGATCTGGCGGTTGCAGTGCTGATGGATGTTTCGCTATCCACTGATAGTTGGATTAACGAGCGACGTGTGCTGGATATTGAAAAAGAAGCGTTGATTGCACTGGCTATTGGTATTGCCGCCTGCCGCGATCGTTTTTCCATCCACACCTTCACTTCTCGCAAACGTCAGTTTGTGCAGATTACAACCATCAAGGATTTCGATGAATCTTTTAGTAGCCAGACGCTGCGTCGCATTACTGCACTCCGTCCCGGTTATTACACCCGCATGGGTGCGGCATTGCGACATGTCAGTCAATTATTAGCACAACAACCGAAACGCCATCGTCTTATTGTGCTGCTGACTGATGGCAAACCGAATGATCTGGATCACTACGAAGGGCGTTATGGTGTCGAAGATACTCGCCAGGCGATTATGGAAGCGCGTCGGCAAGGATTAAAACTGTTTGGCATTACCATTGACCAACACGCGCAAGATTACTTTCCCTATTTGTTTGGCCGTGGCGGCTACGCCATTATCGATCGGCCAGAGCGACTGATTGAAGTCATTCCAGCGCTCTATCGACAATTAACAAGTTAATAACGCTGCCACGCTATGGTTTTGTATTACTATGGCCGACCCATCAGCCGTTGTATTGTTTCCAACAACAATTCATTATCAGGGTGTTTTTCCAAAGCTATTTGCCAAATTTTTTCAGCATCTTGTCTGGCACCAGATATCCACAGCAATTCTCCATAATGCGCGGCAATTTCTGGGTCAGAACGCGTATCAAAAGCAAGTTTGACATATTTGATACCTTTTTTGGGGTCACCCATCCGGTAATATACCCAACCCAAACTATCCAGAATATAAGGATCATCAGGAGACAGCTCAACAGCCTTTTTGATTAGCACTAATGCTTCGGGCAATTGTTCACCACGCTCAGCCAAGCTATAGCCCAACGCATTGTAGGCATGGGCATTATCCGGTTTAAGTTGAATCAGCTTGCGCAGATCGCGCTCTAGCACATCCTGTTTGCCAATTTTATCTGCCGCCAGCGCACGATCATAGAGCAGCTCAACCCGATCCGGATGTTTCTGGAGATAAGCATCCAATAAATCGTATGCTCCCTGAAAATCATCATGCTCTCGTAATAATTGTGCTTCGGACATCAACAGCTGATTGCGTTGCCGTGCGTCTGTGACGGGAATTGCTTGCAGATATTTCCTGGCAGGGGCAATACCTTGCTGCTTTGACAGCAAAAAAGCATAGCGTACATGAGCCGGGATATAACGTTCCCCATATTCAACCTGCTGATAAGCTTGCATGGCTTCCGCATCACGCTGCGAAAGTTCGTAAACGCGACCTAGATTAAAATAAACAGCATTTTTATCTTCGATTCCGAGCTGTATTGCGCGTGTAAAATATTTCTCGGCATTGTCCAGATCTTCCAGTTCAGCTGACAAAAGCCCAATTGCCAGTGCAATATCCGGATTGGAGGGGTTGGCTTGCTCCAGTTTTTGAAATTGTTCTCGTCCTTGATCAAATTCTTGTTCATCCATCAACATGCGAATATAAGCAATTCGCACATCGTTTGCCTGCGGAAATTGACCAAGATATTGTTCATAAAAGGATGTCGCCTTATCTTTGCCAAGATTCTGCAAAATTCGACCTTGATGCACGGCTGCTACTTCCCATGCTGGCCGTAATTCCAGCGCCTGTTGCATGGCTTGTGCCGCTAATTTAGGCTGTTTATCTACCCAAGCTGCTTGTGACACAGCAAAATGCGCTTCTGGTAAATCAGGATAAGGCGCAGCCAGTTGCTGAATCAATTTGAGCACGGCGTTTTTATCCGCATGATTGGATAAAAGTTTATTGAGTTGCATAAAGGCTTTATCAGTCGTTTCCGGCTCCAACACCAGTAAACGCTCAGCATGTACTCGCACTTTATCCAGCTCTCCAGTAGCTACAAACAACGCAACTGCAGCCTGGTGTGCATGCATAGAATCTGGCTCCAGCGCAGCCCATAAGCCAATTGCTTCCTCCGCTTCATCAAAACGACGTGCACGCAACGCGATATCAGTGGCATGTTCTGCTATTCGTGGATCACGTGTTTCTCGTGCCATTTGAATAAAACTCTCTGCGGCCACATCAGATTGATCGCGCTGCAGGGCAATTTCTCCCAGCATAAAATTGAACAGCAAATCTTCGGTGAGTTCAGGTTCTGCTGCATGATTAGATGCCGCCTCACCAGATGCAAACTGGTTACCTGTTTTGGGAAGCTGGGTACACCCTGCCACACCCAGCAGCAGAGCCAATAACGTCGTTAAAATAACATTCATCTTGTAATTTGCCTTCAGCATTGATTTATTCAGATTTTGAGTAACATACTTGGTTCTTGTTATTTGTAATTACGGCACGTATCACCATTTTCTGTCATTTGCCAACCTAAACCATTACCGACTGATCAGTTAATTGATCCAATCTTATCGCCACCAACAACCAGCTCTATTCAAGGTAGGATAAATTAATTGCGAGAAAGTGGATCAGATGGAGCATTGGTTGGTTCTGGCGACAAGGTCGCACTATCCTGTATATTTCTATTTTCCGGCTGATCCGTCAGTTGCGTATCCTGCCCTCCAGCACTGCCTGCTGCTGTTAAGACAAATTTCCAGTCCTGATAGCTCGCAGTATTTTCAAATTCGGCATATTCCACTGGAAAATGAGCCCGTTTGATGGGTGTCCCCGTTGAAAGACTATAGACACCAATTATTTCACCATCTTCCAGCTTGACCAGCCCCCAATCACGGCTATTGGTCAGCGGATCAACATAAATTTTTCTAAGATGGCGTTTGATCCCTGGAAAACGCTCATCTTTCAGCAATTTCTCCAATGTTTCCGGATAACGACTACCTCCATCCACCGCCGTCTGCGAAGCACTGTAATAAGATTCAATTGCTTGTCTGAATTGATCTCCAATAAATAACAATTCCTGTTCCTTTTCGCGCTTAATCTCCGTTTGCCAAACCAACCCTGTGGCTGACAGCATCGCGCCTGCCAGCATAACAGCAAACAACATCCAGATATAAATATATCCCGATTCTTTTCTGGATGGTTTCATTACCATTTTTCATAAAATGACCCATCCAGCGCTTGTTTGCCAGATAAGGTATGCACATCAAATATACCCTCCATTTCAGGATCGGGCGGTGGCAATTCTGCCCAAAGATCCTCTTCTGTGATGGGATCAACCGGCACTGCGCGAATATAGCGATCTTCGACTAATTGATTCAAACTATCTGGATATTGGCCAGTATCGGCATGATATTTATCGATGGCATCACGCAAAATACTCAAATTTTGTTTAAGTACTACCTCCTTGGCACGATCGACCGACGTAAAGTAGCGCGGTGAAACAATTGTTAGCAATAGCGCAATAATGCTCATTACGACCAACAATTCGATTAACGTGAAACCACGTGCTTTCAATTCAGAAAAAAATTTCACCACTGATTGTAAGGAATACCATTAAGCCCCACCTTGTCCGATAACGAGTACACATCATACACATCCTTGCCTTCTGCAGGATCATCTGGCGGACTGGCGTAACTGCGTTTACCCCAGGTTTGCGCGGCAGGTGTTGTTGGATCTGGAAACCAGGGATCGCGCGGTAAACGACGTATAAAAAAGATGGTTTTGCTATCTGGTTCTTTTATATCTTCCATGCCCTGTTCCAGATCCTCCAGTTCGCGTGGATAACCCGTTTCGTCAGCTTTCTTTTCTATGCGTCCTTCATCCGCTGCTTGTTTATACGCATCAATGGCGGTACGAATTTGACGCAGGGCAACCCGCAGCGCCTGCTCCTTTTCTCGTTTAGCAACCATTTCACCCAGTGGCATAGCAGCTGATGCCAAAATTCCCAAGATCACCACCACAATCATGAGCTCAATCAGGGTAAATCCACGGCAAGTGCTACCACAAGGTTTTATCTGTAATACATTCACTCAATCGCCACAATACAAAATCACTGAATTGTCACCGTTACTGCCGGCGGAATTTCTACCGCAATCGGTTGCCCTGTTTCATCCTGCACTTGCAGATTCTGCAAAGCGATTTCAGTCATATCTGGATTCGGGCTGATGACTTTAAAACGCAACACAGCAGTCATGCCAGTTGGCTGATCTCGCCCCAATTTCAAGTTGTATATACCAGAGTCTTCACCTCCATCCACCAGTTCTAATAGTTCTGGGTCATAAGCTAGATCCAAGGTGCCAGATAAGGTTGAATTCAATGTTGCCAATCTAACTGTTGCTGCAAACTCTCGTCCCATCACTACATTTTCCGGCACTCTTAACAACAGAGAAGGCGCATCACGCTCCGCTTCCGCTGTAAAAGCATCCGAATCATGCTCAGGTAAATAACCAGAACGTACCGCTGGTTGATTCGATGCGGGGATATAACCCCCTCCCATCATCGCATTACTACCAGTAGGTTCCATTGCCAGTGATTGCGTTGCTGTTTTGCGAATTGTTACCGGCATCTCTCCAGCAGCACTGGCTGTACCAGAATAAAACTCACTTTCAAAATGATCAGGCTGAACAATATTACGAATAATATGCGGTGTGATTAGCAAAATTATCTCGGTTTTATTATGCTTTTTCACCTGTTTGGAAAAAATTTCTCCCAGTACCGGAATTTCAACCAGGCCAGCAATACCTGATTTCACCCGACTTAGATCATCCTGAATCAAGCCGGCCAGTACTTGTGTTTCGCCATCACGTAATTCCAGTACAGTTTCAGCAGTACGGGTTCCAATCACAATAGCTGTTGCAGCATTTTCACCACTGCCAGAACGCTTTTCACCCAAATTGCTGCTGACTTCCAGCAATGCCTTTAACACCACTTCATTGGTGGATTTAACGACGGGCTCCACCTCAAATTTCAACCCAACATCAATATAGGTCGCTGAAGCTGCTGAACCAACATTGGCAGTATTGGTTACGGTAAACACTGGTTCCTTGTTACCAATATGAATCTTGGCTTTTTCCCGGCTTTTCACACGAATACGCGGATTGGCCAAGACATCTGCATTAGTCAATGTTTTACCAAAATCAATTTTGGCCTGATTATCAATAGTAAAGCTGCGCAAGCCTTCAAATCCCGTGTTCTTGATCATGCTCAACTTGACTACTGAATCGGCAGCCACCTGAGCGGGCGGGCCCACTCCTGGAACGGCACTGAAAGTAACTGATGTCGGCAGATCCGGCCCCAGATCCAATGTGCTGTCACGCTTAACTTCCAACACCACTACATCCAGCATCACTTCCGGATCAGGAAAATCATTAATAGCCACTAGGCGTTCCACTAACCGGATCATTTCCAGCGTATCTCGCATTACAAACAGATTGAGCTTCTCATTAATATAAATATCACGCGCCTTGAGCAAGCCACGAATCATGGCTACCATCTGTTTGACATCGGTATTAGCTACATGAAAGCTGCGTACCACCAATTCCTGATAATCCATACGTTTAGCAGGTGTATCGGGGTAAATCAGCAACGTATTGCTATTGAGCACCTTATAAGCCAGCTGATTGGTCAACAGCAGTAACTTCAGCACATCTTCAATAGCGTTATCTCGCACAAAAATCGAAGTGGTTGCCTGTTGCTGTACGTTGCGATCAAATACAAAATTGATGCCTGCAGTGCGAGAAATCAGCTCAAATATGGTTTTTAGGGGTGCCTCCCGAAATTCCATAGTAATTGGTTGGCTGAATTCGGAAATCAGCGATAACTCCGTGGTTTCAGCACGTGCTATTCGCTCACTGAGCACCTTAATCAATTTGCGTGCTTCTGATTGCATGGGGTTATCTGCCAACACCGCGCGAATAATCTTTTCCGCCCCTTCTACCTCTCCCTGGGCCAGCATTTCTTTGGCGCGATTAAGCTGTTCAATATGACGTCGCTCCCGATCCACTGCATCCAGCCCTTCACGCGCGCGTTTATTATTGGCACTAATTGCCAACACCCGTAGATACCCCTGATCTGCCTGTTCCAGATAACCTGCTAGCCGAGCATTATCTGCTGCCAATAACAGCTGCCCTATCACTGCATCATGTTCGCGCGCCAGTGTTGCGCCTATCTCCGGATTATCTGGTTCCTCGCGCGCTGCTTGTTCTAGTTTTTCAAGCCCTTCTTCCAATTGACCCACAGCAAGCAACTGCTTGCCCTCCAGAAAAGAAGGATTACGCGTGACGTAATTCGCACAGCCAGCTATCAGCACGAATAGCGTGCACAACATGAGTAAACAGACTTTTTTTCCTGTATTCATTCCACTCTTCTATAGCCGGATCATTTTATTCAATCGTTAATATTTGCCTGACACCCAGCGGGAGATAAGTCAACTCCACTGCATTGTTTAAGATGCGCTCAACTCGATATTCAGTACGAATTCTCTCTCCCACTCCTACTGCATAGTTCTCGTCTCCCTGAGCAAGAAACACACGCACTCTCCCCTGAGAAATCACCTTACCTAGATATTCAAATTGCAGCGGTGGCGCAGCGGGAAGGAGAGGTTGCCATGCTATTTCTTCTTGTTCGATTGCTTGAAAATCCTGTTCATGCGTATCAGCATCAATAGCTACTATCTGTTCTGGTTCCCAGGACGTCACAGCAAAAATATCGTGTGCTGTTGCGCTAAATTGCCGTTTGCCTAATTGATCAATGGGTAATAATTCACCTGCCTGTTCATGTTTACTATGTTGGCGTTGGCCACCAGATACACGAGCAGGTTGCACCACCTCTTCTTCCCATAATTCCTCTGACTCATCTTCCACCAACAGCGCAGCAACCAACGTTACCGCTAATGCACTCCAGAGGATCACTTTCTGATAAAAAGGCGTTTCACTGGCCATATCTATTACACTTGGCAAGCCATATCGATTCAATCATCACGCAAATACAACGCCATACCCAGACGCGCCTCTACTTGACCCAGCGCCACTGTCTCACGTTTGATATCTATATTGGTTAACGCTAATGCTGGAACAGCTTGTAAGATACTGGCAATGAAGGCGCGTATTTGAGGATAGGTACCACTTATGGGAAATTTGATTTCGTAGCGCAGCAATCTTGATTCTTTTTCCAACTGCAACCGATAATCGCTGCGATTGAGCGCAACGCCATTTTCTTCAGCGATCTGATCCAGTATATTAATCCAGTAAGGAGCAGCACCATTTTGTGGCAGAAAATCATAAAACAGCTGCAATGCCTGATCATCATCCAGCACAATACTGCCGATGGCATCAGATTGAGTTAGCTGCATGCCTTCTACTTTATCTTGTAGTGCTTGTAATATTTGCTGCTGCGGTAACACGGCTGTCATCCAAAACAACAACGCCAACACAATGAGCCCCACTCCTACTTTGCCGGCAATTCCCAAGCAGGCAACATACCAGCGAATATTTATCCATCCCGCTTTTATCCATCCGTTTTCTAGCGCAATTCTTGCCATGTCGCACTCACTGAAAAAACAATCGGATGATAAGGATGATCCTGCCGTGTTTTGTAACTAACCAAATGGGCATGTTTTAATACTAGCTCCAATTCCAGTGCCTGCACATATTCCACCACTGCTACAAGATCGCGTGCTTCGCCAGTTAAACGCACTGTTTTCCCGGAAACATTGGGTTGTAACGACAATAAGGCTATATCTGGATTATCCGCTGCTTCCAGCGCATCAAACAGCTGCTCCCAAGGTAAATCCAGCTGCCGCAAAACCGCATTAACCTGCTTCACTTCTGGTTGCGTTACTTTATCAACATGTGTAACCGGCGTTCTAGGCTGTCGCTTCGCTTTTTGCTGCTGCAGAAAACGCGCTTCACGCACTTCCCAAGTGTGAATATCTGTCGTGATTTGTTTAAATTGATAAGCCACAAACAGCAACAACGCCACGCCAATCAATAGCAAAGTGTAATCAACCAACGAAATGTGTTGATTGCGATAAGGAAAATACAGTTTCAGACTACGCATGATTGCGCCTGTCAGCTATTGCACTGATTGCATTGCTCCACGAGAAATTAGGGGCTACTGAGGAAGACTCATCTGATAAATGTACAAACTGCCAGCGAGCATCATGATTATCAGCAAACAAATTGGGATGGTCAGGAGCAAGCAGATACACTCGTTGCGACGATGGTTGAATGCCTAGCGTAATCGATGTTTGTATCAATGCAGACAACAGTTCTTCTTGCAGATTGGCTACCACGCGCTGATTACGCACACTACGCCACACACCAGCAATCAACGCAACCAGGCAAAATCGCCCGGATTCCACTAACACAAACCAAATATGTTCGCCCGCCAATTGCTTCGCGTAACAATCAAGTGCTGCGGCAAGATAAGGCACTAGCTGCACTTGTCGAATCTGATAACGCTGCGCCAACGCGGTCAATTCTGCTTGTAAATTACGATCAATCGCCGCACACAATGCGCCATTGCAGGGATCCCAGGTGCTGACGCTCAACTCCCAATCATCGACTCGTTCAGCATAAATTTCACGCATCTGAAAGCTGGCATAGGCCATTAATTCATCTGGATTGGCCAGTGCAGGTTGTGGTGCAATCGTTGCATAACGTACAAAATGACTGGACAAGGTGATGTGCAGCTGTGCGCGATGTCTGAAATCCGCTGCGATTGGCAGCAGCATTTGTTCCAGCGTTTGCAGTGGTACTTTCCATTGCGACGTCACACCTGTTTGTGCACAGGCAACAGATTGTGCATAACGTTGCTCCGGATGAGGGTCACGAAAAAAACTACGAACAAAGCCTACCAAACTCACTTGCTCCGGTGCTAAAAATACCTGGATTTGATTACGCCACCACCGTAACACGGTTAGCCTCCTGCAAGCTGGTATGCCCGCTTTTCACTAATTCCAATGCCGCTTCGCGTAAAAAACGCGTGCCATGCAAACGCGCTGCTTCCTTGATACGACGAATTGGCGCTTGCGCCACAATCAATTCGCGCAGCTCATCATTTAGTAGCAAAATTTCAGCAATGGCGCTACGTCCGCGATAGCCACTGCCACGACACTGACCACAACCTTTGGCCGTATGAAAAGCATAGTGCGCTGCCTGTTCTTGGGGAATACCCGCTTCCTCAATCATTTGTTGTTCTGGCTGCTCAACTACCCGGCAGTTTTCACACAGCAAACGCACTAATCGCTGTGCCACAATGCCATTGAGCGCAGAAACAAAACTGTAAGGATCCACCCCCATATGCGCAAAGCGACCAATTACATCAAACACATTATTGGCATGCACCGTGGTAAACACCAGATGCCCGGTCAGCGCTGCTTGAATGGCAATTTGTGCCGTTTCGGCATCGCGAATCTCACCCACCATGATTTTGTCCGGATCATGACGCAGGATGGAACGCAAACCACGCGCAAATGTTAGTCCTTTCTTTTCATTGACCGGAATCTGCAACACACCGGATAGCTGATATTCAATTGGATCTTCAATCGTAATGATTTTGTCATGTCCCTGATTGACTTCCGAAATGGTGGCATACAATGAAGTTGTTTTACCACTACCGGTTGGGCCAGTAACTAACAACATGCCATACGGTTCCGCACTAAGACGCCGGATGCTGGCAATAGAAGCAGCATTAAACCCCAGTTGATTCAGCGTCAATCCTTCCACATGATCCGTCAGCGCCTGACGATCCAATATCCGCAGCACCGCATCTTCACCAAAAATACTGGGCATGATCGAGACACGAAAATCAATTTCCCGGCTTTGAATTGCTACTTTGAAACGACCATCCTGTGGAATGCGGCGCTCGGCAATATCCAGATCTGACATCACCTTAATACGGGAAATCACTTGTTCTGCGAGATCTGTGCCTGGTGTCGTGGCAACATGGGTCAAGACGCCATCAATTCGATATTTGATCGATAGCGCACTTGACGTCGTTTCCAGGTGAATATCACTGGCCTGCGATTGCAAAGCATCGTAGAGGGTAGAATGCACCAGACGCACTACCTGGCTGGCATCTTCATGAATGGATTTAAGCGACAGCTCCTCTACCCTGGCGTACATCTGCTCACCTTGGGAAAATGCCAGCACATTATCCATGGCGCGCATGGTTTGTTCTTGTTGCGTGAAAAAAGCAGCCAGATCAGCCGGATGCACTAGATACCATAGCGCTTTTACTGGCACATATTCCTCGACCCAACCGCGCAATCCTGGTCGAAACGGATCGCCTACCGCAAGCAAATACGATTGATCCGCTTTTTGTAATAGTACGCACTCATGTTTAAGGGCTTGAGCAAACGATAACTGCTCAAACACGGGGGAAAGCGCGTGTAAATCATCCATCAACAGCACTGGCATGCGCAGCGCATCGCCCAGCGCAACCAGTAATTCATCCGGCGTGCCTGGCCAGTTTTCTTCCAGCGCCTTGATCAGCGCTGTACTTCGTGCTGCTGCTTGTCGCCGTGCTTGTTCAAGTAAAGTAGCATCCAGCATCAATTGATTTGCTGCAACAGCCTCTGCTGTCATCAGTTAATACTCCCGGCCAGCTCAAAAATAGGCAGATACATCAACACAATAATGCCGCCAATCACGGCACCAATCACCGCCATCAACAACGGCTCAATCAGTTTGGTCATCCAATCTACCCAACGCCCGATTTCTTCATCATGAAAATTACCAATACGTTCCATCATGTCACCCATCTTGCCGGTACGTTCTCCCACCCGCAGCATACGGCTTCCCACTGCAGTAGTCAGATCCGCGCGCTGCATGGCACTGGAAATAGATTGTCCCTCACGAATCAAAGCCACCGCCGTTGCAACACGTGGGCGGAAATGCGGCTGCAATAGATCACTCACCATCTCCAACGCTTGCGCTATCGGAATGCCACCGCGCAACAACATGCCCAGCGTTTTATAAAACCGGGCCAGCTGATAAATGCGCATGCGTTCCCCAATAGCCGGAATACGCCAGATTGCCTGCAACAACCGCGCCCGCACCGATGGTTGCGACAATAAATAAAACAATGCTATCAGCATAACAGTCGTTGCGCCAGCCAGTAACCAACCATTCTTTTGAACCAGATGCCCCCATTCAATCAACAACAGTGACATCCACGGTAAATCAGCACCGACATCTTCATAAATCGCGCTGAATTTAGGCACAACGAATACCAACAGGAAAATTGCCACCAATCCACCCAGAATCAGCAACAATGCAGGATAAATGGAAGCGCCCACCAATTTCTTGCGTACCAGATCCATTTGTGATTGATAAACCAGATAGCGTGTCAGCGCTTCGCCCAGATCGCCCGTCTGTTCGCTGGCACGCACTGTTGCCACATACAACGGTGGAAATACCTGCGGATACGCCTCCAGCGCACGAGAAAATGTCACCCCTTCATGCAACCGCGCCAACAGCTGTTGCAACAATTCACGGATGGAACTGTCTTCTTCTTTTTCCGCCAGCGTTTCTATTCCTTCTACCAGATTTAAACCGGCATTCAACAAGGCAAGCAGTTCCTGGGAAAAATTAGCTAGCGGAAAACGTGCACGGGAGCGAGATAACAGGCCAGAAAGACCAGAAAAATTGCGCCTAACACTCAGCACTACCCCGCCTTGTGCGTGGATTTGACTACGTACTTCAGCTTCGCTGGCAGCTTCCAATTCCAGCTGCACTGCACCTTTTCCGGAGAGCAGTGCTTTGACGGTATAGCGCATCAACCCAAACTAGCTGCTATCACCAGTTTGTGATATCAGCATCCTCACCATTGCCACCTGGCTGTCCATCCTTGCCCAGAGAAAACAGATCAAAATCGTTCTGTGTACCTGGATATTTATACTGATATGGTCTACCCCAAGGATCATCTGGTAAGCGTTTGCTTAAATATGGCCCATTCCATTTGGATTCATTGCCCGGCGCACTCACCAATGCACTCAACCCCTGCTCCGTGCTGGGATAAGTCCCCACATCCAGCCGATACTGATGCAATGCTTTTTCCAGAGAGTCAATCTGTGCCTGTGCCATTTTGACTTCGGATTTACCGACTTGCGAAAAATAGCGTGGCCCGACATAAGCAGCCAACAAACCAATAATCGCTATTACCACCAGCAATTCTAATAAAGTAAACCCACGTTTATCTCGTATTACCCCAGAATTGAATAGATATTTCATAATTTGACACGCTCCCCGCTTGGATTTTAGATATTTGAATAAGTTAGCAAAAACCAACAGCAGTTTATCATTTGATAACCAATTGATGATAACCAACAAGATTCAACGCAAAACGGGAAAGATTAAACCAATCCTCCCCGTTTTTATTGGCGCTCCACTTATTTTTAGAACAACTACCGGTCAGGGAGCAATCGAATTATCTTCAATAAATAATCTAAACCCAACTTCATCAAGCGCAGTCCTTAGCAAGAGAAAATACAGCTTGTGTTGAATCTTCCTCACTAGCGGTAAATCGGTAACTATTGAGTTATTCCCATCCACAAAAGGACAATCCTGCAAACTTCTACCTGCGTCATGTAAGTAGCAGCCAGACAGTTTGACAACCTCCTACCGTCATTGCGGAGGTAACACGACATGGGATTCAGAAGAATTGACAAAGTAGCGCCGTCATCACGAAGCCTGACAAGGCTGTGGTGATCCAGTGTATGGTTGCAAGATGTAAAAATAGCAGCTTTTCTTCGTTGTGATGGTTGTGCTGGATTGCTTCACCGGCTGCGCCGCCTCGCAAGGATGGTGTATTTTATTGTTGCAGCGCCAGCTTTTTCAGCGTCATCGCGAAATCCGTAGGATTGTGGCGATCCAGTAATAACATCAACTGTATGCACAAAAACGACTTTTCCTTCATTGATACGATTGAGCTGGATTGCTTCACCAGCTGCGCCGTTTCGCAAGGACATGGTAACAGGGTGCTTCCTGTCACGTCACACTCGCAGTCGCTATGACTCGATTCGAGGTTGATCAGAGATTCCTTAGCAATAAGCAGTTAAACAGTTAACCTGTTGAATATAAACAACATTGTTTTCACAGATCTGGGGGAGTACAGAAACCCGTCGTGCAGAGTCACGCTTGAAACAGTAGGACTGAAGTAAGGTAGTACAAGGAAACCGGCACTAGGCTGTCAGAACAATTCTGATGTGCGTAGTGCCGGTTTTTTTGTGGACAAACGAAAAATCGCGGTGGCTGGCTGCCTTGCTAACGTTTTGCAGAGATCTCCTAGAAAAACGAATAACCATCACTTCTACATATCACCACGATGCCCCCCTCCTCCCCGTATAATGACCGCTTGTTAAACTGCAACGCTGTTAGTAAATAAAAGCTCTTGAGATGGAATTAAGATTCACTAAAATGCATGGTCTGGGCAATGATTTCATTGTCATTGACGCCATTAGCCAGCCTGCAGCGCTTTCTGCGCTGGATTCTGCCGTTGTACGACGCTTGGCCGATCGTCACTTCGGCATTGGCTTTGATCAGCTGCTGATTGTGGAGCCCGCTAGAGAAGGGGGCGATTTCCGCTATCGCATTTTTAATGCTGATGGTGGCGAGGTGGAACAGTGCGGTAACGGCGCTCGTTGTTTTGCACGTTTTGTACATGATCGCAATTTGACTAATCGCCACACTATTCGGGTGGAAACCGCACGCGGTATCATCACACCGACCATTGAGATTAATGGTGAAGTATCAGTCAATATGGGAGTTCCGTGCTTTGAACCTGCCCAGATACCTTTTACCGCTCCGCAACGCGCACTGACTTATCCATTAACCATTCGTGACAAAGAGCTTGAAATTTCAGCGGTCTCGATGGGCAATCCCCATGCGGTACAGATCGTAGCGGATATCGAGCAGGCACCAGTCGCCAGCGAAGGCCCGCTGATCGAATCGCACGAACGCTTTCCAGAACGAGTTAATGCCGGTTTCATGCAGATTATTGATCGCACCCATATTCGGTTACGCGTTTTTGAGCGCGGCGCAGGGGAAACCTTAGCCTGTGGCACTGGGGCATGTGCCGCAGTCGTATGTGGGATCGCGCGTAATCTGCTCGATAACGAGGTACGAGTCGCTATGCGTGGCGGGCAGTTGCACATCCGCTGGGCAGGTGAAAATCATCCAGTCTGGATGACCGGGCCAGCAGTGACTGTATTTGAAGGCACGATTCATCTGTAACCCACCCTGACTTTATCATGCGCACACTGTTCACCTACATCATGGTTTTCCCAAAGCGCAGCGCATTTGTGCTGGTGGCGCTGCTGCTGGCTGGCATTGCTGAAGCACTTAGCCTAACCGCGCTGCTGCCACTGCTCTCCATTGCTATGGGTGAAGCAGTGGATTCAAAAATGGATAAGCTGATAGTTGATTTGCTGCGTGGGGCTGGTCTGGATCCTACTCTGGAAACCATCTTGCTGATTATTGTTGGCGGTATGTTCCTGAAAGGTGCCATCTTATTGTTGACCAATCAGCAAGTTGGCCACACGGTGGCGCACGTAGCCACGGCGTTACGACTGGATTTAATCAATGCACTGCTGGCCAGCCGTTGGCAATATTATTTGCGACAGCCCGCTGGTGCATTGGCCAATTCCATCGCAACCGAAGCCTACCGTGCCTCCATGGGATTTGAGCACAGCGTTAATGTCCTCGCACTGGCAATTGAAGCTTTGGTATATAGCATTGTCGCCTTGCTTATTTCCTGGGAAGCCACGCTGGCATCGTTAGTCATTGGGGCAGTGCTGTTGGTTGCGTTACATCGCCTGGTCAGATCCACCAAACGCGCAGGTACCAAGCAAACTCATTTATTACGTCATTTATTATCCTACCTGGCTGATGTACTCGGTTCAGTCAAATCGCTAAAGGCAATGGCACGCGACAATGTTGCAGATGCAATACTGCACGAACAAACCCAACTACTGGAGAAAGCAACGCGCAAGGAAGTCACCAGTCGTGCGGCATTGCTTGCTTTGCAAGAACCCATCCTGGCAGCACTCACTGCCAGTGGCCTCTATTTTGTACTGGTTGTCTGGCAATTGCCTCTGCCGGAAGTCATGGTAATGGTGTTTCTGCTCACTCGAGTATTGGGATTATTGAATAAAACCCAGCGCCGTTATCAGCAATTGGCAGCTCAGGAAAGCGCTTACTGGTCCTTGCGCAACGCTGCCGAAGAAGCCAGCAAAGAAGCAGAAAAATCAACCGGTACTTTGATTCCCACTTTGGAACAAGGAATCAGCCTGCGCCACATTGCGTTCAGTTATGGACGCAAACCTATCTTCAGCGATTTAAATCTTGATATTCCGGTGCAATCCTTTACTGCGCTGATTGGTTCTTCCGGCGCAGGCAAAAGCACTTTGCTGGATTTACTCTGCGGATTGGCCGAACCAGAAGCTGGCGAAATTTTGATTGATGGCGTTGCACTGCATCATATTGATTTACGCCGCTGGCGCCGTATGATTGGCTATGTCTCTCAGGATACCGCTTTGTTGCATGACACTATTCTGAATAATATTCTGGTAGGTGATACCGCCATCAGCACTGAAGATGCGGAACGCGCGCTTAAACAGGCCGGCGCATGGGATTTTGTTCACGCCCTACCCGAAGGCATGCAAACTGTGGTGGGAGAACGCGGTGGTATGTTATCTGGCGGACAACGGCAACGTATTGCTATTGCTCGTGCATTGGCGCATCAACCTAAATTATTATTGCTAGACGAGCCTACCAGTGCGCTGGATCCGGAAAGCGAGCGCGTAATTTGCGCCACACTCAAAAATTTGGCAGAAGAATTCACTATTATTGCCGTTTCCCACCAACCAGCCATGATTAACGCCGCTAATCGAGTATTTATCGTCTCCAACGGCAATGCTGAATTACTAGGTGACGCTGCTACTCAGGCTATTCCAACGGAGTCAGTTTTATCTGCTGGAGACCCAAACAAAATGCAATTCTAAGCAGAAAATAAACAGCCAGATATTTTCCAGCTGTATCTTCCCGTCGTGTAATGGCATTGAAACTCGCCTATAAATCCAGCTTATATTAAAAATGGCAAGCGAAACAGGGCGATGAATGTATCGGTGACACCAGAAAAACAAAAAAATTCAAGAACGTCTGATTGCTACGAATAAAAATGTGCAGTTCTATGCGAGCGAAGAAGTTGATGCTGTAATATATTCTTTAGTGAGAGGTTGAGCTACTTACAAGAAAAGATTTGATTTGGTTCACGCGTGCGGCGTGCACTTGGTGTTTAATTCGCAGTGGTAAATCGGTGGCATCAACATGAGATTGTTTAAGTTGCTGCGCAATAGCACCGCCATCCACACTATTAGCAGCTTGTAATGCCTGGCTTAAATGTTCAGCCTGAGGATAGGGTTGTTCGGTAAAACCGGAGCGACCATGAAAATCACTGACGCAGGCTTGTAAAAAAGCGGTGAAACGTGCCGGCTTGCGATAGGCGTCAGTTGCTTGCAGCATTTCTGCAATGGTGCTAGGGCGTAATTCCAATGCACGATGGACGGTGCCATGAAAACGAGCAACCAGTAGTGCTAGATCACGACATTCGCGTGGTACTCGAATACGCTCACACAGATCAGCCACTAATTTCACACTACGTGCTTCGTGGCCAATATGACGTGGCCATTCTTCTGGTGGTGTGGTGCCTTTTCCGAGATCATGCACTAAACCGGCAAAGCGCACTTCCAGAGAATAGTTTTTCGATGCAGCATAATCAATCACCAACATGGTATGGATGCCGGTATCGATTTCCGGGTGCGCATGTGCAGGTTGCGGTACGCCAAATAAAGCATGTACTTCTGGCAAAATACGCGCCAGTGCGCCGCATTCTCGCAATACATGGAACATGCGTGAGGGATGGTGTTCCATCAGGCCATTGGCTAGTTCCTGCCAAACCCGTTCCGCGACTAATGCTTCGGTTTCACCAGCATGCACGATCTCTTTCATCAACTCAAATGTTTTCGGTGCCACCTGAAAACCAAAGCGAGCCGCAAAACGCGCCACACGCAATATTCGCACCGGATCTTCTACAAAAGCCGAACCAATATGACGCAAAACTCCTGCTTGTAAATCAGCAATACCGCCAAATGGATCAATGATATTGCCTGCATCATCTTTGGCGATGGCGTTAATGGTTAAATCACGCCGCGCCAAATCCTCTTCCAAAGTTACTTCCGGAGCAGCATAAACTTCAAAACCTTTGTAACCCTGGGCAACTTTTCGCTCGGTACGCGCCAAAGCGTATTGTTCTTGCGTCACAGGATGTAGAAATACCGGGAAATCCTTACCTACCGGGCGATAACCCAGCTGCACCATCTCTTCTGGTGTGGATCCAACCACGACATAATCCTGATCTTTGACAGGCAATCCTAATAATTCGTCGCGTACGGCACCTCCTACCCGGTAAATCTTCATATTTGAACCATTAATTCTTGGGTGCGACGACACCTAGCCGTTGTTTTAAGGTTGGCCGATCAGCATGCCCAAAATTACTAGCGTAATACATGGAATTACTTAGTACGACTTTGACGTAATCACGAGTTTCATTGAAGGGAATTGTTTCAGCATAAATTGCCCCTTCCAGCGGGCGTGTATCTCGCCAGCGTTTGGCTCGGCCTGGGCCTGCATTGTATGCAGCGGCGGCCAATAACGGCTGATCATCCAGTTGTTCCAGCACATGTTTCAAATAATAGGTGCCCAGCTGCAGATTAGTGTTGATATCGGCAATCAAATTAGTACGAAAATTAGAGACGCCTAGTTTACCAGCGACCCATTTAGCGGTAGCGGGCATTAATTGCATCAAGCCAATAGCACCAGCACTGGATCGAATATCTGCAATAAAACGACTTTCCTGCCGAATCAGACCGTATACAAAAGCCTCATCCAGCTGCTGTTGTTGTAATACTGTCCGCATTTGCTCACGATAGGGCGCTAGATAGCGCAAATTAAAATCATGATGAGTGACGGTTTTAATCGCGGTATTAATCGCTCGATCATAAATACCATACCGTTGTGCAACTCTGGCAGCAGCCAACAATTGCGCATCATTGAAATGTTGTATTGTCCAGATCCACTCGCGATTTGCTTCCACCCGTTGATTGAGACGATACAGCGTTAGAGCCCGGCGCAACCCTGGATTTTGCTCCATCTGCTGAATATCCTGAGGTTTAATTTGCTGTTCAACCGCAGGTACACTCAGCATCTCCCCCAATTCCTCCCGCGCCATCTGTCCATAAAAACTATATTCACGACTCAATGGAATCAGCAAAGCATTGGCTTCCACATTTTTTTTGTTGATTTTTAATGCGCGGGCACGCCAATAGCGCCAAACGTCTTCTTGTTGCATATCAGCAGGCATTTGATCAATACTGCTTAAAAGAACAGACCAGTTGCCCGCACGCAATGCGGTACGCGCTTTCCAAGCATGCTTGACATCTGATAGTGGGTAAACATGTTTGCCTTGTGTTGCTTGCATGAACCAGTTTAGTGCACGTGTATCTTGTCTGATCGCAGCCCAATAGGCGAGATTGCCCATGAAGTAGGATTGATCCACACTGGAAAAATGACTGCGGATTTTATGCCAGCGTGCATACGCTTGATTAGTATCACTACGTAGCAGGCGCAACAACGCAAACAATACAATTTCACGATCCGCTCGGGATTTAAAAGTGGCCTGCTGATCTAGATAACGTCGAGCATCTCTGGCAGCTGCCTGCAACTTTTGCCTATTGAGTGCTTGTTGATTCGACAGATAATTACTGACACTTCTGGCTACGCCTGTATGTCCAGCTTCCAGCGCTAATCTAATACGTGTCCAAATATCTTCTGCTGAAATAGCACCGGTTTTGATCACCGCATTAAATGCGGCGACACAACTATCCGGCATATCGCGACCAGTGAACCAAAGCGAACGAACCTCGGCAGGTGCTGTTTTATCACTTGCAGCCAAACGCTGCTGTAAAGAATAGCACTGCAGATTATCGTCTTGATTAACCAGGTTAGGATATTCTTCAGCAAACAATACCCACTGTTGACGTTTGCCCAGCAACTGTAACCAGTCTGCCCGCAATTTGTCTGCCACTAGACTGCCATCGTGACGAGTCAGAAAAGCTCTGATTGCACTTGTATCGGCTGATGATAAATATAAACGCTGCTGGAAATATTCTGCATAAGGAAACAGTACATGATTTTTCATACGCTGAGCGTAATGTGCAACACTGGTGGCATCACCTACCCGAAATGCTTCCCGTATTTTCAGGTAATCTTCATCTCCTCCAGCAGCCAGCAGCTGTGACCAACATACAAATAATAATCCAGCAAGTACTTTAACCATAACCGACTCACCCATTTAACCAAGATCAAGATTGAATGTAATACTGCAATTGGCTGCTCTGCTCGCGTGCCTATTGCATCTCATCCAGCCTACCTAAAAATGACACATTCATACCATAATAAAAGGGAATATATCTATCTATTATTGTTAGGGCCAGATGCTTTTATTGTGGTATGAATACCTTGATCGCTACAAAATCCCTAAAAAACATGAGTAAAGTGATCAGTTCAAAAAAATGATACCGCTGAATAATGAACAACTATTCAATCACACGCCAGTAAAAAGTACAACGACATATTATCCCTGTAAAAACCCTAAATCACTCCCTGTACCAACATAGCTTCTGCCACTTTAACAAATCCGGCAATATTGGCACCATCCACATAGTTAACCATGCCATTATTTTTCTTGCCATATTCAATACAGGAGCAATGAATAGCACGCATAATTTCATGCAAACGCATATCCACTTCTGCACTTGACCAGGAAAAACGCATCGCCTGTTGACTCATCTCCAGGCCTGAAGTAGATACACCTCCTGCGTTGCTGGCTTTACCAGGTGCAAACAATACTTTTGCAGCATGAAAGCGTTCTATTGCGCCAGCTGTACAGGGCATATTGGCGCCTTCCGCCACACAACTTACTCCATTTTTGACCAATGTCACAGCATCATGATCATTAAGTTCATTTTGCGTTGCACAAGGTAAAGCCACATCAACCGGCACATTCCATGGCTTTTCTCCTGCAAGAAATTGCGCGCCAATTTTTTCGGCATATTCATTCACACGGCCATAAAAACGGTTTTTAATCTCGGCTAGTATGGCTAGTTTTTCTGGTGTAAAACCCGCTTCATCGATCACTGTTCCACTGGAATCAGATACTGTGACGACTCTGGCGCCCAAAGACATCGCTTTATCAATGGCAAACTGTGCCACATTACCAGAGCCAGATACAGCAACACGCAAGCCTTTCAAAGAACGACCAACATGATTCAACATTTCTTCCGTAAAGTAGATCAAGCCATATCCTGTTGCTTCCGGACGTAATAATGAGCCACCAATACTCAATCCTTTGCCCGTAAACACGCAATCTGACCGGTTGGTCAGTTTCTTGACCATTCCCACCATATAGCCCACTTCCCTACCACCCACACCGATATCTCCCGCAGGTACATCGGTATCTGCCCCAACATGCCGGAACAGTTCAGCAGCATAAGCCTGGCAGAAACGCATGACTTCTCCTGGGCTTTTACCTTTGGGATCAAAATCTGCTCCGCCCTTACCTCCTCCCATTGGAAGTGTGGTCAGGGCATTTTTAAAGGTTTGTTCAAACGCCAGAAATTTGAGAATGGAGATGTTAACGGAAGGATGGAAGCGTGTTCCACCTTTATAGGGACCAATTGCAGAATTGTATTGCACACGATAGCCACGATTCACTCTGACTTCACCACGATCATCAACCCAAGCAATTCGAAATACAATCATGCGCTCTGGTTCAATTAACCGATCCAGCAAGCCTTGCTCGGAATAGCGAGCATGCTTAACGATAAACGGCCATAAACTTTCAATCACTTCCGAAACAGCTTGCAGAAATTCAGGCTGTCCTGGATTCCTCTCAGCAACATAATTCTTGAATTCCTCAATACTGCTGTATCTCATCTCCCCTTCTCCCCAATGAATAATCTCCAGTACACGCCCAAAAAAAATCGGCTATCACATTTCTGTATTATGCCGATAATTACCACAATATTTCACCGCTTCCTAGAAAGATTACTCGCTACTTTTGAAATAATTCCGAGGAGGCGAAAATGTATACCATTTATCCAGATAGCGCTATCAGCGTTCGTATGCCAACACTGGCGCTAACCATTGTTCTGTTTTTTCCAGCGTCCAGCCTTTACGCTTTGCGTAATCCTCAACCTGATCCTTGCCAATTTTACCCACCGCAAAATATTTGGATTCAGGATGAGAAATATAAAAACCCGATACGGCAGCAGTCGGCACCATGGCAAAAGCATCTGTCACAATAATTCCGCTGCGTTTTTCTGCTTCAAGCACGGTAAACAAAGGCCCTTTCTCGGTATGATCAGGGCAAGCAGGATAACCTGGTGCTGGACGAATACCCAGATATTGCTCATCAATGAGCTGTTCATTATCCAGTGTTTCATCTTTTACATACCCCCAGAATTCACGCCGCACCCGGGAATGCATATGTTCGGCAAATGCTTCTGCCAGCCGATCTGCCAACGCTTTCAGGATAATTGCACTGTAATCATCATTGGCTTCTTCAAAAGCACGGACTCGTTCATCAATACCAAAACCGGAACTGACTGCAAACAAGCCAATCGCATCGTCTATACCAGTTTCTAGCGGCGCAATAAAATCAGCTAGCGCCAGGTTAGGATGTCCTAAAGGTTTGGCGGTTTGCTGACGCAAGGAATGCCAAGTCATTAATACCTTGCTGCGACTACGATCGGCATAAATCTCAATATCATTGCCATTATTAACTGTATTGGCCGGGAACAAGCCAATGACTGCATTGGCTGATAGCCATTTTTGCTCAATAATTTTCTTGAGCATAATTTGCGCATCTTTGAACAGATTAGTGGCTGCTTCTCCAACCACTTCATCTTCTAAAATAGCTGGATAACGTCCGCGTAGTTCCCATGCCTGGAAAAACGGTGTCCAGTCTATATAAGTAGCCAGTACATCCAAAGGATAATTATTAAGGGTACGCAGCCCCAGGAAATTCGGCTCAGGAGGTGTATAGCTTGTCCAATCTATTTTAAATGCGTTAGCTTGTGCTGCTTCAAAGGTCATTAATTTGGAAGGACCTTTTTTGTTGCGATGCTGGGCTCGGTTTTTTTCCTGTTCCGCTTTGACTTTCTCAATGAAGCCATCACGTAAATCTTCCGACATGAGGCTACTGCACACGCCGACCGCACGGCTAGCATCTGGTACCCAAACTGTTGGGCCGCTATAGTGCGGCGCAATCTTGACTGCGGTATGCACCCGCGAAGTTGTTGCTCCACCAATCAACAGGGGAATGGTAAATTGTTCACGCTCCATTTCGCGTGCCACATGCGCCATTTCTTCCAATGAAGGGGTAATCAAACCAGAGACACCAATCATATCGGCCTGTTCACGTCGCGCGGTTTCCAGCAATTTTGTGCTAGGCACCATCACCCCTAGATTAACCACTTCAAAGTTATTGCACTGCAATACCACTGAAACAATATTTTTACCAATGTCATGGACATCTCCTTTAACCGTTGCAATCACCAGTTTTCCCTTGGGTTTGCTGTCGCCAGAAGTTTTCTTTTCAGCCTCAATAAAGGGCAGCAGATGAGCTACTGCTTGTTTCATTACCCGCGCTGATTTCACCACTTGTGGCAAGAACATTTTGCCTGCGCCAAACAGATCCCCCACTACATTCATGCCATCCATGAGGGGTCCTTCAATCACCTCAATCGGCTTGCCACCTTGGCTGTCAATTTCCTGCCGCACCTGCTCGGTATCTTCCACAATATAGGTACTGATCCCCTTCACCAGAGCGTGAATCAGGCGCTGCCTTACCGGTTCATCGCGCCAGGCGAGATCTTCAACCTGTTCCTTTTTCTGCCCTCTGAAATTTTCAGCAAATTCCACCAACCGCTCAGTAGCATCATCTCGTCGATTAAGCAGCACATCTTCCACACGCTCCAGCAAATCAGCTGGAATATCTGAATACACCCCTAATTGCCCTGCATTGACAATCCCCATGGTCATACCAGCCTTAACTGCGTGATACAAAAAGGCAGAATGTATCGCTTCGCGGATTGGTTCGTTACCACGGAACGAAAACGAAACGTTGGATACTCCACCACTGATTTTGGCATAAGGTAGGGTTTCTCGAATTGCGCGCGTTGCCTCGATAAAATCAACCGCGTAGTTGCTGTGCTCTTCAATACCTGTGGCAATAGCAAAGATATTAGGATCAAAAATAATATCTTCAGGCGGAAAATCTGCTTTCTCAATCAAGGTACGGTAACTGCGAGTACAAATTTCGATTTTGCGTTGCAAGGTATCCGCTTGCCCAGTTTCGTCAAACGCCATAACGATCACCGCCGCACCGTAACGACGTGCTAACCGAGCTTGCTCTAGGAATTCTTCCTCACCTTCCTTAAGGCTAATGGAATTGATAATAGGTTTGCCTTGAATGCATTTTAAGCCTGCTTCAATCACAGACCAGCGGCTGGAATCAACCATGATTGGCACTTTGCTGATATCCGGCTCGGAAGCCACCAGATTCAAGAAAGTCACCATAGCTTTTAGTGAATCCAGCATACCTTCATCCATATTGATATCGATGATTTGTGCGCCGTTTTCTACTTGACTACGAGCAACTTCCAGTGCCTTGGCATAATCATCACCAAGAATCAAGCGAGCAAAGGCCTTGGAGCCCGTCACATTGGTTCGTTCTCCCACGTTGACAAACAAGGAGGTTTCATCAATGTTGAGTGGTTCCAGCCCGGAAAGCCGTAGTTTTTTGGGAATATCCGGCAGTTTGCGCGGTGGAATACCCTGTATTGCTTCTGCAATTGCAGCAATGTGTTCTGGTGTTGTACCACAACAACCACCCACAATATTAACGAATCCAGATTGAGCAAAATCCTTGATCAGCCGTGCAGTATATTCTGGCGTTTCATCATAGCCGGTCTCTGACAATGGATTGGGCAAACCCGCGTTTGGGTGGGCGCTGGTATAAATCTCAGCAACATTGGATAGCTCCTGCACATAGGGACGCATCAGTTCCGCCCCCAACGCACAGTTAATTCCTACCGATAATGGGCGCGCATGACGCACAGAGTTCCAAAAAGCTTCCGGGGTTTGTCCGGAAAGATTACGTCCGGAAGCATCAGTAATGGTGACGGATATCATTACCGGCAAACGCTGCCCACTGGCCTCAAAATATTGATCAATGGCAAACAGTGCTGCCTTGGCATTCAAGGTGTCAAAAATCGTCTCAACTAATAGAATATCAGCGCCGCCATCAACCAGCCCACGCACAGATTCGGTATAGCTTTCTACTAAATCATCAAATGTAATGGCACGAAAACCGGGATCATTGACATCCGGAGAAAGTGAAGCTGTTTTGGTAGTTGGCCCAAGGACACCCGCCACAAAACGTGGTCTATCAGGTTGCTTCGCTTCCATCGCTTGCACTTCTTCACGCGCCAGACGCGCACCTGCCACATTTAGTTCATAGACCAGATCCTGCATGTGGTAATCCGCCATCGATGGTGCGTTGGCATTGAAGGTATTGGTTTCAATGATGTCTGAACCTGCTTCAAGGTAGCCACGATGAATGGCACGAATCACATCCGGTTTGGTTAAACACAACAGATCATTATTGCCTCTGAGATCATGCGGAAAATCTGCAAATCGCTCACCACGATAATCTGCCTCGCTCAACTTGTAACTTTGAATCATGGTACCCATAGCACCATCAAGCAACACGATACGCTCGACAAGCAATTTTTTGAGTAAATCCACACGCTCAGACATGGTTATAGCCACTCTTGAATAAAAATGATTGATCAATCAAATACAACAATAAAATGCAACTTGTCATATTTATTGCGGAAAAGTGTCGAGCTGACTGCGTAAGCGACGCAAGGTTTCTTCCTGCCCGATTAATTCCAGCACCGCATCAATTGCTGGAGTTTGAGTTCCGCCAGTTACCATGACACGTAACGGCATAGCCAGGTGAGGAAATTTCAATTTGTGATCAACAACAATTTGTTTGATTTCTTGATGAATAGCAGCGCGTTGCCACGCAATTTGTGCCAAACGATCCGTCAAATTTTCCAAAACCGGACGAATCTCTGGTGAAAAATACTGCTCCTTAAGTGCCGCAATAGGCTCGATTGCTTTAAAGAAATAAGTGGAAACATTCGCCAGTTCCTCTACTGTACTGACTCGTTCTTTCAGCAAGTGTACAATTTGCAATAATTTTTCTTCCGGCGGTAAATCGTATTGTCTTGCTTGCAAGAAAGGAGTAGCTAATTCTACCAACCGAACATCATCTGCAATCTTCAAATAATGCTGGTTTAACCAAGCTAATTTTTCCGGATTGAACTTTGCTGGTGCACGATTGATTGTAGCTAAATCAAACCACTCAACCAGTTGCTCCTGACTAAAAATTTCTTCATCACCATGCGACCACCCCAGCCGAGCCAGATAGTTCACCAGCGCTTCCGGCAAATAACCCAAATCGCGATAATGTGTTACTGATACTGCACCATGACGTTTAGATAAACGTTCACCATCTGCTCCAAGTATCATTGGTACATGCGCATATTGTGGAATGGTCGCACCTAGCGCCTTGAGAATATTGATCTGCCGCGGCGTATTATTGACATGATCATCTCCACGAATCACATGCGTGACTCCCATATCGAGATCATCCAATACCACCCCGAAGTTATAGGTAGGCGTACCGTCACTTCTCATAATTACCAGATCATCCAGCTCATGATTGGCAACAGCGATCTTTCCCTTCACCAGATCATTAAAAGCTGCATAACCTTCACGCGGTGTCTTGAAACGTACTACTGGTGTAACGCCTGCTGGTGGCGTCTGTTTGCTGTCGCGCCAACGTCCATCATAGCGCGGCTTCAACCCCGCTTGACGCTGTTGTTCACGTAACGCATCCAATTCTTCTTTGCTCGCATAGCAGTGGTAAGCTAATCCCTGTTTGAGCAATTGTTCAGCAACTTCCTGGTAACGATGCAACCGCTGCATCTGATAATAAGGCCCTTCATCATAATTTAGCCCTAGCCATTCCATACCATCCAGAATGGCTTGTACAGATTGCTGAGTGGAGCGCTCCAGATCCGTATCTTCAATGCGCAAAATGAATTTCCCACCTAGTTTGCGGGCAAATGCCCAAGAAAAAAGTGCAGTGCGAGCACCTCCAATATGCAAATAGCCAGTTGGGCTGGGAGCAAAGCGTGTTTTTACCATCAGATTAAATTAGAAGTTGTATATCAACCGTTGATCCGGTCGTTTTCAAGTCAAAATTCTTGCTGATTTTCCCATAATAAGGTATTTCCAAATCGAGGTATCAACAAGAAGCAGGCAGGCAATTAAATAGCACATTTTACTGCAATCTTTATTTTCTGGTAACGATACCATTATGTTACCATGAACAGTGCATTTTCCTGTTTTCTCAAATGGTTTAACACGCTATCCTGATGGTTGCCAAGGGGTTCCTGAAATCACATACAAGATTGTAATATGCCCAATTTACTACATTGTTCGCCCTGTGCCGAATCGGATAATATTGGAAACAGTTTCTACATTTTTAAACTGAATTAACAATCAATTTGGCAAACGTTTTTTACGAAGAGGCAGGTACACTTAAAGTTGGCAGTGTTCTGACTGACAACACCACCTCGCTACAAATTGAATCCATTCACGGCAAACGTTCCAAAATCAAGGCGAAAGCAATACTACTGCGCTTTGAAAATCCCCCAGCACATGAATTTATGCAGCAAGTACAGGCAATAGCGGCAGCAATAGATGTGAATTTCCTGTGGGAATGTTGCGAAGAAAATATCGAATTTAGCGGACAAAAGCTGGCTGCCGATTATTTTGGTCATGCACCTACCCCGATAGAAGTTGCAGCCATTTTTACTTTACTGAAAGAAAACCCGATCTACTTCCACAAAAAGGGAACGGATTATAGGGCCGCTCCGCCTGAAATTTTACAAGCAGCGCTAGCTGGTCGCGAAAAGAAAAGACTGGCCGAGGAAAAACAGACTGGCTATGTACAACAATTACTTGCTTCTGAATTACCGGATACTTTCAAGCCGATACTCAACGATCTGCTATACAAGCCGGACAAAAACACCATTGAATGGAAAGCCCTGGAAGCTGCTAGCATCGCTGCAAAAATGAGCATGCTCAAACTGCTGGAACAATGTGGTGCTATCCCTTCATCGCATGATTATCACTTTAATCAGTTCTTGTACGAACATTTTCCACAGGGTATTGATTTTGCTGTTGTCCCATCCGACTCGTATCAAGTAGATCTGGAAGCTTACCCATTAGCTGATGTCACCACATTTAGCATTGATGATGCAGCGACAACCGAGATTGATGATGCTTTCTCCGTCACACCCCTAGCAAATGGTAGTTTTCGTATCGGTATACATATCGCCACACCAGCATTGATTGTCACGCCTGATTCACCATTAGATGAATTTGCAGCACAACGCCTCTCGACCATTTATTTGCCTGGTCACAAAATCACCATGCTGCCGGAACATGTCATTCAACACTTTACCTTGAGTGAAGCATGCCAACGTCCGGTGCTTTCCCTCTATCTGGAAGTCACCGATGATTTTACGGTGACACAAACATTTAGCCGACTTGAAACCATTGAAATCACTGCCAATTTGCGTCTCGATAGGCTGGAACAGCAGTTTAATGAAACCACTTTGCACAAAAACCAGGCAGATTATCCCTTCGCTCACGAGTTAAAAACACTCTGGAACTTTTCCAATGCCATGGAAAAATTACGGGGTAAAGATCAGGATAATAACCTTGAAAAAGTTGATTACAACTTTACTATTACTGATCAGGATCGCATCGTCATATCTGAACGACGTCGCGGCGCGCCAGTCGATAAAATCGTCTCTGAATTGATGATTTTTGCTAACGCTGAATGGGGCAAACAACTAGCAGATGCTGGATTTGCTGGTATTTACCGTAGCCAGGGAAATGGCAAGGTAAAAATGAGTCTTTCTCCTGCACCGCATCAGGGATTAGGCGTGGCGCAGTATACCTGGAGCAGCTCTCCCATGCGTCGCTACATCGACCTTGTCAACCAACGACAGCTGATTGCACTAGCATCGGGTAATGATCCTATTTATACCAAGGAAGATGATGCAATATTGATTGCCATGCGCAATTTCGAAATTGCATACACTGCCTACGCGGAGTTCCAACGTGGCATGGAACGCTATTGGTGTCTACGTTGGCTGTTGCAGGAAAATATTAACACTACTGGCGCAACAGTTATTAAAGAAAGCTTGGTCAAACTGAATCATTTGCCATTGATTACTCGTGTACCTTCACTACCAGATCTTCCCCTTGGAGAGCGAGTTACCATCGGTATTACACAAATTGATCTGCTGGATCGTACACTCAATGCCAGCTTTCTTGGCAAATGCGAAGATTAATTATCAATACAGCATACGATAGTTCCTAATTTCCATATGCAACTTGATCACAAAATTTATTTAGCACTATTTATTTCGCTACTGTTACATATAGGAATTGTTACCGGCATCTCCTTTCACCCCCCACAACCCACTACCAGAATCAGCAAATCCATTGATATAGTGCTAGTCAACAGCAAATCACAC
Organism: Nitrosomonas stercoris; assembly: GCA_006742785.1. Lineage (NCBI taxonomy): Bacteria > Pseudomonadati > Pseudomonadota > Betaproteobacteria > Nitrosomonadales > Nitrosomonadaceae > Nitrosomonas > Nitrosomonas stercoris. Next base: position 1,276,822 of record AP019755.1, on the reverse strand, counting down.
ACCAAACCAGTTGACGCCAAAATCTACGCGCAAGCTAACCTGGAAGGAGGCGGCAATGTCATGGAAGAACGTCAAGCTAAGACACCTTTACCGGTTCTACCCGGCGTGAAGCCCATGCAAGATCTGGCTACTGCCGCCAAAAAAACAGAGCAACTGGAGCAACAAGTTAAAGAACTTATGGCTGCCGCTAACAGCAAGACACATATTGCGCAACCCTTACCTAAAACCAAGCCTACCCCCAGCACCCCCGCTCCAAGCCAACCGACTAATATCAATCTGAACGAAATTATTGCGAACCTTTCAGCCGAGATTGCAAAAGATCATGAAGCCTACCAAAAACGTCCGAAACGCAAATTTATTGGTGCGCGCACGAAAGAATACCGCTTTGCGCGCTATCTGGAAGACTGGCGGCTCAAGGTGGAACGTATCGGCAACCTAAACTACCCGGAAGAAGCCAGACGCAAAAAACTATATGGCAGTCTGCAACTCACCGTTGGAATACGCGCTGACGGTAGTCTGGAATCAATTGGTATTGATCGTTCATCCGGCACGCAGACACTGGACAATGCCGCCATCCAAATTGTCAGGCTGGCTGCACGTAACGGCTTTGCTCCGTTCCCACCTGACATTAGCCGGGATACAGATATTTTGCATATCACCCGCACCTGGGTATTTTCACGTTCAGATAAGTTGTTAAGTCAATAATCAATAGTTGGAATCCGTTCTCATGGAAAATTACGCCGTGGTCGGCAATCCAATTGCCCACAGTCGCTCCCCTTTTATTCACGCTCAATTTGCTCAACAAACGGGAGTAAACATACGCTATACCGCCTTACTAGCGCCATTGGATGCGTTTGAGTCCACAGTAATTACCTTCCGAAAAAATGGTGGTACGGGTATGAATATCACTGTTCCTTTTAAATTTGAAGCCTATTCGCTTGCCACTCGATGGACAGAGCGTGCACAGGCTGCTCGCGCAGTCAACACTTTCAAATTTGAGCAGGAAAATGGAATTTTGGGTGACAATACTGATGGGATAGGGTTAGTGCGCGATATCGAAACCAACCTTAACTTTCCATTGGCGAACAAACACATTCTGTTAATGGGAGCAGGTGGTGCAGCTAGTGGTGTGATTTTACCGTTATTGCAACAGCAACCAAATCTACTCGCGATTGCTAACCGTACTTCCAGCAAGGCAATTGCACTGCAGCAACAATTTGCAACGCATGGCACTATTCTGGGCGGGCATTATCAGGATTTTGTCGGACAATCATTTGATCTTATTATCAACGCCACATCAGCCAGTTTACACAATGCTCTACCACCTGCTCCGGCTGAATTATTTCGCAATGCTACGCTTGCTTATGACATGCTCTACAGCACCAAACTAACGCCATTCCTGGAATTTGCTCAATCGCAAGGTATCACTAAATTAGCAGATGGCACTGGCATGCTGGTCGAACAAGCAGCCGAATCCTTCTTGCTGTGGCACAACATTCGACCGACTACACAAGACGTTATCCAAAAACTCAAAGCTGAACTAAGCTCACATGCCGTGTGATCAGCTAGCTTTGATATCGATAACCTCTGGTGAAGAAACACAGTTACAAAATCACTCACATTCTTCTACAACGCCATCTTTTTTGTAAACGCTACAAGGATGTAGAATGGCATTATCATGAAGCGTCTGTGGTTGTCTCGCCCCTCTTCACCTAGGCTAAGCTTGATCAGTCCATGGTTATTGCGTCTGCTGTTACTATTTCTGACTATCGCGCTGTTATATCAATCCTGGTTTCTTTTGCATATAGTTTATTGGCGCACTTATCCACCCACTAGTAGCGCATTCATGCAAAATCGTCTGGCAGCTATGCGTCAACACGATCCTGAAGCACAATTGCAGCATGTCTGGATAAGTTATTATCAAATTTCAGATCATCTCAAACGCGCAGTGATTGCCACGGAAGATGCGCGTTTTCTGCAACATCAAGGATTTGACTATCGCGCTATTGAAATTGCCTGGAAAAAGAATCTGAAACAACGCAAGCTAGCAGCTGGTGGCTCAACCATTAGCCAGCAACTAGCCAAAAATATGTTTCTATCAAGCAAAAAAACGGTAGGGCGCAAATTGCAGGAGACGCTGATTACCATCATGCTGGAAAAATTCATGACTAAACAGCGAATTCTGGAGATCTACCTTAATATGATCGAATGGGGTAATGGTGTATTTGGCATCGAGGCAGCAGCACATTATTATTTTTGTATTCCAGCTGCAGCACTTACACCTAAACAATCAGCCTGGCTGGCATCTATCATTTCTAACCCACGTTTTTATGACGTGCATCGTCAATCCCCCAGACTGCTTAATAAAGCTAAAATTATTCTGACACGTTTGCCAACAGCAAACATTCCATGAGGCCACACAAAGATTCTGCAAGTGATCTATACTTCAGCTGACATGAAAAGTACATTCCACTCCTCATTTTGGCTCCTGTTCATATGTTTGCTTCCTGCACTTCAGGGCTGCTTGTCACCTATGACACTGCAACATGCTGTTAGCACTTACGATGAAGCCACTACCAGCGCAATTTCCAGGCAATTGCTGACAAATATTGCGCGTGCGCATCATCATCAACCAATACACTTCACTGCGGTCTCAAATATCGCAGCTACTTTTGATTTCCGCTTCAATGCAGGCGCTACACCGGCATTAGGTGGTTTATCTGGCAATGCTATCTTGCCAATATTTGGTGGCAGTGTGGCAGAAAACCCCACGATCAGTATTGTTCCCATTGAGGGTGAAGAATTTACTCGTCGCTTGCTCACGCCTTTCCAGCAGAGCAAATTCATGTTGCTGCTGCGTCAGCGTTTTGATATCGATCTGTTATTACGTTTGATGGCACAAGAAGTGCGTATTCATCAAGCGCAATCTCACACGGCCTATCGCAACGATCCAGCTGATACTGCTGGCTACGAAATGTTCCGTAAAATTGTGCTCCATCTCTCAGCCATTCAGGATCAAAATCAGCTACAAGCAGAGCCACTGACTCTGGAGCACGATTGGACCTTACCTGTTTCTTCCGTATCAGCTGAAGGCTTTCACACTTTGGAAAAGAAGTTCTCTGTGCAACATGACCCAGCAAAAAAACTGTTTCTTTTGCATCAGAAAAAACAAGGTCCGATTCTTATCACCAACTACGACCCAGATACACTCACTGAAAAAGAGCGCGAACAATTAAGTGAGCAAGCAATGGAATGGGATCCTAATGATGTTGCTTTCGATATACGCACGGATGGAGTTGGAGGAAAATGGCCCATGAAAGGTATTTTTCGCCTGCGCAGCTTTCATGCCATTATTAGCGCACTAGGTCGTTCATTAGGGGATGTTCCAGAACGCTACGTAGCAAAAGATTCCCGCACACCACCTATTTTGAATGATGAAAATCCTGATGCTACCATGGAGATACTGATCACCAGCACACCTCCACCCAACGCTGATATGACCATTCATTCCTATGGGAAATACTATGCGGTCAATAACCAGCAACCTCATGCACGCTGGAACCGTGATGCTTTCCAGATGTTGTATCTGCTGTTTCAGATGACTGTTACCGATTTACCTCATGCCAGCATGCCTGGTATCACCATTGCCAAATAACAGATCAACCAGCCATTGATTATATAAATTATTGATTTTATTTATATAATCAATTTCCATGACCAGCAACTGATCGTACATTTTTTCGTCCAGCGCGTAATAATTCTGTAAAAATTACATGCTAAAATGGATGCGATTACAGGTTTTTAAGCATGATTAGCGCCGCCTTCTATCCCTTTTCACATATTCTAAAATCATATATGGCCTGTGATATCTGGGTGACATTCCAAACAGCCAGAAGAAAATAGAACGGGACCGGCAAAATACAATCAAGATAAAAATCGAGATAGCATATTGTGCCAACATGTTTCCGTAGATCTCAATCAAAGGGCCGAGCAAAACAATTATTCAGTCAAATTTCTGGTATCAGATCGACACAACATACATTTATACTCGCTTCATGCCTGTAATCACTCCCAGCCAACCCGATAAATACAAGTAACCGCTGATTCAATATGACGGAAGAAAACAACGAAAACCAGGATCAAAATCTAGAAACCAAACTACAAAAAATCGTCTACTTACTCCAAAGATACAAACTGGTAGAAGGCTTCGTACGCCTGCAGGATGCCCCTGAACCGGAGCTCATTGAATCAATCATTCAAAAACAAAATCTGGCTAATTTACGTGGAGAGCTAGATAAATTACATCCAGCAGATATTGCACGCATCCTGGAAATGCTTCCGCTGGAAGATCGGCTGATTATCTGGAGACTGGTTAAATCGGAATACGATGGTGAAGTGTTGCTTGAAGTCTCTGATGCAGTGCGTCAATCACTCATCGAAGATATGGACAACAAGGAACTGGTTGCCGCTGCCGAGCAGTTGGATGCAGATGAAATCGCTGATCTGGCACCAGATTTGCCCAGTGATGTGATGGAAAATGTCTTCCAGGCATTACCCATGGAAGAGCGCCAACAACTGCGCGCAGCCATGTCCTATCCTGAAGATGCGGTTGGTGCATTGATGGATTTTGATGTGATTACCGTACGTGAAGATGTGCGTATCGAGGTTGTATTGCGTTATTTGCGAAGATTAAGTGAATTACCGGATCATACCGATCAGTTGTTTGTGGTGGATCGCGATGAACATCTGAAAGGTGTCTTACTGCTTAATCAGCTGCTGATCAGTGATCCAGAGAGCATTGTCACACAAGTCATGACACCCAAAGTTGTCAAATTTCTACCGGATAACAAAGCTGAGCAGGCAACACAAGCATTTGAACGCTATGATCTGGTAACTGCTGCGGTTGTTTCTCCTGAAGGCAAGTTGCTGGGTAGAGTAACGGTGAACGCTGTCATTGATTTTATGCGGGAAAAAGCTGATCTTGAAGCGCGTAATCAGGTTGGACTAAGTGAAGAGGAAGATTTGTTCGCCCCGGTCTGGAAAAGTGTTCGCAACCGCTGGGCCTGGCTGGCCATTAATTTGGTTACGGCATTTATTGCTTCGCGCGTTATCGGACTGTTTGAAGACTCGATTGAAAAGCTGGTTGCCCTCGCTGCGCTGATGCCCATTATTGCGGGTGTCGGGGGCAATTGCGGCAACCAGACCATTACCATGATTGTGCGCGCGCTTGCACTCGGGCATGTTAATCAGGACAGTACCCTCAAGCTCATCACCAAGGAAATCGGTGTCAGTATCGTTAATGGCATTATTTGGGGAACAGTGGTTGGACTGTTTACCTATGCAATCTATCAAAACATACAACTTGGTCTGGTGATGGCACTGGCCATGTTGCTAAATTTATTGCTTGCTGCCTTTGTCGGCGTGTTGATTCCGATTACTCGTCTCAAATTCGGCCGTGATCCAGCCCTTGGCTCTAGTGTCATGATTACTGCGGTGACCGACAGTGGTGGATTTTTCATTTTTCTGGGGTTGGCGACACTTCTACTCTTATAGGGTAATACCTTATCACTACCCATTTTGTCCGCGCGGGATAGGCTTGTTTGGAAATATGACCAAATAAGACTTGTAAACCAAATGTGGTAACAGGCGATATAGCGGCATACGAAGCCAATGACTGCGTAGATACAACAACAAGCGCGCAAATGTAGCTCGCTTTGATGAGTGTTCAGGATGTTGCGGTAACAATGCCAACGGCACACAATAGTGCATCATGCCCAATACAAGCCAATTTGGCTGGTACTTTAATTTTTTTTCTAGCTGGTCTGACACTGGTGAATGCAACAGCAAGCGGCTAAAATAAAGACTATAAAACAACGGTCTGCTTAATTTTAGTTGGTTGGCGCGCCTGACTAATTTCTGCTGAAAAAATGATTGCTTCTCGCTAAAAAACAGCAACATCTCATTAAAATCCAGTAAATGACGCAAATCATCGGCTAACTCATTATTCTGAAACAAGTTAATCGCACAATGCAGCAGCAAATCAACTGGATTCAGAGTATAAACGCCTGCCTCTTTTGTTCGGATCGCCGCTGCTCGGAATGACAACGCATCAATCTTCAATTTCCCCAGTGGAGAGGAAAGTGTATGGTGTATATCTACTTCAACTCCGCGCTCAGGATGAAGTAAGGCAGGAATTTCATGACTCCACTTACGATAATAATGCTCATCGTAATCAGTAAGCGCATGATGTTGCCAGCCCTTTTTTAACAAGGCGGATTCAATCTGTTCCAAATCCTCTTTTGCCACCAGTAAATCCAGATCAGCAAAAATACGGCCAGCGGCATTAGGTAAATCTAACAACTGATATGCCATGCCCTTAAGTACAATTAACGGAATATTTTGATTATTCAGTGCCCACAATAACCGATTCAATTCCCAGCTTACTACTTGCTGCTGTTTCCTTGCTTGTATCAAACTGGAGCGCAATAGATTAGCCGCACGCAACGGAATCTTATCCAGTAATTTATCCAGTTCCAATTGAGCAGCCAAGTAACCAAGCAATTTGCCTCGCCTTGCTACGCGCAACAGCAACTCCCACTGTGCATTACTGTAATTCACCAAAGTTGCAGGTTGACGAATCGCTGCTAGCAGCACCGAATGATGTTTTGATTCGATCGCTGGCTTAACCATCAGTCAATTCATTCAATACAGTCAATGCATCATCAAAATCGGAGTACACTAATCTGCGGCATTCGCATCCTCTAACCAGATTGGTCACGGCATTGAATGCAATTTCACCCAACGCTTCATAATTAAACGCATTGGTTGCCAGCAACAAAAATGCCTCAGATTGTGGTAGCGGCTCCAGCTGCACAGCCGCTCCTGCCACCCATTTCGGGAAAACAATCCAACGAGCCTCGACTGTTTCCTCCAATCGATCGATACTTTCTTGTGTTGGGCAAATATGCACAACTGTGCCCTTTAATGTACCTGGTATTTCCGGGCCCAATACGGCTTCCGGCAAATAATTGCGAATAACGTTGATAGATTGATTTTTAAGCGGCATCAAGCGGGGTAGCGGATAGAATTCACCCAACTGAGGTTCCATCAATCCAAACTCATCAGAAAACAGGCGATAACCACGATGCATAAGCATGGCGCTCAACGTTGTCTTGCCACTGCCCGGCCATGCAGGCAACAATAACACTTGTCCATTACGCTCTACTGCAGCAGAGTGAAACAACAGCAAATGATTAATGCGCACGGCAATAACAAGATTAATTCCCCATTCCAGTGTCGATAGTGCTTGTTCCAGTGGCACAGGTGGAAAGGGAGTACGCCCATCAACTTCGAACTGCACTAATCGTGCAAATGGCTGTCTGATTGAGCGCCTAGATACGATCCGAACATGAAACTCGACAATTTCGTGCTTATCCACCAACGAATAGTGCGCATACATCAAATGAAGTTGATGTACAAGTGATGGCAACCGCGTTTGAACAGATAAATTGAATGGCCCGATTTTGATGCGCAATCCGCATCCACCAAGCAGTGAACTAAACTCATTGAGTGAAAGTTGCGCAACCTTCACTCGTTTTTTATTACCTCTTCAACCAACCCCAGTGCCTCATAACGCCGCAATGTTCGAGCAATTTGTTCCGAAAATTGTGAATCAGGCTGCACTGTAAAATATTTCGACAATTTTTGACACAATGTATCAAGTGAGGTGGGTGATTGATCTAGAATAGTCAGAATTCTTAATCCCATTTCATTCAAAAAATGAGTTTTGCCCGATTCACGCTGAAAAATGGTAAATTCTCCTGCCCAATTTTCTATGTGTAATGATGATAAATCAGGCCTTCTCCAAAGGTTCATCGTAACCAAATATACAAACCAATTTACAACTCAGGAGGAATCATCCCTTTATCTAATAAAGAAGTATAGGCAGCCGACGAAACCAAAATTCCACCTTGCCCCGGCACGCAGCTAGATGGATCATCCACTAGCTCGGAGGTCGGGATATCGCCTACATCATAAGGAGGTCCCTCCAAACTATTCTCAAGATGGACACATACATATTTTTCTCCACCCCCTCCATCATCAATCATCTTAACTGCATCACCTTCCTCTACAGGCGTCAGCATATTACTTGAGCGTGCCAACGCTGCTCCACTATGCAGCGTCATGATAACTGGGATCGCAACAGTACTTTTGAGCAGTTTCCTCCGTCTTGATTGTACGGAAGAGGGTATTATCTGTTTGTCGGCAACAACCCGATCCACTTGTTCTTGTATTTCTCTTTCCGACATATTAATCACCTTCCATATAAAACATAATAGTTTCTAGACAATAAAGTATTGCTAGTATTGCAGTAGAAAATAAATATCTAATTCTCAGATTCGCTTACCATATCAAATAAGAAGCAATTTCCGTTCCATCCACAAATTTTCTTTTAAAAACATGGTACTATCACCTACTTCTTATCACAACAACACATAAAAAAACAAAATGTAAAATAATCCGACAGACAAAGAGATAGAATCTTACCAATCCACACAAAACAGTTTAATTGCGCTCATCCTACTGTTTTTACTTCGCAAAGTATATCAGAGCATACTGATACAACTAATAGTGTAAAAGATATCGACATCCGGCCGGTGAACTCCGCTTAATATTTATCTTGTTGATAATTCTGCTTGCAGCGGAGCATCTGCTGCGCGATGTTGATAAAATACATGGTACAACACTGGCAGCACCAGCAGTGTCAGGATTGTAGAAGAAACAACCCCTCCAATTACCACTGTCGCCAACGGACGCTGTACTTCCGCCCCTAAACCAGTCGCCAGCGCCATTGGTATAAAACCCACAGCATCAGTCAGTGCTGTCATCAATACCGGGCGTAACCGTATCAATGCACCTGTTTGTACCGCTTCTGTCAAAGGTATTCCATCCTGACGCAATTCACGGATAAATGTTAGCATGACTAATCCATTTAAGACGGCGATGCCTGATAACGCAATAAATCCGACACTGGTAGAGACGGAAAAAGGAATATCACGCAACCACAATGCCAGCACGCCGCCAGTTAATGCAAACGGTATACCAGTAAACACCAACACGCCATCACGTACATTACCAAACATTACGTAGAGTATGACAAAAATCAGCATCAGAGTCGCAGGTATTACAATTTGTAATCGTTCCGCTGCTGATACCATTTGCTCAAATTGTCCTCCCCATGCTAACCAATAACCAGCAGGAATGGATACTTTGTCGTTGACCAGTGTTTGCGCCTCTTTAACGAAAGAGCCGAGGTCGCGCCCACGTACATTGGCTGAAACCACTACCCGACGTTTTCCGTTTTCACGACTGATCTGATTGGGTCCTTGTGTGATTGCAAAATTGGCCACCTCACCCAATGTTACATAAGTCATCGATCCAATTTGTGATACTTGATCAACAGAATTTTCTGCTCGCATCTCGGGTTGACGCGGAAGCTCTATTGGCAAATAATGCAAGGCTTCCGTATCTGCACGTAGTCTTTCCGGCAAACGCACCTGCAATTCAAACCGGCGATCTCCTTCAAAAATCAATCCTGCCGTTGCACCACCAATCGCAATCGCTGCTGTATCTTGCACATCAGCCACATTCAGACCGTAACGCAAAATACTTTCATGATCCGTTTCAATGGATAAAACAGGCAAGCCAGTGACCTGCTCCACCTTGACATCTGCCGCACCCGGCACTGTGGCAATCAAAGCCTCAATCCGCTCTCCCACCGCCAGCAACTCATCCAAATCATCGCCAAATATCTTGACAGCTACATCAGCGCGCACACCGGCAATAAGTTCATTAAAACGCATTTCAACCGGCTGAGTAAATTCGTAATTATTACCCGGCACCTGCAATAACGCTGCTTCCATTGCATCAATCAATTCATCTTTAGTTTGATAACGACCAGACCACTCGGAACGCGGCTTCAGCATCACATATACATCCGCCACACTGGGAGGCATGGGATCAGTTGCGATTTCAGCTGTTCCTATCTTACTAAATACACGCTTTACCTCAGAAAACGACAAAATTGTCTTTTCCACTTCTTCCTGCATATGCACTGATGTCGAAAGACTGGTACCTGGAATACGCACAGCATGCAAAGCAATATCCCCTTCGTTCAAACTAGGCACAAACTCACTCCCCAACTGGGTAGCCAGCCAGCCTGACAGCGACAGCACTGCCACCGCCAGGATGATGGTTTGCTTTTGATTACGCATGACAATTGCCAGCACCGGCTGATAAAGTCGCTTGCATTGCACCACAATCCAGCTTTCCTTTTCTACTACTTTCCCCGTCAAAAACAAGGCGATGGCTGCTGGTACAAAGGTAACCGATAAAATCAATGCTCCCAACAAGGCTGTCACTACGGTAAATGCCATGGGATGAAACATTTTTCCTTCTACGCCAGACAAGGTGAAAATAGGCAAATAAACCACCATGATAATCAGCTGCCCGTAAATCAGCGCCCGCCTGACTTGTTGCGTGGCAGTAAAAACCAGCTGTAGTCGCTCTTTGCGATTTAACATTCGTCCCAACCGGGCTTGTTCCCTGGCAAAGCAACGCATGCTGTTTTCAATGATAACGATGACACCATCGACAATGATGCCAAAATCCAGCGCACCCAAACTCATCAGATTGGCGCTGACCTGATTGGCCACCATGCCGCTGAAGGTGAATAGCATGGATAGTGGGATAACAAGTGCTGCAATAATGGCAGCACGAATATTTCCCAGAAACAAAAACAATACAACGATGACCAGTGTCGCACCTTCAACTAGATTACTGGCAACAGTGTGAATAGTGCCGTCAATTAGCGTGGTACGATCATATACAGGAGTGGTGGTTACGCCTGGTGGCAGCGAACGATTGATTTCTTCCAGTTTATTGGCTACCGCATGCGCTACGTCACGGCTATTTTCTCCGATCAGCATATGCGCAGTTCCCAGCACTGTTTCCTTGCTGTTATGTGTGGCAGCACCTGTGCGCAATTCCTTGCCAATCAGAATATCGGCCACATCCTTGATGCGCAGTGGCGTGCCTTGTCTCCCCCCCAGGGTAATTTCACCAATTTCATCCAGATTACTGACCTGACCTGGCAAACGTACCAAATATTCTTCGCCACGCCGTTCAATATAGCCAGCACCCAGATTGATATTATTGCGCTCAAGTGCAGCGACAATTTCTTGAAAAGTCAAACCATAGGCAACCAACTTATCCGGATAAGGCGTAACGTGATATTGTTTAACAAATCCGCCAATGGTGTTGACCTCTGTGACCCCTTTTACCATGAGCAATTGTGGTCGGATAATCCAGTCTTCTATTTCACGCAGATCGGTAGCAGTATAGGTCGTACCATCCGGTTTGAGTGCGCCCGGAGTGCTTTCTACCATCCACATGAACACCTCTCCCAATCCCGTAGAAATGGGGCCCATTGAAGGCTCCACGCCAGCAGGCAATTGTCCTTGTGCTTCCTGGATGCGCTGACTCACCAACTGGCGAGCAAAGTAGATGTCGGTTCCCTCTTGAAATACAACTGTCACCTGAGATAAGCCATAGCGAGATAACGAGCGCGTATAATCCAACCCAGGCAAACCAGCCATGATTGTCTCGATCGGAAAAGTAATCCGCTGCTCGGCTTCCAAAGGTGAATAGCCCGGCGCCGCTGTGTTAATCTGCACTTGCACATTGGTAATGTCTGGCACCGCATCAATCGGCAATCTTTGGTAGTTGTAGACTCCAAACAAAGCCATTGCCAATACCATAACCAACACCAATCCCCGGTGATCAATTACAGCCTGCAACAAGCGTTCAAACACCGCTACATTCCTTCAGGTTATTTTCGCAAACACAAAAGTCAAAATCAGCAATTGCTTTAATGCTCATGCGCAGCACCTGCTTTACCTAATTCTGATTTGATAATAAAGCTATTGTTTGTTGCGTACTGCTCTCCAGCCAATAATCCTTCAACCACTTCAACCATTTGATCATCGCTGCGCCCTAATTTCAGCGGACGTGTTTCAAAAAAATCACCATAACGGCCAAATACCACGGGCTGATCTTCCAGTGTTTGCACTCCTTCCAGCAATACCGCCACCGGTACTTCAACTGCATCAATCTGGAAATCCGCTTTGACAAACATACCCGGGCGCCATTGTTCATCCTGATTATCCAGTTGTATTCGCGCCACCGCAGTGCGTGTTTGCTCATCCAACGGAGTTGTCACATAAATTACCTTGCCTTCTCGTTTCAAATCATGTGTATTTGCCCGCACAACAGCTAATTGATCAACATGAATTTGATTCAAATTACGCGGGAATACCCGGATAGCTGCCCAAACAGTCGAAATATCTGCCACGATATAAGCAGTCTTGTCTTCTTTGACCACCTCTCCTCTGACCACGCCTTCTTTGATCACAATGCCAGCAATCGGCGAACGAATCTCATAACGCGCCAATTTCTTTCCTGACAAAGCAGACTCAGGTTGCACCCCCAGTGCTCGTAAACGTTCGGCAGCCAACTGCACTGCAATGCTGGCCTCTTCTCTTTGCTGTTGGGCTGTCAAAAAATCCTGTCTGGCCGTAATCTTTTCTCGCCATAACTGCTCTTCCCGATCATAAATTGTTTGCGCCAGCGCTTGTCGTCGACGCGCCAACAAGTACTGGCTCCGCAAATCAGCCAGCATGGTGCTTTCCATGATAGCCAGCACCTCTCCCTTTTCTACTTTTTGTCCATGATGGCGCTCAATAGAAACCACCATGCCAGGCAAACGTGGCACAACATGCACAATGTCATGTTCGTTAAAAGTAATTTCCCCAGGCAAAGTGATTTCTGAATGAATAACAGCGGAACCAGCTGTGGCTAATTCAATACCACTATTACGCAGTGTTGTATCAGACATTTCTACACGCCCTTCTGCTTCGCTATGGTGCCAGCGATAAGTCTTATCCTGATATTCAGCAACAATCACCAATTCAAAGGCATGTGGTTCTGCCACTTCCTGATCACTAATCAAGTAATCATCTTCAGCTCTGAAATGAAACAGTTGCGCTGATCTGCCAAGGCGAGATAACGCAATCGTTACGCTGACATCAGCTGGAGCCAATAATTTTTTCTGCCAATAAGGATAAAGTTTGAAGAGCGAAGTGGCTCCACTTTCATGAAACACCAACTCTAACCCCAACCCATCTTTCAAAAACAACTCTCCGCCATGAGGACCGGTTATTCCTTCCTGCTCAGATGTATCAGTCACAGACAACATCAGCTGTTCATTATCTGATAGCCTTAATTTATTCTGGTTTAGAAATAAAATTCCCAGCAAAATAACCGCTAGAATAATTCCCACAATAAGAAGCTGTTTATTTTTCCTCATGGCACAGACACTCCTTGCGTGTGAGTAGCGTCGTTTTTATTCATAGTATTGTTAGCCAGATCTGCAAACGGTGTTGCAACTAATTGCTCAATTGCATTAATCAAACGTTGATAATTAGCCAATGCACGCACATAGAGGGTGCGATTTTGAAAGAAAGTGCGCTGTGCATCCAGCATTTCCAGGAAACTGAACTTCCCCAGCTGATAACCCCGATTGGTAATTTCAAAGGCATTCTTGGCACCTGGCAGCACTTCTTCACGCAACACCTCGATTTCATTGCGTGCTGCCAGTAGATTTTCATAGTTACGCACAAATTCCGAGCGCAACTGCAATGCAACCGACAGACGTTCATCTCTTGCTTGATTCAAACGTTGCAATGCTTCCAGCTCATTGCCCTGATTGCGGTTAAAAAGTGGAATAGGGATGGATAAATCCAGGACAGCAGTGGTTTCATCCATACCCAAATAACGCTGAACTCCTGCACCAATTGTCACATCCGGAATCTTGTTTGCTCTTTCTAGCTCAACTTTTGCTTCACTTTGTGCAATATGCTTGTCGCTTTGCAACATCACTGGATTTTTTTCAAGCTGTTGTATCAGCAACTCAAAATCAGGTATTTCAACAAACGATTCCAGCTCGCCAGCAGCTCGATCAAACCGAGGATGCGTTTCACCCCACAGCAACGCCAGCTTTGTTCGCACCGCCGCCAAATTACGCTTGGCCTGTTCCAATTCGATATTGCCTGCTGATACCGCTACTTTTGCACGCGTTGCTTCAATCGGAGGAGATTTGCCCGCTTCCACCCGCTTCTTGACAGTTTCCATTGCCTGTTGCGTTAGACGCAATGTATCTGCCACGACACTTACCTGCTTTTGATTTTCCAGCACATCAATAAATGCGTTAGCCGTACGCGCAATCATTTCTAAACGCTTGGCAGCATAAGCTTGACTGGCTTGCTCCTGCCCCAGTGTTGCGACATTCACTCGCGCTGATCGTTTGCCGCCAAGCTCAATGAGCTGACTGAGCCGAAAAGTAGTAAACTTTTCAATATTGGGATTGGACGAATGGAAACTGTCCGCACCTACACTAAGTTCTGGATTTTTCAGCACGCCTGCTTGTAGCTTTGTTCCTTCCTGGGCAGCAATTTCTCTGGTCGCTACAGCTAACTCTGGGTTGTGCTGCAAAACGCGCTGGAGCGCTTGCTGCAAAGTTAATAAGCTATCTTCAGATACTGAAGCTGCCTCTTTTACCATAATCGTGTTATTTGCTTCTGCAGCTATTACGCCATGACTCCAAATAAACGCAGCCAACCCAAACAATACTTTTAATAGCAACTATTTTCCTCACAAATGAATTTGCTACACGCTACATTCTCTGTCTGCTTAATTAGCACACTTCAAAGAAACTCGGAATTGTATAAAGGAATCTCCAAGAATTTATCTACGCTGTCATTTCCGCATCAAACATAATCTGCATTATGTATTTACTATGGAAAGAAAAGAAAGGTATCCACCACCTCAATTTGACACAGATCTACAGTATCTCCACCCCTTCTGCTGTTAACATATCGACCAAAGCAATTAATGGCAGACCAATCAATGCATTCGGGTCTTCCCCTGTAATACTGGCAATCAAAGCAATGCCCAATCCTTCCGCTTTAGCACTGCCAGCGCAATGATACGGCTGCTCTCTTACCAAATAATGTTCAATCTGCTTTGCACTTAACTCACGATATTTCACCAAACAAGGTATGACACGCGTTTGCAGCCGTGCAGTATAACTATTGAGTACGCATAATGCTGTATGGAAAACAACTTCTTTTCCCTGCATCATCTGCAGTTGTTGCACAGCATTTTCGTGATTTAATGGTTTACCCAGCTGCACTGTTCCTAAAGCAGCAACTTGATCTGCTGTAATAATCAGTGCATCAGGAAAAGATTTCGCCAGCGCATATGCCTTTTCCTTTGCCAAACGCAAGGCTGTAGCCTCTGGAATTTCATCAGGCAACGCAAATTCCTCAACATTCGGACTCGCAATTTCAAAAGGAATCTGCAAACGCTGAAGCTGCTCACGCCGATAGATTGAGCTGGATCCTAATACGAGACGAGGATAAATAGTGCGATTTTTCAAAATATTATAGTAATATAGCAGTTAGTAATTTTGACACTTTTCCGTAAAAAATATAACATGCGCGCCTTATGTCCGACCAACTTGTTATAGACTCACTGGAATTTGCACATAACAACCAGTCACTTCAGGGAAGTATATCTATAGGCAATCTTGAACGACTACATAGTTATCTGGCACACACATCAGGAGAGCTAGCTTATTTAATTAGCGGGATGCTTGATGGAGATGACAAACCAATTCTAGAAATATCAATTAACGGAGATATCGATTTAATTTGTCAGCGCTGCCTGAAAAAAATGCAATATACACTGAATATAAAAACCAGGCTTATTTTGGCTCAAAGCGAACACGAATTATCACGTTATGATGACGATATTTTCGTAGAAGCAATTTATGCTTCCAATGAATTGGATGCGTTAGCACTGATAGAGGATGAAATTATTCTAAGTCTACCCATCTCTCCTCGCCACCAAGATACTAATTGCCACTTATCATCCAAAGATAAGATACATAGTACTATTGATAAGGAACATCCTTTTGCAGCATTAGCATCACTTAAACAAACACACTGAACTGGCTTTCAAGGAATAAAATTATGGCTGTACAACAAAACAAGAAATCCCCTTCCAGACGCGGAATGCGTCGCTCTCATGACGCTCTAACCAATCCATCACTTGCAATTGAGCCGGTTACTGGAGAAACACATTTACGTCATCATATTAGCCCCAGTGGTTTTTATCGCGGAAAAAAGGTAATCAAAACCAAGGATGATGATTAATGGCGCCGTTTAGTATTTCATCTTGTTTTTTACTAATTGAGCTGTTTATTAATTTGTGGATATAACAGTAGCAATTGATTGCATGGGGGGCGACCACGGCCCTTGTGTTACAGTTCCTTCGGCTGTTGAATATTTGCGTCACGACCATAGCGCGCATATTATTCTGGTCGGCAAACCAGAAGTTATTACTAAAGAGCTGGATGCACTTAAGGTAACGCCAAACTCGCGGCTTACATTGTACCCAGCCAGCGAGATCGTCGGCATGGATGAACATCCAGCATTCGCGCTACGCAACAAGAAAGATTCTTCCATGCGTGTTGCACTTAATCTGGTAAAAAAAGGTGAAGCCCAGGCATGTATTAGCGCAGGAAACACAGGTGCATTACTGGCAACCTCGCGCTTTGTACTTAAAACCATCTCAGGTATCGACAGACCTGCATTGGCAGTCGTACTTCCAACCATTTCAGGCCATACTTACGTACTGGACCTGGGCGCCAACATAAACTGTACAGCTGAACACCTGTTTCAATTTGGCATCATGGGCGCAACACTAGTCTCATCTGTTGAAAATAAACCCAATCCAAGCATAGGTTTGCTGAATATTGGTGAGGAAGATATCAAGGGTAACGATGTGGTCAAACAAGCGGCGGAATTATTCCGCAATAGTAATCTGAATTTTTACGGTAATATCGAAGGAGACGATATTTATCGCGGTACAACTAACGTTGTGGTATGCGATGGCTTTGTTGGCAATGTTGCACTCAAAACCTCGGAAGGTCTTGCACAAATGCTGGCTAGTTATCTGCGTGAAGAATTCAAACGCTCCTTATTCAGCAAGCTAGCAGGGTTAGTTTCTCTGCCTGTCATCAATGCTTTCAGACGACGAGTAGATCATCGTCGATATAATGGTGCAAGCTTGCTGGGACTACGCGGTACCGTTATCAAAAGCCATGGTTCCGCAGATAGCTTTGCATTCCATTGCGCAATTAAACGTGCCGTTGATGAAATACGTGGTGATACATTGCACCGCCTCATCGAGCATATTGAAGTATTGCGCCATAATATTGAACATAATGTTACACAGCCAGCATCGGCAAAATAAATAAGTCAAAACAACATGTATTCACGCATAATTGGTACCGGCGGCTACTTGCCAGAAAAAATACTGACCAACCAGGATCTTGAATCCATGGTGGATACCAGTGATGAATGGATACAGACTCGAACCGGTATCAAGCAGCGCCATATCGCCGCTCCAGATCAAACCACCAGTGATCTGGCTTTGATAGCTAGCCAAAATGCTATTAAGGCTGCCAATATTTCTGTGAGTGACATTGATCTGGTTATCGTAGCAACCACTACGCCAGATATGATTTTCCCTAGCACCGCTTGTATTCTACAAAACAAACTTGGTATCGCTGGTAACAGTCCCGCATTTGATATTCAGGCCGTATGTAGCGGATTTATTTACGCATTAGCGACGGCTGACATGTTCGTCAGTTCTGGAAAAGCTCGTAACGCATTGATTGTCGGTAGTGAAGTGTGCTCTCGTATCTTGGATTGGAATGATCGTACGACATGCGTCTTGTTTGGCGACGGCGCAGGGGCAGTTGTACTAACACAGAGCGACACACCTGGCATACTTTCATCTCATTTACACGCTGATGGTAGTTATAGCCAAATTCTTGCTGCACCTGCTTCTATCCAATCGGGAAAAATGGAAGGCACTCCTTTCATCACCATGGAAGGTGGCACCGTATTCAAGTTTGCAGTGCGTGTTCTCGAAGAAGCAGTACTAGAAGCACTCAATTCAAATCATTTACAACCTGCCGATGTAGATTGGCTGGTTCCACATCAAGCCAATATTCGCATCATAGCCTCTACAGCCAAGAAATTAGGTATTCCTCAAGAAAAGGTAGTTGCCACTGTTGCGCAACACGGCAACACTTCGGCAGCTTCTGTGCCATTGGCATTAGATCAAGCTGTCAGTGATGGTCGCATCCAACCAGGTCAAAATGTTGTGCTGGAAGGTGTGGGAGGAGGATTCACCTGGGGTTCCATACTGCTACGCTGGTAAAATATGAAAATTGCTTTTATTTTTCCTGGGCAAGGATCCCAATCAGTAGGAATGATGAATCATTACTCGGGATTGCCACTGATACGCGAAACATTTACTGAAGCATCGGATATTTTGCAACAGGATTTGTGGTCACTCGCTAATGATGGTCCCGAGCAAAGTTTAAATCTCACCACTAACACTCAACCTATCATGCTGACAGCTAATGTTGCTCTCTATCGTGCCTGGCAGCAAATGGGAGGCATACAACCAGACTTATTAGCAGGTCATAGTTTAGGAGAATATGCTGCATTAGTGGCCGCCGAATCACTTGATTTCAGCGCTGCTTTAAAGCTGGTTCATGATCGTGCCAAAGTTATGCAGGATGCTGTCCCTGAAGGTCAGGGAGGAATGGCAGCTATTATTGGACTGAGTGACGATACGATTTCAGAGATATGCACTGAAATAATCAATGCATCGCCTGATACGTCACTGGAGCCAGCTAATTTCAATGCGCCTGGTCAGGTAGTAATTGCGGGGCATTCTCAGGTTATCGCTCAAGCAGTCACACTCGCAAAATCTAAAGGGGCGAAACTTGCGGTTATTTTGCCAATGAGTATTCCATCACACTGTTCATTGATGCAACCTGCTGCAGAAAAATTCATGCTTGCGCTAGAAGAAACTGTAATACAATCCCCTAAAATACCAGTTCTACACAACGTTGACGTTCAACAGCATCCAACGGCTGCAGCAATTCGCAATATACTTGCACGCCAACTTTATTCCCCGGTGCGTTGGACTGAAACAATTCAAGCTATGGTTGTATCAGGCGTTCAACACATTGTCGAATGTGGTCCAGGAAAAGTATTGACAGGCTTAACCAGACGTATTGATAAAAGTCTGAATAATGTCGTACTCAACAATTCAGATGCTTTCTCAAAAGCAATGGATGTATTGAAATAACACTTCAATTACTCATCGTCAAAAATCAATCTTCCACTCACTCACAAACTCTTTACATGGTACTGAAACATAAAATCGCACTGATAACAGGCGCAAGTCGCGGTATTGGTAAAGCAATTGCGCTGGAATTAGGAAAACAGGGAGCAACCGTTATCGGGACTGCCACTTCTGCGGATGGAGCTGATCATATTAGCCAATACCTTAATGAAGCACAGTTAACAGGTATGGGGTTGATGATGAATGTTAATGATGCTGAACAAGTCAGTAATGGTATTACCACCATACAAAAATCATTCGGTAATGTAACAATACTTGTTAATAATGCTGGTATTACGCGAGATAGTTTACTCGCTCGCATGAAGGATGATGAATGGGACAACGTTTTGCAAACTAATTTGAAATCTGTCTATAGTTTAAGTCGCGCTGTTTTAAGAGCCATGATGAAAGCGCGCGATGGACGTATCATCAACATTTCATCAGTAGTGGGATCAATCGGCAATCCTGGACAAGCAAACTACGCAGCAGCTAAAGCAGGCATGCTCGGTTTCAGCAAATCCCTAGCAAAAGAAATCGGCAGTAGAAATATCACAGTAAACTGTGTTGCGCCAGGCTTTATAGATACCGATATGACGCGCTCACTTTCATCCGAACAACAACAATCACTTATTCAACATATTCCGCTTGGCAGATTTGGTCAACCGGAGGATATCGCCGCTACTGTCGCTTTTTTAGCTTCGCCCGCAGCAAGTTATATTACTGGAGCAACATTACATGTTAACGGTGGAATGTATATGGACTAATTTAATTCTCTATATTTATCATATCTTTTTAAAATCATGCAGCATTAAACGTTTTTTGTAATAGTAAGCAACATCTACTCTGGATAGCCGGACAAGTTTGCCGGTTGTTTGAAATTTGTTAAACTTGCGATAGCTTTTTACCTAATAAGGATGGGTATATCAATGGAAATTACTGAAATAGAACAACGTATCAAAAAAATTGTAGCTGAGCAGTTGGGTGTTAACGAATCAGAAGTAAAAAGTGAATCTTCCTTTGTGAACGACCTGGGAGCGGATTCCCTGGATACAGTCGAACTCGTCATGGCATTAGAAGAAGAGTTTGAGTGTGAGATTCCTGACGAACAAGCTGAAAAAATTAACACAGTCCAAGAAGCAATTGACTTCGTAGCAAGTAACGCAACTCAATAAAAGTAATTTTCAATAATTCAGTGGAGTCGTCTTGGCCAAGCGTAAAATAGCCATTACCGGGTTAGGAATCATTTCACCTATCGGCAATACGGTTCCCGAAGCCTGGGCAAACGTAACCGCAGGTAAGTCCGGTATTACAACAATCACTCGATTTGATAGCTCAGATTTTTCTTCAAAAATCGCTGGAGAAGTCAAAAAATTTGAAGTAACAGACTATCTTTCCGCTAAAGAAGCACGCCGAATGGATATTTTTATCCAATATGGTATGGCAGCAGCTATTCAAGCTGTTCGAGATGCCGGTATTGATGATGTCACCGGATTGGACGTTGAACGCATCGGGATCAATATCGGCTCCGGAATCGGTGGTTTACCCATGATTGAAAACACCGATACCGCTTACCATGCGGGAGGACCACGCAAGATTTCTCCTTTTTTTATTCCCAGCACTATTATCAACATGGTATCCGGCAACCTATCTATCATGTTTGGGTATAAAGGTCCGAATCTGGCTATGGTAACGGCCTGTACGACAGCTACGCACTGTATAGGCAGCTCCGCCAGAATGATTGAGCATGGTGACACCGATATCATGATTTGCGGCGGAACAGAATCCTGTGTGACGCCACTAGCTATCGGAGGATTTGCATCCGCACGTGCTCTGTCAGCCAATAATGAAGATCCAGCAGCAGCAAGCCGGCCGTGGGATCTTAAGCGCGATGGATTTGTTCTGGGAGAAGGTGCAGGCATCCTTGTCCTGGAAGAAATGGAGCATGCTAAAAAACGAGGTGCAAAGATCTATGCAGAACTGGTCGGATTTGGCATGAGCGCAGACGCTTATCACATGACAGCTCCCAGTGAAGACGGTGAAGGGGCTGCACGTTGTATGAAAAATGCTTTAGCTGATGCTCAATTAAATCCGGAAGATATTCACTATATCAACGCTCACGGCACCTCAACACCGCTAGGTGATATAGCAGAAACCACCGCAATCAAGCGTTGTTTTGGGGCCCATGCTAAAGATTTGGCAATCAGCTCAACCAAGTCCATGACTGGACATCTACTAGGTGCTGCAGGCGGTGTAGAAGCAATTTTCTCTACACTAGCTATTTTTCACCAAATTGTTCCCCCTACCATCAATCTTGATAACCCTGATCCTCAATGTGATTTGGATTATGTGCCCAACCATGCCAGAGAAATGAAAATTTCTGCCGTATTGTCCAATTCATTTGGATTTGGCGGTACTAACGGTACATTAGCTTTTAGAAAAGTTTAAACATGTTTTCTATATTCCCTAAAATATAGAAAACAAAACTGCATAACAATAATTAAATTTAGTTCTTATGCCATATCTCATGCCGTCAACAGGCTTGGGTGTTCAAGTATATCAGTATGCCTAAATTGATATTTTCGTCACGACTGCTAGTTTTTTCTTTTCTAATTACTGTACTCATTAGTTTATTATTTTCTATATGGCTTTATCGCCTAAGCACAGCTCCAGTTGTGCTTCCTGCCACTCCTTACGAATTTTCTATCGAACGTGGAGATAGTCTACGTACCATTGCCCAACAGTTAGCAGACACAGACATTCTTCCTAACGCATGGTCCTTCATACTCCTGTCGTATATCACCGGATACAATACAGCCATTCAAGCAGGCGAATACGCACTAACCAAAAATCTATCACCTCTGGATTTATTAAAATATCTCTCCCAGGGAAAGGTGAGACAGCACACCATTACTTTTGTTGAAGGATGGACTTTCTCACAATTAAAAAAAGCATTAGCTGAACACCCAGCTATCCGACAAGAAATCGGCAAACTCAGCCATGCTGAATTACTAAAATTAATCGGAGCAAATGAAACGGCAATAGAAGGTATCTTTTTTCCAGATACTTACTTTTTTACAAAAAACAGTAGCGATCTCACCATTTTAAAACGTGCCTACCATGCTATGCAGCGACATTTGGAAACAGAGTGGCTCACCAGACAAAAATCGCTTCCGCTGAAAAACGCATATGAAGGTTTAATTCTTGCATCAATCATAGAAAAAGAAACAGGAAAAAATGAGGAACGCACCCGAATTGCTGCTGTTTTTATTAACCGACTACGGCACAATATGAGACTACAAACTGATCCGACCGTAATTTACGGCATGGGCGATAAGTTTAATGGAAATCTTCGCAAAGTAGATCTACAAACCGACCATGTATACAACACCTACACCCGGTCAGGGTTACCTCCTACTCCTATTGCCATACCTGGATTAGCTTCTATTCGAGCTGCTTTTAATCCTACCACCACAAATGAACTTTACTTCGTCGCTCGTGGTGACGGAACTTCTCATTTTTCATCTACGCTTGAAGAACATAATCGTGCTGTCTTCAAATACCAAAAGAAACGCCCATAAAAACATCTAATTTAAAATCGAGATAATTTTTCTCTAGTATCTTATCTCCTCCCGGGGGAAAACAAAGACAACTCCAAACCCATCAACAACCCCGGGAATAACCTGAGCTCAGTATGCAATTTTCACTCATTATTCCTACTCTGAACGAAGCGGATAATATCGATCCTCTATTGACCAGTATTTTCTCCCTGAATGATCTGGGTAATCAATTTGAGATAATCATTGTGGATGATCACTCCGCAGATGGAACGCCAGATAAAATCAAGCAATGGCAGCGCACACATAATGTTCATCTTGTGGAAAGAAACGCACACCAACCGGACCTAACCGCCTCCATTATAGAAGGGGTTGCCGTTGCCAAATACGATGTAGTTGCTGTGATGGACGCTGATCTTAGCCACTCTCCAGAAAAATTAGCAGCATTAATTCAACCAGTTCTGGCTAATCAATACGACATAACAATTGGCAGTCGTTACATTCCAGGAGGAGACACAATCGGCTGGCCCTTTTATCGCCTCTGGTTATCTCGAGCGGGTGGGTGGCTTGCACGTGCAATTTGCGACGTAAATGACGCGACCTCTGGTTTTTTCGCCTTTCGTAAAGAGTTCATCCACCGCATCACAGACAATGCGCGCGGTTACAAGATTCTGTTAGAGCTATTAATGACAGGAGGTAATCAACCACTGCGTGTAAAAGAAATTCCAATTCATTTTCGTAATCGCCTACACGGAACATCCAAACTCTCCCTTTCACATCATCTAGCCTATTTACAGCAACTTATCATTCTGGCCGGCGGCACCATTTCCTTTCATACCGCAAGCCGCTTTGCCATTGTCGGGTTTCTGGGTGTTTTTATCGATGTATTTATCTTCCAATGGTTGACCGGGCAAGGAGCTAGCCTGGCCACAGCACATATTTCTAGTTTTATTGCGGCAGCCAGTTTTAATTACACGCTCAACAGTAAATGGTCATTCCGACTTCACCACGCAGGTCATTTACAATGGAATCAATTTTCTCGCTTCTTGATTGTTGGAATATTCGCGATGCTTCTGCGAGGAGCCATATTAGCTTGGTTGGTCTACACCTGGAATATAGCAACAGAGTGGGCCATTTTTCCAGCCATTATCGCAACGGCCATAGTTAATTATCTTGGCTCCGCTTTTTATGTGTTCCCGCGTACCAAGCCTGCTGCTTCTACTGATACACACTGGCGTATCGCTGCAATTGGTATTGTCGGCTTCGTCATTCTGCTGCGCTTAGTTTATATCAGTGTAGCGCAACTCATCCCCGATGAAGCCTATTATTGGCAATATGCGCAACATATGGATTTAAGTTTCTTCGATCATCCGCCCATGGTAGCCTGGTTGATCTGGCTGGGAACAACATTAGCTGGTCACAATGAATTCGGAGTAAGACTCGGTGCCTTCGCCAGTGGGTTAATTGCAATGGGTTATTTATACACCTTCGCATGTAATCTCTATGATAAATCCACAGCCATGCGCTCGGTATTATTACTTGCTATCGTTCCATTTGGCTTCGCAGCTGGGCTTGCAATAACACCCGATGCTCCCTTGGTCGCTGCATGGGCAGCTACACTCTATTATTTGGAACGCGCCTTACTTGCCAACCGATCACAAGCCTGGTTCGGTGTTGGCATTGCTTTTGGTATTGGTATTTTATCTAAATATACGCTGGGGCTACTTGGTATTGCTGCGCTAATCTTTATTCTTGTGGATGCTACTGCACGCTATTGGTTACGCCGCCCTCACCCTTATTTGGCAGTATTAATCGCACTGATATTGTTCAGCCCTGTCATTATTTGGAACATAGAGAATGATTGGGCATCTTTCGCCTTTCAAACCACTCGCGTCGGCAAAGTACATCACGAATTATCCACTCATAAATTACTTCTACAAATTGCCATTATGCTTACGCCAGTTGGCTTGGTTGCAGCAGCATTCGCATTACGCTCAGTCACATTAAGCTATTGCCAGCGAGAGGAAGTCCGAAAAGCACTTTTTATTATTATATTCACTGGTGTTCCACTAGCTGTTTTTTTCGTTGCTAGTGTTTTTGGCCCACTACGTTTTCACTGGACTGGCCCATTATGGTTAGCCTTAATACCCACCATGGCTTGGATGATCGGGAAAAGAGACCAATTCAAGCATGCTGTAAATTGGCTAAACACTGCTTGGCAACCAATGATCATCGTATCTCTACTAACTTATGCTTTCATTTTGCATTACGCTACATTAGGCATACCTGGATTACCCTATCAATTTTTAAATGAACATTATTTCTGGAAGGAAGCTACGGCAGAAGTCGAGAAAATTTCCGATGAAATTAAGCAAGTAACTGGCGAAACGCCTGTTGTAGTAGGTATGAGCAAATGGTCGGTAGCCAGTGCACTTGCGTTCTATGGCAATAGCCATCCACCACTTGAAATTCGTTCACGCAATCTATTTGGTGAACATGCTTCTATGTATAGTTACTGGTATCCTGATGAATCGTCCATTCATCAACCTATTTTGTTGGTAGGTATGAAACCACGCGCGCTAGAAAAAGCGGGTTCGCCCTCTGAAAATTTGGAGAATAAACTGGTTAATCCCGGAAAAATCAATTCTCGTATAATTTACCGGCATGATGGTATTGTGTTGCGTACCCTTTATTATCGTATTGCAGAAGGTTATCGCGGCAGCTCTATCAACACAGATAAACGATTATCACCTCAGTGATGGTGCCCAGAAAATGCTCCGATCAACCATATCGTACCGATGCCTAGTACAATCAGTAAAACCTGCTGAACGGTCGCACCAATTTCTGGACGTTTATGCAAACTGGGAATCAAGTCAGACATTGCGACATAAATCATGCTTGCTGCGGCTACAGCCAATATCGGTGCAATCAAATGCTCAAGTTGGTTTAGCATAAAATAGCCTAGTAACCCACCAAATACAGTTGCCGTTCCCGATAGAAAGTTAGCCCACAGCGCACCTGCTCGTGTAAAACCCGAGTTTAGCAAAATGATAAAATCTCCTGCTTCCTGTGGGATCTCATGCGCAGTAATTGCAATTGCTGTTACGATTCCAAGCTGAATATCAGCCATAAATGCAGTCGCAATCAAAACACCATCAACAAAATTATGAAATGTATCGCCCAATATAATCATCATGCCGCTACGACCATGATCACTATTGTTCGTATGCAATACAGGTTCATGCGCTTCACATTCTGCCAAGTGACAATGTCGCCACAATAAAAGTTTTTCCAGAATAAAAAAAACAAGGATACCAAGCAACAGAATGAACGTGAGCTGCTTGGGTGTATCAGTAATCTCTAGTGCCTCAGGTAGTGCGTTCAGAAAAGCGGCGCCGAGAAGCGCGCCAATAGCATACGAAATAAGTATATTAATCCATCTCTCGCTACGCACATTCAAGGCAAATGATGCAGCCAATCCAATACTCAGTAAACCACTTGCTACACTAGCAAGCATAATCCAGGCTAACACCGACATAATATGTTTTTAGATTAATTGGAAATTATTAGGTAGCAGCAGCGCCTTGTAGCGTTTGCAGAATCTCACACAGCTATCTACTAATGGAGAAGAAATTATCATCAAGATGGAAGATAGCGATTACTTAGCGTATCGCTATTATAGCGATAGAACCAATAACGGTTTATCAAAGAATTATGTCATCCATAATAGGCCAGCCATTCTGCCTGTTGCCCCATCACGGCGGTAAGAATAAAATTTCTCAGAATTACTATAGGTGCACACGTCACCACCATAAACCTGGGAAACTCCAGCGCTAGACAGTCTTTGGCGCGCTAAAGTAAAAAGATCAGCATACCATTTGCCTTCTTTTTTCCTTTTAGAGAAGGCACATGCAGCTTGAGAATCATAATCAGTGAATACTAAACGTACTTCTTCACCTACTTCAAAGTGGCGTGAGCTAATCGCAGGCCCAAGCCATGCAATTATTTGATTATCTCGGCTAAATTTACGCAGTTCATTAACTGTATTTTCAATAATACCTGCAG
This sequence comes from Nitrosomonas stercoris, assembly GCA_006742785.1. Classification (NCBI taxonomy): domain Bacteria; kingdom Pseudomonadati; phylum Pseudomonadota; class Betaproteobacteria; order Nitrosomonadales; family Nitrosomonadaceae; genus Nitrosomonas; species Nitrosomonas stercoris. Next base: position 1,249,814 of record AP019755.1, on the reverse strand, counting down.
CCAATCCACGCCAACCGGCATGCACCACTCCTACTACACTACCTGCTGAGTCGCACAACAATACTGGCAAACAATCCGCTACCAATACAGCGCATACCACTCCAGGTTGTCGGCTCATAGCAGCATCACCTTCCAACGTTGCATCATTTGATTCAGTCATAGCCGTATCTATCCAAATGGATTTGGTACCATGAACCTGGGTCAACCAACGCGGTGCTTGAGGTAAATATCGCTGTAGTTGCTCTCTGTTGCGTTGCACAACAGTGAAATCATCCCCGACATGGGTAGCCAAATTCAATCCCGCATACGCATCACTCGCCACAGTAGTTTTATCGATATTACGTGTAACAAACATCGCTTGGACATTAGCAGGAGCTGGCCAATTGGGAGTAATCCAGTCGATCATTCTTGGTATGTTTTTATAACTACTATCATGCTCACCTATTGCATGATGACGGTATGCAACTCAGTAAAAACCTGACAAACTCGATCTATCTGTTCAGAAGTATGTGCAGCATTTACACTACAACGTATTAATGATTTTCCTTCTGGAGCAGCAGGGGGTAATACCAAATTTACATAAATGTCATGTTCCATTAATCCATTCCACAAAGCTAATGCTTGTTTGGGACTATCAAGTAACACAGCGACAATAGGGCTTGGCTGAGGACCTACAGCATAACCAGTTGCTTGCAGGCTAGTGTAAAGTTGCTGAGCATTTTTCCATAACTGCTTACGTAATAGCTGCCCATCACGTAACAATTTTAAGGCGGCGCGAGTGGATGCAATCGTTGCTGGTGAGGGAGAAGCGGTAAAGATATAAGGATGACTGATATATCGCAGTTGATTAAGTTGAGCATGTCTACTTACACAAAAACCGCCGATTCCACATAAACTTTTACTGAATGTTCCAGTAATGAAATCAACCTCATCAATCATGCCGGTTTTTTCTACCAAGCCTTGTCCAGTTTCTCCCAGCACACCCAATGAGTGCGCTTCATCTAGCAATAATGTGCTGTGGTAAGCGTTCTTCAATTTTACTATTTCGGCCAAGGGAGCTTGATCACCTAGCATACTATAAATACCTTCTATGATAATCAGCGTATTTTTACTACGATCACCCAGCCGACGTAGACGTTTTTCGAGATCATTCGTATCATTATGACGAAAGCGAATCACATCCGCCCCACTAAGAATGCAACCATCATAAATACTGGCGTGGGCATCACCATCAATCAATACCACATCACCACTACCTACTAAGCCAGAAATGGTACCTAAATTAGCCTGATAACCTGTTGTAAACACGATACATTCACGACAATGATAAAACTCAGCTAATTCTTGTTCCAGCGCACGATGTCCATAATAATTACCATTTGCCATTCGCGAACCAGTAGTGCCCGTGCCTTCCTGATCAATCGCTTCATGTGCTGCATCCCTGCATTCCGAAGAAAAACTCAGTCCAAGATAATTATTTGTACCCAACATTAATACCCGACGCTTCCCAATTCTAGCTTCCGTTGCAGAAAAGGCTTCATCTATCGGAATACCAAAAGCACTCAATCCTTCTGGCAGTTGCGCTTTTCTTGCCGCAGCAGCTGCATCTAGTTTTTCCAGCAAATTCATTGTGAAGATTTAATTTTGTAGATTAAATTAGCAAGATCCTGAACCGTCAGGACATCGACCAGCGTATTCAATGGCACTGATATATCAAAATGATCCTCAATTTCCATAACAAGATTCAGCAACTTGATTGAATCAATTGCAAGATGCGTGATGAGATTGGTTTCCGAAGAGATCGTTACTTCATCATTATTCGTAAATTGAATCAGCTGCTGGCAAAGCAACTCAGTAATTTGTTCTAGTGTTATTTCAGACATAAGTTGATTGCTTGAACAATTCACTAATTAATTTATTCGAGATTAAAAGTGCAACACAGATCATGCGTCGGATTGAGGAAGGGGAACAATTATTTATACATGCTACAAAATAAAAATTGATTATATTCTAACTAAATCTAGTAACACCATCTCCAATTTATAAGATGGGTACCAGTCAATCAATTCTTTTTTCAAAGGAGTAATATCACAAGTCCAATCTGGATGTTGTAGTTCTCTTATTTTTCCTGGTGTCAACACAGGAGCATAACGAAAAAATCGAGCTAACCATAAATTCAGATGGGCTAATATCTGCATGCTATTCATCGGTATTGCGAGACAGCGTACTGATTTTTGTAAAACACGCTGTGCTATCGCCGCCACTAACCGATAATCATAGCCGCCTGGCATGCCATCATCAATGGAATAAGCTCCTGTTACAGGGCGCTTTGCTTCCAGCCAACAGCAAATTGCCGCAACTAAATCCTCAACATATATCAATCCAAAACGATTAGCAGGATTTCCAGGAGCAGGCAATACACCATATCGCATTGCTTTAAAAAAAGGCAACATTGCCTTGTCACCAGGGCCATAAACCGCCGCTGGTCGATATATTGTTGTAACAAACTTCTCAGAAAAACTTGAAACTTGTGCCTCAGCTTCAAATTTACTTTGAGTATACCAAGAAAGCGCAGGTTCACGCGCTGCTAGAGAAGAGATATGCAAGAATTTTGAGCAAGAAGAGTTAGAGGTTGCCCTTAATATATTCTGCGTTCCAATCACATTGGTTTGATAAAAATCAGCCCAGGATTTCCCTCTGATGGCACCAGCACAATGTACAACAGCCTCAGCGCCAGAAACAAGTTCATTTAACGCACCGTCACAATCAAGATCTCCATAAATCCATCTTATAGATGCATCATTTTTTTGTGAAGAAGCTTGTCTAGCTCTCGTTAAAGCGCGCACTTGCCACCCTGTAGCAATCAACTTTGCCACAAGCGCACTCCCGATAAATCCTGTAGCTCCTGTTACCGCAACAGTCTTAACCATAGCGGATAATACTAATGAAAACTTGGAATAGGTGCTTGCTCTGAGAAAAAATATTTCTCAATAAGACGAACAGTAATCAACCGGCTGTATAAGTTACTGTTTCTGTAGGCTGATCTATACTCGCACGTTTCAAAAAACCTTGCCGCGCTGCAAAACGTGATAATTTACCTGATGATGTACGTGGCAATGTATGTGGAGGAACCAGTTCAACGATACAACTTACCCCAAATGCCATATATACCATTTGTTGAAGCCTGTTAATGAGTGCTTGCCTATCAGTTGCTGAAGCCAATCTACACTCCACAACTAATACTATTGACGTTGAACCATCCTCATTATTCACTCCAAAAGCAGAAGCTTCGCGTGTTCTCACTTCCGGTTGCTGTTCAGCTAACTCTTCAACATCTTGTGCTCGAATATTTCTGCCATTAATAATAATGACATCTGTTCTCCGGCCTGTGATATATAAATCACCCTCAAACAAGAAGCCAATATCACCTGTATCTAGCCAGCCATCTGAACTGATTGCCTTGGCTGTTTCCTCACTATTATTAAAGTAACCGCTCATGATGCTATCCCCTTTGACAAGGACACTTCCCACCGACAAGCTAGGTACTTCTTGATTTGCATCATCAACAATTTTGATTTGATGGTCTGGAAGTGGATTACCACAATTTACAAATTCATTGCATTTTCTACCATCTACCTGAATTCTTATCGCTACCTTTTTCTCGATTAAAGTCTTAGCATCTACACGTATACTTTTCGCACCCTGACCAAGCTTTGGAAATGAAACAGCCAACGTCGACTCAGCCAAACCATAGCAAGGCAGGAAAGCACGTTCATCAAACTTTGCTGCCGCAAATTTATCCGCGAATTTTTTTAATACCTCCAACCGAATCATTTCAGCTCCGACACCCGCCGCACGCCAGCAACTCAAATCCAAATCAGCCAAATCAGAATCACGTGCACGCAAGGTGCATAATTTGAGGCCAAAGGGTTGGCTAAAAGCAATGGTACAACGATTACGGCTGATTAACTTAAGCCATTGGAGAGGACGAACAGCAAAATCACGAGTAGCGAGGTAATCGACAGACAATTGGGCAGCCAAAGGCGCAAGCACTAAGCCAACTAACCCCATGTCATGATAGAAAGGTAACCACGAAGCACATCGATCACCAGATCTCACATCAAGACCATTACACACAATACCGCGTAAATTGGTCATTAATGCGCGCTCAGTAATCACAACACCTCTGGGCAAGCGGGTACTTCCGGAAGTAAACTGCAAGTAGGCTGTTTCATCCGGAGTATTCGGCGCAAACTCAATATCAATTTCAGGTAACATATTGAGTTGTTCAGGAGTGCCGCTCCATTTGAGCTCGTTAGAGTCACCCAAGTCACCCACTACTTCATTAAGCAGCTCAACAAAATCAAGGTTAGCCACTGCAATACTTGCTTGGCTGCTAACAAGCATGCCTTTTAGTTGTTGTACATAAATTGCATGGCTACCGAGATTAATAGGCACCGGCATAGCAAACGGAACCAATCCGGCAAATCGGCAGGCAAAAAATAATTCAACAAACTCAGGCGTTGTATCAGCAATCAGAGCAACACGACTACCGCGCGCTAGATTGAAACCTGCAAGTCGTCTCGCAATTACTTTCGAATTAGCGCATAAATCTTTATACGCAAGCACAGATTTAAGATTACCTCTAGCATCATAAAAATTGTAACCGGTTTCTCCTTGTGCTGCATACTCAAGCGACTCCACCAAGGTTTTAAAATCAGCCCTTCTTTGGCTCAACAAATTGATTGTGGGCGTTGCTGATACAATACTTGCTCTGGAAGATAGGGAATTACCTTCTTGTAGTGGTAGAGCACCCAACTTGGCTATTATCGAACTCAAAATCTTCCCCTAGAAATATTTTACGGCCAACTCGCTGAACAGACGAAGCGTACAAATTTGAATAATTAATTGATTTAATCAAAACAATCAGATACCTATCTCAATTATTTCACACCATAATCGCTTCATAATATATATGGGCAGCGAGCTTATAGAAGCATCGTTTAACTGTCAAGATTAGGTTACGTCACATGTTGCTTAATAACAACAATTTTGTATCATTAATCCAAAATGATATACGTGTATATTCCACATAAACAAAGTTTGACGTATAAATAGTGCACAATTCTTTCTTTTATAAGAACAATCGTTGCAGTATCGCAACATTACATCAGCATACTTCACTAATCAACGAGTCTTGGAATATGTTCAAAATTCTAATCAAAAAAAGGCAATACCAAGCAAGACTGGATGAGAAAGCGCAACTATGCTCAAAGTGCATGAGCATGTTAGCTCAGCCTTAACATCGTAATATGTTTTTCAGTGAGATGGTGAGCAGATTCTTAAGCGAGTAATTCATGCGACAAATCATTGCAAATGACTAATATATCCTCATTTTTATCTATTATTATAGAAGCTCTAATTGTTAGGATGAGAAGAGGTATGATGCTTGCCACACAATGTGAAGTAAAACAGCATAATATGCGAAAACTTAAAATGAGCTGGTTACAATACTGTCTGACATTCACAACGTTATTATTCATATCTTGTACTTACGCTAGTAATTGGGTACGCCCACCTGACGATATCGATATTTTTGGCCAAATCCAAGTAATTGAAGTCAGTCGTGCTGACACTCTACTTGATGTTGCTCGCCATTACGGTATTGGTCAGGACGAAATAGTACTAGCCAACCCAAATGTGGATCGATGGCTACCTCAAGATGGCGAAAAGGTTGTTTTGCCATTACGGTTCATTATTCCGCAAGCAGAACGTACCGGACTTGTGATCAATCTTCCAGAAATGCGTCTCTACTACTTTCCCAAGCCAACCAAAGGACAAAAACCGGAAATTGTCACTCACCCCGTTAGTGTTGGCAGAATGGATTGGAATACCCCTATGGGAAAAACAACTATTATCAGAAAGAAAAAAGATCCGACCTGGACTCCACCTCAATCACTACGAAAAGAAGCAATAGAAGATGGCAGGCCTCCGTTGCCAGACGTCGTGCCAGCCGGCCCAGATAACCCGCTCGGACAATATGCACTCTATTTAGGCTTACCAGGATATCTTATCCACGGCACCAATAAACCACTTGGCGTTGGCATGCGCGTTACACATGGTTGTATGCGTTTGTACCCGGAAGATATTGAAAAACTATTCCACTTGATTCCTGTCGGCACATCCGTGCAAATAGTCAACCAACCCATCAAATTAGGATGGTCAGGTAATCTTTTATATATCGAACTGCATCCTCCGCTTGAAGAAGAAGCTATCGAATCCAGCGAATTTGAACAGGAAATCTATCACACTATTAATCAATTCCTCGAAGAAACTACTAAAGATCGCCATGGTAACGTGATACATAATGTCAAGATCAACCAAGAAGCGCTACGTACTGCAATTCAAGCCAGAAACGGCATACCCACCTTAATCTCAGAAGATTAAGGTGGGTGATCTCTAAAAAATTATCATTACATACAAAATTTTGTATCGGTTTTTTATCTCGAACTAATATTTCTTTCCAAAGATTGCCCAACAAATATCAAATATATCTCACTGCCAGTATTTCATATTCTCGAATACCTGCGGGCGCCTGGACCTCAGCAACATCTCCCGCATATTTACCAATTAGTGCGCGTGCAACAGGGGAGCTAATTGAAATTTTATTCTCTTTAATATTAGCTTCATCATCCCCCACAATTTGATAAGTTACTTCCTTATCTGCATCTAGATCGAGTAGATCAACCGTAGCGCCAAACACACACGCGCCATCTGCATTTAATGTAGCAGGATCAATAATCTGCACATTAGATAACTTGCTTTCCAGTTCCGCAATACGTCCCTCTATGAATCCCTGCTTCTCTTTGGCTGCATCATATTCAGCATTTTCTGATAAGTCACCATGGGAGCGTGCTTCAGCAATTGCAGCAATAATTGCTGGACGATGAACAGTTTTCATTTCATTTAATTCAGCACGCAATTTTTCAGCGCCTGCTTGCGTCATTGGAATAGCATTCATAACCTAATTTCTCTTTTTACAAAAAATTGTTAAACAAGAACTCAGCAGCCCGCTTTAATTTCACAAATTGCTGCTGTACTTAACAGAATATAAGGAATGTGATACTTAGATAATACTTAAGAAATTTCTGGAGAAAATCTGCGCCAATTGCCACGTGAAAGCTAATCCGTGCAGAGGCATTGTTGCCTAGGAAGCGAGATTTTGCAAACGATAAACTTGTAGTTCTCGACGATTGGTCATGCCTACACAAGCAGCACGTGCACCTGCAACGGTTGTGTAATAGGTAATTCTGGCTTGTAGTGCCGCTCGCCGAATTGAATACGAATCACGAATAGCACTTTTTTTATTGGAAACTGTATTGATAATTAAGTCAATTTCACCATTCTTGATCATATCAACAATATGCGGGCGACCTTCTGCCACCTTATTGACAGCCACAACTGATAACCCTGCCTGGGCAAGATTGGTTGCAGTACCTTTTGTGGCATAAACAGCAAATCCCAACTCAATTAATTTAGCAGCAATTGACACTGCTTCTGGCTTGTCACCATCTTTCACGCTAATAAACACATTTCCTGAAGCTGGCAATTGAATACCTGCTGCAAGCTGTGATTTAAAGAATGCTTCAGCAAAGTTTTTACCAATTCCCATCACTTCGCCAGTTGATTTCATTTCTGGGCCAAGTATGGTATCAACGCCAGAAAACTTGGCAAATGGAAAAACAGCCTCTTTTACCGAAAAATGAGTCGGATAAACTTCCTCGATCACTCCTTGGTCAACTAAGGTTTGTCCAGCCATACAACGCGCAGCAATCTTGGCCAACGGCAAACCTGTTGCTTTGGAAACAAAAGGCACCGTACGTGATGCCCGAGGATTCACTTCCAACACATAAACCACATTATCTTGAATAGCAAACTGAACATTCATTAACCCCCTAACATTCAGCGCTCGTGCCATCGCCTCGGTTTGTCGTCGTAATTCTTGCTGTAAAGCATTGGAGAGACTAAAAGGGGGCAACGAACAAGCGGAATCACCAGAATGTACACCTGCCTGTTCAATATGCTCCATAATGCCACCAATCAGGATATTTTCTCCATCAAACACCGCATCGACATCGACCTCAATTGCATTACTGAGATAATGATCCAATAATACTGGTGAATCATTTGACACTTTGACTGCCTCCCGCATATAGCGCTCCAGATCAAGCGCTTCATGGACAATCTCCATGGCTCGGCCACCTAATACATAACTTGGCCGCACAACTAGCGGATAACCAATATCATCGGCTGCCGCCAGTGCTTCTTCCGGGGTACGAGCAGTAAAATTAGGTGGTTGCTTGAGACCAAGTGTTTGCAGCATAACCTGAAAGCGTTCACGATCTTCAGCACAATCAATCATATCTGAACTGGTACCGATAATTGGTACGCCATTTTCTACTAATTCTTGTGCCAGCTTCAATGGAGTCTGACCACCATACTGCACGATAACACCAAACGGTTTCTCTACAGCGACAATTTCAAGTACGTCCTCTAGCGTCAATGGCTCAAAATACAAACGATCCGAAATATCATAATCCGTCGAAACAGTTTCAGGATTACAGTTAATCATAATGGTTTCGTACTGATCTTCATGCAGCGCTAATGCTGCATGTACGCAACAATAATCAAATTCAATCCCCTGGCCAATACGATTTGGTCCGCCGCCCAGCACTATAATTTTTTTTCTGTCAGTTGGATCAGATTCACATTCTTCTTCATAGGTTGAATACATGTAAACTGTTTGTGTGGCAAATTCCGCAGCACAAGTGTCAACCCGTTTATAAACCGGACGTAGATCCAACTGATGACGTCTAGCACGCACCTCACCTTGATCAATAGCAAGCAAAGTAGCCAAACGTCGATCTGAAAAACCATTACGCTTTAACTGATACAGCTCACCCCGTGTTAATACAGATAATTTTTTACCTGTAAGTACTCGCTCCTGCCGTACCAAATCTTCAATTTGCGCCAAAAACCAAGGATCAATACGAGTGAGCGCATGAATTTCATCAAAGGAAATATGACAACGAAAAGCATCTGCTACATACCATAATCGTTCTGGTCCTGGATGCCCCAATTCTGCTTTAATTGTTTCTATATCTGTCGTTTTTTCGTCTAATCCATTGACACCAATTTCCAATCCTCGTAACGCTTTTTGCAAAGACTCCTGGAAAGTGCGGCCAATCGCCATCACCTCACCCACAGATTTCATCTGCGTCGTTAAGCGATCATTTGCTCGTGGGAATTTTTCAAACGCAAAACGTGGTATTTTGGTGACGATATAATCAATAGTAGGTTCAAACGCAGCTGGGATCACCCCACCCACTATATCGTTATCCAATTCATCCAAGGTATATCCGACAGCTAATTTGGCTGAAATTTTGGCGATAGGAAAACCAGTGGCCTTTGAAGCTAACGCAGAGGAACGTGATACCCGCGGGTTCATTTCAATCACCAACATATCGCCATTGTCAGGATTGATCGCAAACTGGACATTAGACCCACCTGCTTCCACCCCAATCTCGCGCAATATCGCAATAGAAGCAGCGCACATACGCTGATATTCTTTGTCTGTTAAGGTTTGAGCCGGCGCTACTGTAATAGAATCACCCGTATGCACCCCCATCGGATCGACATTTTCAATGGAGCAGACAATGATGCAGTTATCCTTCTTATCACGGATAACTTCCATCTCAAACTCCTTCCAGCCGATCACCGATTCTTCAATCAGCAGCTCACGTGTTGGTGAAGCTTCCAAACCACGCTCACAAATTTCTACAAACTCTTCACGGTTATAGGCAATCCCTCCACCACTTCCTCCCAATGTAAAAGAAGGTCGAATAATGACTGGATAGCCAATCACAGCCTGCGCTCGAAAAGCCTCTTCCATACTATGTGCCATCGCAGAACGCGCGGATTGCAACCCAATACGGGTCATGGCTTGTTTGAATTTCTCACGATCTTCCGCCATATCAATTGCTTCACGTGAAGCGCCTAACATGACTACACCGTATTTCTCCAACACACCATGCCGCACTAAATCCAACGCACAATTAAGAGCAGTTTGTCCTCCCATTGTTGGTAGTAATGCGTCTGGCCGCTCTTTTTCAATGACTTTTTCTACCACTTGCCAAGTAATCGGCTCTATATAGGTTGCATCAGTCAATTCCGGATCTGTCATAATCGTTGCGGGATTGGAATTAACCAGAATGACACGATAACCTTCTTCTCGTAACGCCCGACAGGCCTGCACACCAGAATAATCAAATTCACATGCCTGACCGATAACAATCGGCCCAGCACCTATGATAAGGATAGACTTCAGATCGGTACGCTTAGGCATTTAGATTAGGCATTTAAGAATATTTTCGATGATAGCTAGACTTGCTTGTTTACTGTCATTCGGTTAATAAAACGACTTAACAAATAATCGGTAGTTTGGGAGGTTACTCTGGTTTCAGCTTGTCCCTGAAAACAAAAAACAGGATAATCCGTCAACTCAAACCCTTGTAAACCATTGTCAAATAAAGAACGATGCGTGATGCGTGCATTAGCTGGTAAGGAATCTACATCTACTACAAACCCGTGATTTTGACTAGTGATGATCACTTGACCACTATCTAATTCCAGTACGGGATGATTAGCGCCATAATGCCCGACTTTCATCTTGATCGTCTTAGCACCAGCAGCCAAAGCAATCAGCTGATAACCCAGATGGATCCCTAATACCGGAATATCGCTCGTCAATAAGGCACGTACTGTTTCAATAGCGTAATTACAAGCCTGCGGATCGCCTGGTCCACTAGAAAGTACAATCCCATCAGGCTGCGCAGCAAGAATTTTTTCAGCGTTAGTCTGCGCTGGATAAACAGTTACACGACATCCCAATGCAGCTAGTTTATTCAAAGTGGATTTTCTTACACCAAGATCCAGCACAGCTACCCGTTGATCTAGCTCTGAATTTTGCTGGCTTCCATTAAACCCCCAAGATTGATGGCAGCTGACTGTGCGCACCAAATCCATACCAATCAACCCAGGAAATGTTTGTGCCTGCTGCAAAGCTTCCGCTTCGTCAATACGACCAGCCATAATACAACCGGCCAACACTCCCTTTTTTCTCAGAATGCGTGTGAGTTTGCGTGTATCAACTCCAGAAATTGCTAGGGTGTTGTGTTGCTTAAGAAAATCAGGTAACGATTGCTGACAACGCCAATTACTCGTGACAAGTGATAAATTCCGAATGATTAAACCAGCAGCATGAACTACTTTAGCGCTCTGTGTTGACTCAGTATCTTCACTGTTCACACCGGTGTTGCCAATACTAGGATAAGTCAGTGTTACAAGCTGACTGCTATAAGAGGGGTCCGTTAAGATTTCTTGATAACCTGTCATCGCCGTGTTGAAGATTACCTCTCCAACAGCTAAGCCTTCAGCACCAATAGAGTCTCCGTGAAAAACAGTACCATCAGCCAAAACAAGAACAGCACGTGGACGGTCAGACACAAAACTCCCCAATGTTATTTTGTAATATTTATATAGATAGACAGTAAAAAGCGGCTTGAAACTCCATCAGGCCGCTGCAACCAATTATACGTGAGTACAATCACTTTTCCAAAAGTGTTTAAATTTACAATCACACTATTTAATAGAAAACATTACTAATATTATCTCTATTTTCAAATAACGCATTGAGCACTAGGCCGCCATTCCATTATGACGCAACAATGCATCAATCTCTGGTTTGCGGCCGCGAAAAGCAATAAAGGATTCAAGCGCAGGGCGACTTCCCCCTGTTGCAAGGATTTCATGCCAAAAGTGTTCGCCTGTTTTAGCATTCACAACCGCATCAGATCCATTTTCCTCAAACAAGCTATAAGCATCTGCTGACAGTACTTCAGCCCATTTGTAACTGTAATACCCAGCTGCATATCCACCAGCGAAGATATGGCCAAAACTATTTGGAAAACGATTGAAATCCGGCGGAATAATCACTGCTACTTGTTGGCGAATTTTCTCCAGACACTGCAGTACAGTTTCATCGCCCAGTGGATCAAAATCAGTATGCAAATGCATATCAAACAAAGCAAATTCCAGCTGACGTAAAGTCTGCAAACCACTTTGAAAATTTTTGGCAGCAAGCATTTTGTCAAACAAAGTGCGCGGCAATGCTTCTCCGGTTTCTACATGGGCAGTCATATCCCGCAGCACACTCCACTCCCAACAGAAATTCTCCATGAACTGACTCGGCAATTCGACAGCATCCCACTCAACACCGTTAATACCAGATACCCCTAACTCTTCTATTTGCGTCAACAAATGATGCAAGCCATGACCAAATTCATGAAATAAAGTCATCACCTCATCATGCGTAAACAATGCTGGTTGCAAATTGCCGTCGATCGTCACCGGGGCAGAAAAGTTGCAAGTAAGATAAGCAACCGGCGTTTGAATTTCCGCGCGGCCAATTTCTGGTACATCAATTCGTCGGCGTGTAATAGCATCATCCATCCAAGCCCCCCCACGCTTGCCTGAGCGTGCATAAAGATCCAGATAAAATTGCCCTAACAAATCACCTTGACTATCTACAATATCAAAAAATCTTACGTCTTGATGCCAGCGCTGAACATTGCGGTCAGGTCCCGCTTCGTGAACACGAATACCATAAAGAGTTTCGACTAACCCAAACATCCCAGACAATACTTTATCTTCTGGAAAATATTGTTTGACTTCTTGATCAGAAAAAGCGTAACGCTCAATGCGCAATTTCTCGCTAGCATAAGCAATATCCCATGCTTCCAGCTGCGGCAAACCCAATTTTTCCATCGCAAACTGCCGCAATTCAACCAGATCTTTTTCCGCGTAAGGCCTCGCCTTGTCAGCCAATTCATTTAAAAAATCTAGTACCTGTTGCGGTGTTTCTGCCATCTTGGATGCAAGCGACACTTGCGCATAACAATCGTAGCCCAGCAATTTTGCTTCTTCCTGACGCAAACGCAAAATTTGTTCAATCAAAGGCATGTTATTACGATCTGCAACTTGCCCAGAAATTATCTCCAGCTCACTGGCACGCGTTGCGTAAGCGCGGTACATGTTCTCGCGCAAAGTACGATTATCCGCGTATTTCATCACTGGCAAATAAGAGGGAATATGCAGAGTAAATTTCCAGCCTGGTACTGTTATTGCAGCATCCTTAGCAGCCTCCTCTTTTGCTACATGCAGAACATCTTCAGGAATACCAGCTAACTCTTCCTGATTTTCCACCAACAAGGAAAATGCATTGGTAGCGTCGAGCAAGTTATCGCTGAACTTAGCACTCAACATCGACAACTCTTCTTGAATTTGCATAAAGCGCTTTTTGTCATTGGCTGGTAATTCAGCGCCACCCAACCGAAAATCGCGCAATTGATTATCGATCACTTGCTTGCGAGCCCGGTCCAGTTTTTCAAATTCAGGAGCTGCGTGCAGTTGCTTGAGTTTCTCAAACAATACTGGATCTTGTGATAACTCGGTATAGTATTGCGTCACTCTGGGCAAATTAGCCGTGTAAATTTCACGCAGCTCTGGATTATTCATTACAGCATTTAGATGTGCCACTTGCCCCCACGCACGCGACAAGCGCTCGTTCACATCTATCATAGGCTGCATAAAATCCTGCCAATTGGGCGTTTCAGTCGTGCTTTTGACCTTATTCATCACTGCGCGACAATCACGCAACAGCTCATCTATCGCTGCCGTAACATGTTCATTCTTAATCTCCGCATAGTGGGGCAGCGTAGAGAAATCAAGTAACGGGTTTTTCATATCAATGATCTACTTGTAATTTATTATTAACACAGCAACCCTAATGCTCAACCATTTCTGAACGAAATGACATAATCGATATAGTAGACATCATCTGCTATACACAACACGACCATTAATAAGAGTAAATTGGGCGCAACCATCTAATTCCAATCCAAGAAATGGCGTATTTTTACCCTGGCTTTTCAACGTAGTATCGCTAACAACCCAATAGGCTTCTGGGTCAAAGATACAGACATCAGCTGGGGCATCGATAGCAAGACATCCTGCTTCGATACCCAAGATACGCGCTGGATAAGATACAACTTTTGCAAGTGCATCCGCTAACGATACTTTGCTCTCTGTCGCCCATTTTAACGTCAAGGGTAGCAACAGCTCCAATCCAGTTGCACCAGCTTCCGCCTGCGCAAATGGCAACAACTTAGCATCCTCATCTACTGGCGCATGGTCAGAACAAATTGCATCAATCGTTCCATCCATTAAGCCTGCCCGTAACGCGTTTCTATCTGCTAATCCTCTAAGCGGCGGAATAAGATGACAGTTCGTATCAAAAAAGCCGATATCCATATCAATTAAATGCACATGATGAACAGCCACATCACAGGTCAGTGGCAATCCTTGTTGTTTTGCCGCACGTACTAACGCTACTCCTTCTGCACTGGAAATACGGCACACATGCACACTTGCTCCCGTCTCTCTCATCAAGGATAAAATATCCGTTAATGCGATCGTTTCCGCACACACTGGAATGGCCGGCAAACCCAGGCGAGTAGCAATTTCTCCATCATGTGCCACGCCATGATTGGCTAAATACACATCCTGCGGATGCAACCAAACTTTAAAACCAAAAGTAGCCGCATATTGCATTGCACGCAATAACACATGCAAATTAGCAATGGGAGCATCCGCTTGGCTAAACGCTATGCATCCAGCATCATGCAATTCAACCATCTCTGTCAAACGCTCGCCCTTCAATCCTTGAGTCAATGCCCCTATTGGATAAACATGTGTCCGCTCAAGATTATGCGCACGATATTTAAGCATTTCTACTAAGCCGGGTTCATCCAATGGTGGATCAGTATCTGGCGGACAAGCAAGACTGGTAATCCCTCCTGCCACAGCCGCCTCCAGCTCTGATTCCAAAGTTGCCATATATTCAAGCCCTGGTTCGCGCAAACGCGCAGATAAATCAACCAGGCCAGGGCATACAATCAAGCCATTTGCATCAATTTCTTGCTCTGCATAAAACCCATCTGGCTGCACATCAATTGATGCAATTTTCCCTTTCGTCAGGTAAAGATCCCCAACACGATCTAATCCACTATCAGGATCAATCAAACGGCCATTTCGGATACAAACACGCATAAAAACAGATCTTAATTCTTAGTAAGCATCGACATGACTGCCATACGCACAGCAATACCAAAACTTACTTGAGGCAAAATAACAGATTGGGCACCATCAGCAACTTCCGAATCAATTTCTACGCCACGATTCATTGGGCCTGGATGCATCACAATTGCATCTGATTTAGCCAATGCCAGTCTCTCTGGTGTCAAGCCATAATATTTAAAATATTCTTCAGTGCTCGGCAAATGGGCCGATTCCATACGTTCATGCTGTAAACGCAACATCATCAACACGTCAATATCTTTCAAACCCTGCGCCATATTGTGATAAACATGCACTCCTAATCGCTCAATTTTGGCTGGCAACAAAGTTTTAGGCGCAATCACACGAATTTCAGGTACACCTAACGTTGCTAACGCGTGAATCTGCGAACGTGCCACTCGAGAATGCAAAATATCGCCAATAATAGCAACGCGCAATGCTCGAAAATCCTGTTTGTAACGACGGATAGTAAACATATCCAGCAACGCTTGTGTCGGATGAGCATGCCACCCATCTCCAGCGTTTATGACGTGAATGTCCGGGCCAACATGTTGGGCAATCAAATGTGCTGCACCGCTTTGACTATGACGCACTACAAACATATCAGCATGCATGGCGGATAAGTTATTAACCGTATCCAGTAACGTTTCGCCCTTAGTTTGCGATGAAACTGCCACATTAAGATTAATGACATCTGCTGATAGCCGTTTCGCTGCAATTTCAAAAGTAGTACGCGTGCGGGTGCTCGGCTCAAAAAAGAGATTAAATATCGATTTGCCGCGCAATAGAGGGATTTTTTTCACTTCGCGCTCGGTGACACCAGCAAACGATTCGGCCGTATCCAGAATACGCTGCAAAATTGTAATAGGTAGTCCCTCGGTGGTTAGCAGATGCCGCAAATCACCGTTGCGATCCAATTGGGGATTGATACCTATCACAACAACAAACCCCAAAAAGCAATAATAAAATAACTCAACACATCAACATATTTACATTAAGCGTGCTTAAAAATATCCATATTACAAACACTTCAGATCGTTTTTAGCGCAGAAGGCATCAATTTTTAAAAGCTCCTTAATTGGTTACGATATGTCGCAATTCCAATTGCAGTCTGCCATCATCCATTTGCACCAGTTCAAGCATGCTATTTTTTGGCAAGGCCAACTCAGTGCCAGTATAGCGTGCAGCAATAGGTAATTCTCGCTCCCCTCGATCGACTAAAACAGCCAAATGGATGCTAGTGGGACGACCATAATCAAATAATTCATTGATTGCTGCGCGAATAGTTCTGCCTGTATACAGTACATCATCCACTAAAATAATATGACTATTCTCAACTTCAAAGGAAAGCTGGGAAGGTTTCACGCGCGGATGCAGGCCAATTTTGCTGTAATCGTCACGATAAAAAGAAATATCCAGCACCCCCACCGGTTGCTTGATTTTTAGTATTCGATGAATGCGTTCCGCCAACCATACGCCGCCAGTATGAATACCCACAACAGCAGTGTCATTCGTGACGTCTGGCTGTATCTTTTTGATCAGCAGTGCTAGTAACTGTTCAGCATCCGGAAGTTGCATGTGGGGACGAATCAAAAAAAGTTTGAAGAATACACTGTGCTGCCAGCTGATCCAACATCGGACGTTGCTTTCTACCTGTAATACCCATTTCTTCCAATATTAAGCTAGCCATCACTGTGGTATAGCGCTCATCTTCCATAATTACTGGAAGATGAAATCGCTCCTTTAATCGTTTGGCAAAACGACGGCACGACTGGGTTATTTCATGCTCGGTGCCATCCGCATGCACGGACAAACCCACTACCAATAGAACTGGCCGCCATGCCTCGATCAGCTCCGCAATTTTCTTGAAGCGATGTTTATTAACTGCTTGATCAATGGTTATCAAAGGGTGTGCCAATCGTAATTCATATTCGCCAATCGCCACGCCTACACGACGCATGCCAAAATCGAAGGCAAGCACTGTTCCCGAAGAAAAAACCGCCTTATCAGCTGTACCCAATCCACTCTTTTCAGCTGCATCAGGCATGGCCAACCTCATTCGACAAATTCAAATAATCAATACCCAATAACGCCATGGCAGCAGGCAGGCGTTCTTCAAAAGAAAGGTCGAACAATATATCCGATTGAGCTGGCACTGTTAGCCACGCATTTTGTGCTAATTCCTGCTCTAGTTGCCCAGCCACCCAACCAGAATAACCCAGCGTGACCAGTATTTTCTCAGGTCCTTGGCAATCAGCCACTGCTTGCAATACATCAATGGAAGCAGTTAATCCAATTGTAGTATTTGACGACAAGGTGAATTTCCACGTACCGACTGGTTCATGCAACACAAAGCCATTATCAACTTGCACCGGCCCACCTAACAACACTGGCAAATCCGCAGCTGCGGAATCCTTGGGAGACATCCCGAGCTGGGTCAACAGCTTTTCCACCGATAGCCCAGTGGGACGATTCACCACTAATCCCAACGCACCTTGTTCATTGTGCTCACAAACATAAGTTAATGTTTTGGAAAAAAATGAATCCTCCAAGCTTGGCATAGCAATCAGAAAATGATCGGTTAGATTGACAGCCTGCATTATGTTTGCAACCTCTATAAAAATTTACTGCATTTACACCCAATAGGCTGTGTGTGTCATGATTTTGGAGCTAAATTTCATGGCAGCCTTGATTGGAGTAGGCAATGGCGCTCCACCATACGAAACAGCCATAGTAGCATGGCATGCTTCATCGATTTTCATCTGTGACACAATGGCTCGACTGCGATCATCCTGCTGCGGTAAACGATTCAAATGATCAGCCAGATGTGCCTCGACCTGGCGCTCGGTTTCTGCCAAAAAACCTAGATTCCATTTATCTCCCAGCGCGCCCGCCACTAAGCCCAGTGCAAATGATCCGCTATACCACAACGGATTCAAGAAACTTTTGTGCCCGCCTAATTCTGCAATACGACGCTCTGTCCAAGCAAGATGCTCTGTTTCTTCACGTGCTGCTTGATCCAAAGCCCCACGCACCTGTTCATTGCGCGCCGTCAATGCTTGGCCTTGATAAAGCGCTTGCGCACATACCTCTCCCACGTGATTCACTCGCATTAGCGCTGCAGATTTGCGTCTTTCACTCTCACTCATCTCATTTTCAAGCAGATCTTTCCCTGGCACGGGACGCAAAGTCGTCGCTGGAGCAAACAACGTACGTACAGCGTTATCAAAACCAATGATCAGTTTGTCAATATTCAGCATAGAATCCCTCTATTACTTTTTATTTGTAGCATATAACACAATTCATCCTTCATTTTATACGCATTTGCCGCGCAAGCAATGTCACCGGATGCAAAACCTCTATCTTTCTTCCCTTTTCTGCCACACCATTGGCAATATGCAAGGCGCAACCAATATTTGCAGTGACCAAATAATCAGCAGCAGTTTGTTCCCAGGCCTGCATTTTTTCATCACGCAAGACTGTAGCAAATTCAGGTTGATCAAGAAAATAAGTACCCGCAGCACCACAGCAGCGATTGTTGCCAGGCAATGCCACTACTTCGATTTTCGGGATATGTTGCAATACAGTATATAAATACTCTGCAGCACCGAGCGTATTACGTAATGTACAAGGTTCATGAACAGCCACTTTCTTTGGCAATGGCGCAAAGGTGATTTCACTCCAATCTTGCGCAGCAAGAAATTGATTAATGTCTATAGTTGGTACAGGTAGCTCAACTCCAAAACGCGACGCATATTCCGTTAACTGCACG
Source organism: Nitrosomonas stercoris (assembly GCA_006742785.1). Taxonomy (NCBI): domain Bacteria; kingdom Pseudomonadati; phylum Pseudomonadota; class Betaproteobacteria; order Nitrosomonadales; family Nitrosomonadaceae; genus Nitrosomonas; species Nitrosomonas stercoris. The sequence continues at coordinate 1,230,787 of AP019755.1, read as the reverse complement.
CCGCAGCCAGAGGCGGTATGGATGACTGCCTGAATATTCAATCCAGAAAAAGCATGTATATTTTGTTGCGCCAACTTCAAAGCCATATCCATCTGGCCACTATGTTGATGCAACGCGCCACAACAGGTTTGCGTATTAGGTATATGCACCTTGTAACCCAATCGATTCAGCACATATATTGTGGAAAGCAATGTTTCCGTATCAATCATTCTGGCTACACAACCAAGAAACAACGCTACTTCGCCTCGCAAAGCCGCCTTGGCAGGATATACACGATGCCATACTTGCCCCGGTAAATTACGCATGGTTAGAAATGGTAGCGATTGAAACAAGATGTTTTTTCTCAGTTTATTTCTACGCAACAACCACGCCAGCAAACCACTTCCAATTAGCAAACGTAACATTGGCCGCAACTTATCCAATCGCGCTGGTTTGGCGAATAATTCTCGCTCAACAAAATTTCTTAATTTACTATTTTTACTAAAGGCTCCCTGTGGCACGGAAAATCCCTGCTTATGAATCAATGTACGCGCATCATCAATTAAACGCCCATACGCTACCTGGCTCGGGCACACACTTTCACATGCGCGACAAGTCAGGCAACGATCCATATGCTGAATAAATTTCTTATTTAAAGGGATACGTTTACTCGCCACTCCGCTCATCAGCGCGATGCGTCCTCGTGGGGAATCTGCTTCGGAATAGGTTAAGTGATAGGTTGGACAATGTGGCAAACACAATCCACAAGCCACACAGCGATCAGCCTCAGTTAATAATTCTTCTATCAAAGAATTATTATTTTGATCTTCTGAACTTGCTACCATTTCTATATCTATCTTGCTCACAGCCTATCTTCATCTAAAATAACCTCCTAATCTTAGGGATTGTCTCAATCGTGACGAACTCCACTTTAAGTTACAATAGCTCAATTTAATTTATTACTTGCTAAGTATATGAAAATTACAATAAAATTAGCAGTTTTAATTAATAAACCAACTACTCTATATCAAGGGGCAATATGGTAATTATCAGGCTGGCGCGAGGCGGCGCTAAAAAGCGTCCTTTTTACAATATGGTCGTTGCTGATTCACGCCGTAATCGGGATGGGAAATTTATAGAACGTGTGGGATTTTACAATCCCCGCGCAACGGGCGGTGAAGAAAGCTTACGCATCCAGATGGATCGCTTGAATCATTGGCAATCCAAAGGAGCACAACTATCCAGCACTGTTTCCAGACTCGTTAAACAATTTGGTAAGCAGCAAGCTACTCAAACATCAGCATAAAACCGAACTGTCTACAAATGTAGAGCAGATGGTCATATTGGGCAAGATCACTGGTCCGCATGGTATTCGCGGGCAAGTTAAAGTTTTTCCCTTCACTGAATGCATTAATGGGCTCATGCAATATCCCAAATGGTGGCTGAGCCATAATAAAAAAGACTGGCAAATTGTGCATCCGACGGCATCTTCTATCCATAAGAATGGATTGATTACCGCATTGGATGAATATCAGGATCGTACTGCTGCTGCTGAATTGAAAGGACTATTGATCGCTATACCACGCGATCAGCTTCCTGAGCTTTCAAAAAACGGAGAAGATGGATATTACTGGACAGATTTAATTGGATCCAATGTTATTAATATGCGTAAAGAACCACTTGGATCCGTAATCAACCTGTTTAACACTGGCGCAAATGACGTGATGCAAGTGCAACTCTCAAATGGCAAAGAAACATTGATTCCGTTTTTAGAACAACAAGTTATTAAACAGGTCGACTTAGAATTACGGCAAATCGTCGTAGATTGGGAATTAGATTATTAAATTTTGTACCATGGCACTAGAATTTGATGTAATCACCCTGTTACCAGAAATGTTCTGTGCTATTACAAAATTTGGAATAACTGGCAAAGCCAATAGAAACAAACTGTATCATCTTCATACTTGGAACCCACGTAATTACGCCACCAATCACTACCGAACGGTAGACGATGCGCCTTATGGTGGTGGACCGGGTATGGTGATGATGGCGCAACCACTAGATCAAGCGATTACGGACGCGAAAACTCGGCAAACTGATACAGGCATTAAGCAAACTCACGTTATTTATCTTTCTCCACAAGGCCAATGTCTGGATCACGAAAAAATTCTACAACTCTCTCAGCTGGATAGCATGATATTACTTTGTGGTCGTTACGAAGGGATTGACGAAAGATTGATAGAAGAGCAAGTAGATGAAGAAATTTCATTGGGTGACTATGTGATTTCTGGCGGAGAATTAGCGGCCATGGTGCTAATAGATGCCGTCATCAGACAATTACCAGGTGCATTAGGCGATATGCAATCAGCCAATCAAGATTCTCATGTTGCACATTTGCTAGAATACCCGCATTATACCCGCCCCGATAATTACAAAGGAAAAACGGTACCTGAAGTATTATTATCCGGTAACCATGCAAGAATAGAACGTTGGCGCCAACAACAATCAATTGGTAGAACCTGGTTAAAAAGACCCGATTTGCTGACAAAAAAATACCCGGCAGGATTACCTGACAAAGAAAAAGAATTATTGGAAGAGTTCAAGCAATTACAACATTTAGCAATTAATCAGCAGGAAACAGATACAACCAAAGGAATAGGAGTAACAAAATGAATTTAATTGAGCAACTGGAGCGCGAAGAAATAGAAAGGCTGGGGAAAACCATTCCTGATTTTTCGCCGGGCGATACGCTTGTCGTCAATGTCAATGTGGTGGAAGGCAACCGTAAGCGTATTCAGGCTTTTGAAGGGGTTGTGATCGCCAAACGCAATCGAGGGCTTAACTCTTCCTTTATCGTTAGAAGAATATCAAGTGGAGAAGCAATCGAACGTACTTTTCAAACTTATTCTCCTCTTATCGCAAGCATGGAAGTCAAACGACGCGGAGCAGTACGCCGCGCTAAGCTTTATTATCTGAGAGATAGAACTGGTAAAGCAGCGAGAATCCGCGAAAAATTAATAACACGCAGTAAAATCCAGCAACAACAAGAAAGCAAAGTTACTGAAAATAATAGCGCGACAGAAGCGGAACAAAAAGTAGAAGCGGCAGAAGAATAAGCAGCAATGTTAAGACTAGAAAATCTCTGAAAAACATCAGCACGAGTAGGTTTTTCAGAGATTTTCTAATTCTCGCTACAGAAGCTCTTTGATATTTTCAGGTGGGCGCCCTAATACTGCCTTCTCTCCTCGAATCACAATCGGGCGCTGAATTAAATCAGGATTCTCAGCCATCAACCGTAACAATTCTTCATCACTCGCTGATTCAGAACCTTTGGCAAGCGGCTCATCAGCACGCAGCAGCCCTTTCGCTGGAATACCTAATTTCTGAACAATCTCACGCAATTGGTCAACAGTTAATTTATCTTCATAATAGTTGATACTATCGAATTCATTGTCGCTTTCTTTGAGAATAGTTAATGCTGCTCGGCATTTACTACAAGTTGGTTTCTGATAGATTGTTATCTTATCGCTCATATCTTTTTACTTTATTATTCCACACTCTTTAGAAATTTCAGCGTACGCAGCACTGGATCCTTTCAAACTAAAAGTATCGGTTGTCGCTGTTCCTTGTGCAGAAGTCCCATTAACTACCATTTGATTACCACCACGTACCGCTGCTACCAGCTTATTATCTGTGGCTGAATCAGGTGCCCAAGCAGTCTCGTTTTGTGTAAACAATTTAAAACGTTGCGCACCAATATTCACAGCAACTTCGCTATCCGCTTTAAATGGATAGCCAGCAACAAAACTGAATACATTTTTGCTTTTTTCAGCAGGACGATGCGTAATCAGTGCATAAACATTTCCCCGTTTCGTGTAATTACCCTCTTCTTTAATGGGTTTACTTAGCATATAACAAACCTTATTGCCCTCTTCCATGTAAACATAAGCGGTCCAATCACCAAACTCCCCAACTGACTCCGGGTCAGCAGCATGTACTGCAGTGTTTACAAGAAAAAAAGTAGCCAGTAATACCAACAGCTTTGCAAAAAAATGATTCATTACACGAAACTCCGTAATTGTTTGTTACAGCAACAACGTTACGCCATCACCCTGCCCATCACTTCAACTCAATTAATCACATCCTTCCATCTTGTAGATGTAGTATCCCTTCTCTTTAATCTCCTCAATTACTTCATCTGGTGCCTTTTGGCTATGACAGAAACGACACTCTTCGCTGGTCACGGTTGCGCCTTCCTCTCCAATTGAGGTTAGCCATTCCTTGGCAAATTCAACTGCCTTTTTATCATCTCTTACATCAGTAAATACATCAAAATGCATGGTGTGCCCGCGCTTGGATTTAACATAAGTGTCGTAGACATGAATCTGCATGTAAATTCTCCTTACTACTCAAATAGAAAGATAAATAACTCAAAATCGTATTATGCCATTTTTCTGCGTGCGACGATAACACCGTCACGCGTCGGGTTGATGAAAGCATCAAACTCCGGATCCTTACAAATCAACCAATTATGCTCTTTGATCGCTCGCGTTCGCTTTGGTTTAGTGTCATCTTCTTTTTCCGTCACCACGCGACCATGCCACAATACATTGTCAGCAATATACAAGCCGCCAGGGCGAATCCGCTCCCGGGCCATTAACCAAATATCTGGGTAATCACTCTTATTGGCATCGTTATAGCAAATATCAAACATTCCGGTTGCCTGCCGGAAGACAGTTTGTGCAGTATCTGCGTAAAATCGCATTCGCTCCCATAATCCGGCAGCCGTCAGATAACATTGAGCGCGTTCCACATTGAGCGGATCATGATCGGTACAAACGACCTCTCCATCTGCTCCCACCGCCTTGCCAAACCAGTAAGCGGAATAGCCATATCCACTACCAAATTCAAACACTCTACGCGCACCGATCATTTTTGCGTAAATTTCCAGCGAAATGCCGACCAGCCTGCCGACAATCGGAAAATTCTTCTCTCGAGCCAATGCCTCCATCTCCTCAAGCACAGGATGATCAGACTGCTGTGTTAAGGTATAAAGATACTGCTCAATTGCCGGGTTAATAATCTCTTCTGAGCGATCAATTGTTGGTAGTTGTGTCATGGCGTATCAAACAATACATCAGTATTTTTATGGGTGCTACCTATCGGCGCAGATCCTCTACTGACAAATGTCAGATTTCCTTGATAACGCTGCCAACTAATAGCAACAACTGTCATTATCAACAAAAATGGCGGAATTCTACTGTACAGCAAGAAAGTATCTGTCATGCCACATAAAAAGACAAAGCATATTATTGTACTGCCCAATAACCCCATTTGATGCTGTTTGAATGTTCTAAACCAAGACCATAATAAAAATATAAAAGCAGCTACTCCCAATAACCCCAAATGCATGGCAATTTCAATTAACTCATTATGAAAATGCTTAGTTTCCATAAATTTGGGTAACTCTTTATAAATCCCCTGTTTATAGGTCACAATACTGTCTTCAAAATATTGCTTGGCCATACCAGTACCATAGCCCAGCAATGGACGCTCAGCAATACCATGCAACCCCACATCCCACATAGCTAATCGGTAACCGACACTAGTGTGATAATTACCTTGCTGAGATAATTGCAAATCTGAGCTAACATCCTCCAATCTCTCATGAAAAACATCACTGGTTGCCGCAAATAATGTTGTCACAACAGCAATTGTAGCTACACTCCCCAATAATAATCTGCCCTTTATGCGGTAATACCAACAAAATATCAGCAGCAACGTCACCAATGTGGCAAGCAAGACTCCTCTTGCTCTTTCATTAAACTGCAAAAACAGTAACGCCAAAGCAAACACCCATAACAAAATTGCCACAGCTCGCTGCGCTCTTGATGAAGCAATCCATCCTCCATAAACGGCTACTAACACGCCAAGCCCTAGAACAGCTGAATAACCCAAATAAGACATACCAAGCCAAGGAACGCCCTGTTCTTCTTGAACTAAGCACTGATATCCACCTAGTGCCACCATCCCTAAATAGCTACTAATCAACGCACCCGCTGCCCACAGCAAACGCTCTTTATTCAGCAGTGAAAAAAATGGAATAATCGTCAATAAAATAAAATATTTCCTCCATTTTCCTGAAAAATCTATAGGAAAATCGCCCCATAGCAATCCAATCACCCACGCACCACAAAAAACCAACACTCCCTGTATCAGCGGTTCTTTTAGCAACTCGGCAAATCGGGATAAACCGTTATCCACTATCCAAGCTAGAACAAGCAAACCTATGCCCCAATACACCAATCCTTTCGGCCACAACGAAAAGCAAAAAAATATTAAAGCGATACGCACCAGTAACTCACGCCAATTTAATCTAATCCAGTCGCGCACAATCAATCCTTATAAATGATTCATTATTTATTCAAACTACAAAAATAGTGTAGCTAAGTAACTCTTAGAACCTATTCACGATCTTGATCAAGAGAGGTAGTGCAAGGCAAAATTGAACGAGAAAACGGAGCATACTCGAAGTATGTGAGCATTCTGAGTTCGATTTTAACGCTGCAATGCGTCCTTCAGTGGGAGATCGTGAACAGGTTCTTACTAGTTTTAGTCAATTCATGATGAGGATGAATAGGGCTCGTATGCCTGTGTTATTATGCAAATTAACAAGGATGTATCTCCTATAGATTTGCAAAAGTAAAGCATTATACATAGTGATAATGCATAAACTGACAAAACCTAACTACAAAAAACAACTGTATTCTCTCCAAAATTAAGAATAATCTGTTTGCACTGCCATCCCATAATTTCCGACAACCATGAAAACCATCGCCATTATTCCAGCTCGCATGGGTTCCTCACGTTTTCCAGGTAAACCATTAGCACCGCTGCTGGGCCGCACTATGCTAGAACATGTCTATCAGCGTGTAGCAATGAGCACAGCGCTTGATGCAACCTACATTGCCACTTGTGATGAGGAGATCCGGCAAGCCGCTACTGCTTTTGGCGCGTCCGTCATCATGACAGCAGATAGTCACGAACGTGCCAGCGATCGTATTGCAGAGGCAGCTACGCACGTTGAAGCTGATCTAATCGTCATGGTGCAAGGTGATGAACCCATGACGCATCCCGCTATGGTTGACACTGCCATTGCGCCCTTTCATCACGATCCGCAACTAGAATGTGTCAATCTTGTAAAGCGCATTGATAATGAGGCAGATTTCCGCAGTCCAAATACCATCAAAGTAGTGATGGATCAACAAAACAATGCGTTATACATGACACGCCAGCCGATCCCAACCCTGGCTACTGCTGGCTTTGATGCAACAGCTGCTTACAAACAGGTGTGCATCATTCCGTTCACACGTGCTTGCCTGGCTGAATATACTCAACTGCCACCAACCCCACTGGAAAAACTCGAATCCATTGATATGTTGCGTCTACTGGAACATGGTCACCACGTAAAAATGGTCGCAACCGAATATGACACGCAAGCAGTTGATACCGAAGCAGATCTGGCACGGGTTGCACAATTGATGGCCAATGATCCATTATTAAGCGACTATTAAAAACTGACAGGAATAGTTATGTCCTTGAAAGCTCGTCTCGCTCAGCAAGCACTAACCATTGGTTCGTGGATCACGCTGGGGCACCCCTCAATTGCCGAAATCATGGCTAAAGCCGGTTTCGATTGGCTAGTGCTAGATACTGAACACAGCGTATTAGAATTAAACGAAGTCCAAGCCCTCATTCAAGTATTGGATGGCCAGCAATGTCCTGCCATCGTGCGCTTAACTGCCAACGATTCTGAACAAATCAAACGAGTAATGGATGCTGGCGCTACCGGCATCATGGTGCCGATGATCAAAACAGCTGAAGACGCACATGCTGCCGTTGCTGCGGTGTATTACCCTCCTGAAGGCACACGCGGAGTAGGGTTAGCACGTGCGCAAGGTTATGGTGCAAGTTTTCAGGAATATCGACAATGGCTACGCGATAACGCCGTTGTCATCGCCATGATTGAACACATTCAAGCTATTGAAAATATCGACGCCATACTTGCTACCCCAGGCATCGACGCGTACATCATTGGCCCCTACGATTTATCTGGTTCAATGGATCGACCAGGGGAACTGGATCATCCAGATGTACAAACCGCCATTCAACAAGTGTTACAAGCGGGTATCCGCCATCACAAAGCAGGTGGCATTCATGTGGTTGAACCTGATGCTATTGCACTGCAACAACGCATCAAGCAAGGATTCTCATTCCTGGGATACAGCTTGGATATCCGTATGCTGGACTCTCTGTGTCGTACTCATTTAAATCAAATCAGAACATCATTATGAGCAAGATTGTCGTTTCCACTTCCTCGTTCGATTTTGACCATAACCCCGCCATACAACGCCTGCGTGCACAAGGTTTCACCGTTACCGGTAATCCTCACCATCGTCGCCTCACTGAAGAGGAAATTATTGAGCTACTCGGCGCCGATACTATCGCGCTGCTAGCCGGTGTTGAACCACTGACCCAGCGCGTATTAACAACTGCTAAAGCGCTAAAAGTCATCGCTCGCTGCGGTACTGGCATGGATAGTGTTGATCTGCAAGCTGCTCAACAAAGAAATATTAGAGTCTCCAACACGCCCGAGGCACCCGCACAAGCAGTGGCAGAACTCACAATGGGTTTGATGTTAGACAGTCTGCGCCAGATTCACCATACCGATCGCTCCGTACGTGCAGGCGAATGGCCACGCACACAAGGACGTTTGCTGGCAGCTCGCACCGTCGGCATCGTTGGTTTGGGACAGATCGGCAAACGCGTCGCCAAACTATGCCAGGCATTTGGCGCCAAAGTTGTCGCACACGATCCACATCTGCAGCAAAATCCAGAGGATGTTGAACTCGTATCACTCAACTCGCTGCTTGAACAAGCAGACATCGTAACACTGCATCTACCCTACTCATCTGATGTGCACCATTTAATTGATGCAACTGCTATCGCTCGCATGCAACCAGGCACTATCTTTATCAATGCTGCCCGCGGCGGATTGGTTGATGAAGCTGCACTCTGTACAGCACTTAACTCAGGCCATATTGAAGCAGCTGCGCTCGATAGCTTTGAGCAAGAACCCTACCAAGGTCCCTTACGCGAATGCAAACAAGCGATACTGACTTCCCACATTGGCTCATTAGCACGAGAAACACGCCAGCGAATGGAGATTGAAGCCGCTGAAAACCTGTGGCAAGATATGGTGGCAGCAGGATTAATTCATGAATAACCACACCATTCAACCAGGCCAGACTGCAGTTGTACTCGGTGCTGGCGGATTTTTGGGTAGCCATGTTGCTGATGCACTGTCCAATGCAGGGTATCAGGTACGCCTGTTTGACCGGCGCCCCTCCTCGTTCCAGCGCCCGGAGCAAGAAATGATCATTGGTGATCTGATGGATATCAATCAGGTATCCAGTGCCCTGCAAGGAGCAACGATCGTCTACAACTTTGCCGCCATCGCCGATATCGATGAAGCCACCAACAAGCCACTGGCTACTGCCAACCTCAACGTTATCGGCAACATCCATGCACTGGAAGCTGCACGCCTGGCCAATGTGCGTCGTTTCATTTTTGCCAGCAGCATCTACGTCTATTCCGAATCCGGCTCTTTCTACCGCGCCAGCAAACAAGCAGCAGAACGCTTTACTGAAACCTACCACGAACGCTATGGGCTGGAATACACCATTTTGCGCTACGGCTCACTCTATGGCCGCCGCTCGGATCAACACAACAGCATCTATCGCATGCTGCACGAAGCCCTGCACGACCACTCCATTACCTATCATGGCAGCGGTGAAGCCATCCGTGAATACATCCACGTTGAAGATGCGGCACGCATGAGTGTACAAATACTTGCGCCGGAATTTGCCAATCGTCACCTGATTTTGACCGGCCAGGAAAAGCTACGTATCCGTGACATCATGACCATGATCTCGGAAATGATGCCATGGGAAGTCGCCTTACATTTTGATGCAGATAAACCAGGACACCATTACCAAATTACCCCCTACGCATTTCAGCCACGTGTGGGACGTAAACTAGTATCAAATGAGCATGTGGATCTCGGGCAAGGCTTGCTGGATTGTATGCAGGAAATTCACCAACAACTTACCGACACAGCAGAAACTTCCCCAGCATCTGCCACAGATAAGCAGAAATAGCATATGAATATTACCAGCCGTCCATTGGATTACTGGCACGCCATCATCTTCGATTTTGACGGTGTCATCGTCGAATCGGGCGACATCAAAACCCAAGCCTTTGCTGACTTATATCGTCATCATGGCGAAGCAGTGACTACTGCAGTAGTTGACTATCACCGCGCCAATGGCGGCATGTCGCGCTACCTGAAATTCCATTATTACCAGGAAAACTTGCTCAATGGCCCACCGCTCACTCAAGCAGAAGAACAAGCACTTGCTCAGCAATTTTCTGAATTAGTCATGCAAGCTGTCATTGCCAGTCAATCTGTGGCAGGCGTGGAAGCTTTACTGGATAAAATGGTCAACCAAATCCCACTGTTTGTTGCTTCTGGCACCCCGGAAAACGAACTGCACACTATTGTTGAACGCCGCAATTTGACACGCTACTTCACGTCAGTACATGGCTCTCCGCGCTTGAAAGAGGAACTGGTGGCCGATATTCTCTCCACTCATGCGCTTGATCCACAACGGGTACTCATGATTGGTGATGCCATGGCTGATTACGAAAGTGCGCACCAAAACAATGTTGTGTTTCTCGGGCGCGTTCGCCCGGGCGACGACAATCCTTTTCCCGAATCTGTTGAAATTGTTGCTGACCTATGTCCACTGACTACTTGATAAAACGTCATCCTTTCAAGGATCTAGCCTCATTATCTGCCGAACTGGCACAATCTGTTGCTGCCACTCTGCGTGACACCATAGAACAACATGGTCATGCCAGTTTGGTCATACCCGGTGGACGCACTCCCACCGTCTATCTACCCCAGTTAGCAAAAATGGCACTCCCTTGGCAACAGCTGTTTGTTACCCTCAGTGATGAACGCTGGGTAGAGCCAACCAGCGATCAATCCAATGCACGATTGGTACGTGAATACTTCTTGCAACACCTGCAACCTGCCCCGCGCTTCATCCCACTCAAAACCAAACATGCTCAGCCAGATGAAGCAATCGCTGAACTCAACACTCAGCTATCTGCCTTACCGCTACCACTCAGCTTAGTTATTCTTGGGATGGGAGCCGATGGTCACATTGCCTCCTTATTTCCCGGTATGACTATCGACACCACCTCAACCAACCTCTGCCAAGCTGCCACCCCACCTGCTGCTCCTTCGCCACGCATTAGCCTGAGCCTACCAACACTGCTCAACAGCCAACGCATCATCGTGGTGATAACAGGCCAGGAGAAAAGACGATTGGTTGATCAGCTGATCCAAGCACCTGATCCAGCTATCCCCTTTGTTCGATTGATGCAATCCAAATCGATTGAATTATTTGAAACGGATTAGCAAACGATTAAGTTTCACTATGCGCGAAATTGGAATCACCATTGGGTTGTTATTGATCAGCAATGTGTTTATGACATTTGCTTGGTACGCGCATTTGCGAGACTTGAGTTCCAAACCATGGATATTAGCAGCACTCATAAGCTGGGGAATTGCCTTCTTTGAATATATGGTACAGGTGCCAGCAAACAGAATTGGCTTCAACGTATTGTCGCTTGGCCAACTCAAAATTCTGCAAGAAATTATCACGCTGTCTGTGTTTGTGCCCTTTAGCCTGTTCTACATGAAAGAGCCACTTAAACTCGACTATCTTTGGGCAGGTTTATGTATCCTAGGTGCAGCGTATTTTATTTTTCGGGGTGAAATCACGGATACGGGAAATTGACTTCTGTCACCACATAAACAACTTCCTTGCAAATCACACTGCAAGTTAACCATTTTTATTCTTGATCAGCATCACTTTCCGTAGTAGATGCTGAAATAGCAACAGAAGGCTCGGAGCGCACTATTCTCAAAAACTGGCCGGTTTTCACCAGCAATCCTTTAATTAATCTCCATAATTTTGGTAGCAACCAGATTGCTAAGAGCCTGTTCAAAATCTTTTAAGCAAAAGAGCCAGGAATGCCAGCTGAATGAATTGCAAGCTGGTATTGAGTTTACGCTCGCAGTTTTTCCACAACCGTCGATTCTTCTCCAGCCAGGCAAAGCTGCGCTCCACCACCCAACGCTTGGGGATAACGGCGAAGGTATGCAATTCACTGCGCTTGGCAATCTGCACCGTAACCAGTTTTCCTAGAATTTCTCGCACGCCTTCAGCAAATGGTTCTCCGGTATAGCCGCTATCGCACAGCAGACTTTGTACTTTTCCCAAGCTTGGTCTGCAGTGCTCCAGGGCTTGCAACGCCCCTTTGCGGTCAGTCACTTCTGCCGTCGTCACCGCAATGGCATGCGGCAAGCCCTGGGTATCAACTGCGATGTGACGCTTGATACCAGAGATCTTCTTGCCAGCGTCATAACCCTTCTGGCCCGCCGTGTCCGTGTTTTTCACGCTCTGCGCGTCCACGATCAAGAACGTGCTGCAAGCGCTGCGCCCCTGTCTGGTACGAACCGCGCCAACGGATTTTTTTTAACGCCCGCTCCAGCAGGCTCACTCCCTCCGCATCTGGCTCACTCCAGATGGCCCAGTACGAGTGCACTGTGCGCCACTTCGGAAAACTGTCCGGCAACAGACGCCACTGGCAGCCACTCTTGAGCAAATATAGCACCGCACAAAACACCTCGTACAGATCCACGGTGCGCGGACGTGTCTTCTTCCTCGCACCCTCCAACAACAGGCGAACCTGCTCAAATTGTTCTCGACTAATGTCGCTAGGATAGTATTTTCTCATCCAGAGAGTATCTACCAAAAAAAAGATTTTGAACAGGTTCTAAGCCAATAAAGATAATAAACAAGACTAAGAACAGGATCGGGTGATTCAGGGCTGCCCATAAACCGCCAAACACCATTACGTCTTCACTGACGGAAGCAGTCCAGTTGCTGACAGGTTCTGGCGAGGTGTTAATTGCCAGGCGTGTTCCCGTTTTGGTGGCATGGCTGGTTGCAGCTGTTCCACCACCCAATATACCTGCGGCAATTTCCAGCGCAGGCGAAACATCTCCCACCGCGCCCGCCGCCAACATAGCACCTGCTGGTATGCGCACAAATGTCTGCGCGGCATCTGAAATGCTATCGATACCTGGTATTTTGTCAGCAAAAAACTGCACAAAATACATCACGCCGGCCGCCCCAATCACCAGCGGATTTTCCAATATCGCCAGTTCCTGCGGCAAGGTGACGTTGCCCGTTGCGCCACTAATACCCAGCACTAATAAGGCTGCGTACAAATTGATGCCACTGGCCCAAGCACTGCCCATAGTTAACGCCAACGTTGCAACCAGTGCCTCATATCCACCCATGTGCGTTATCTCCAGTTGTTTGGTTTCAAGTCAAATTTTAGTGCAACATACGCTGCGCCAACAAGCCTGCACCCAGCAAACCAGCTTTTGCATTCATGACCACATATACCGGAATTTCACGTACCAGTTCGCTATAACGCCCCTTATTACCAAAAGATTGGGTAAACCCGGGTTGCTGCAGCACCTGAACAATCCGCGGTGCAATTCCTCCCGCCAGATACACTCCGCCTCGGCACAAGCCAGCCAATGCCAGATCACCAGCATACGCACCATAAATTTCAGCAAATATATCCAATGCCCGTTGCGCAAGTGGATCTTGTTGTTTAAAAGTCAGCTGCGTAATGGTTGCTCCTTGATCGCCCTCTAGCATACCTAATCGCTGATGCGCATTGGTTGCTGCAGTGCTCTGCAGAAAATTGAATATATGAGTCAATCCGCGGCCGGAAAGCAGACGTTCAATTGAAACGCGCTGATATTTTTTCATCAAATACCGTAGCAATTCAATTTGCAACTCACTCGTCGGCGCAAAATCAACATGACCCGCCTCAGTCGCCAACGGTGTGTAATGTTGTCCCTGTTTAATCAACCAGGCAACTCCCATGCCAGTGCCTGCACCCAATACCACTCGCATGGCATTTATGGAGGGACTGCCTGCTTGTAGCATAACCAGATCTTCCGGCGGAAGAATTTCAATTGAGGCAGCCATCCCCTCAAAATCATTCACGATTTTTACTGCCGGGATAGCAAATTCCTGAGCCAATGTATCTGCACGCATCACCCACGGTAAATTAGTCAAATGCACTTGTTGATCAACTACCGGGCCTGCCACTGCTAGACACATAGCAAATGGCTGACAACCGGATTGCTGTAAAAAGTCTTTTAGGATGGCATCAAAGCTAGCATATTGGCGGCTGTCATAACGTAGCTCGTGCCGCGGCTCAATCACGCCATTTTTAACCACGGCGGAACACAACAAAGTTTTAGTGCCACCAATATCGCCATATAACAACGCTTGTTCCATCAACTTTTTTCCTCCTGATTGAGCGAGCTCCGAGAATAATCGCTCCATTAAAATATGTGATCGTGACGATACTACGCCAAAAACTGGAAATATCAGCTAAAAATCACCTTGGGTGGGTACAATGGTGCACCCGTGTTGCCTGCACAATTAACACAGGCACAGCAGGCAATAAATACATAGCACAAAGCAAACCAATCAATAAAATACAACCAGCCAAGCTGATTTTATGCTTTACCCAATCGCTCACTTTTCAACACACTCATAATAATAAACCGGGAGGTATTGTGACCAATATTAATGGCGCAGGTGATTTACTGTTAAAAAGTACTCATTTGCAAATCAACGACATTGTGGCTGAATTACGCGATGTACGTACTACTGCACTAATTAATCGGCAAGGTCATATCAGGCCGCCCCGGCTTCCCTCGCGTAAAGTACTCGCTAGCATCATCGAAGGGTTACGCACCGCACTGTTTCCCAACCGTCTTGGGCCCTCTGACTTGGCAGTAGAAGGGGTTGATCATTACGTTGGCCATATCTTGAATTCAACCTTACGCGCTTTGCTGGTACAAATTCAGCATGAATTGCACTTTAATGCTGGCACTGAAAAACTCGATCAAAAGAGCTACGCTCAAGCGGTTGAAATTACACGCGCATTCGCCAAGCAATTACCTGTCATCCGCCGCCTGCTAGACAACGATGTGCTGGCTGCTTATGAAGGTGACCCTGCCGCCCGTGGTATTGATGAAGTGCTGGTATGCTATCCTGGTGTCGCTGCCATTACTTGGCACCGCATGGCGCACGAACTATACCAATTAGGTACTCCGCTCATTGCTCGTATGATTTCTGAAATCGCCCATTCACAAACTGGTATTGAAATCCATCCCGGCGCAAAAATTGGCGAAAGTTTTTTTATTGATCATGGTACCGGTGTTGTCATTGGCGAAACTACGATTATTGGCAACCATGTACGGCTATATCAGGCCGTGACACTCGGCGCCAAGAGCTTTCAGGTGGACGAAGATGGCTCACTGGTTAAAGGCATCGATCGCCATCCCATCGTGGAAGATGACGTGGTAATTTATGCAGGTGCCACTATTCTGGGGCGTATCACCATTGGCAAAGGCTCCACTATTGGAGGTAATGTTTGGTTAACACGCAGCGTGCCTCCTGGCAGCCGTATTACCCAGGCACGCACGCATAACGATTAAAACGCGCTGCTTTTATCCTCACAGCCGGGCAAAATACATTGCCGGTTGATGAGCCGTTTTCAACTCACACAGGCATGAATAATAGTACGCCCACCACTTCCTGGTTCTCACGCTTATTAGCAAGCACAGACAAAGCCTACGCACACCAATGGTTTTTCACCGCAGCTTGTCTACATGCTATCTTGGTCATTCCGTTGACTATTTCGGCTCGGTATGGTTACGGGCCGACGATTCTGCTAATGCCAACCGGCCATGCCTTTGAAATGCTGTTTGGTTTGGCGCCCGCATTAATCGCAGGCTACTTATTAGGCCCCATGCCTGCACGACGCTTAATCTGGTTTGTCGGCTTCTGGTTACTGGCCAGGATCGCGGATCTTATCGCACCATTTTCTTGGCTAATGCTCCTCTGTAACGCACTGTTTGTTCTATTACTCGCACAACGCCTGCTACCTCGATTATGGGCAGCCAAAAAATGGCGCAATCGCTCCCTCGTTCCTCTGATCGGCCTAATTTGTGCACTCACTGTCATCATTATTCTTGCCGGGCAATTTGATGCGCATCTACTGCATCGTTACTTGATTGACGAAAGTGTGCAGCTATTTGCCTTGTTAATGCTGTTCATTGGCGGACGCATGCTGGCACCTGCTGCCGCCGGAGAATTTTATCGCCAAGGCAAAGAATTAACTGCGCGCGTGCAACCCAGATTGGAAGGCAGCCTCATCCTAATTATTACTGCCGCTTACCTCCTTGCCCCAATCGCCGCTTCTCTTTCTGGATTATTACTGATCAGCAGCGGTTTAATCGCTGGTATTCGCTTATCACGCTGGCAATTATGGCACTGTCGAGCACGGCCAGATTTACTCTGCCTCGGTCTGGGTTACGGTTGGCTAGCATTAGGACTTATTTTACTTGGATGGAGCAAGTGGGAAGGGGGACTCTATTTCAGCACCGCAGCACATGCCATCACCGTCGGAGCATTAGGCACGCTGGCCACCAATGTCATCGTGCGCGTTACTCTATTGCATATCAAACAATATCCTTCGCGCATCACACTCATTGTTACAATGACAAGCTATATGACTCTTGCCGCCATCACCCGCATGGCGGCTGATTTCAGTGGCAATCGAGAACTACTACTGGCAATCGCAGCGCTTGCATGGAGCCTTGCCTTTTTATTCGCGCTCTACATCGTGCTAAAAGGCCTCACCACACCACGTCCTAGAAGACCTGCTAAAACAACTACTGCATAAACCTTGCTCACTATTACCCCTTATCCTGCGCTTGCACGCTTATTTGAGGCACGGTGTACAGCACACGATCATCCAAATATCACAAGGATGCGTCGATCCAGTGACAACATTCATTGGGGAATAAAAGATAACTAACTTCCTTCATTGTCACGATTAGAGCATTTCTCGTTTAGTTAGATACATAGCCGGAGTTGGTGAAGTAGTTACGGCATTCCTGGGGCCGGATGGTTTCAATGATGCTGCCGATAGCGGTCCAGAGAGCATCAAAGGATCGTTCGGCGGCTTTACGCAGGAGGGTTTTGATTTTGGAGAAGACCTGTTCAATGGAGTTGAGGTCGGGAGAATAAGGCGGCAGATAAAGGATTTCTGCACCTTTCTTTGTCCTTGATCATCTCCCAGACACCGGCAACCTTGTGGCTGCTCAGGTTGTCGCAGATGACGATATCACCTGGCTTGAGTGCAGGGCAGAGCTGGGTTTCCACATAAACCAGGAAAGCTGCGCCATTCATGGGCGCATCCAGACACCACGGCGCAAGCAAACCGTCAAGATGCAATCCGGCAACGAAAGTCATGGTTTTGTGACTGCCGGGAGCATGGTCATAGCATCGCTCTCCCACAGGACAGCGGCCATACTGCCTCGTCATGTCCGTGCTTGCTCCCGTTTCATCGAGAAAGATCAGGCGAGCGGGATCGCAGGTCTTTTGCCAGTCTCGCCAAATGAGCCTTGCCGCCGCCACGTCAGCACGCTCTTGTTCGCTGGCCTTCAGTGTTTTTTTTATAACTGTATCCCAGCGAGCGGATAAATCGGTCAACCGAGGAAACGTGGACACGAACCCCCAAAGTCTCTTCAATCCAATCGCACAGCTGCGCAAGCGTTATGTCCTTATCCTCCAGAAGCTTGCCCTTGACCTCTGCAGCATGGGCGCTCAACGCATGACGCCGGTAACCTCCAATCTTGCGCGGGGAAACGCTCCCTTCCCGTCTCCACAGGCAGGTTATCTTCGATACAAATGAGGGGCTGACTGAATATTTATCGGCCACGGCTCTGATACTCAGACCCTTTTCTGTGTCCGCCACTACCCGCCAGCGCAAATCCTCTGAATAAGCTTTCGGCATCTCTCACCTCCTATCCTTTCTTATTTTAACGTACAGGGGAATTCCAGTAATTCTAATTAAAAGAAAAACGCTCTATACTGAATTGCCTCACCGGCTACGCCGTTTCGCAAAGACCGTTTTATGCCATCATCCTATGCTTGCATTCTCATCTGGAATAGACGTATTTTACTGTTGTGGTATCAGCTTCTTCAGCCTCGTCGCGAATCCTGATGAGATTGTGGTGATCCGGAATAGTGGTAATTTTTTCGTTGTCATTACGAGGAGCAACGCGACGTGGTAATCCAGCAGCGACGTCAGCGGGCTGAAAAGATAACTGCTTGCCTCCGTTGAACGGTTGTACTGGATTGCTTCCCACCTACGGTGGCCGCAAAGACGTGCTTCGTTGTTGCAGCGGCAGTTTCTTCAGCGTCATTGCAAAACCCAACGAGTTGAAGCAATCTAGTAATGGGGTAACAAAGAGTATCGTAGCGTCTGGTCATCCATCCAGTTTCTTCGTTATGAGGTTGAAACTGGGCTTATCGAGCAATATGTACCTTACACTTCCTTGAAAGCTTGTTCTATATCAGCGATTAGGTCGTCAATATGTTCGATGCCAATACACAATCTGACCAGATCGGCGCTAACACCAGCTTTGGCTAGTTCTTCGTCATTGAGCTGGCGATGGGTGGTGGTAGCAGGGTGACAAGCCAACGTTTTTGCATCACCAATATTGACCAAGCGTTTGATTAGTCCCAGCTTATCCATGAAGCGGGCACAGGCTTCACGCCCACCTTTGATACCAAAGCTCAGGATGGAGGATGGAATACCGCCATCCATATATTTTTGTGCTAGAGCATAATCACGACTATCTTCTAGCCCTGCGAAGTTAACCCAGCCAACCTTTGGATGCTTTTGCAGGTAGCGCGCGATTTCCAAAGCATTGAAGCAGTGTCGTTCCATGCGTAGCGGTAGCGTTTCAATGCCTTGCAGAATTAAAAAAGAGTTAAATGGTGAAATGGCACCACCCATGTTACGTAGTGGCACCACACGGGCACGACCAATAAAGGCTGCCGGGCCAAAAGCATCAACATAAACCACACCATGATAACTGGGATCTGGGTTATTAAATTGCGGAAAACGCGGACTGTCTTTCCAGGGAAATTTACCGGAATCCACGATGATTCCCCCAATACTGGTGCCATGTCCACCCAGATATTTGGTTAACGCATGTACGATAATATCAGCACCATGCTCAAAAGGACGACATAGCGCCGGAGAAGCCACAGTATTATCCACTACAAGCGGCACACCTTTTGAGTGCGCTGCTTCCGCTAGCGCAGCAATATCCACGATATTGCCGGCTGGATTACCAATTGATTCACAAAATACCAATTTGGTATTGTCATCAATTGCTTCTTCAAATGCCGCTGGATTACGTGCATCTACCATGCGTACTTCAATGCCTTGATTAGGTAGCGTATGGCAAAAGAAATTATAAGTGCCGCCATATACTTGGCTAGTAGAAATAATGTTATCGCCTGCTTTGGCCAAGGTTTGTACACTAGCGGTAATCGCAGCCATGCCGGAAGCAAATGCCAGTGCACCCACACCTCCTTCTAGCAAAGCTACTCTTTCCTCCAACACAGCAGTGGTTGGATTCATGATGCGGGTGTAAATATTGCCTTCTACTTTCAGATCAAACAGATCGGCGCCATGTTGAGTATCATCGAAGTAATAGCTGGTGGTTTGATAGATTGGTACTGCAACTGAGTGAGTTTGTGGATCACCAGCAAAGCCGCCGTGAATAGCAATTGTTTCTTGTTTCATTATATTTCCTCGTTAATAGATTCTGCAGACTTGTGATTCCCACCTGATATTTGTCCAGGCATGATAAGTTTTCTGCAGCTATGCATTTATAGGCTGTATCAGCAAAGATTTAGCTATCATATAGGTAAATATGACAGTACTACGAAAAATAACCAGCAATATCTCTGTCAAGCGAACAAGTAAAATTTAGGTTATTTTACTCTTCACTTTTGATGAGCGTCCCCACGCCTGCATCCGTTAGTATTTCAAGTAGCAACGCATGCTGCACGCGCCCATCGATGATATGGCAAGATTTAACACCATTTTTCACGGCACTGACTGCCGACCCAATTTTTGGCAGCATGCCGCCGGAGATAGTGCCATCTGCAAATAATTCGTCCACACGGCTGGCTGTCAAACCAGTAAGTAAATTACCCGCTTTATCTAGTACACCAGGGGTATTCGTGAGCAAAATCAGTTTTTCTGCTTGTAAAGTTTCTGCCAGATGTCCTGCCACAAGATCGGCATTGATATTATAGGATTCGCCCTCTTCTCCCACGCCTATCGGGGCAATGACTGGAATAAAGTCACGCGCGTCCAGTAATTTGATTAATGTCGGATCAATGTGCTCTATTTCGCCCACCTGACCAAGGTTGATCCATTTTCCAGCATTTTCCTTGTCCTTGATTAACATTTTTTTAGCACGAATAAACATGCCATCCTTGCCGGTTAATCCCACCGCTTGCCCACCATGACGGTTGATCAAGTTAACAATTTCTTTGTTGATCAGCCCACCCAATGTCATTTCAACAATATCCATGGTTTCAGCATCGGTCACGCGCATACCCTGGATAAACACGCCTTCCTTGCCCACCCGCTTGAGCATGTTATTTATTTGCGGACCGCCACCATGCACAATAACAGGATTCATACCTACCAATCTCAATAGCACTACATCTTTGGCAAAACCTTGTTTCAGTGCTTCCTCAGTCATGGCGTTACCGCCATATTTGATTACGATGGTTTTATTACGGAAACGTCGTATATAGGGCAGCGCTTCTGCGAGAATTTCAACTTTTTCGTTAACGTCAACGGAAGATGGCATAGGATGCAAATTTTTGATAATCAGAGAAATGCGATAACAGGTATTTTAGCGGCTTACGTCAAGAAAAGAATCAAGTTGCATCAATGCTGGTAAATTCAGCATACGCCAGTATCTGTTTTGCCGATCCTGATACTGAGCAGCAACAACCGGTTGCTGATCTTTACTATCTGACTGTAGTGTAAATTCAGTTAAATCTCGAATACCCAGCATATTTTCTGCTAACAAGGCATAGCCTGTTCCTAAATAGGAAGCAAGCAAAAATATCCTTGTTTTCACGTTAATATTTACTGGTTCTTTGTTCAGATAAGCATTTAAATCTGATACGCCATAAATAATACCTCGTATATTTACCACTCCCAAAAACCAGGGTTGGGTTAAAAATACTGGTGTGATGGAAGGAACGAGTAATATTTCTTTGATATCTCGCATCGGAATCAGCCAACGCTCTTCATTCACTGTGATACCCAATACAGGAATCGTGGATGATGTTTTTTGAATATTTTGACCAGATTGTGCCGTTAACACCAATGAATAACCCCAACCAGCATACAAATGAACTCAATCAATTGATTCTATATAGTAGCTAATTCAGGTTAGCAATCTTTTGCAGCAACTCCGCAGCCACTACTGGTTTAGTAATATAGTCCTGTGCACCTTGACGTAATCCCCAAATCTTATCAGTTGGCTGATCTTTGGTAGTGCATAAAATAACTGGAATATGCGCTGTAGCACTGTCGCGTGCGATGAGTCGAGTCGCCTGATAGCCATTCATACCTGGCATGACCACATCCATCAGGATTAAATCCGGATTGATCTCCTTAATTTTGGCCACTCCCTCCTCACCACTTTCTGCTATATCCACCTGATAGCCGTTTTGGATCAGTATACTGGAAATAATATGACGATCAGTTGGTGAATCATCTACAACCAATATGGTTCTGACTATCATTTGTAACTCTCACGAAATTAAAGAAAAATAGTAATAATTCATTCCGAATTACAGGTAAAAGTAATGTTAAGCTATATGCTCAATCTTATTATGTTATTTTACTGCAAGCTCAGTCACTTGCATTTGATTTCTACTCTTGGTCAAAAATTAAATCTATTTATATTTAAAAAAACTATTATGCGAAACACATTTATCAAATCGGCATTATGGATATCCATCCTGTTTCTTATTTTGCCAGGCTGTGCACCGATAGTTTTAACGGGGGTAGGGGTTGGGGCTGGCGCAGGAGCATTAATGGTAGAGGATCGACGTAGCAGCGGAACCTATATTGAAGATGAGAGCATCGAACTCAAAACCAGTCGAAGAATCGGTGAACAATTAGGGGATAAAGTTCACATCAACGTGATCAGCTTTAATCGCAATGTTCTATTAACTGGTGAAGTACCAGACGAAGCTACTAAAGTAGAAGTAGCAAAATTGGCAATGAGCATTGAAAATGTACAAAACATTGCCAACGAAGTTATTATCGCTCCGAAAAGTTCCTTGGCTTCACGCAGCAATGACACTTTGATTACTTCCAAAGTAAAAGCTCGGTTTGTAAACAACAAGGTGTTCCAAGTGAACCATGTAAAAGTTATCACTGAAAACGGTGTTGTATATTTACTTGGCCTGGTTAGCCGCAAAGAAGGAGATGCAGCTACGCGTATTGCCAGCACCACAGAAAGCGTTCGCAAGGTGGTGAAGGTATTTGAATATCTTGATTAAGGCATCTCTAAAAACATTGGTGAAATAATTAATTCAGGAAAAAACATCACAAACATTTTGGCTCTTCCAAGCATCATTTAATATCTCACTGAAGAATCTTTATCGGCACTTATCAATGTTGCCCACCGAATTTATTCAGCAACTACAGCATTTCATTCCAGCAGATCGTCTTTATCTCGATCCTGTTGATTGCTATGCCTATGCTTACGATAACAGTAAAAAATATTTCCCTCCTGATTGCGTCATTTTCCCCTTAACCACTGACGAAGTCGCCCAAGTAATCTTACTGTGCAATAAATTTAAGATCCCAATTACTCCCCGTGGACGTGGCACAGGCACTGCTGGAGGTAGTCTGGCAGAACAAGGGGGAACTGCACTTTCACTGGAACGAATGATACAAATCATCGCAGTTGATGCAGCTAATCGAGTGCTAGTTGCTCAACCTGGCGTACTGAATGAAGCTGTGCAAGTTGCCAGCAAACCTCATGGCTTTTTCTGGCCGCCCGATCCTTCCAGCGCTGCATTTTCAAGTATTGGTGGCAATCTCGCTGCTGGTGCTGGCGGGCCACATGCAGTCAAGTACGGCACTACTCGTGATCACGTCTTAGGATTAATTGCCGTCACAGGACAAGGAAACGTTATTAAAACAGGCTGTTACACGACGAAAGGGGTCGTAGGCTATGATTTGACTCGGCTGCTGGTTGGTTCAGAAGGCACACTTGCAGTTATCACCGAAGCAACACTTAAATTGACACCATTGCCTGCGGCCAAAGGCGGATTGGTCGCCCATTATCGCGATATTGATAGTTGCGCACAAGCCATCACCACTATCATGCGAGAACCACAAGGACCAAGTGCACTTGAATTTTTGGATTCAGGCTCGCTTGATCTTATTCGTTCCAGAAATCCAACCATGTTGCAGCATGACACTGGCGCTATGCTGATGATCGAAGTAGATGGCACGGAACACGAGATTACAGCAGCAACCGATAAACTGCTTGCTGCTTGTCAAAATGACGGTCTGCTCACAGCAGCGCCAGTTCAAAATACAACAGAGCTATGGAAGGCAAGGAAGGCATTGTCTCCCTTATTACGCGATATTGCGCCCAAAAAAATTAATGAAGATATTGTGGTACCCGTTGATAAAATTCCGCAATTGCTAGCTGGATTAACCACACTGTGTGAGCGATACCAGATACCTAATGTCAATTTCGGTCATGCAGGCAATGGAAATATTCACGTTAATTTACTAGTTGATCCAGATAAACCGGGAGAAAGTGAACGTGCCTATGAATGTTTGGATCAGATTTTTGATCTGGTGATTGACCTCAACGGTACGCTGTCAGGTGAGCATGGTATTGGCTCCGAAAAGCGCCCTTATATCACTAAAGAATTGGATGATGTGACATTAACTCTAATGAAGCAGATCAAATTGACATTTGATCCTAACAATATTTTGAATCCTGGAAAATTATTCCCTTAAATATTTAAACAATAACACTGATAAAGATATTTTCTTGGCCAGTGTTATTGCTTATGAATAGTTAATCCCTATCGCTCAAAAATAAAAATAGTGGTCTACTAACAGTGCAGCAAATAATAATGTCAAGTAGAGAATAGAATAGCGGAAAGCTTCTCTAGCAATTTGATCCGTATAATGCAAGTAAATCCGAATAGCATAGTACAAAAATATTGCATCCAGAATAATTACACTACCGAGATAGATTAATCCGCTCATTTGGGTGAGATACGGCATGATTGTCGTGATACAAAGAATAATTGTATAAAGCAATACATGCAGACGAGTAAATTCTTCTCCATGCGTCACCGGCAACATAGGCATGCCAATTTTCGCATAATCTGATTTTCGATAAAGCGCCAAAGCCCAAAAATGAGGAGGCGTCCAAGCGAAAATGATGAGAAACAACAGCAAGGCATCTGCGGATACTTCACCGGTGATTGCAGCCCACCCTAAAACGGGTGGCATTGCGCCAGATGCGCCACCAATAACAATATTTTGTGGTGTCAGTGGCTTAAGAATAACCGTATATATGATTGCATAGCCTACAAAAGTACCTAAGGTTAGCCACATGGTTAAGGGATTAATCCAATGATGGAGGGTAAAAAGTCCTGTTCCGCCCACAATCATTAAAAAAAACAATGTTTCAGGAACACTGACCTTGCCTAGTGGAAGAGGCCTACCCTTTGTTCGAGCCATCACTGAATCATATTTGTATTCAACTAGGCAATTAAGTGCTGCAGCGGCACCAGCAACAAGCGCAATGCCAATTGTCGCCAGGATCAATTTATCCAGAGGCACTGCACCTGGAACAGATAGAAACATGCCAATAACAGCAGTAAAAACAATTAAGGAAACGACTCGTGGCTTGGTAAGTCGATAAAATTGTTGAATTCGTGTGGTTGCCTGTTGCCAAACTAATGGACTTGCTGACATTACTCACTCCTCATAAAACTGTTTTTTCTTAAAGATCTATCAGACCTATGTACCATTTTATTGTTTGTTCACATCTCTAAAATATTTTTCCATTATGGGAACAACATCCCAATCAATGGTCAGTTGGATGTGAAAGCTTTAATAATCTTTTTAAGTCACTAATCATTTTTTTAGGATCCGGGTTTCTAGGATATCGCATCATCAAATTCCCGATAGGATCAATTAGGTAAATATAATCCTGCTGACTAGTTTCAGGTCCAAAGGGAAATTCATCCAACAACTCTTTTCCTTGGGCAAAAATTAGCTTGGTTCCCTCATATTTATCACGAATATCAGAATCAGGTTCGATATTGTCATTAATTAGCCATATTCGTTGGATCACATCTTTATTTACATGTTGCGCCAAACGTACCTGTCTGATTATATAAAGTTTTTCTTGACAATATCCATCACATTTTCCTGAATCAATAATCAGTAAATTCCATGCATCTCTTAACTGCCGATTACGAAAAATCGTATTGTCTTCAATATTTGTAGCAACGCCTTGTATCGGCTTCAGTTCCAGTAATTCACCATAGTTCACGGTACTACCGGGATGAAAATTCCATCGATGCAAAAAAGATGAAATTATAATTGGAGATAATATCACCAGTATTATCAAAATCAGCTTGAGTCGACTACCCGTTATTTTTTCGTTTGACATTTAGTACAAGATAGAGAATAAAAGCTAATACTGCAAATGAGAACCACTGAAAAGCGTAACCAGTGTTTCTTGCAGATCCAGAGTCAGGTGTTTCCCATTCTCGGATCAAGTTATCATCCACTACATTATTTTGTTGCAACAGCAGCAGAGGTTGCAAAGCAAAATTAGTCATATCACGATAACGACCAAGATCAAAATTTTGCCAAACTTTACCGGCAACGTTATTATCCGATAGTGATAAAGCCTTAATTGATGGTGAAACCACAATTCCTACCAAATGAATCAACTCATTCGGCGTATAAATATCAGGCAAAATCGAACGATCGTTACCACCTGCAACCCATCCCCGATTAACTACTATATAAACAGAACTATCAACTAACCGTAATGGTGTGAGTACATGATAACCTGCAACACCTTGATAAATTTTATTATCAAGAAAAATGCTTTGTTCTGGCACAAAATATCCATCAACCTCGATCCGACGATACAAATAATCATCCAGTTTCACTAATGATGATGGAATTGTAACTGGTGGCTGTTGAGCGTAGCGCTCCAAAAGTGAAAAACGATTATCTTTTTCTTCTGCTCTGGATAGCTGCCAGAAACCCAATTTTAAAAACAGCAAGATTGCCAGAAGTGTGACGATTGTTGACCACAATGAAGGTCTAAATTGTTGTAAAAAACCAGGCATAGCCTTGTATACACAACTATAAAAAGTTAATAAATTCGACTCTTTAATTAAAAAGAGCCGAATTTATTTTTATTACTTATTGTTGCTGCTATTTACACTAAATAAACAAAAATAAACAAAATTAGCCAGACAACGTCAACAAAATGCCAGTACCACGCTACACCTTCAAAACCAAAATGTTGATCCGGAGTAAAATGGCCATTCAATATTCTAAAGAATATCGAGATCAGCATAATGGTACCAACAGATACATGAAATCCATGGAAACCCGTCAGTATATAGAAAATTGATCCATATGCACCACTGGTCATTTTAAGATTCATTTCAGAATATGCATGGCCGTACTCATACATCTGACAACCTAAAAAGGTAAGTCCCAACAAGATAGTGACAAATAACCACAACTTTAATGCGCCACGATCATTCTTCTTCAGAGCCCAGTGTGCAAAAGTAATAGTCACGCCCGAGAGTAATAACAGAGTTGTATTAAAAGCAGGAATTCCCCATGCTGCCATAGGAGTGAATTTTTCATCAAATCCGGGACCCGCAGTTGGCCATCCTCCAGCAAAATCTGGCCAAAGTAATTCTTGTTCTGGTCCAGCTAACCAAGGTACTGAAAGAACACGCATATAATATAATGCGGCAAAGAATGATGCGAAAAACATTACTTCAGAGAAAATAAACCACGCCATACTCCATCTAAATGATTTATCCTCCTTCGCTTTATATTTACCCGCTTCACTCTCTAAAGCAACTTCTCTAACCCAACCATAAATCAGATAAGCAAGTACCGTTAATCCTATAATTAAGACCCAATGCCCTACAGGCAACCTATTTACAGAACCAACCACTCCAAAAGCCATTAAAAACAGAGCTGTTGCCCCTATGATCGGCCACTTGGATGGGGCCGGCACATAATACCCTTGACTCATGTAATCTTCCTCCTTGTTATTAAACTTAACCGTTACAAGCCTATATCAGCAACTGATTCCAAATACATTCATTTACCACCTATGAACTACAAATTTGTGAAATGATACCGATCAGAATAGAAAGCATTTTGAATACTTATGATCCATCTACCTTTTAATTATCTTTAACATTAAAAAAAGTATACGAGATCGTAACAGTATGGATATCATCTGGAATTTCAGGATCTATCAAAAATCTAACCGGTAACTGTTTGGTTTCCTTGCCTTGTAGTTCTTGTTGCGAAAAACAGAAACATTCAATTTTTTTCAAATATCTTTCAAAATTCTTAGGGCTATAACTCGGAATAGCTTGTCCAAGCTGCAGTTCATCAGATTCATTGCTGATTTCATACATGACTTCCGTAAGCTTGCCTGGATGCAATCGAATATGAGGTTCCAACGATCTGAATTTCCAAGAAAGTCCACTACGAACATTTGCATCCAACTGCAAATTAATCAGTCTTGTGTTATCCACCTCGATATTTTTGGATATCGTATCCGGGCGCTGCAGTTCATATATACCTGTTACTTCACAAAATTTCTTGTATATAGGAACAAGTGCGTAACCAAAACAAAACATAATTACACTAAAAATTAATAACTTTTTTAATATCTCTATATTGCTCGTTTTAGTTACGTCTTGTTTCATATCTACTTAAATATAAGTGTTGCTATAAAAACCGCTGCTGCCATGATAGTCAGAATTAATGCAGTTCGTAATTTTCTGCAATTTAATTCCGTATCCTTATCTTCAGTCATTATCTGTACCTGTTTTACTTAACAACAGGAGGAGTTTCAAAACTGTGATAAGGAGCAGGTGAAGGTAAGTGCGTCCACTCTAAAGTAGTTGCGCCTTCCCATGTTTTATCTGCAGCTTTTTCTCCGCTGCGTACACATTTGACGACAATGTATACAAACAACAGTTGAGAAAGCCCAAATCCAAATGCACCGATACTGGAAATCATATTGAAATCAGCAAATTGAAGCGCATAATCAGGGATTCTACGTGGCATACCAGCTAATCCTAAGAAATGCTGTACAAAGAATGCGACGTTAAAGAAAATCATTGACAGCCAAAAATGCCATTTGCCTAATTTCTCATCATACATACGACCCGTCCATTTTGGCAGCCAGTAGTACGCACCTGCAAATAACGCAAACAAAGCCCCAGAAACCAATACGTAATGGAAATGTGCAATAACATAATAGGTATCTTGTACTTGCACATCAATTGGCACTACAGCACATACAACACCACTAAAACCACCGATCACAAACAGGACGATAAATCCAATTGCAAACAACATTGGTGTTTCAAAGGTCATCGAACCTCGCCACATGGTGGCTGTCCAGTTAAAGACCTTAACACCTGTTGGCACGGCAATTAGCATGGTTGCATACATGAAGAACAATTGACCTGTTACTGGCATACCAACGGTAAACATGTGGTGTGCCCATACAAAGCAGGATAACAATGCAATTGCAGCAATTGCATATACCATTGATGTATAACCAAACAATGGTTTACGTGAGAAGGTTGGAATAATTTCTGAAATTACACCGAATGCAGGCAAGATCATGATATAGACTTCTGGATGCCCGAAGAACCAGAAGATATGCTGGAACATAATAGGATCACCGCCACCAGCAGCATTAAAAAAACTTGTTCCAAAATTTCGATCGAAAATCACCATGGTAACAGCACCTGCTAACACCGGCATAACCAGCACCAGCAGATAAGCAGTAATCAACCACCCCCAAAGGAACATTGGCATTTTCATCAGGGTTAAGCCTGGTGCACGCATATTCAAAATGGTTGTAATGATATTAATAGAACCCATGATTGAAGAAATTCCAAAAATATGGATCGCAAATAACATCATATCTGTACCAATACCGCCTTGTGTAGACAGAGGTGGATAAAATGTCCAACCACCTGCTGCCGCACCTCCTGGCACAAAAAATGAAGTCACCAACAATAATGCGGCGATTGGTAATAGCCAGAAGCTCCAGTTATTTAGACGAGCAAATGCCATGTCCGAAGCACCGATCATTAATGGTACTTGCCAGTTTGCAAATCCTACCCAAGCCGGCATTACGGCAGCAAACACCATAATCAAACCATGCAATGTTGTAAAGGAATTAAACAACTCCGGCTCTAAAATCTGAATACCAGGCATAAATAACTCTGCCCGAATACCCATAGCCAAAAAACCACCAATAAACAACATTGTTAAACTAAAACACAAATAAAGCGTTCCGATATCTTTATGGTTGGTTGTGGTTAACCAACGCATGATACCGGTTGGATGGTCATGTGTATGACCAGGTACGTCTTGTATTACCGCCATTATCTTCTCCTTTCATCTGAAACCAATTCATCCATACTTTAACTGTATATGTGTGATATATCAGTTCTTACTTGCCTCATTTTCAGCAAGAGCCGTATTCAATACTTTTGTTGCGGCAGCTGTTTTTTGTTTCTCTGCCACCCATTGGCTGTATTTCTCCTGCTCCATCACCTCCACAACTATCGGCATAAATCCATGTTCTTTACCACATAACTCAGCACACTGCCCACGAAAGATTCCAGGTTTTTCAGCTTTAAACCATGCATCACGAAGAAACCCAGGAATCGCATCCTGTTTTACACCAAGAGCAGGTACCCACCACGCATGAATAACATCATCCGCTGTCATGAGTAATCTTATTTTTTTCCCAACAGGAACTACTACATTATTATCAACTTCCAACAAGTAGTCATTCCCTTTTGGCGCTTGGTCACGAATTTGATCTTGAGGCGTCGCCAATTGACTAATAAAGCCAATCCCCTCCCCCTCTCCTTGAATATAGTCATAACCCCACATCCATTGGTATCCTGTAGCCTTGATAGTAATGTCTGCTTCACTTGTATCTTTCATCTCGATAATAGTTTTTGTTGCAGGCCATGATATTGCCACAAGGATGATTACTGGGATTATTGTCCAGATTACCTCAACAACCATACTCTCATGAAAATTAGCAGCTTTATAACCAAGTGATTTACGATGTTTAACAATGGAATACCCCATGACACCAAAAACACCAATAAAAATCACCAAACAAATCCATAATATCCATATATGTTGGTCATATATTTGCTGAGCAATTGGTGTCTGTGGTTCCGGTAAATTGTATTTACTTAACGCCAACCCAGAATAAGAAAAAAGAACTACAAAACTTGATAGCAACGCCATCAATTTACTACCCTTCATATACTTACCCCCCCACATAATTACCAAA